>NZ_JBPXKC010000001.1:120198-906932 GCF_054558355.1 Aquirufa sp. OSTEICH-129A | reverse complement strand
AACAGGGACAGCTGTAACAAGTGGCAGCATAACGATCAATCCAGGATCGGCCAATAAGTTTGTGATTACAGGATCCGGCACGCAAACGGCTGGAACGAGTCAAACGATTACAATCACGGCGAAGGATTTAAGTGGAAATACCATTACTTCTTTTGCTGGGGATAAATCATTAACCTTCTCGGGTGCTCTTAGCTCATTAAGCCCTGTAACTACCCCTAAGGCTACTGATAAAAATGCTAACCAAATTAGTTTTGGTACTGCTACTACGATCACCTTTACCAATGGAGTGGCTACCACTAATTTATCTCTATATTTAGCTGAATCAGTTAATATCGCTGTAAGTGATGGTACTTTAAGTGCTACTGGATCTGACCGCTTGGCTATTACAGTAGGAGTAGGATCTTTCGCTAAATTAGGATTGACCATGGCTGCATCTCAGACCAATGGTGTAGCCTTTACAGGTACCAATACCTTGACAGCTTTAGATGCTTACGGAAATACAGTTACTAACTTTAGCGCATCAAGCAATAACATCACGGTTAGCACGAGCTTACCAGGTACCATTAGCGGATTGTCTGGTACAAATAAATTATCAGCTGCTGGTGACTTTGTGAATGGAGTAGCGAACTTAAGTAGCCTTGGCTTAATCTACACGGGTACAGTTGGAACAGGAACATTTACCTTTACCCCTGCAACAGGATTAGCAATTACCAGCTCTAACGTAAGTATTAGCTCTGGTACAGCTACTCGATTAGTGCTTACAAGTGCTACGGCCACTCAAACGGCTGGTATAGCACAAGCTATTACAATTACTGCGAAAGACGCCAATGGTAATATTGTAACAAGTTTCTCAGGCGACAAAACTTTAGTATTCTCAGGAGCAAGTTTATCACCAAATGGAAATTTCACAGCCAGTGCAACGGATAAAACTTCTGCGGCCAGCAATTTTGCTTCGAATACCATAATCAATTTTGTCAATGGTGTGGCTAGTACCAACTTGACGCTTTATGCTGTTGAAACAGCTAATATTGCTGCAAGTACGTCTGGCATTACTGCTTCAAGTGGATCTGACAGATTAACTCTAACGGTTAACCCTGGTGGATTTAGTCAATTAGCGGTAAGTTTAGCTGCTTCTCAATCTAATGGTGTAGCCTGGACAGGTACGAATACCCTGACTGCTAAAGATGCTTATGGAAATACTGTAACTAGCTTTAACGCAAGTTCCAATGTCATTACTGTTAGCTCAAGCCTTACAGGAACGATTACAGGTTTATCTGGTACGAATAGATTGAATGCCGCAGGTGACTTTGTCAATGGTGTGGCTAATTTGACAAACCTAGGTATCGTATATGCTGGATTGGCAGGAAACGTAAACTTCACCTTTACGCCAACTACGGGCTTAGCAAGTACTGGAGGTCCAGTTGCAATTAACCCAGGAGCCTTAAATAAATTAATTATTACAGGTTCTTCGAATCAAGTGGCAGGTACAGCTCAAACGATTACCTTAACAGCCAAAGATTCAGGTGGCAATACGATTACTAGCTATACGGGTACGAAAAGCTTAACCTTCTCTGGAGCTACTGCATCCACATTACCTGTGACAAGTCCAACGGTTGCGAATACATCCTTTGGCACAGCTACTAATGTGGTATTTAGTAATGGTGTGGCTACTGTGAGTATGAACTTGTTCAAAGTAGAAAATGCCATTATATCAGTTAGTGACGGAACCATAACATCTTCAGGGGCTGATCGTTTAGCAGTAGCTGTAAGTCCTGCAAGCTTCAGCAAATTGCAAGCTAGTCTTGCCAATACACAAGCTATTGGGGTAGCCTTTACAGGTACTAACACCTTAACGGCCTTAGATGCTTATGGAAATACAGTAAGCACATTTGATGCATCACTTAATAATATCACAGTAAGTGCTAGCCTAACAGGTACCATCACAGGTCTATCAGGAACGAATAAATTGAATGCTGTTGGAGACTTTATCAATGGTATAGCCAATTTAACTAACCTTGGATTGAAATTTACTGGAACAGCCGGAACAGGAACTTTAACCTTCACTCCAGCTACAGGAACTGCTGTGACAAGTACTAACATAAACTTCACTAGCGGAAGTGCTACTAAACTGATTATAACTGGAGCATCTAATCAAGCAGCTGGTGTGGCTCAAACCATCACCATTACAGCGAAAGATGAAAGTGGCAATACAGTTACGACTTACACTGGTGCAAAACAATTGACATTCTCCGGTGCTAATCCATCTACGAGCCCTGTTACGAATGCAACTGTGGCTGGAATAGATTTTAATTCAGCTACGAACATCACCTTTAGCAATGGTGTGGCAACAGCTAGTATGATACTATATCAAGTGGAAACAGCCGTGGTAGAAGTAACTGATGGTAGTATCGTATCAGATGGAACAGACCGATTAACAGTAGATGTTACAGCGGGAACCTTTAGTAAATTATTGATTGCATTGGCAAGTCCTCAAAATAATGCTGAGACTTTCAAAGGTATCAATACCCTGACAGCCAAAGATGCTTATGGCAACACGGTGACAAACTTTAATGCTTCGACCAATAATATTACAGTAAGTTCTAGTTTAACAGGAAGCATTACAGGTTTATCAGGTACGAATAAGTTGACTGCCGCTGGTGATTTTGTTAATGGTGTGGCTAATTTAACTAGCCTAGGAATGATTTATACTGGTAACCCTGGTACTGGAACATTTACATTTACTCCAGCGACGGGTACTGCTTCAACAAGTGCTAATGTCCTAATTAATGGTGGAGAAGCAACTAAATTTGTCATAACAGCTGCTGCTTCAAGTGTCATGGCTGGAGTACCTCAAAGTATTACCATAACGGCTAAGGATAGTAATGGAAATACATCCACGATTTACACAGGAACTAAGTCCATGGTATTCTCAGGAGCCAACGTTTCCTTAAATCCTGCGATTTCTCCATTGGCAGGAAGCATTGCCTTTGGTTCAAATACTTCAGTCACTTTTGTGAATGGTGTTGCTACCTTGAATGTGACTTTATATAAGGCTGAAACGGCATTGATTTCTGTAAGTTCTGGAACAATTTCAAGCACTGGTACAGATCGCCTAAGTTTGACAGTAACACCAAGTACCTTCTCTAAATTGTCGGTAAGTTTAGCTTCACCACAAAATAGTGCTTCAGCCTTTACAGGTACTAACACCTTAACGGCCTTAGATGCTTATGGAAATACGGTAACTGGATTTAACGCCGCTACCAATAATATCACCGTGACTAGCAGCTTAGCTGGAACAATTTCTGGCTTATCAGGAGTAAATAAACTTTCTAATATTACTGATTTTGTAGCAGGCGTTTCAAACTTATCAGGATTGACTTATTCAGGAGTTACAGGTACGGGAACCTTTACCTTTACACCAGCAAGTGGAACAGCTATTACAAGTAATTCTGTTGTAATAAATGCAAATGTACCTAGTGGAGCAACATCCACTTTAACTCCAATAAGTTCAAGCTTGTTAGCTTCTGGAATTCCACAGACCTTGACAGTAACAGCGAAAGACGCCTTAGGAAATTCAATAACCACTGGAGGAGCCACCGTTCTAATTACAAAATTATCCGGAGTAGGTACGGTTTCTGCGGTGACAGATAATGCTAATGGAACTTACACAGCCACAGTTAGTTCGTTGCAAGCTGGTACAGGAGTATTTGTTGCTACAATTAATTCAAATCCAGTTTTAAGTGGAACAGCTACTCAAACTCAGGCAAGCGTTACCTTTACAGTGGGCGCGGCTAATGCTACAACTTCTACCTTAAGTCCTACAACAGCTAGCTTATTGGCAGATGGAAGTACACAAACATTGACGGTAACAGCTAAAGATGTTAATGGAAATAGCATTACTACTGGTGGAGCTACTATTCTAATTACTAAGTCTTCAGGTGTAGGAACAGTATCTGCTGTGACTGATAATGGAAACGGAACATATACAGCCACCGTGAGTTCAACTACCCCAGGTACGGGTGTATTTGTGGCAAGTTTAAATGGTAATCCAGTATTAAGTGGAACAAGCAGTCAAACGACAGCAAGCGTCACGTTCAATGCCGGTGCGCCAACTAAATTAGTTATTACGGGTTCTGGCACACAAATTGCAGGTGGACAGCAAATCATTACCATTACCGCAAAAGATGCAAGTGGTAATACAGCTACGACATATTCAGGTTCAAAACAACTTACTTTTGGTGGGGCAACTAGTTCAGCTAATCCAGTTCAAAGTCCTAGCATTGATGGAACCAACCTAGGTACAGTGACTAATTTAACCTTTACCTCAGGGGTAGCTACCGCAGTGATGCGCTTGTACAAAGCGGAGACAGCAACTATCACAGCAAGTGAAGGTTCGCTTACTACAAGTGGATCCGATCGCTTAACAGTAGCTGTAAGTGCTGGTGCTATGTCTAAGTTTGAATTAAGCTTAACTAGCCCTCAAGTGGCTGGACAAGCCCTAGTTGGTATAAATACCTTGACGGCGCAAGATGCCTTCGGTAATATCATCACTAACTTCAATGCAAGCAGCAATAATGTAACTGTAACCTCAAGTTTAGTCGGTACCATTACAGGCTTATCGGGTGTCAATAAACTGAATGCATCGAATGACTTTGTAAATGGTGTTGCTAACTTGACAAGTCTAGGTTTAGTATACAGCGGAGGTATTGGAGTCGGTACATTGACATTTACATCCGCTACTGGTGTTAGCGTTACTAGTCCGTCTATCACATTTAGTTCAGGTGAAGCGGCTAAAATTAAGTTAAGCACCATTGCTAACCACGTAGCTGGATTACCACAAACAGTAACGGCTACTTTGGTGGACGTAACCAATAATCCGGTAAATGCTACTGCTAGTGGGCTAATTACTTTGACCGTTAAAACAGGAACTGGTACTATTTCAGGAACTGCTTCTGCAACCTTAATAGCTGGCTCACCTTCAGTTGAAATTACTGGATGGTCATATACTAAGAGTGAAACGGGAGTTGTATTATTAGCCACTGGAAGTGGATTAAGTTCTAGCAATATCACAGGTAAAACTGGGGAGTCTAATGCATTCAATGTAACTGCAGGCGCTCCTACTAATTTTATCATTTCCACCAATGATCAAACCGTACCTGCTGGTTCAACGATTACTATGACCGTGAAGGCAACCGATCAATTTGGTAATGTCGTTACGAATTTCACGGGAGACCAGCTATTGCAATTGGCAGGTGCATCTATTGCTCCTAATGGCACGGCTAATCCTCAAGCTGGCGCCAACTTAGTTACTACTGCCTCAATTCCAAGTGATACCAAAAATCCACAAGCAAGAGTTGAAACGGGTAAGAAAACGACTAATAATACTACAGTTAATATTTTAACAAGTGCCTCGGGAGGACCAAGTTTGGCCAATGGCAAAACAGGAACTGCTACTCCAAGTTCGAACTTAGTCTTGAACGGAATGACACCATTTGGCTCAAGCTTCACAGTGAAGTTTGTCAATGGAGTTGCCACCATCCAGGTTGTATTATTTGCTGCGGAAGTAGCCAAATTAGAAGTTAAAACGCCTACGGGTTCTATCGTTACTAAAACGGAAAATAAATTACCAGTAACAGTAGTTCCTGCTAATTTCTCTACGCTGCAAGTTGATTTAGATGCACAGCAAGAAGCTGGAAAACCAATAACGGGTACCATGGTAGCCATTGATGATTACGGTAATACCGTTACAACCTTCAATGCTGCACTTAACCCTGTGAAAATTGTTGTATCCAATGTTTCTGGTACTACTACAACAGCACAGACTACTTATACATTATCGAAACCAACTGACTTTGTAAATGGTGTGGCCGACTTCTCTGTACTTGGAATTACGTACAAACAAGGTACTTCAGGTTCAACTAAATTCACCATCACGCCTACCGAAGGGGCAGCTGTTCAAACACCTGAAATCGTCATTGTATCGGCTGATTCTGATGGTGATAGTGTTACAGATGAGCAAGAATTGATAGATAAAACAGACATGAATGATGGTTGTTCATATTTGATGAGCTCGTTTGTTATGTCTAAAACATCAGCTGCTTGGAAAGCCATTGATTGTGATGGTGATGGATCACCTAATGGAACGGACGTAGAACCTTCCAATGCATGTTCTGGTGGAATTGCTGGTTATATTCCTCCTAAAGGAAGTATAGGTTATGCTAAATACTTTGCAGGTGATTGCGATAGTGATGGTATTTCCAATGAAATGGAGTGTAATGGAGGTTACCTAGGTACTGGTACTTGCCAAGACTTTGATTCAGATGGCATTCCAAATTTCCTAGATCCAGATTCTGATAATGATGGTATTTTAGATATGATCGAAAAGAATATGGATAGTGATGGAGATGGTGATGCTAACTACTTGGATTTAGATTCTGACAATGACGGTATTTTAGATACCCAAGAAAGATCATTCGATACCGATGGTGATGGCGTGATGAACTTCTTAGACATTGACTCTGACAATGACAGTATTTTAGATGCTTGGGAAGGAACAGATAATAAGCGTGGAACGATTGATGATAATTACGATGGTCGAGTAGATAAAAATGGTGCATCTCCAGACGTAAATGGAAATGGATTAGCTGATTTCTTAGAAGGAAATCCTGCTCCAGTACCTGATACAGATAAGGACGGAACTCCAGACTACATCGATCTTGATTCAGACGGTGATGGTATTGCCGATAAGGTAGAATTAACCAATGACCCAGATAAAGATGGTAGACCAAACTACCGCGATAAAGATGCTGATGGTGACTGGTTAGGTGATAGTGACGAGCGTGATACAGATAATGATGGAGATCGTATTCCAAATTACTTAGATGATGATTCCGATGGTGATGGAATTCCAGATGCTTGGGAAGGAAAAGATAAGTGTAGAGAATGCGATAACTTAAATGATGGCAACGAAAATGGTTGGGATGATCGTGGTGAATACAAAGCGGTTATTGATTCGGACAAAGATGGTTCGCCAGATTTCTTAGACCTAGACTCAGATAATGACTGTATTCGCGATGGTGTTGAAGGTGGAGCAGATTGGGATCAAGATAAATTAGCCAACTTCCGCGATACGGATTCAGATGGAGATGGTATTTTGGATAATGTGGAAGTGGGTAATTGTGATAAGCCTTGGGATACAGATGGTGATGGTTTGAAAAACTTTGAGGATACAGATTCTGATGGTGATGGTATTCCAGATAGCGTAGAAGCAGGTAAAGACTTAACAAAACCTGTGGATACAGATGGAGACGGAATTCCGGATATGTTAGAATTGGATGCAGATAATGATACGATTCCAGATAAAGTGGAGGTGGGAAGTGATGTTTGGAAACCGCTAGATTCTGATAAAGATGGCAAGTATGATTTCCAAGATACCGATTCTGATAACGATACCGTTTCTGATAAAATGGAAGCTGGCCCTAATCCAAATATGCCAAGAGATACAGATAAAGATGGATTGGCTGATTTCCGTGATGTGGATTCAGATAATGATACGATGCCAGATGGAGTAGAGGTAGGTATCATCAATGGTGCACCAGTAGATACAGACAAGGATGGTCTAGCAGATATGTTAGATACCGACTCGGATAATGATACCATTCCAGATAGTATTGAAGCAGGAAAAGTACCATTAGTTCCACTAGATTCTGATGGAGATTTATTGCCAGATTATCGTGACATAGATTCAGATAATGACGGAATGTTGGATATCATTGAGGTTGGTGCAGATGTCAATAATCCATTGAACACAGATGCTGATACCCATACAGATGGAAGTCCTAAATACGATTACCGTGATACTGACTCGGATAATGACGGTATTCCTGATTTCATTGAGGCGGGTGCTAATCCATTGAAACCTCAAGATACTGACGGAGATACTGTTCCTGATTACCGTGAATTAGATGCAGATAATGATGGTATTCCAGATAGTGTAGAAGCAGGTAAAGATCCAATGATTCCAGTAGACTCGGATAAAGATGGAAAAGCCAACTACACAGATACGGATTCTGATAATGACACCATTTCAGATAAAATTGAAGCTGGAGATAGTCCAAAAGTACCAGTAGATACGGATAAGGATGGTCTACCAGATTACTTAGATCTTGATACGGATGCGGATACCATACCTGATTTAGTTGAGGTGGGACCAGATCCTAGCAGACCTTTGGATACAGATAAGGATGGTATCTATGACTTCCGTGATACTGATTCCGATGCAGACGGTATTCCAGATAAGATGGAAGTAGGTAGTGATCCAAACAAACCTTCAGATGCAGATTTAGATGGTTTACCTGATTACCGTGATGTTGACTCAGATAACAATGGAATCTCCGATAAGGAAGAAGTTGGACCAGATCCATTGAATCCAATTGATACGGATAGAAATGGTATTCCGGATTACAAAGATCCAGATGATGACGGTGATGGTATACCGGATAAATTAGAAGATGACATCAACTATGGAGCATTACCAGATTGTGATAAAGATGGTATTCCAAATAGTAAGGATAAAGACATTTGCGAACCGTTTGTTACGCAAGGATTCTCTCCAAATGGAGATGGTATTAATGATAAGTTTGTGATTCCTGGAATCATGAGCATGCCAAGTCACCATTTAACCATCTTTAACCGTTGGGGTAGTATAGTGTACGAAACCGACAATTATAAAAATGATTGGGGTGGAGAGATACCTAAAGGCATAGGTGTCGTTCAAGGAGAAGGTACTATTACAGATGGTGTGTATTTCTACATCATTGACTTCAAAGGAGCGAAACCAAATATTCAATCATTCGTTTACGTGAATCGATTGGATAAATAAAGAAATTGAAGTGATGCCCTATACGTCATTTCAATAAGAGGGAAACCTCTAAAACATTAGAACACGGATTGCAGAAAGTCGGAACTTTTTAAGCTTCGACTTTTTTTTTGTTTAAACTTTTACCAGGAATATTATTTTTTTGAGTTGGATATCATACGATGACGTATCCTAGATGAATATCTATTTCTTGGACAATTAATTCGAAAACTCATTCGTTAAACGGCTGATTAAACCTGTTTCAGCAACGCTGGCAGGGTTTGGAACCCTGACAGCGTTAGGAGTTTCGATACTTTTCCGTGCTACACGGTTTAATCTTGGCGTTTAAAAGCTAAGTTCCTCCATCTTCACTTCAGGGTTCATCATATAGGTGATTAAAGTTCCATCTTGTAATAATTCACCCACACGATAGCCTTTATAAGCTGTACCCCAACTTCCCCCAATATGGGAATCAAATAAAAACGGGGTATTATTCATCATTTTAACTCCATCTTGATCATGCTCATGACCATGGAAAGCTGCCTTGACATTGGGGTAATTTTTTAATAAATCAAAAAATTCCGGATGATCAATGCCGTGTTTGGTCCATTTGGCTTGGGGAATATGTAAAAACAATAATACTTGTTTGTATTTTTTGTGCAACTCCAATTGCTCTTTTAGCCAAATTAAATCGGGGCATAAATATTTGCCTTGTTCATTGGATGTGTCACCTAATAAAATACCCACTTTTTTATGCACGACCTGGTGGTTCAATGGAGTACCCCATATTTCTTTCCAAAAATCGGCACTTACTAAATCATGATTTCCCCGTGTCACGTAATACGGCATTTTAAGTCCGTCAATTTTCTGTTTGGCTTTAGGCATCCAGGATTTATCATCATGGACAATGTCCCCATTCATGACACAAAAATCCAATGGATTATCGGCATGAAATTGGTTGATTTGTTGAATGGCCTTGTCCAACATCTCCTCAAAAGGAGTATTAGCTTGCCCATAATGGATGTCAGATGCTACAATAAAACGCAATTTGACCTTTTTTCGGAATGCCTCTACTTCATTTGGACTTATGGCCTTGATTTGTCCAGAAAGTAGGAATATGGATGCAAATGAAACTTGCTGAATGAAACTTCTTCTGCTTGGCAGTTCTTTTTCTTTTTTTGACATATAGGTTTAGATTGAAGTTCTAATTTATCTTATTTTACATAAAAATAGTACTGATTATTCATCTTAATGTATTGTTAATAATTAAAATACCCTAAAGCTAGGTTAATCATTCATGGATTTCCCTGATTCGTAGCGCGATGTAGGGCTTTTCTGGCAACCTGATTTTCTTCCAATCTTTGTCATAAAACCGATAATCACTGTCTTTTCCCGTTTCAAATATCTCCGGTAGGGTATGAACGGTCATAGCATAAGTATCAATAATATCGACTTGAAAGCGAGTGCCTGCACTTAATTTACCAAAAGATCCATTGTTGACAGGTAAATTAAACATCCAATATTCCTGAATTTGTTTGCCAAAATAAACTAAATAATTTCCCTTTCCACCGGATGAAGTAACATTGTCGCGTGAAACATCCGACAAAGTCATAGGCCCAGGACCTTCTTCTAATAGTTGTCTCAAAAAACGAATTCGCTTCCAACTTTCGCCAACAAATCGGCCACCTTTGGCCCAGAATATCGTATCTCGGTGATCTTTAAACATAAATGATTCTCCATGAGTCACGTAAGTGCCACCCATCACTCCATTCCAAATCAAATGAGTCATGGTTTCAGGACTGTATCTTCCCCAGCGCGATTTAAGATTGCCTTCATATCCTACTTCATCCAAAACCACGGGTTTATGATATACATTTCGGAGCATGGCTGCGGAATTGGGACTTTGAACCGGTGATTCATCTTGCACGCTTACATGGGTAAATTCCGGTTTCCAATAATCAAAATAGGTTGCAGTAGCTCCATGAATAGAACATAAATGGCGATATGGGTCTGATTTGACAACTGTTTTAGTTAATTCATCCCAATCCGCAACAGTTTTTGATTTCACATAATCCCATTCGTTGGCCATCGACCACCAAACATTTCTAAAAGAGGAAATACGTGACAATAAATATTGAATATACCGAATATTGACCTCTCGGGGCATGGCATCAAATCCCCATCTTCCTTTATCATATGGATGGAATAGAATTAAATCAGCCTCTATTCCTAAGTTTTGCAATGCATCTAGTTGCTTTTCTAGGTGTTGAAAAAAAGTGGGATTAAATTGAGAGTAATCCCAAATATAGGTCGTATTACCCAGTTCATCTCGTTTAATTTCTTTGACAAGAAAGGGGTATAGCTTGGGTTCTTCTTTTACTAAATCATAGTTTTTGGGAAATACACACATCCTAATTTTATTAAAGCCAGACTTTGATAAGGAAGCCAAAGTCAAGTTTTGCAATTCAGTTCCCATGTGGTTCCAAGCATAAGCGGTTGTTCCCAAAGGGTAATATATTTTTCCATCAGCGTAACTAAAATGCACCATTTGATGGGTTTTGACCATACCATGGTTTTGTATTGAAGGAGTGATGCATTCCAAAGTCCCTGATTTTTTGGCTAATCCTGCCACATTACTTTGTGTGGTAAAGCGCCAAGTACCTAATTTGGTGGGCATAAATCGAATTTTAAACCGATTGTCGCCATCATAAAAACCCGAAATGGTCATCGTAGTATCTTGATGAACGAAAGTAGCTTTGAATTCGACATCTTGGAATCCATTACCTTTAAAGGGGGCATTCCAAACCAGTTCTATTCGATTCCATCGCTCTACTTTTTCTTGAGCAAATAACTCAGAAGAGAGACTGAAAAGTAGGCTAATACCTAAAAGAAATGATTTTTTCATCCACAGGGTTTTCATAGAATTAGGTTTTTGACTAATAATTGTTTGGCTCAAAGCTACAAGATAAAGAACTACCCAATCAAATATTATCAAGTTTTTTGTTCTAAAATGATTAATTTGCAAGTCTATTTTGGCGCCATAGTTCAACGGATAGAATAGACGTTTCCTAAACGTTAGATGTGGGTTCGATTCCCGCTGGGGCCACTACGAGTATCTCTCTCAAACAAAGGTGAACCTAAACGTTAGATGTGCCGGTGTCGCGTTCGACTCGATTCCCGCTTCGTTCATTCCCTTTAGCTCAAGCTTAAGGAATAGCCTTCTGACCTAAAACTCCACTAATCTATAATTCGACATGACCCTGCGGAACATGTCGAATAGCACATGCAATTCCAATGGCAATAGTTGGCTTCGAGAACCTCAGCCAACTCATCAACTTGTTTTTAAAAGAGTAGTTGTGTCTTACCACAGAATTTTACAGTTGGCTGAGGCTCTCGAAGCCAACATCAAAAGTTATTCTTTGAAGTGTCATGTCTAATAGCCAGTTTGCGCTCGACTCGATTCCCTTTCGTTCATTTCCTTTTCGAAGTAGCTGAACGATTAGCCTTCAGATCTAAAATTCTACATTCATCATTCTACATTCTACATTCAGAGGTTAATCCCGAAGAAAGATGAGAACGGAGCATGAGCGAAGCGGTAGGCGCATTTTTGACACTGTGCGAAGGGAATAGCCAAGAGTCAAAAATTAAAGCCGTATGCGAAGTGAGCATCGGTTCCGCGAAAGCGGAATTCGTCTTAGGATTAACCGATTTGTTTCAAGTTTTTTTGTTTCTTTTTTTTTCCAAAAAAAGAAATACCTTGAGATTAGCGATAATTTAGTATTTGTTTGAGGCCTTCAAAATAGAATGGAATTACAAATTCCAATAATCTTATCATTCGACATGACCCTGCGGAACATGTCGAATAGCACATGCAATTCCAATGGCAATAGTTGGCTTCGAGAACCTCAGCCAACTCATCAACTTGTTTTTAAAAAGAGTAGTTGTGTCTTACCACAGAATTTTACAGTTGGCTGAGGCTCTCGAAGCCAACATCAAAAGTTGTTCTTTGAAGTGTCATGTTTAATAGCCAGTTTGCGTTCGACTCGATTCCCGCTTCGTTCATTCCCTTTAGCTCAAGCTTAAGGAATAGCCTTCAGATCTAAAATTCTACATTCTACATTCTACATTCAGAGGTTAATCCCAACAAAAGATAGAAACGGAGCTTATTAAAATTTATCATTCAAGAGCAAAATACTTGCTTATATTTGAATGCTTCCCCTTAAATATTTGTTTTATAGGATAAAGTCGATAATTCTACATTCTACATTTTACATTCTACATTCTATATTCTACATTCTACATTCCTCATTCTACATTGAAATGAAACATACCTACCCCATAACTGGCATGAGTTGCCAAGGCTGCCGAAGTCACGTTGAAAAAGCCTTAAACTCCGTAGAAGGGGCCAAAGCTACCGTTGATTTGGAAAAAGCCGAAGCCATCATTGAGTTGGAACATCATATTTCCACCGACGTTTTTGAAAAGGCTTTGCAAGCTAGCGGGGGAAATTACCACATTGGTCAAAATCCCCAAACTTTGTTGGCCAAACCAAAACCCGTAGCCATTCAAGGGGCTTTATATTATTGTCCCATGCATTGTGAGGGAGATAAAACCTATGCTAAACCTGGATCTTGCCCTATTTGTGGCATGGATTTGGTCGCTCAAGCAACTGGTATCGAAGATGAAAATAGTACCTATCAGAACTTATTATTTAAATTAAAAATTGCCATTGCATTTACCTTACCCATTTTTGTTATTTCCATGACGGATATGATTCCTGGAAACCCTTTATTTCAATGGGCCTCCATGAATACCTGGAATTGGGTGGAGCTTGCCTTATCTATCCCTGTCGTATTTTATGCTACTTGGATGTTTTTTGAACGGGCTTGGCAATCATTGATTAGTCGGCATTTCAATATGTTTACCTTAATAGGCATTGGCGCTGGCGCTGCTTGGTTGTTTTCGCTCATTGCTCTCTTTTTTCCATCCATTTTCCCCCATCAATTTCATTCGCATCATGGTACTGTTTATGTGTATTTTGAAGCAGCTACTGTGATTTTAACCTTGGTTTTATTAGGTCAGGTACTTGAAGCTAGAGCTCATGGTAAGACTAATGCAGCTATCCGGGAATTATTGAAACTAGTACCCAATGAGGCGACATTGATTAAGGATGGCAAAGAAGTTATCGTTTCGATTGACCAAATCCAAGTTCAAGATTTAATCCGCGTGAAGCCTGGGGAAAAAATTCCTGTAGATGGACATATTCAGGATGGTCATGCCTCCATTGACGAATCCATGATTAGCGGGGAGCCTATTCCTGTGGATAAACAAGCTGGAGATATCGTGAGGGCAGGTTCCATTAATGGAAATACGAGTTTTGTACTTCAAACAGATAAAATTGGGGCAGATACTTTATTATCTCAAATTATTGAATTGGTACACCGAGCAAGTAGTTCTAAAGCGCCCATTCAAAAAATGGCCGATACCATTTCTTCCTATTTTGTACCCGCTGTTGTGCTTTCCTCGCTTTTAACCTTCATGGCTTGGGCCTTGTTGGCCGATGAAAATGCATATACTTTTGCCTTTGTGAATGCTATTGCGGTGCTCATCATCGCTTGTCCATGTGCCCTTGGCTTAGCCACACCGATGTCGGTGATGGTAGGAGTAGGGAAGGGTGCCCAACATGGTATATTGATTAAAAATGCCGAAGCTTTGGAAAAATTAGCTGAAGTCAATGTGGTGATAATCGATAAAACTGGAACCGTGACTGAGGGCAAGCCTTCCCTGGAAAAAATGTTGGTCAGTTCAGAGGAAATAATCGAGAGGGATGTCTGGCAAAAAATAGTATCACTGAATTCGCTGAGTGAGCATCCTTTGGCTAAAGCTAGTGTCAATTTTGCTAAGAATTTGGGAATTACGGCCATCAAAGTCGATCATTTTGAAGCCTTATTGGGTAAAGGGGTATTGGGGCAAATTGCAGGGAAAACCTACGTCATAGGAAATCATAAATTGCTAGAGGAGCGCCGTATCAATATTCCAGTGGATTTGTTCAAGCAGGTGATTGCGGAGCAAAAACTTGGTAAAACGATTTCTTACTTTGCGGATGAAAAAGAAGCTCAAGCGGCTTTGGTTATTAGCGATAAAATCAAAGAATCCAGCCAGCAAGCTATTCAAGAACTACAATCCGAAGGTTTACAAGTGATTATGCTGACAGGGGATAATCAAGAAACGGCTGATTTGGTGGGTAAAAAACTGGGATTAGACGCTTGGAAAGCACAGATGTTGCCTCAGTCGAAACTGGATGAAATTGTTCGTTTGCAAGCCGAAGGTAAAAAAGTAGCTATGGCAGGAGATGGCATTAATGATGCACCTGCCCTATCTCAGGCGGATATTGGAATAGCTATGGGAACAGGAACTGACGTGGCCATAGAAAGTGCGGAGATAACCCTCATTAAAGGAGATTTACGGGATATTGCTAAGGCTAGAAAATTAAGCCAAATGGTCATCCGTAACATTAAGGAGAATTTGTTTTTTGCCTTGGGATACAACGTATTAGGCATTCCCATTGCGGCAGGAGTTCTGTACCCATTTTTCGGCACACTTTTATCCCCGATGCTCGCCGCCCTCGCCATGAGCTTTAGCTCCGTGTCGGTGATTTCGAATTCCTTAAGGTTGAGGGGGAAAGCGTTATGATGTAGAATGTAGAATTAGGAATGTAGAATATAAAATGTAGAATGTAAAATGTAGAATGTAAAATGTAGAATGTAGAAAGGTGCTCTGAAATCAATTTACAGTTTTAATTCAACTCTATCGAAATGTGTTGAATGTCGAGAATAGTATCCTAAAAAATTCTTCATTCTACATTCCTAATTCTACATTACCATTTACTCCGGCACATACTCATCACTATGCCCCATCAAGTGATTACCACCTAACCAATTCGGGAAAATTTGGTAGTGTTTATCTTTGATTAGACTCATAACAGTATCCCGCAATTCATTCAAATTGCTTTTTTGTTCTGCCGAAATAAATACCGTTTTAGGTTGGTTGGTCTGCCAGTGAGTTTGCTTCAAGAACTGAGTTACTCGGTCCATTTTACTTAATTCCGGTTCGCCATCTTCATTCAAGGCCGCTCCTTCAAAGAATACATCTTCCACCGGGAATAAATCAATCTTATTGAAAACTAAGATTGTTGGCTTGTCACCTGCGCCCATTTCATTCAAAATCCCTTGAACAATCTCAATTTGCTCCTCAAAGTTTGGATGCGAAATATCCACCACATGCAATAAAATATCCGCTTCTCTTACCTCATCCAAGGTCGATTTAAAAGATTCAATCAATAGGGTAGGGAGCTTACGAATAAATCCTACCGTATCCGTTAATAAGAACGGAATACCTTCCCAACTCACTTTACGCACGGTAGAGTCTACCGTAGCAAATAATTTATTCTCCGCAAAGACATCCGCTTTGGCCAACTTTTGCATCAAGGTCGATTTACCTACGTTGGTATAACCCACCAAAGACACACGCACCATACGGTCACGGTTCTTACGCTGAGTAAAGGTTTGTCGGTCTATCGCCTCCAACTTTTCTTTCAAAAAGGCTATGCGGTCATTGGCGATACGTCGGTCAGTCTCCAATTCCTTCTCACCCGGTCCACGCATACCCACACCACCACGCTGCTTGGATAAGTGAGACCACATACGGGTCAAACGTGGAAGCATGTATTGGTACTGGGCCAATTCCACTTGTGTTTTCGCTTGTACCGTTTTGGCCCTTTGTGCGAAAATATTCAAAATCAACAAACTGCGGTCCAAGACTTTCATCTCCTTGCCGCATATCGAAATCTCATATTCAATATTTCTAACCTGAGATGGGCTTAAATCATCATCAAAGATGATCATATCCACATCTTTGTCAATCACATAACGAATCACATCCTCTAATTTACCTTTACCCACATAGGTACGGTTATCTGGCTTAGCTAAATTTTGTGTAAAGCTATGCAAAGTCAACACCCCTGAGGTAGAGGCTAAAAATGCTAACTCGGCTAAGTATTCTGCCGTTTGTTGTGCATTCTGTTTTTGCGAAGTCACGGCCACTAAAACGGCGGTTTCTTGCTCTTTATTGGTACTATATCCCTTTTCTTCTCCCATATATAAGCTAAAAAAAGCCTTCCCGTTAAGAAAGGCTTTTTCAAATTAAGCAATTCTATTTTATAAGCTCTTAATTAATTTCTCATTAAGCGCTACGTAATCGTCATTTTTTTGGGCTTTCGCCAATTCAATGGATTTCAAAGCCGTTGCTTTGGCACCCGTTTTGTCACCCATTTTCGCTTGAATCTTCGCTTTTAAATGGAAAACCCAGAACGCAGTAGGGTTAGCCGCTGTCGCTTTACTAGCCCACTCCAAAGCCTTGTTCAAATCACGACCCGTCTCAAAATAATAAGAAGCCGATTCAAAATAAGGTTTGTTGTCTGCATTCATCACTTGATCAATGGAAGCCGCAATCTTGGCATCAATCTCCGTTTCTATTGGAATAGAAACTGTTGTTTTTTCCCATGATATCTGAATAAACATCTTATTGGCAGCAACTAGTTCAAATTGGTATGCCAAAGATTCCACCGGGTACTGTAAAGTAGCTGTTGGAACCGTAGTGCTTAACACATTTTCCTCTGGATGATAATTAAAAACTCCATTAGTTCCTTTGTTGAAGATAATCTCCCATGATTTTTCAGAAGGATTGATCATCAATTGGTAAGAACCTGCTTTCAAGGTTTTTCCCTGAATTTTGACATCTTCTCCAAAAGTTATTTTAGTAGGAGCATTGGCCCCTGCTCTCCACAATTTTCCAAAAGGCACGATATCACCAAATATCTTACGTCCGCGAAGAGCAGGACGGGAATAAGTGATCTCTACCGAAGATAAAGAAAACTCTTGTTTGATGGTTTGAGATGGACTAGGAGTAGGAACTTTGAATGATTGTGCCTGAGCACTCATTCCTAAAGTAGCCAAAACCAACACTAAAAGTATCTTTTTCATAGGATTAAGCAGATAAAGCCTCAGCACCACCCACAATCTCAAGGATTTCGTTGGTGATAGCGGCTTGACGTGAACGGTTATATTCTAATTTCAATGCTTTCAATAATTCACCCGCATTATCCGTAGCTTTATCCATAGCCGTCATACGAGCACCATGTTCTGAGGCATTGGACTCTAATAAGGCTCTGAAAATAGAAAGCTTAATGGATTTAGGAATCAATTCATTGATGATTTCCGCTTCAGATGGCTCAAAAATATAATCCACAGCGGAAGGTTTTACATCACCAGTATTGCTTTCTTGCAAAGGCAATAATTGTTCAGTACGAATGATTTGTGTTGCTACGTTTTTGAATTCGTTGAACACAATTTCAACTACATCATATTGTTTTTCTTCAAAACCAGCTAATACTTCTTCTCCAATCAAACGAGCATTGCCAAAGTTTAATTTAGTATAAATATCTTGGTGAGCAGTATTGATTTTATACCCTCTACGACCCAAATATTCACCCCCTTTTTTACCTAATGGCAATATTTCAACACGTCCAGCCTGCTGCAAAGCCGCATATTTTTGTTGAATCAAAGCAATGGTTGCTTTACCAATATTCGCGTTAAAAGCGCCACACAAACCACGGTCAGAGGTCACCACTAAAATCAATACGTTTTTAATTTCACGTACTTCAGTAAATGGATTTTCTTTTCCTGCATCCGTACGTCCTGAAACAGTCGCTATCATTTCTGATAACTTTTTAGAATAAGGACGCATTTGGACAATGGCATCTGTAGCACGACGCAACTTCGCTGCCGAAACCATTTTCATAGCTTTGGTGATTTGCTGCGTCGAATTAACTGAAACGATTCTATTTCTTACTTCTTTTAAGGAAGCCATACCATTCTAATTTTTTATACTGCGTATTTAGCTGCTACTTCATTTCCTACACGCTTCAGTGTAGCCGTCAAGGTATCATCAAATTTACCTGCTCCTAAAGCATCCAATGTAGCTTTTTCGGTAGCACGTAATACTTGAATAAAATCTTTTTCAAATTCACGTACTTTCTCCACTGGTACTTTATCTAAATTACCAGTAGTAGCTAAGTAAATCATCGCTACCTGATCTTCTACACGTTGTGGAGAGAATTGTGGTTGCTTCAACATCTCTAAGTTACGACGACCACGGTCAATCGTTAATTTAGTAGAGGCATCCAAATCAGAACCAAACTTAGCAAAAGCTTCCAATTCACGGAATTGAGCTTGATCTAATTTTAAGGTACCCGCAACCTTCTTCATCGACTTAATCTGCGCATTACCTCCTACACGTGATACCGAGATACCTACGTTAATCGCTGGACGAATACCTGCGTTGAATAAGTTAGACTCTAAGAAGATCTGACCGTCCGTAATTGAAATTACGTTGGTAGGGATATAAGCAGAAACGTCACCCGCTTGAGTTTCAATGATTGGAAGGGCTGTTAAGCTACCACCACCTTTTACCAAGTGCTTAATAGAATCTGGTAGGTCGTTCATCGACTGAGCAATAGCATCAGAAGCATTGACCTTAGCAGCACGCTCTAATAAACGAGAGTGAAGGTAGAATACGTCTCCTGGATAAGCTTCACGTCCTGGTGGGCGACGAAGTAACAAGGAAACTTCACGGTAAGCTACGGCTTGCTTAGAAAGGTCATCATAAACAACCAAAGCAGCACGACCTGTATCACGGAAGAATTCACCAATGGCAGCACCTGTAAACGGAGCGTAGAATTGCATTGGAGCTGGATCAGCCGCACTCGCCGAAACGATTACCGTGTAATCCATAGCACCTGCTTTACGCAAGGTTTGCTCAACTTGTTTGATGGTAGATGCTTTCTGACCAATGGCTACATAGATACAGAAAACAGGCTCTCCCTTATCGTAAAATTCTTTTTGATTGATAATGGTATCGATACAAACAGCTGTCTTACCTGTTTGACGGTCACCAATAACTAACTCACGCTGACCACGTCCTACAGGAATCATGGCATCAATCGCTTTAATACCTGTTTGAAGAGGTTCTGTTACTGGCTGACGGAAAATTACACCTGGCGCTTTACGCTCCAAAGGCATTTCGTATAAATCTCCAGTGATTGGACCATTTCCATCGATAGGCTCACCTAAAGTGTTCACTACACGACCTAAAATGCCATCACCTACTTTAACTGAAGCAATTAATTTGGTTCTCTTTACGGTATCACCCTCTTTTACCAAAGTGGATTCGCCCAATAATACGGCTCCCACGTTGTCTTCTTCTAGGTTCAATGCCAAGGCTTTCAATCCGTTTTCAAATACGATCAACTCACCTGCTTGTACATTGGATAGCCCGTAAATACGAGCCACACCATCACCCACTTGGAGTACGGTACCTACTTCTTCTAATTCTGCTTGGGTCTTAGCCTGAGATAATTGCTCCCTAAGGATGGCTGAAACTTCGTCTGGTCTTACTGATGCCATGTTAAAATGGAGTTTTCTGGGATGTTAAATACTTATTTTGAACTAAATTTTCGGGTGCAAAATTAGTTATGAAATTTCAATATTCCCATAACTTCTGCAAAAAATGTATGAATTCATAAGACTTTTTTTAGATACATACCGTTAGGTCAATATAGACTCCGTTAAATGGCGTTAAAATAATTGAGAAAGAGCCATTTTTCTGTATCTTAGAGGCTTTGTTTGACTATATTAATAAATTCTATGAAATTTCCTTTGATTCGATTAACTACTATTCTTACTCTTACTGTTCTTACTTTTTCCACTTTTGCTCAGACAAAACCTGCTGCCAAAGCTAAAGTAGCTACTAAACCTGCTGCCTCAGCTCCTAAGGCTAAAGCCGCTCCACATGCAAGCGCTCATTTTGCTAGCACGCTTGATTCTGTTTCATATGCTGTTGGTGTGTTGGTTGCTCAAAATTTTAAATCACAAAATGTGGTTTTAAATCCTGAGACCGTTGCCAAAGGTTTTGCCGCAGCTACACAAGGTAGTACTTTAAGTCTCAGCGAACAAGAATGCCAAAAAGTAGTTAATAACTTTATGATGCGTAACCAGGAGAAACAAATGGCAGAAGGAGCCAAACAATTTTTGCCTAATAAAGAAGCTGGAGAAAAGTTTTTAGCAGAAAATAAAAAGAAACCAGGCGTCAAGGTTACTCCTAGCGGTTTACAATATGAAATCATAAAAGCTGGAGATGGTCCTAAGCCAACATCCTCTGATAAAGTTAAAACACATTATCATGGAACTCTGATTGATGGTACCGTGTTTGATTCCTCAGTAGATCGTGGAGAGCCTATCTCTTTTCCAGTAACAGGTGTTATTCCTGGTTGGGTAGAGGCTTTGCAAATGATGCCGGTAGGTTCTAAATGGAAATTGTACATTCCTCAAGAATTGGCCTATGGTATCCGCGGTGGTGGAGCAGCCATCAAACCTTACTCTGCTTTAATTTTTGAAGTAGAACTTATTGCTATTGAAAAATAATAAAACACAGCACGGTATATGAAAAAGATACTGCCTATTCTAATCCCTCTATCACTTTTGGTGGTATTGTTTTTACACGGCAAAAATCAAACATCCTTTCCATCGAACAATACGGTGGTTTATCAAGATGGAGATTTGCAACCCACAGACACCCAACGTAAAGTGGAGAGATTGGTCTTTGGTATCTTGAGTAATTACCATTACCGTAAAATTCCGGTAAACGATTCCTTATCATCCAAAATTTACGATGCCTACCTGAAAGAACTTGATCCCAACAAAGTATTCTTTCTTGCTTCTGATATCGATGAATTGGAGAAATACCGTTTAACGATCGACGATCAATTGAATGAGGGTGATTTGACATCCGCCTTTGCTATTTATAACCGCTACCAGCAACGAATGAAGGAGCGTTATGCCTACATTGATCAGATTCTACAAAAATCACCTGACTTTACCATCGATGAGAATTACCAGCCAGGTAGAGAGAAAGCCAAATTCGCTGCTTCCAAGGAAGAGTTAAATGATTACTGGCGTAAAGACATAAAAAGACAATTGTTGGATTGGAAAATCTCTGGAAAAGCGGATACTACGGCCCTGCGCGAGTTGAAAGAGCGTTACAAGCGTTCTGAAAAATACATGGCTCGTACGCGCTCTGAAGATGTATTTCAAGTTTTCATGAATGCTTACACCGAAAGTATTGATCCGCATACCTCTTACATGATTCCGCGTACAGCTCAGGCATTCAATACGGATATGGCTCAGAGTTTTGAAGGTATCGGTGCTACACTTCGTTTAGAAGGGGATTACGTAACGATTCAAGACTTGATTCCAGGTGGACCTGCATTTCGTAGTAAACAAATCAATCCCAAGGACCGCATCGTAGGAGTTGCACAAGGGGATGATGGAAGTTTCGTTGATGTGATTGGATGGTTCACCGATGATGCCGTGAAATTAATTCGTGGGCCTAAAAATACCGTAGTTCGATTGAAATTATTGCCTGCTGGTAGTGGAACAGGTGCCCCAACTTCTGAAGTTCGTTTGGTTAGGGAGAAGATTAAATTGGAAGAACAAACGGCTAAAAAAGAGATTTTGACCTTTAACCAAGGAGACAAAAAAATGAAGTTGGGACTGATTACGATCCCAATGTTCTACCGTGATTTTGAGGGCGCTCGTAAAAGAGAATCCGATTTCAAATCCACTTCAGCTGATGTAAAGAAATTCTTAACTGAGTTCAAAGCAGAAGGAGTAGATGGCCTAATCATCGATCTACGTAATAATGGGGGAGGATCTTTAATTGAAGCTGTTGATTTAACCGGTTTATTCATACCAAAAGGTCCAGTGGTTCAAAGAAAACAGTCGGATGGCCGTATTAGCCAAGAAGTAGATAAAGACCCAGAACAGTTTTATGATGGACCAATGGCGGTATTGATTAATCGTTTCTCTGCTTCTGCATCAGAAATTTTTGCTGCGGCTATTCAAGATTATAAGCGAGGAATTATCGTAGGTGAGCAATCCTATGGTAAAGGAACTGTGCAGTCGGTGGTTGATTTAGATAATTACATGAACAACGAGAAAGAACCTGTAGGGCAATTGAAAATTACCCTAGAGAAATTCTATCGCATCAATGGTAGCTCCACTCAGCATAAAGGGGTGAGTCCGGATTTTGCATTGCCTTCTGCATTTTCCGCAGAGGAGTTTGGAGAAAGTTCACAGCCAAGTGCATTGCCTTGGGATATGATTTCACCAACCAATTATCAAATTACTTCCAACATCAACCCAGGCTTAATCAATAAGATGCAGGCTAGTTTCCAAGCTCGTTTGAAATCCAAACCAGATTTAATTAAGCTGAAAGATGATTTTGAGCGTTGGAAAAAAATCAAAGAGCAGAATTCTATTTCCTTACAAATAGATAAGCGTAAAAAGGAGCTAGATGAGCAAAAGAAAAAGCCAGATGAGTCACAAGCTGTCATGGAAAATATTGCGGGCTCAGCGGCAGATTCTCCAGAAACAGAAAAAGATAAGAAAGCATCCACTGCTGATAAACATGCTAAAGATGTGTATTTGAAAGAAACTCAACAATTATTGGCGGATTGGGTTTTAGGGCCTTTACCTACCAAAGTAGCGGCAAAAACACCAGCTAAAAAATAATGGCTGATTTAGAGAAAATATTAGAACAGTCCCTACCTCTGGTTCGGGAAACAGGCCAATGGATCCAATCCATGGTGAACCAGATTGCGATTGAGCAAATTCAATATAAAGGCAAAAATGACCTCGTTTCATTTGTGGATCAAACTGCCGAAGCGCGTTTGAAAGAAGGTCTTGCTGCCATTTTTCCCGAGGCTGGATTTATTGCTGAGGAGTCAGCTTCTGATTTTTCGGATGTTGGAGATGGCTATTATTGGGTGATTGATCCTTTGGATGGCACTACTAATTTTTTGCATCAATTGCCCATTTACGCTGTTTCTGTTGGTTTAATCTATCAAAAACAGCCCATTTTAGGCATGATTTATGAGCCTAATCGGGATGAATTATTTTATGCTATTAAGGGGCATGGGGCACATTTAAATGGTTTGCCGATACATGTTTCCTTTCAAGCTAGTTTAGAGAAAAGCTTATTAGCTACCGGATTCCCTTATCATGATTTCTCTTATCAAGACAAGTATTTGGCCTTATTAAAGGAACTCATGCAGAAAAGTCATGGTTTACGTAGAATGGGTGCAGCGGCCATCGATCTGGCCTATACTGCTTGTGGTCGCTTTGAAGGCTTTTTTGAAGCTAATTTGAAACCATGGGATGTTGCTGCCGGTAAAATTATCATAGAAGAAGCAGGAGGGAAGGTAACTAATTTTTCTGGTGCTGAGGATGTTATTTTTACGGGTCAAATCATAGGTGCAGGGGCTATTTTTGAAGAATTTTTAGGAACTTTGCAAATGCATTGGGAAAACTAATAGACAAATGGAAAAGATCATCATCAGTCTCGTATTTGTTGGAGCGCTATTTTATTTAGGGAGATTAGTCTATCGGATGTTTTTTTCCAAAGAAGTGGGTTGTGCCAAAGGTTGTGGAACTTGTTCTGCCATGCCCACGGAAACCAACAATCCTGTATAAGCTTTGAAAGAAACATCCAGCGGTAAGATCGTCGACCTGCAAATCATTCGCAGAATTTATGGATTTATTGTTCCATACAAATTCCGATTTTGGTTATTGGTATTTCTAATTCTATGCATGGCTGGTGTATCACCCGCTATTCCTTTGCTTATACGTTATACCTTAGATCATTATGTGGATATTGCCCACATTCAAGATCTTTTACGCATGTTTTTTATCATGTTGGCCGTTTTGTTCCTGCAAACCGGTTTGCAGTTTTCTACCAGTTATTTAGCCGGTTATTTAGGTCAAACCGTAATACGCGACATTCGTGTGACTCTGTATCAAAAAATCATTAATCTACGTTTAGCTTTTTTTGATTCTACACCCATTGGAAGATTGGTAACGAGAACTGTTTCTGATATTGAAACATTGAACGACGTGTTTTCAGAAGGTTTGGCTTCTATTGCCGGTGATTTATTGCAATTGTTTTTGATTGTAGCCGTCATGTTTTATACGGATTGGCGCTTGACCTTAATTATTTTGGCTACCGTTCCTTTCATGGTTTTATCCACCTATATTTTTAAAGAACATATCAAAAAATCTTTCAACGAGGTACGTTTGGCGGTAGCTAATCTCAATTCCTTTGTTCAGGAGCATATTTCAGGAATGATGATAGTTCAGTTATTTCATGCTGAAAAAAGGGAAATGCTGAAGTTTCAGGAAATTAATAAAGAGCATAGAGATGCCAATATTAAAAGTATTTGGGCCTATTCTGTGTATTTTCCCGTAGCGGATGTGATTGCAGCTGTGGGGACAGGATTGGTGGTGTGGATGGCATCTACATATATATTGAAGGAACAACAAAGTGTAGGTACTTTGACTGCCTTTATTATGTTTATCAACCTGTTTTTTAGACCTATTCGGATGTTGGCCGACCGATTCAATACCTTGCAAATGGGGATTGTTTCTACCGAAAGGATTTTAAGCTTATTGGATTCCAAGGATTATATTCAAAATAATGGTACCCATTTGGCGGATAAATTGGAGGGTAAAGTTGAGTTTAAAGACGTGACTTTTGCCTACAATGAACCCGAGTGGGTAGTGAGAAATGTTAGTTTTGAAGTGGAGGCAGGAAAGACGCTCGCCATTGTGGGTGCTACGGGAGCTGGCAAATCTTCCATTATTGGTTTGCTGAGTAGAATGTATGATTGTCAATCAGGTACAATAATGATTGACGGTACGGCATTGACCGACTATGAAATAGGAAGTTTACGGAAAAATATTGCTGTGGTTTTACAAGATGTTTTCTTGTTTAGTTCGACCATTGCCTATAATATTAATTTAGGCGATGAATCCATCTCACAAGAAAAGATGGAGGAGGCAGCTAAAGCGGTAGGTGTACATGAATTCATTATGTCTTTGCCGGGAGGCTATCAATATCAAGTGATGGAACGAGGGGCCACGCTTAGTGTGGGTCAAAGGCAATTGATTTCTTTTGTTCGGGCTTTGGTACATGATCCTAAAATCATCATTTTGGATGAGGCTACATCGTCGGTGGACTCGGAAACTGAATTGATGATTCAAGAGGCTATTGCAACTTTAATGAAAGGTCGCACGGCCGTGGTGATTGCCCACCGTTTATCGACAATCCGACATGCTCATCAGATTTTGGTGATGGAAAAAGGGGAGATTAAAGAAAGAGGAAATCATGAAAATTTGATTAAAAAGGACGGTTTATACGCTCAATTATACCATTTGCAATTTAGTAAAGCAGTTTAATTCGGAGGTACGCACAATTATGATTATCTTTGCGCTCTTATGAAGTTGAAAAATTTAGGATTGATTCTTTTCGTAGCCCTAATAGGCTTAAGTTCTTGTGGAAAATTTGAAAAATTCCGTAAGAGTGCTAGTGTGCCTATTAAATACAAAGCTGCGGTTGATTATTACAAAAAGAAGGATTTTGCCAAGGCTGGTATTCTTTTTGATGAGATTTTACCTTTATTAAAAGGTGATTCTACGCAAGAATTAGCCACTTTTTATCAAGCTTATTGTGATTTTAATACGGGAAATTATACGCTTGCCAATTCGCATTTTAAGAAATTTGCAGAAGTCTTTTCTCGTAGTGAATATGCAGAGGAGGCTATATACATGTCTGCTTTTTCTTTATACAAAGATTCCCCAAATTATAATTTGGACCAAACGGGAACTTTGTCGGCCATCAATGAAATTCAGAGTTATTTAAATAATTATCCTGACACCAAGTTTAAGGAAGAGTGTAGCAATATCATTAAGGAATTAAGGAAGAAATTAGAGCGTAAGGCCTATGAAAAGGCGCGTTTGTATTATAAAACCTCACCTTTTAACATTGCGACATTAAAATCATCTGTGATTGAGATAACCAATTTCCAACGTGATTTTCCTGATTCGGATTATAATGAGGAAATGGCTTATTTAAAGGTATTATCTCAATTTGAGTTGGCCAATAGTACCATTGAAATAAAACAAAAAGAACGTTATGCTGATGCTTCTAAGTTTTATTTGGAGCTGGTGGATAAATACCCCAACAGTAATTATCTGAAATTGGCTGAGAAGATGTATACCAAAAGTATCGAAGAGGTGGCTCGTATTACCAAATTGGAAGACGAGTACAAAGCTGCTGTCGAAAAGGAGAAGGCAAAAACATCCAAATTGGCCACCAGTCCTCAGTAGTTTTTACCAAAAAATTAGTCTAAATTTGCAATCTTAAATTTATAGAGATGTCTAAGATCCAAACAAATCCATCCATCATTACGCGTGATGTAGATAAAATTGCCGAAAAGACGGGAAACGTGTACGAATCGATTTCCATTATTTCGCAGAGAGCTCGTCAAATCTCTAGTAAGATGAAAGAGGAATTATCAGGTAAGTTATCTGAGTTTGCTTCTTCAGTTGATAATTTAGAGGAAATTTTCGAGAACCGTGAGCAAATCGAAATTTCAAAATATTATGAGCGTATGCCAAAGCCGTCTGCTTTAGCTATCGACGATTTTATGGCCGATAAGGTAGACTATCGTGTACGTGAAGAAGGTACAGACGAAAAATAGTTTTATTTCGTTTGATTTCTAACCATGAAATCTACTCCCTTTATTCTGAGCTTTATCATGTTGCTAACTTCCTGGGGACTATGTGCCCAGGAGTTACAGGCAACGGTGACCATCAATACCGAGCAATTGCAGCTCGACCAACAGCGCGGAAGCAATCAAATTTATCCAGAGTTACAAAGAACCATGCAAGACTTTCTTAATGGAAGACGCTGGTCCAATGATAATTTTGCTCCGGAAGAAAAAATCAAAGTCAATATCAATTTATTATTAACAAAAGCAACTTCACAGGGCGACTTTGAGGCAAATGCTCGTGTGCAAGTATTACGACCGGTCTTTGGGACGTCTTATGAAACCATTGTATTGAATATCATCGATAAGAGTTTCAATTTCAAGTATTTATTAGGCATGCCCTTAACTTATAATGACAATTCGTACATCGATAATTTAAGTGCTATGCTGGCCTATTATGCCTATTTAGCATGTGCCTTTCAGTATGATTCATTTGGAAAAATGGGAGGTGATATATTTGCTCAGAAATTATTCAATTTGACTAATTTAGCCCAAACTTCGGGTACTGGATGGGGTGTAGTGAGTGATGTTCGAAGCCGGGTAGCCATTTCCGAAAGTCTGATGAACCAACAGTTACAAGGTGTTCGCGAAGTAAATTATACCTATCACAGACTATTATTGGATACTTATAAAGACCAACCTGATGAGACCAGAAAAGGAATATTGGAACTATTAAATCAGATTCGTCAAATCAATCAAATCCGACCAGGTGCGGCAAGTATCCGTATTTTCTTTGATGCAAAAGCTGATGAGATTTTTTCCATCATGGATGAGGCAGAACCTAGCGAGCGCCAACAAGCCTTTGCCTATTTGAGTTTATTGGATCCCATCCGAACTGAGACTTATAGAAAATTGATTCGGTAGGAAATAGTTTTTTGTTGATTCTTTTTTTTCTTTTCAAATGGATTGGATTCAATTCAATCTAATTCAATCCTATTCTTCTCTTTTATTCTTTTTTATTATTTCTTTTTAATTCTTTTTAATTCTCTTCTCAGAGATTTGACAAATCTTCAAGATTTGTCAAATCTAATTGACCTAGCGGTCAATTTCAATCGTTTTTATTCAATTGCTGATAATTATCTATTTATTGAACTTTTCATTTCCAAAGTGGATAGTATTCCCTGAAATTTACAGAATGATAAATATTCGGTAATTTGACATCCATGAATATAGAATACAAGGCTATTCAGATCTAAATTCTCACTAATTAATATTCCTAAACCTTGTTCTCCAAAGTTAAAATACATAGACCCTCTGTTTTCTCCGTTACTTTATTTCGGTTATCAATCCTGTGACCTATTACCCAAACCACTGAACCTTTACTCAATACCAATTGCACATTTTTCTTCAGGTTTAATGGTACTTTTTTATCTGTTAAAAAATCCGAAATCAATTTCTTTTGATTCATCCCCAACGGACAAAACCAGTCGCCCTCTTGGTATTTTCTGATTTCTAAAGGGAATGTCAGTGTTTCAGCATCCAAGCAAGCTACATGTGCTCCCGTTGGAGGAATAAATCCTTTCTCATTTTCTCCAAAATCAATGTGTAGATAATGTTTTCCTAAATCCACAGTTTCATCCTCCTCTTGAACCAAAATTGGCTTGAATTCCGATTGATCCTTAGGACTTATCACCCATTGTTGACGGTCAATATTTAAGATATGACTTGGGGATTCAAATAGTTTACCAATTTGTTTTTCATCTGCTGCTAAAATATGATGAATGGAATCTGAAGGAAAGTGATAGGATAATAGAAACTGCTCGCGCATAACCGTTTCTTTTTCCATGAAACCGTTTTCAGATAATTGTACAAATACATTTCCCGTTTGATCCGTTCTACAACGCTCTTGTTTCCAAAGGGATAATTCCGCTTGCATCCATCGTTCTATACTGGCAATATTAGCACTGCTTTGTGCTACACTTTGTTCAAAATGTGCATTTAATTCGATCAACTTGGGAATAATTTCATGTCGAATGAAATTCCTTTGGTATTTGTTCGAGGCATTCGAAGAATCTTCCCTCCAGGCTAATTTCTGACTAACTACGAAATCAAAAATCTGCTCCTGGCTAGCAAAAGCCATAGGCCGTATGATGTAGCCATTTTTAATTGGAATTCCATGAAAACCGGCTAAACCTGCACCCCGACTCAAATTCATCAATACCGTTTCTGCACTGTCCATCTGATGATGAGCTGTAGCAATATAGTCATATGCTTCTTTTTGACGGATTTCTTCAAACCAATCATAACGCAAGATCCGAGCAGCTACCTGAGTGGATAATTTTTCTTTTTCAGCAAAGGCCAAGGTATCAAAGCAAATCGTATGATAAGGAACCTTCAAGGTCTTGGCCATTTTTTTAACAAATACTTCATCTGCTAAAGATTCTTCACCCCTCAAACTAAAATTAACATGCGCTATTCCAAAATTAAATTTGGCCAATGAAAACAGTTTAGCCATGATTACGGAGTCTATTCCGCCGCTCACAGCCAATAAAATTTTTTGATCGGCCTGGAATAAATTCTCTTTTCGAACAAATTGGATGAAATCTTCCAGCATAAAAATGGTAAATTGCGTGATAAAGCCACGAAATTAACGATTCGCTTTCAACATGCGTTATAAATCGCTCATTTTCCTACTGTTTCTCTTGTTATTACCTGCCTTGGCCTGGTGTCAAAGTCAGGTACAAGTAATTTCTGCGGATAGTTTAAATGGTATTCAGGTGGAATCTAACATGATCAAGAAATTGATTGGGAAAGTCGTGCTTCGTCAAGGAACAACTACCTTATCTTGTGATCAAGCGATTTTGAATAGTAGTACCAATAACGTGGAAGCCTATGGTCGTGTGAAAATTATACAAGCTGATACTGTTACCATTACTGGAGATTCTGCACTTTATAACGGCGATCTCCGACAAGCCTATATGTTGGGCCGTGTTAAATTGGATGATCATACCATTGTGTTGAATACCAATAAGTTGGATTACGACATGAATACCAAAATGGCGGTTTACCATACAGGGGCTAAGATTTTGGATAAGAAAACTACACTTACAAGCAAGGAAGGTTTTTATAATACTGTTACCAAGAACTTTTTATTTAAAGAAAAAGTACGAGTGGTGGACAAGGAAGGAGGGGCCCTGAAAGCCGATTCCTTACGATATAATACTGCGACTAAAGAAGCTTTTTTCATCTGTCCGACAGAAATAATCAATAAAAAGGATACGGTTTATACCAAATCCGGGTTTTATAATACCCAGACGAAAGTCTCCAATTTTACTGGGCGTTCTACCGCCAAGATGGAAGATTATACCTTAACTGCAGATACCTTGTTTTATGATAGTCCCACTAAAATTGGAGTAGCCATAGGTAATGTGGAATTTTTAAGCCAAAAAGATAAAGTCGTATTGACGGGAAAAAATGGTCGCTACAATGGTAAAACAGGAATTACTCGTGTATATGGCCATGCCCTCATGCGAAATATTATGGAAAAGGATACCTTATATTTAACTGCTGACACCCTCGTTTCCTTTGATAATAAACAAGATTCTGTTCGCAAGTTATATGCTTATAAGCACGTTCAAATCTATAAATCTGATTTATCAGCCCGATGTGACTCCTTGGGATATGACATGCGAGATTCAGTCATTCATTTTTATCAAAAGCCCATCATTTGGACCAATGATTCACAGTCAACAGCTGATTCAATTTCTTTATTTATGGTGAATCAGAAATTGAGAGAAATGCGTCTCAGGGGGCATTCTTTTGTGATTTCGGCAGATTCGGCATCTCATTTTAATCAAATAAAAGGTCGAAAGGTTTGGGTGTTTTTTAAGGAAGATTCCAAACTGAGGAGGGTGAATGTGGAAGGAAATGGTGAGAGTATTTATTATGTGATGGACGACAAAAAAGTAACGACTGGTCTAAATCGTGTCGAATGCAGTAGAATGAATCTATTTTTCGATGATAATAAAGTCAAACGCATAACTTTTATTACGAAGCCCGAGGCAAAATTTGTTCCACCAAAAGAATGGAATGAAGATTTGGAAGTTTTGGATGGATATCGTTGGCGAATCAACGAAAAAGTAAGCTTGAAAAAACTGATGGATGCCGTGAATGCAACGGAATTATCCATACCAATTGTTAAAAATCCTTAAAATAGAGCCTTTGGTCATTCATAATGTACCATTTGGCCTATTTCAATTTTTCTAAGACAATATCTGTCTTATTTTTGTTTTCTATTAATCTTGAAATGAATCGATACTTATCCTTTATGTTGTCTTGCATCATGATGCTACTCTTAATCGAGAGTTCATGGAATGTGAACGCACAGGGAGAAGGTAAATCTAGATCTCGTTTGGAGATGAAATCAAAACCTAGTCCTGTTCGTTTGCCGATTTTGTTAGCTAAAAGAAGCTTTAATATTAATCCCCAATTGCAAACGAGTTTAAACATTCACGAGAATACTTATATCAGCCAGTTTTTAAAGAATAGTTATGCTCAGCCTAGCTCTCAGAAAACAGCGGAACCAATGAATTTGGAACGTAAGCTGACAGAAGAGGCTGGAACTAACGATAATTTTTTGTTTCAATCGGACCGGCTAGTGGTTTCTAATTTATATCCCAATCCAGCAAGTGAGTATGCCGATATTGATTTTCAAATGAATACATCCAACCAAGAGGTAAAGATTGTGATCTATAATATTTTAGGTCAAGAAATCAAGGAGTTGGTATTAGATAAAGATCAACGCAATGCGCGTATTTCTTTGAGGGAATTCAACAGTGGGATGTATATGTATCAACTAATGATCGATGGTCGCTCTATTGTTACCAAGAAGTTGATAGTTAGAAAGCAATAAGCAATAATTTTAACGAAAAATTCGTTCGTTTGAAACAACGTCGTCAAGGTTTGGAACCTTGACGACGTTGTTTTTTAACCCATTAAAATCCACTAACCGTCCTCTTAATAAATGCGGTTAGATCCGCTCCAGTTAATAGATTTTGAGATAATAAAGCCAAATCAGCAATTTGCTTCGCTAAATTTTTCTTTTCATCCTCTGATGGTAATTCAATCAATTTATTGATCAATGGGTGGTTGGCATTGATGGTAATTTGATAGGTCATTGGCATATTACCAAACATACCCATACCGCCACCACCTGTTTTAGACATATCGCTCATTCGACGCATGAATTCATTTTGTGTTACAATGGCAGGTAATTCATCCGGCGACATAGCCTCAACACTCACCTGTTTTTGTTTGTCGTTCAGCGTTTCTTCAAAAATTGCCTTTACCGTATTTTTTTGATCATCTGTCAACACCGCCTCCAATTGGATACCTGTGTCGATTAATTTATCAATGGAATCTGCATCCACGCGTTTCCACTGCGTTTTTTCAATTTTTGATTCCATTTGATTAATGAAATGGGCATCAATCATGGAGTCCATTTTTAATACGGAATACCCTTTTTGAATGGCGGATTGAATAAAGGCATCTTGTTGCTGTACGTCTGTGGTGTATAAATACACTTTCTGACCATCTTTATCTGTTTGTAAAGCTTGAACTTCCTCGGCATATTCATCCAAGGTGAAAAGCTTATAAGCCGTGTTTTCGACCAAGCAGAAATCTTTTGCTTTTTCAAAAAACTTTTCATCCGAAATCATTCCATATTTGATGAATAAGCCAATATTAGCAAATTTTTCTTCAAAGCCAGGTCTGTCAGATTTGAATAGCTCTTGTAATTTATCAGCTACCTTTTTTGTGATATAGCTATTGATTTTCTTTACATTAGAATCCGCCTGCAAGAAACTTCTCGAAACATTTAAAGGGATATCTGGGGAGTCGATTACCCCATGCAAGAGCATTAAAAACTCTGGTACAATGTCTTTTACCTCATCTGTTATGAATACTTGGCGACTGTACAACTGAATTTTTTCACGCTGCAATTGGAACTCATTTTTCACTTTTGGGAAATATAGAATTCCAGTCAAATTGAATGGATAATCTACATTGAGATGAATCCAAAATAATGGTTTCTCTTGAAATGGATATAATTCTTCGTAAAATTTCAAGTAATCTTCATCGCTTAATTCAGACGGAGATTTAGTCCAAAGTGGAGAAGGATTATTGATGATTTTATCTTGGAATTCTATCGGTATAGGTAAAAATTTACCATATTTTTCTAGGATGGATTTCAAACGGAACTCATCTAAAAATTCCTCAGAATCTTCGGCAATGTGCAAGATGATGTCGGTTCCCCTTTCGGCTTTTTCAGCGGAATTGATGCTATATTCAGTAGATCCATCACAAATCCACTGAGCAGCTTCAGCGCCCTCTTGATGTGATTTTGAAATAATTTCCACTTCGGATGCTACCATGAAGGCAGAGTAAAATCCTAGACCAAAATGGCCAATGATTCCTTTGTCGTCACCTTTATCCTTGTATTTTTCTACAAACTCGGTGGCGCCAGAAAAGGCAATTTGGTTGATGTATTTTTTTATTTCTTCGGCTGTCATACCAATTCCATTGTCGGAAATGGTGATAGTTTTCGCCTCTTTGTCAAAACTTACTTTGACTTTCAATTCACCTAATTCGCCATTGAATTCTCCAATGGAGCTTAATCTCTTGATTTTTTGACTGGCATCTACCGCATTAGAGACTAATTCACGAAGAAAAATTTCGTGATCCGAATAGAGGAATTTTTTAATGATCGGAAAAATGTTCTCGGTGTGAATGGAGATATTACCTGTTTCTTTCATATTGTTCATGAGGAGTGATTAAAAATCTTTAATTTGTTGGAGGATTAACAAAAACGAATCCAAATTTGATGGAGGTGTCATATTGTCAGTAATTATGTCGAAAAGCATCATACGAAGTGAAAGCAATTGTCTCAATTGTGGGAAAGAAGTAACAGCTCGTTACTGTTCTCATTGTGGACAAGAAAATAGGGAACCCTATGAATCATTTTTGTCTTTAATGATTCATTTTGTGGAAGATATCACCCATTTTGATGGGGCCTTATTTAAGACTTGTAAAACCTTATTTTTACAACCTGGAAGTTTAACCCAGGCTTATTTATTAGGTAAACGAAGTAGTTATTTGCATCCCATCCGCTTTTACCTGTTTACTTCAGCCTTTTTCTTTTTGACTTTATTTTATGTCTTTGAGCCCTTACAATTTACTTGGAGTAAAGATACCAAGGCCATAGAGGTGGCCTCCTTTCAAGTAAAGGTAGATAAACGTGATACTTATTTGAATTCAAATGAGCTTCAGCGTTATAAAAAAAGCCAATTAGATAAGCCAGAATCAGCGCGAGATTCTCCACTTTTTCAAAATATACTTGTTCATTATTTTGAGTTACAAAAAAAGTATCCAGACAGTAAGCAGTTTTACCGTGCTTTGTATGATGGCGTTACGCACAAAATGTCCCAAGTTTTATTTGTAACCATACCCATCCTAGCCTTGATTTTGCAGTGCATCTTTATTCGAAGGAAACATTTTTACTTCATGCACCATGGTATATTTGTGTTACATATGGCTACGAGTTGGTTCATTGTTCTGTTTTTAAGAAATGTATTTGACCTAATTCAATTAGCCTTATCATGGGACTTCCTTAATGTGGTAAAAAGTTTCTTGGTGATCGCTTGGATATATTTTTATTATCGAAGTTTTACAAACTTTTATCAATTGAAAGGCGTTAAGTCGATTGGATTGTTTGCAGCAACTTTTAGTTTACAATTCGTATTTGTTTTCATTTTGTTTATTTCTCTGGTTCTATTTTCATTTTTTAGTTTATAAATCAAGCATATGCGCCTCATTCTGCTGGGAGTTTTTTGTTTAAGTTGGGTCTGTTTGAAGGCTCAGCAAGAATCATTACGCATGGTATACCCATTTATTCCCTTGTCCATTAATCCTGCTGATGCAGGTGGAAAAGGTGTGGCTTCTGTGACGGGTATATTTCGTAGAAAACCTTTATTCCAACAAACCGGAGGAGCAACTTCATCGCAGCAATATTTCAGTTTTGATATGCCCATCCGTCAAGAAAAATGGGGGATAGGTTTTTTGGCCTACAATACGGATCAATCCTACGGACCTTTGGGAGGCGGAGTAGCAGCCAATTTAGGTCTTGCTGGATTGGTAGCCAAGCGATTTGTCATTGGAAAAGGTCAGGGATTACAACTAGGTCTTAATTTAGGTTTGAATCAATATCCTATTTTGGGAAGAAATGGGACATCTGAGTTTGGAGGAAGCATCGGTTTTGGTATTTCTTATCAGTATGACCGATTGGAGTTAGGACTTAGTCGTCCAACTCAAAGTTTACGAGATTTAGGATGGTCAAATCCCAATCCAATTTATGCCAAAATTGCTTATCAAATGGATGCAGGAAAAGGGAATTTGCTGAAACTGGGTGCACTTGCTCGTCAACAATACGAGGAGACTAGGGTAGATTTACATGCCGTTTTTTGGTGGCAAGAAAAAGTGGGTTTGGGTATTTGGTGGCAAAATACGGGATCTGAGTTTTCCAATGAGGCATTGTTGGGCAGTGTGGAAGTTCCATTGGGAAGAAATTTCCGAGTGGGTTATGCCTATGATTTTTTAGGAAGGAATTCGGTGTATTATGCGCCAGGTACGAACAATACAGGAACTAGTACGACGCAAACGGCAGTCTCTGCTTATCATCAAATTTTTATGAGGTATGAGATAGATTTAGGGAATGGGAAGATAGCCAATTTTAGACCCTAGGTATTCGGGTAAATAATTTGATTATCCATAGATATAATAATAAAATTTAAAGATTTTTTTTGGCCTTGCAAGTTGCGGCATAAATCCTTGGAAATTTGTGCTCTAAACGGGAAAAAACCCCAATTTTTTTGGGGATAATTATAATCCCCTTCGTAAATTGCGAAGATTTTTTTAGACAAGATTAAATAAATTTATCCAATCAATAACGTTTGAAACTTTTCTGGATATAGGCCAGATTTTACATTATGGATTCATTTTCCTACGTTGCCAATGCTGATACACAGGTTATTTCTGACTTGTTTGATGCGTATAGAGTTGACCCCAATTCAGTAGACAGTTCTTGGAGAGATTTTTTCAAGGGTTTTGAGTTTGCTCAAACTTGGCAAGGAGAAGGCGCTTCGTCTTCAGGTGCTGCCTTGGATAGTTCGCATGTTCAAAAAGAAATGTCAGTTATCAGCTTGATAAAGGCCTTTCGTTCTAGAGGACATTTGCTTTCTAAAACCAATCCGGTTCGTGCCCGCAAAGATCGTCAGCCTCGCTTAGAAATTAAGGATTATTCACTTTCCGAAGCAGATTTAGATACCGTATTTCAGGCAGGTAGTTTCTTGGGTATAGGTCCAGCTACTTTACGCAAGATTTGCGAAGTTTTAGATAAAATATACGCAGGTTCCATAGGTTTTGAGTATTCCTACATTCGTGAAGTTCGTGTTAAAGAGTGGTTAAGAAATAAAATAGAAAAAGAGGCATTGTCATTTATGCCTTCGATAGAAGAGAAAAAGCAAATTTTACAAAAGCTGAATGAGGCGGTTGTATTTGAAAATTTCTTAGGAACTAAATATTTAGGTCAGAAGCGTTTCGGTTTAGAGGGAGGAGAGAGCACGATTGCCGGTTTAGACGCTATCATCAACAAAGCGGCTGATTCTGGGGTGAAGCAAGCCATGATAGGTATGGCTCACCGTGGTCGCTTAAATGTGTTGGCCAACATCATGCATAAATCTTATGAGGCTATTTTTGATGGATTTGAAGGAAATGTTCCTGACCAAATTCATGGAGATGGTGATGTGAAATACCACTTAGGATATTCTAGTCAGCATACAAGCCCTAATGGAAATGAGATTTCTTTGAAATTGGCACCCAATCCTTCTCACCTAGAAGCGGTTAATCCCTTGGTTGAAGGTTTTTGTCGGGCTAGTGCCGATGCCCATTATGAGGGAGATTATTCCCAAGTATTACCCATTTTAATACATGGAGATGCGGCTTTAGCAGGTCAGGGTATTGTTTATGAGGTAACTCAAATGGCTAAATTGAAGGGTTATTCTACCGGAGGAACCATTCACTTTGTCATCAATAATCAAGTAGGATTCACAACGGATTTTGAGGATGCTCGTTCGGCCATATATTGTACCGATGTTGCTAAAATCATCGATGCTCCTGTATTTCACGTAAATGGCGATGACCCTGAGGCAGTTGTTTTTGTGTCACGCATGGCAGCAGAATTCCGTCAGGAGTTTGGTCGTGATGTATTTGTTGATATGGTATGTTACCGTAGAAACGGTCACAACGAGTCGGATGAGCCACGTTTTACTCAACCTACTTTGTATGCCAACATCACCAATCACCCAAATCCAAGAGAGATTTATACACAAACATTAATCAAGCGTGGTGATATTGATGCCAAATTAGCCAGTCAGATGGATTCCGAATTTAAGGCGGAATTGCAGGCTCGCTTGGATATGGTCAAACAAAAAGTAAAGCCTCCCTATGTTCCCTTAAAGTTGGATAATAAATGGTCTACTTTGCGTTTCTCCAAAGAAGGAGATTTTGCTAGCTCACCCAATACAGCGATAAATAAATCAACGATTGATTTGGTGGCCAAGGCTATAACCACTTTACCAGCTGGTTTTGTTGCATTGAAGCAAATTGAAAAGGTTATTGCTGACCGTAAATCGTATTTTGAAAAGGGAGAATTAAATTGGGCAACAGCTGAATTATTAGCTTATGGCTCAATTTTGGCCGAAGGAAAAACGGTACGTTTATCAGGTCAAGATGTTCAACGTGGTACATTCTCTCATCGCCATGCGGTATTGCATGATGCCAATACGAATAGTAATTATTGTAATTTAGATCATATAAAAGAAGGACAAGAGAAGATGCAAATCTTCAATTCCTTGCTTTCTGAATATGGTGTTTTAGGATTTGAATTTGGGTATGCATTGGCTAATCCAGATGCTTTAGTGATTTGGGAAGCCCAATTTGGTGATTTTGCCAATGGTGCACAGACCATGATTGACCAATTTGTAAGTTCACATGAATCAAAATGGGGAACACAAAATGGTTTGGTAATGCTATTGCCTCATGGTTATGAAGGGCAAGGTCCCGAGCACTCCAATGCTCGCCCAGAACGTTTCTTGCAATTAGCTTCAGAGAACAATATGGTGGTTGCTAATTTGACAACACCTGCCAATATTTTCCATGCCTTACGTCGACAATTGACTTGGGAATTCCGTAAACCATTGGTGGTTATGTCTCCTAAATCGATTTTCCGTCATCCTAAGGTGGTTTCTCCAATTGAAGCCTTCACTAAAGGTAAATTCCAAGAGGTCATTGGGGATAGTTTTGCTGAAAAAGCAAAGGTTAAAAAAGTGTTATTGTGCAGTGGAAAAGTGTATTTTGACCTACTAGAAAAACAAGAAAAAGATGCTCGTAAAGATGTGGCGATTATTCGAATTGAACAATTGCACCCACTACCAACGGCTCAAATAGAAAAGGAAATAGCTCAATATAAAAATGCCGATGTGTATTTTGTTCAGGAAGAACCAGAAAACATGGGCTATTGGTCTTATATTATTCGTGAATTTGGTTGGACTAAATTCAAAGGTTTGGTAGCACGTAAAAAGAGTGCATCTCCTGCCACAGGATTCTTAAAGGTACATGCAGAAGAGCAAGCTGCCTTGATAAATAAAGCGTTTGAATAATTAAAATAAAAGCCGAACAACAATGGCCATAGAAATGAAAGTGCCCGCTGTGGGCGAATCGATTACGGAAGTTACCGTTGCTACATGGAATAAGAAAGAGGGTGATATAGTGAAGTTGGATGAAGTTCTTTGTGAATTGGAGTCAGATAAGGCAACTTTTGAATTGCCAGCAGAAGCGGAAGGTGTACTGCATATAGTAGCGAAAGAAGGTGATGTTTTACCAATTGGCGCTGTTATTTGCACCATTGAAGTAGTTGGCGCTCAAGCCTCTGCTACAGCTCCAGTGCCTGCCGCGGTAGAAACTCCAAGTCCAGCACCAGTAGCATCTGCTGCTCCTGCTGCTCCTGCTGCTGCTACCGAAGGTAAAGTATTGGAAGTTAAGGTACCTCCAGTGGGTGAGTCCATTTCTGAAGTGACCGTATCTGTTTGGAATAAAAAAACAGGTGATACTGTTGCGTTAGATGAGGTTTTATGTGAATTAGAATCAGATAAGGCTACTTTTGAATTACCTGCTGAATCTGCAGGTGTTTTAAATATCGTGGCAGAATCTGGGGCTGTAGTGCCTATCGGTGGTATTTTAGCTACCATCACAGTTGGAGCATCTGGCACAGCCGTAGCAAATGCCACAGCTGCAGTACCTGCCACAGCCGTAGCACCTGCTACGACTCCTTCTTCACCCGCTACAGTCGTAGCAGGTGCTACGACTCTTTCTACAGCAGCTTCTTATGCTGCAGGACATCCTTCTCCGGCCGCTGCGAAAATATTGGACGAAAAAGGAATTGCTGCTTCACAAGTAGCAGGAACAGGAGTTGGTGGTAGAATTACGAAAGACGATGCTCAAAATGCCCAGGTAGCCCCACCTGCACCAGCAGCAGCTTCTGCACCAGCACCTGCTGTAGTTGCTAGTTCATCTAGCGATGCTCGGGCTTCTCGTCGTGAAAAAATGTCTTCATTACGTAAGACAGTGGCTCGTCGATTGGTAGCGGTAAAAAATGAAACGGCTATGTTGACTACCTTTAATGAGGTGGATATGAAGCCAGTAATGGATTTGCGTTCGAAGTACAAAGATAAGTTTAAAGAAAAGCATGGTGTTGGATTAGGCTTTATGTCCTTTTTCACTAAAGCCGTTTGTGTGGCGCTTAAGGAGTTTCCTTCTGTCAATGCGAAGATTGATGGAGATGAAATGGTATTCCATGATTTTTGTGATATTTCCATCGCAGTGTCTGCACCTAAAGGTTTAGTAGTCCCTGTTATTCGCAATGCTGAAAACCTAAGTTTAGCTGGAATCGAAGCCGAAGTAGTTCGTTTAGCTGTGAAAGCAAGAGATAATAAGTTGAGTTTAGAAGAAATGACGGGAGGAACCTTTACTATCACCAATGGTGGTGTATTTGGATCTATGATGTCCACTCCGATTATCAATGCCCCACAAGTAGCTATTTTAGGTATGCACAATATTGTGGAGCGTCCTGTTGTGGTGGATGGTCAAATTGTGATTAGACCTATGATGTACTTAGCTTTATCCTATGATCACCGCATCATTGATGGTCGTGAATCGGTTAGCTTTTTAGTACGTGTCAAGCAGTTGTTGGAAGATCCTGCTCGTTTATTATTAGATATTTAACAACGTGAATAGGCCTTTAGAGGCCTATTCCTTTTTTCCATTGCCTTATGTTAGAATTTGATGTTGTCGTTATTGGTTCAGGTCCTGGTGGTTATGTTGCAGCCATTCGTGCGGCCCAATTAGGGTTTAAAACTGCCATTATTGAAAAATATGCTGTCATGGGTGGTACCTGCTTAAACGTAGGTTGCATTCCTTCCAAAGCTTTATTGGATTCTTCAGAACATTATTACAATGCCATTCATCATTTTGAAGAACATGGAATAGTAGGAGGGAAACCCAAAGTTGATTTGGAAAAAATGATTGCCAGAAAAGCCGGTGTGGTGGAAAAAATGAATGGTGGTATTTCATTTTTAATGAAGAAAAATAAGGTAACGGTTTTTCATGGTTTAGGTTCATTTGAAAGTGCCAAAGTGGTGAAGGTTAGCCAAGCTGATGGAAAAGAGGAATTGCTAAGTGCCAAGAATATCATTGTGGCAACTGGTTCCAAACCTACCATTTTGCCTTTTATTCCTGTGGATAAAACGCGAATCATTACCTCAACTGAGGCATTGAAATTAAAAGAAATACCAAAACACTTGATTGTGATTGGAGCAGGTGTAATTGGAGCGGAGTTAGGTTCTGTTTATGCTCGCTTAGGTTCTAAGGTTAGTTTCGTGGAATATGCTGAAGGCATGATTCCAACCATGGATAGAACCATGGGAAAGGAATTGCAGAAATCAATTGCCAAGTTGGGAGCTGATTTTTACTTTTCTCACCAGGTTACTGGGGCTGAAAATAAAGGGAAAGAGGTAGTGGTTAAGGCTAAAAACGCGGCAGGTGAAGCCGTAGAAATTAAAGGAGATTATTGTTTGGTATGTATTGGTCGTAAGCCTTATACAGAAGGTTTGAATTTAGCCGCGGCTGGTCTGCAAGTCGATGAACGAGGAAGAATTGCCGTTGATGAGCACACCTTACAAACATCCGTTCCAGGCATCTATGCCATTGGTGATTTGATTCGAGGAGCAATGTTAGCGCATAAGGCAGAGGAAGAAGGTGTATTTGTGGCTGAGGTAATTGCTGGACAAAAGCCCCATATTAATTATAATTTGATTCCTGGAGTAGTTTATACTTGGCCAGAGGTAGCCGCTGTGGGTAAAACAGAGCAAGAGCTCAAGGCGGCAGGTATTGCCTACAAAGATGGTTCTTTTCCATTTAAGGCTTTGGGACGCGCCGTAGCCTCCATGGATGTAGATGGTCTAGTAAAAGTATTAGCTGATGCCCAAACAGATGAAATCTTAGGAGTTCATATCATTGGTGCTCGTGCTGCCGATATGATTGCAGAGGCAGTGGTAGCTATGGAATTCAGGGCTAGTGCAGAAGATGTGGCACGTATGTCTCATGCCCATCCTACCTACACGGAAGCCATGAAAGAAGCTTGTTTAGCAGCAACTAGCAAACGAGCTATTCACGCTTAATTTACTCGCTTGCATTTGCTTCTGAAGATTTAAAGCGGTTGGTCATTTTAATAAGTAAAAACATCACAAATGCGACTAAAATAAAGTCGATGAAAATGGTGATGAAATTACCGTATTGAATAGCGTTTTCCGGACTTAAAATTTTGCCACTAGCATCGTATTGAGCCTCTCTAAGGACATATTTCATTGATTTGAAATCTACACCTGTAGTTAACTCACCTACAATTGGCATAATGACGCCATCAATGAAAGCGGTGGTGACTTTACCGAATGCAGCTCCCATGATAAAGGCAACTGAAATTTCGATTAGACTGCCTTTCATGGCAAATTCTTTAAATTCTTTAATGATACTCATGTTTTGAAGGGATTTAATTTGAAATTATTTGCTGGAAATATTTAGAACTTTTTCGAATACACCCACTGTCGCTTAGATTTCAACTTGGCGACATGGATCAATCTTTCGAAATTCAAGTCCAAATACTTGATTTTTTTTTAATTTTCAATCGCTTGAAGAAAATTGTTTGCACAAATTCATAAGTAATAAATGAGTAAATTTGATTTTATCGTTTATAGCCATGAAAACACCACTTATTTTCTTGTCAATTTTTTTATTTTCTTCGGGACTCTTAGCTCAAAAGTCTGAGAAAGTTACGGTTTTCCAATCTGGCCAAGACTCTTATGCTAGTTTTCGAATTCCAGCTATCATCAAATTGCCTCATGGCGAACTTTTGGCTTTGGCAGAAGGTAGAAAAAAAAGTGCGGCCGATTTTGGGAATATTGATATTGTTTCCAAAAGAAGTAAAGACGGAGGAAAGACGTGGTCTGCTATACAAAAAGTCGTCGATGTAGATTCCTTACAAGCAGGGAATCCAGCCCCAGTCGTTGATTATTGGGATCCTGAATATCCTCAAGGAAGGATTTTTTTATTTTATAATACAGGGAATAATCACGAAAATTTAGTTCGACAAGGAAAAGGTCTCAGGGAAGTGTGGTATATCACCTCCACTGATGATGGAAAGACTTGGTCAAAGCCTACTAATTTGACTAAATCTGTTCATCGTCCTAGTCAAGAACCTTATAATTTTGCGGAAGATTGGCGTTCCTATGCTAATACGCCTGGTCATGCCATGCAAATTAGTTCAGGTAAATACCGAGGTCGAATATATGTGGCTGCCAATCATTCTAGTGGAGCGCCTAAGTCAGATTTTAGTGATTATGTTTCACATGGATTTTTTACCGATAATCATGGTGAAAGTTTTCAATTGAGCCAGTCTTTGGGACTTCCTGGAAGTAATGAGGCCACTGCTGCTGAACTTTCAGATAATCGATTACTGTTGAATGCGCGAAATCAAAGAGGAGATGTAAAAACCCGAATTGCAGCCATTAGTTCAGATGGCGGTAAAACATGGGATAAAACCTATTATGAAACATCCTTGCCAGATCCGGTATGTGAAGGTTCTTTATTATCTTTAGGATATCGCCAAGGTAAAAGTGTATTGGCTTTTTCCAATGCTGCTGATCCCGAAAATCGAAATCATTTAACCTTGCGAATTAGTTTTGATGAAGGTTTAACTTGGCCAATCAAACATGAAATAGATGCCACAAATGATCCTATAAAATTTCCTGATTTTACGGCATACTCAGACATTGTTAAATTAGAGGAAGATCGAATAGGCGTTTTATATGAGCGAAATGATTATTCGGAGATAGCATTTGTCAGTATAAAATGGGAGTAAATATTGGATTTTTGGCTAAGGCCAGCAACGCTGTCAAGGTTCCAAACCTTGCCAGCGTTAGCGATTTAGCTCAGTTAAGTGTAAGGAAGCGTCCTTAGCCAAACGATTGAAATCGTTAAAAAAATATACAAAAGATTAGATTACCAGTTTTTTGATTATTCTTCTACTTTCAGAGAATCGAAATCAATGACTTTGGTACGAGCATAAAAACGCCAAGAGAGTAATGTCGCGGAGCAAATTAAGCTACATGTTAATCCTATCCATATGCCAACAGCCCCCAAGTCACCATAAATACCTAAATAATAACTGAGAGGAATACCCACTCCCCAGTATGAAAATATGGTTATGGCTGTTGGAATATTTACATCTTGTAATCCACGAAGTAAGCCTAAGGAAACAGCTTGTATGCCATCAAATAATTGGAATATAGCTCCCCAGGTAACTAAATTGACGGCAATAGCTATCACTCCAGCTTCTTGGGTATATCCACGTACTAACCACGGTTTGCCAGTAAACATGATGATGGCACAAATTCCCATGAAAGCTATGGAAAGTAGTAATGCGGCATTACCAGATTTGTAAATTCCCATCCTATTTTTTTCTCCAATGTCTGAGCCAACATGAATTCCACCTGCTGCGGCGATACCTGTGGCCATCATGTAAGTCAAAGATGCCATGTTAATAGCCACTATATGGGCAGCTTGTGCCGTTGAAGAAATCCAACCCATCATGACTACAGCCATTCCAAAAGTTGCGATTTCAAAAAATCCTTGAAAACCAGATGGAATACCCACTTTCAGAATAGTCTTTTCTAAAACCCAATGATGATGTTCTGTACCTTGTTTAGCTAAATATTTTTTAAATGACCCAGATTTGAAAATATAAAATCCTAAACAAACAGCCATGAATATACGACAAAGTAAAGTTGAAATACCTGCTCCAAATAAACCCATGGCAGGAATTGGCCCTAATCCATTAATGCAGATATGATTACCAATAACATTTAATACTAAGGCGATAATGGTAATATTCATGGCGATTCTCGTACGTTTTAATCCGTCGGAAAAGCTTTTGAAGGCTGAGAAAAGGAAGGTAGGAATTACCGAAATGGCTATTAATACCAAATAGGGAAGGGTTAATTCTTTGTTGATAGCACTTTGTTGAAATAAGTCATAATTCCAGCCAATAATACCAATTAAGAAAATAGTGATGACTGATAAGAATAAGGATACTCGAATACCAGCTCGCAAGAGATTTCCGCATTCCGAATCATTATTCTCGGCTACTGCTTTAGAAATCATGGGCGAAATAATCTGCAAGCAGATTAAACCAATCACGGCAATTGTGAAGAAAATCGAACCCGCCATGCCAGAAGCCCCCAAGCTCTCTGCGGCCTGAGTTTTCATTTGTCCTACTTGAATGGTGTCCGCCAAACCCATAAGCATCACGCCTAATTGTCCGATAACAATAGGTAATGCTAATTTTATCGTACTGGCAATTTTGTCGCTAAGACTAATTTCATGCATGTATTAGATTCGAACAATTTCTGCACCTAAAGCATTTAGGCGAGTATCAATGTTTTGATATCCTCTGTCAATTTGCTCAATGTTATCAATAATTGAAGTACCTGTGGCCGACATAGCTGCAATTAATAAAGAAACCCCAGCACGGATATCAGGAGAGGACATACGTATGCCTTTCAAGTTTTGTTTTCTGTCAAAACCTACTACCGTAGCGCGGTGAGGATCACAGAGGATGATTTGAGCACCCATTTCTATTAGACGGTCCACAAAGAAAAGTCTACTTTCAAACATTTTTTGGTGGATCAATACGGTTCCTTTTGCTTGAATAGCAGTTACCAAAATGATTGATAATAAATCGGGTGTAAAACCTGGCCAAGGATGATCAGAAATGGTCAACATGGAGCCGTCAATGAAGTTTTCTAGTTCATAATGCTCTTGTGCCGGAACAAAAATATCATCTCCACGGAATTCCAGTTTGATACCAAGTTTGCGGAAAACATCAGGAATGATACCTAGCTCAGGAATTTTACAGTTTTTAATGGTAATTTCTGATTGAGTCATGGCAGCCATTCCAATGAAAGAACCAATTTCAATCATATCAGGTAACATGGTATGCTCGGTTCCTCCCAAGATTTCAACTCCTTCTATGGTTAATAAATTAGAACCAATTCCCGAAATTTTGGCACCCATGCGATTCAGCATTTTACATAATTGCTGTATATATGGTTCGCAAGCAGCATGGTAAATGGTGGTTGTCCCTTTGGCTAAAACCGCAGCCATTAAAATATTGGCCGTTCCAGTAACCGATGCTTCATCCAATAACATATAAGCCCCGGTAAGGTGTGAGGCATCTACTTCATAAAATCCACCATCTTCGGCACTATAATTGAATTTTGCCCCCAATTTCATGAATCCAGTAAAGTGAGTATCCAATCTTCTACGACCTATTTTATCACCTCCGGGTGAAGGAATACGTCCTTTTTTGAAACGAGCCAAGGTGGGTCCCAATAACATAACAGAACCACGTAAAGCAGCTGCTTTAGCTTTATATGTCTCAGATTCTAGGTATTCTATATTGACTTGGGATGCATCAAATTCAATGCTAGATTCACTTAATCTGCGAATTTTTACACCCATATCCCCCAATAAATCAATTAATTGATTGACATCACGGATATTGGGAATATTGTGTATGGTGACAGGTTCAGCAGTAAGAACTACAGCACATAAAATTTGTAATGCTTCGTTCTTTGCTCCTTGAGGAGTAATTTCTCCTGATAATTTTCTACCACCTGTTACTTTAAATGAGGCCATATGGGTCAACTATTTTTTATGATTTCTTGGATTGAAATTCCGATTATTTCTGAAGTTTTTTCTATAATTATTTCCGCCACGGTTATTGTTTGATCCGTTTGGATATTCTGGAGCATTGTAGGCATTTCGAGCATTATTGGCCACTTTGGCATGCCCTAATCCTTCTTGTGATAATTCGTCAACGATTGATCCTAACAAGTTTTCAGACATTTCTTTGATGTTTTGCCAAATAACTTGGTCATCCACCGTGTCTTTATTCCAGGTTACATAAAAGCCTTTCATTAAGCGAGCTATGTAGGCCACTAAAATCTTTTTATCTTCTATTTTTTCTTCGGCAATGGCCCGTAGAATCAATAATTCCACATTACGTCCGTAGTGTTTGAACTTTAAGTGATGTTGGTTATAATTCACTTTTTTGGGTGCTTTACCAACAGATTCTGGTGATGGAGGTGGATAAGGGCCTTGTACGTCTAACTGAAAGTTGGACATAATATACAAATCATCCCAAAGCTTTTTGGAATAGTCTTGGCTGTTATCCTTCATGCCTGGATGAATCTGTTTCATGAGTTCAATCATGAGAAAGGCATATTTGGTTCTTTTCTCACGATCCTGAATCGTCAGAATGTAGTTGACCAATTTTTGTACACTAGACCCGTATTCTTTCATAATGTTGTGTCAATCTTAATTACTAAAAACCAATCGCATCCAAAGATGTGGAAAGGAAATAAGGCAAAATACAAAAGCCGCCCAAATAGCCATCACCAAAACAGCTCCTGCTGCAAAATCTTTTGCTTTCTTAGCCAAAGCATGGTGTTCAGGAGCTACAATATCGGTAATCTTTTCTAAGGCTGAATTTATCAATTCTGCCATCCATACTCCTGCAATGGCTAAACTTATCCAAAGCCATTCTATCGCCATGAAGCCGACATTGATACCTACCACAACAACTAAGATAGTCGATGCTAGGTGAATTTTTGCGTTATTTTCTTCCTTGATCAAGGTGATAATTCCTGACCAAGCAATGGAAATACTGCGAAAAGCTTTGGATAGGTTGAACATATTAAAATTCTGCTGATTTAGGAGTTCTTGGGAATGGAATAACGTCTCGTATATTACTCATTCCTGTTACAAACAAGACCAAACGCTCAAAACCTAGTCCAAAACCGGCATGGGGAGCAGAACCAAATTGTCTGGTTTGCAAATACCACCAAATGGAATCTTCTTCAATTCCCACCTCTTTCGTTCGCTGAAGAAGTTTTTCGTAGTTATCTTCCCTTTGAGATCCTCCAATAATTTCTCCAATTCCCGGAAACAAAACGTCCATGGCTCGTACCGTTTTGCCGTCATCTTCTAATTTCATGTAGAATGCTTTGATGTCTTTAGGGTAATGGGTTAAAATGACAGGTTTCTTAAAATGTTTTTCTACCAAATAACGCTCATGTTCACTTTGCAAGTCGATTCCCCAAGCTACTGGATAGTTAAATTTACCTTGCTTGTGTGGCTTAGATTGCAATAAAATATCAATAGCTTCCGTATAGGTTAATCTTTCAAATGTATTTTCAGAAACAAATCTTAATTTCTCAGAAAGAGTCATTTCCGATTGTTCTTCTTTTTTCTTCATTTTTTCCTCCTCCAACAAGCGTTTTTCAAGGAAGGCAATATCATCCGCACAATTTTCTAATGCATAACTGATTAGGCTTTTGGTGAAATCCTCTGCCAAATTCATATTATCAGTAAGCTCAAAAAAGGCCATTTCCGGTTCCACCATCCAAAACTCAGCTAGGTGCCTAGTGGTGTTGGAATTTTCTGCCCGAAAAGTAGGACCGAAGGTGTAAATTTTTGACAAAGCCATTGCCCCTAATTCTCCCTCTAATTGGCCCGAAACGGTCAAATTAGTCTCTTTCCCAAAAAAGTCTTCCTTATAATCTACTTTTCCGTCCTCTGTTAGGGGAGGGTTGATGGCAGGCAATGTAGTGACACGGAACATTTCACCGGCTCCTTCCGCATCAGACCCAGTTATAATAGGTGTATGCAAGTAGAAGAAACCATGGTCGTTAAAATATTGATGTATAGCAAAGGCTAAGGCATGACGAATACGCAAAATTGCCGAGAAAGTATTGGTTCTAGGGCGAAGATGAGCAATCTCCCGCAAGAATTCTAAAGAGTGTTTCTTGGGTTGTAAAGGGTATTTTTCAGGATCTGCAGTACCATAAACCTGGATGGCAGAAACTTGAACTTCCACAGATTGACCTTGTCCTTGGGAAGGAATTAATATACCTGTTACGGCAATGCATGAGCCTGTAGTAACTAATTTTAACGTTTCTTCCGAAACGGCACCATCAGATACAACGGCCTGAATATTATGAATCGTAGAACCATCGTTCATCGCGATGAATGCTACGGAAGAGGATACACGTTTGGTACGAACCCATCCTTTGACCGTGACTGTTTGTTGGCTCGGGGATTGGAGAAGTAATTCTTTAATTTGCATATAAATAAATGGTCAAATGGCCCCCATTTGGGGCAAACTAGTCTCAAAATTACGTACAAAAAACGGAATAATTTTATTTATTTGTGAATTACCAGTATTTTTAAAAACAGGCCGTCAAATCGACGTATATTTGTTTATTAGATTAAAGATATGCAGGGATTATCCATCAAAATTTCTCAGCAACAGCGGCTTTCTCCACAACAAATTCAGTTTGTTAAATTGCTTCAAATACCTACGGCTGAGCTAGCTGCCAGGATAGAAGAGGAATTGGAGGAAAATCCAGCTCTGGAGGAAGGATTAGAAATAAAGGATTCAGATGAATTTGATGAAAAAGAGCGGGAGACTGTTGAGGATTTAGAGCGTGAAGAATTAGAAATAGGGGATTATTTGCAAGATGACTATGCCGGTTATAAAATGGCTGGAGATTCTTATGATTCCAATGAGGAAACGAAAGAGAGGCCGATGGCCACAGTTTCCAGTGCGGAGGATTATTTATTGATGCAAATAGGTTTCGTTTTGAAAAATGAGCGAGAGGAAATTATAGCTCATCAGTTAATAGGTTCTTTGGAGGAAGACGGCTATTTGCGAAGGAATGTTGAAAGTATTGTCAATGATTTGGCATTTACTCAAGGTTTTACCACCGATTTTGAAGAGGTAGAAAGTGTTTTGAAGAAAATCCAAGCTTTAGATCCTGCTGGGATTGGAGCTCGGGATTTACAGGAATGTTTGTCGATACAATTGCACCGTCGAGAATCGGATCATCCGACTTGTTTGTTAGCCATTCGGTTAATAGATGAGTTTTTTGATGAATTTTCTAAGAAGCATTTTACGCAGCTACAGCAAAAAATTGGAATAGATGAAGTTGACCTTAAAAAAGCGATCAACCTGATAAAGCGATTGAACCCTAAACCGGGAGGCTCAGAAGGGGGTAATTTAGCCCCATATTTACAACCGGATTTTGTGGTCACCAACCAGCATGGGAAATTGGATATCAAGTTGAATGGTAAAAACGCTCCTGAATTAAGGGTAAGTAAGTCATTTCAAGAGATGCTGCAAACCTATGATCAAGGAAATAAGCAGCAAAGAGAAATTAAGGAGGCGGTTACTTTTATCAAACATAAATTGGATGCTGCTTCATGGTTTATTCAAGCAATACAACAAAGACAAGGAACTTTATTGAAAACCATGCATAGCATTGTGGCCCAGCAATATGAATTTTTCTTGACCGGAGATGATTCATCTTTGAAACCTATGAAGATGAAAGATATTGCGGCTTTGATTGAAATGGATGTTTCTACGATATCTCGTGTAGTTTCCGCCAAATCGGTGCAAACGGATTTTGGAATTTATCCTTTGAAATATTTCTTCTCAGAAGGAATCACCCATGAGTCAGGAGAGGATATATCTACTAGGGAAGTCAAAAATATATTAAAGGAAATCATCGAGCAAGAGCCGGCCCATGAGCCATATCCAGATGAAACCTTGGAATTGTTGTTAGCTGAAAAAGGTTTTGTGGTAAAGCGGCGAACCGTGGCAAAATATCGGGAGCAATTGGGAATACCGGTGGCAAGATTAAGGAAGAAATTATAGTATACTTGGGTCATTTTTATTCATTCAACTAATATTAATAGGATGTCGCATTACCAATTTCTTAAACTATCTGATGTGAATGGTGTTTGGACTATTCATTTAAATCGGCCTGAGGTTTACAATGCATTGCATGCAGGTTTAATTCATGAGATTCGGGATGTGGCAGAAAGGGCCAAAGCTTCTGATTCTGCTAGGGTGCTTATTATAAGCGGAGAAGGGAAGGCCTTTTGTTCGGGTGCCGATTTAAAATCAGGGACGAGCGATTCGGATTTGGCGGCAGTTTTGAGATCGACTTATAATCCGATGATATTGGCATTGCGAGGATTAGATAAGCCAGTTATTGGCGCGATCAATGGCCCAGCTGCGGGGGCAGGATGTTCTTTAGCCTTGGCTTGTGATTATATCATTGCGAAGGAAGGAGCTTATTTTGCTGAACTGTTTGTACAGATAGGTTTAACCTTAGATGCGGGCAGTACAGCATTTTTGATGCAATCCTTAGGATATCACAAGGCCTTTGAATTAGCAGCAACAGCAAGAAAAATTAGTGCGGAAGAAGCCAAATCCTTGGGTTTGGTATCTGAGGTGGTTAAGGAGGAAAATTGGGACCAACGAGTAATTTCGCTGGGAGAAGAATTTGCCCGTCGACCTACTTTGGCATTGGCCTTAATGAAAAGGGAATTGCAAAAGGCTCATCATCAGGACTTAGCAACTATTTTAGAAATGGAAGCTGAAGCTCAAAGAGAAGCGGGTTATTCCAAAGATTTCCAAGAAGGGGTAAAATCCTTTTTAGAAAAACGAGCTCCTCGTTTTATTGGGAAGTAAAATTGGAATAAAATTCATTTTTTTTCAACAAGGTCTTTTCATATTCCCAAAGAAATTCTACCTTTGCAGTCCCGAATGGGAATTGGTTGCGTAGCTCAATTGGATAGAGCATCTCACTACGGATGAGAAGGTTTGGGGTTCGAATCCCTACGCGACCACACTTAGATGAATCAAAAGCCTGTAAACGTATTTACAGGCTTTTTTTATTTATAGGTAAAAATTAACATAGCGTATTGTTATTTTCTTGAATCTTGGGTTTTGGGTTTACATCCATTATTAAATTTTGATTTTTAGATAATTCGCCTTTATAAATTTGGTAATGACTAGCTTAAACCTATTATCCTTCTGTAAAAAATAAGTCAAAATGTATTTTTGATGACAAAAATCAGTAACTAAAATTAGTCTAAACAAAGATTGTCACCTAAATTTGACAATTATTGCTTTGGTAATTTGAAAAGGGGTTTATACTCCGTGTTCTTTATTAGCGTTTAATATGTCTTTCCAGTATTTGGATCCGACATTTTATAAAAGAATTGCAAATTCACCTGTTGTTCTAGCTTAATTTTTTTGATTTAATTTGGAATGATTTTTCATCATGATGAAGCATTTATGCCCCATTGCTTCACATGATGATTAAACAATAAAATAAAATTATAACAATTTTGCATTTTATGGATGGCATGTTGATCTTCTTGGTCCTTTTCAAACTAGTGGTTTCACTGGTATTGGCTGTCTTTAATTTTAGGGTCAACCGAAATACGATTTATTTGTCTGGCGTATTGGTTGTGATTGCACTTTTTGGATTACTACATTATAGTATTTTTGCTAGCAATTCCCCTACCATGTTGATTTTCATGGGGGTGTATAGTATTCCTACCTATTATTTAGTAGGTCCATTTTTATATTTCTACTTCCGTAGTACCTTGTTAGATAATTCCAAAATTTATCCAATAGATTACCTACATTATTTACCCTTTTTCATTGCCCTGATTAACGTATTTCCCAGTTTTTTACGCCCATGGAGTGAAGCATTAGAATTGGCAAATGCTATATTAGCTGATCCCAATTATCTGAAAAATTTAAATCTGGGTTGGTTATATCCAAGTAATTTCAATATGATTGGAAGACCCATTGTTATGTTGGTTTATATCATTATTATCATCAAAATGTACCGTGAGCATAGCAATGAGTTATACCGAAATGCGTTGCCGGATAGCCATCGTATATTAATGAAAAAGTGGTTAATCCTACTTTTGACGGTAGTTACCTTCGCTGCATTGAGTTACCTGGCGGGAGCATTAGTCTTTATGAATACGCCTAATGTTCCAAAGCAAACAGTCATGCATTCACCGCTGACTTTAATTGTCATGATTGCCTTCCTGATGATTCCTTTACTTATTGTCATTTTTCCTCAGGTATTATATGGAATTCCGATTGTCAAAAAGAAAAGGAAATCATTTGATCATTTTTTGAATGCCGCAGAAATATACAAATATGTCAATAAATCTGACGATCCGCTTAAAGAGGATGCGATTCGCATATTAGATAGCATCCATGATGAGAAATGGTATTTGGACCCAGAATTTAATGTGGATATGTTGGCTTCTAAACTAGACCTTCCCAAACACCACATTTATTATTGCTTTAATTACATCATCAAATCTAAGTTCACTTCATTGCGTAGCCAACTGCGTATTGAATATGCCAAAAGCTTATTAAAGAACGATAAAGAGATGGACTTGGATTTAGTGGCCCAGCAGTCGGGCTACAGTTCTGTTCAAAGCCTAAACCGCGCCTTTGTTGAAGAGGAGGGTATTAATGTGTATGATTATGTAACTAAAATTAAAAAAAGATAGTTTCGGGCTTTTTAGAGCCTTTTTAGATATTTAGAGTGCCATACTGTTGTTTCTATTATTACTAATTTAAATCTGATAAAATGAAAAAAATTATCCACTAAAGACCTAAGAGGTCTTATTATTTGACCTAAAATGTTGCCTGTAAGTTTACCAACCACAAAAAAAAGACAAACCACTAGTAAATGTTTTATCTGGCTCTTTGCCTGCTGTATTTCTTATTTTAGTCTAGCGCAAGAAACCAATCAATTGTATAAGCATGCCATTGGTTACAAGTACACCACCTTATGCCAAGGTATCACCTTTCGAATGAAGGTAGCGGATGCTGCACAATTAGAAGCCTTTGCTGGACCTATTGAAAATGATCCCAATAAGCGAACTTCTGTTTTAGGTGTACGTTATTTACATACATTTCTTCAAGAAAGAGATTTTCCAATCAATCCCTATATTTTCATAGGTTTTGGATATGCACAAAGTGAAATCAAACACATCGCTTGCAAAATGAAAGATCCCAGCGATTTATTTAATCTTTACGGCTATAGTGCAGGCATTGGGATGGAGCTAAAAGTGACGGATCGGATTTCTTTAAATGCTGAAGCGGCTAGAATGACCTTATTCAATTCGACTCCCAAGGGCCCCAATTTGGATGGTATTTCCTTAAATTTTGGTATAAATTATTCCTTTGGGGGTATATTTTAATTTATTAGTTATACGTTTGAGTTTAATGATTTTTTTTAGATTTGCGACCCCTCAAATGGGTGTTTAAAAGGCAATATGATTACTTGCTCCCTGTAAATTTTTCAATCAATTCATTTACATCTCGCGAAGGATATTTTCTTAATTTTAAATCAGATTGTAATTGGTTTTTAAATTTTGGGTGTAATAGTTAAACCCATTTTTTCTGTAGCTTTGGGTATTTTCTATAGTCAAGTATTAAAAAAATAATTGCATATGGGGGCTAAGTTATTTGCCAAATTGTAATTTTGTCTTTCACCATGAATCGATTTCTTGCCATACTTTTATTGATTGCCCTTCAATTGCCTCTGATGAGTCAATGGGCATCTGTGGCATATTATCAAGTAAATCGAAATTATATTGCTAAAAATCTTTGTGAAAATCGGGATAAGCCTAAGTTGAATTGCAACGGTCAATGTTATTTGGCTAAAAAATTAAAGGCTGCCGAAGATAAAGAGCAAAAAACGAATTCAGAGCGTTTGGAAAAAATGCCTGAAATTCAACTAGCTTGTGAACAAGTACCCATGCTAGCTTTTCATCCTTCCTTGATTGATTTTTCAGAAGATCATTTTGTGCAAGACCAAATGCTTGCTCAGTCCTCCATTCATTTACCATTTCACCCCCCTAAGTATAGCTAATTTCTGGAACCATTAGGCTTGATGAAAACCGTCAAGCGTATTTTCTCATGTAAATTAGTTTAAAATGAAAGCGATGATTATCGCGCTATTTTGCTTGCTCTCTTTAGCAAGTAATGCGCAAGTATATACCTATAAAATTCTCCATGCAAGTACCCAGGAACCCATCATTGGTGCTTCATTGACACATTCTAACAAAATAATTGCCCTAAGTAACGAGAGGGGCGAGTTTGTGGTAAAAGCCATTTTAGCCAATGAAGAATATATTATTTCCTCATTAGGTTTTCAAGCTGTCCGATTAAAAGGAAAGGAATTCAATCCCGTCATACAATTGCAAGAAGCATCCTTGGATTTAGCTACGGTGGTCGTGACAGCCTCTAGGCAAGCCGCTGTAAGAACGGAAACACCCGTGGCCATCCATAAGATAAGCGCTACTTTACTGCAAGATACCAAAGCCATTCAGTTGACGGAAATCATCAATAAAGTTCCTGGGGTCATCATGTTAAATTATAATAACGAACAGCATGCCATGGGTATTCGTCAGCCATTTGGGACCTCACCCTATTTTTTATACATGGAAGATGGACTTCCTTTACGTCCATTGGGAGTTTTTAATCACAATGCGCTGATAGAAACTAATTTACAAGGTCTAAATTCGGTAGAAGTGATTAAAGGTCCCGCCTCTTCTTTGTATGGACCTGAAGCTGTTGGAGGAGCAATCAACTTGATTAGCAAAATGGCCCCTGGAATTCCTACCGCATCCATTGGTTTTCAAGCGGATGAGTGGGGTTATGCTCGAACTCAATTCACAGCGGGGGGGCCTTTGAGTAAAAAATGGGCTTTGATGACAGGTGGCTATATAGCCCGACAAAAAAATGCGTGGGCTTCCAATTCCGATTTTGATAAGTCCTCGATCAATGTTCGTTTAGACTTTCAAATTTCTCCCAAGACCAAAGTTTGGTCTTCATTTGCCTACAATGATTATTTCTCCCAAACTGGAGGGAATATTGATAGTGTTGGATTTTATTCCAGGACTTACCAAAGTCCGGCTAATTTTACATACAGAAGTTCTTTCTCCTCACGCTCTCGAATAACATTGGAGCACAAAGGTGCCAATAATTCATTGTCAAGTTTGACTGCATTTTATCGGGAAAATTCATTAGGCCAAAACCCAGCTTACAGTATTTCTTGGACAGGCCCTTCCACTTCGGCATCTGGACAAATTAATTCCAATGATTTTACCAGTTTAGGAATTATGGGACAGCATAGTCGACCATTTTCTTGGTTGAATTCTAAATTGATTTTAGGCTTTCTTCTGGATCGCTCTCCAAACAGCTATTGGGCTTATCGAATTAATTTAAAGGCAACACTTCGTCCAGATAAAAAGTCGGTAGAAAAATATGAAATAGCCTCAATTTTGCCTAACTCATATTTGTCTAATTACCAGGCAGTTATTTGGAATAAAGCCGTATATGCTCAATGGGATATTCATCCCCTAGAAGCATTACGAATTTCCCTCGGTGGCCGATTGGATGATATGTCCTTTGATTATACCAATTATATCGACCAAAGTATAGGGACCAAATCCTACACGCAGTTTTCTCCAAAAATAGGTATGACCTATGAGGCTAATCAACAAGTGGGATTTTATGCCAATTATTCCAAAGGTTTCTCACCTCCAGCCTTATCAGCTGTATTTAGGGCCCGCCCAGCTACACAAGCTATTGCTACTGGGGAAAAATTTTATTTAAGTATAGAACCTGCAGTTTTTGATAATTATGAAGTAGGAGGCTGGGCTTCTTTATTTCAATCTAAGTTGTTTTTAGACTATTCCATTTATCGCCTGAACGGCCAAAATGAATTATTAGGTATTCGCCAACCTGATAATTCGACTGATTATCAAAGTGCAGGAAAAACCTTGCATGAAGGGATTGAATATGCGATTTCCTATCGGCCAGATTCTCAATGGAATTTCCGATTTGGTGGCACGAATGCCCGACATATTTTTGTGGATTTTGTCCTAAGTCAGAAAACCGGTGATGCCTTAAAAAATGTCAATAATAAAGAAATGTCGCAAGCACCACATTTTATTGCCAATGCGGAGATTAGCTATAAACCCAATTGGTTAAAAGGAGCAAGGTTAGCTTTAGAATGGCAAAGAATTAGTTCATGGTATCAAAATCAAGTGAACACGGTTTCTTATTCGGATGCTGGTTTTGGAGGATTATTGGGTGTTTCTGTATTAAATCTTCGCTTGGGGTATCAATGGCATGCCTATCAGGTATTCATGAATGTTATGAACCTAAGCAATGAATTATATGCTAATTCTGCTAGTCGAGGCAATAATTATTCCGATAAAAGTACCTATACACCTGCTGCCCCTAGGACCATCAATCTTGGTTTGCAAGTAGATGTTTTTCAATTGTTTAAATCGAAATAATTATGAAATATTCTTTTCTTTTGAGCTTTATTTTGTTGGCATTTGTGGGTATAGGTCAACAAATCTCAGATCCTAAACGTATGGCAATGGATCCTTCTTTTACTAGCCAACAAAATGGAAATTTAGTGCTCTCCTGGGTTGAGAAGCAGGGAGATAGCACCTTGTTTTTTCGAAAAGTATGGGATAAATCCCGTAAAACTTGGTGGGCTAGTGAATCCATTCCCATTCACCCTCAAGCATCTACGCATGCGGAAGGGATGCCCAAACTGTCCTACAAGTCGGATGGAACTTGCGTATTATTATTTGAAGTAAACAAGCCCAGTGAGAAAACACGTTTTAGCGGAGATTTGTATTATGCCATGGAGTATCAAGGTAAGTGGACAAAAGCACAAACCATACATCGTGATACTTCGGCTGGATTGAGTCATTCTTTTGGAAAAATATTTCCATTAGCCAATGGCCAAGTGGGAGCACTATGGCTAGATGTAAAACTTGGACCTAAAGGAAGAACCTTGGTCTATGCTGAGACTTCAGCAGCCAAGGGTTTTGGGGAAATGCGAGTTTTGGATAAACAAACCTGTGAATGTTGTCGGATTGATGCCCTAGCAGATGCCAAAGGGAATATTGATCTTATTTATCGCGATTTAAATGATCAAGGCGAAAGGGACATGGCCTATATTCATTCTTCTGATTTTGGTCAGTCATTTTCTACCCCGGTAACTTGGATGGCAGATCATTGGCAAGTGAATGCCTGTCCACATGCAGGCCCAAGTTTAGTTCGAGGTCCACATGGCCTAGAAGCTACATGGTATACCGGAGCAAGTACTGGATCGGGAATAAAGTGGGCTTATCAATATAAAAAGGAATTGATTCTGCATTTGAAAGGAGATAAATATCGACAAGCACAATTGGCTAGCAATCCACATGGAGAAGTGGCTTTGGTATACGCACAGATAAAACAGGAAGGTGAGCGATATTTTAAGCAAATAGGAATGTATGTCAAAAATAAGCAAGGAAAATTACGGCACCAGTGGGTTTCAAATCCATTGGCTGATTGTTCCTATCCCACTATACAATGGAATGGTGAATCTTGGATGTTGGCCTATGAATCATGGCAAGGAGAGGAGCGGGTGATTGTTGTGAAGGAATTTAAATAATAGGATTTTTGCAAAATAAAAGCCCCAGTAAACACTGGGGCTTTGTTTGATTTTTGTTGATGAAAAGTTTAATAAGTAAAGCGAAGCGTTACGCCATAGGTAGCTGGGTCACCTAAAACGGCAGCATAATGACCTGCACTTCCTGCCGCTGGTAATAATTGCTCAAAATAATCTCGATCAAGAATGTTTCTACCCCACAGTAAAACTGAGAAACCATTGGAAGCACGGAATCCTATTCTTCCATTGACAATGTTATATCCTGCAATGTTTAGGTATTGAGAAGGTGAGGCACTTGAAGAAAAGGTGGAGCGAGCATAGGTATCTAATCCTATGAAATAATTACCTTTTAGCGATAAGAACTTTCCAGATTGTATGTATTCTCCGCTCAATGAACCTGCCCATTTGGAGATACCTGGTAATGTCCCTCCAGATACTTCTTTGAAAGCAGATGTACCACCGGTTTCTTCTAAAGGTACAGGTGCATTTTTGAATGATACGTATATACCATCTGTATAAGATAGTGCACCTGTAAAGGATAAATGATTATTTAAACGAATGCTACCATCAATCTCTATACCTTTCACCCGAACTTTTTCCGCATTGGCCAAATAACCTCTGTTTACCCCAACTTCCGCGGTTTGAACTTGGGTTTGATAATCCTTAATGTCAGTATTAAATATCGTAATATTTAAATTGGATTGAGCACTTGGCTTAGTTTTTAGGCCTAATTCATAGTGAGTTACATATTCTGGGTTGACTCTAGCTAAATCTATTAGCACAGCTCCGTTGGCAGTCGGTAGTCCACCTAAGTTTACTCCCACGGGCTTGTAGCTATTGGAAATTGTTCCAAATAAGTTCAAGGATTTACTAGGTTTGTATGCCAAAGTAACTTGTCCTGAAAAATTATTTTCATTCACACTGAAATTAAAAGCTTGGTTGGTATATAAACCATTTTTCAAGGCGACTAAAGCTGGGTCGCTTGTCTGTAAGCCACCATAAGTCTCTCTTTTGTAATCCACATCTTTTTTATCGTAGTTAAAACGAATACCGGGTAAGACGTGCAATTTGTCAGTAATCTTCCAATCAATTTGACTAAATACTGCTGCACCTAATGTATGTAGTCTGGAGGTAGTTTTAGTACCAAAACCATCAAATAAACCAGGTGTTTTCCAAAGTGGGGAAGTGGAGCTTTGAGCGAATCGCCACTGAGCAGAACCAGATTCTTCCGTTTGAACCGGATCAGAGGTTAAGATTTGATCAATTAAGAATACACCAAAAACACCACTTAGTCTTTCAGAAAACTGGCCCGCATAGCGAATTTCTTGAGTCCATTGGTCGTGTCTTGAATTTCCTTGTGATTTAGTTAACACGGGTAGGCCTATGAAATCCCGGTCGTTGGATGGATCCCAAATCCAATAGCGCCAAGCCGAAGTTGAGGTTAGGGTACCTTTCCCGATTTTAGCATCAACGTTAATGGAAGCACCACCAAAATCATTGTTTACCCTCCAAGGGGAATCGGCATCTGTTATTCGATCAAAAGGATTATTGCTTGGTAATTTATAGCCTAAATCTGAAATGATGGAGTTGAATTGGCGGTATGCAGCACGTTTGGTTGGAACTACCCCAGCTACCAAGGTTGCATTGCCATCGGGTCTTTGGCGGGCATTATCACCAGCAAATGTGATGTTTACATTTTCTGAGGGAGTGTATAATAATTGGGCTCTGAATCCTACATTATTAAGGGTATTGGTCGGTTTCAAGGTGGTCAAATTGAAAATAGTACCATCTCTTTGTGTTCCTGAAAAGGAAACGCGAGCAGCCAATTTTTTACTTATTGGGCCAGTAACGGATGTTTTAACTTGGATATAATTTAAGTTACCGTAGCTAGCCTCAAAACTAGCACCTGGGGTAAAACTTGGAGTTCTAGTCGTGATGTTAAAAGCTCCTGCTGTAGTGTTTTTGCCAAATAAAGTTCCTTGTGGTCCACGCAATACTTCAATCCGATCCACATCCACAAAGTCAATGACCGTAGCTGCTGGACGAGCATAGTAAACTCCGTCTACATAAAATCCAACACCTGGGTCAATACCATCATTGGTTAGGCCAAAGGAAGAACCGAGTCCACGAATATTTAAGGTTGTATTTCGTCCATTGGATGAATATAACTGGACTGAAGGAATCAATTCTTTTAATCGATTTGGATTAAATGCACCTGCATCCTCGGCAACAGCCCCGCGGATGACTGAGATGGGAATGGGAATTTCTTGAATGGATTCTTGACGTCTTCTTGAAGTTACCACGACATCCCCTAATTCATTCGTGCTTTCTTCAATGGAAATTTCCACTTTGTTGCTGTTGATGATGACCTCCTTCTTTTGATAGCCTACATAAGAAACAATCAACGTAAATGGTAGTTTTTGGCCAGTTATAAGGGTGAATTCTCCATTGGCATCTGTCGAAGACCCGTTGGTTGTACCTTTAATAACAACAGAAGCTCCGATGATAAATTCATTTGTTTTAGCATCAATGACCTTGCCAGAAACTTTGGCATTAATGGTTGGTTTATCTTGGGCGGAAGTGAGGCTCGGCAAAAGAATGGCTGCTATTAGTAAAAATAAGGCGGAAATTTGTTTCATGAGATGGTCGTTATGGGTTAAGATGTTAGTTATGTAATTAAATCTATGTATTAAGTATACTAATTGGTTTAAAAAAATCTCAGATGTATGTCTGAGGGGCTATTGTTTTCAATTATGCATGCAAAGTAAATACATTATCCTATTTAGTATACCTTTTTAGTATAGTATTTGTAAAAGTTCTTTAATATTTCAAATTCCAACTAAATAAAGTGAAATTTTTGACAAGACTTTTTGAACTAAATAAGTAGAAATGGAATAGGCAATAAGCCAATATTGAAACTGGGGGGATGATTAAAGTCCTATGTTTTTCATCAATTGATAAACTCCGCCCATAATTTTTTCTTCCACCGTATCGGTAAAAGGACCGGGCCACCCATAATATATCATACTGGATTCTGATTCATAGCCACCCTCTTGTAGAACTCTCTTTGAGGGTATGTAGCACATTACTTCATGGCTATAACCTGCCACAAAAATATCGTGCTGAGCGAATTCTTTTTTGATTCTCAAGGAATAATCCACTACAACTTCTCCTGCCAATGCCACCAAAGTAAATTCTTTTCCAATTCGGAGGGCCTGTATGGGATATTGATATTGTTGAATGTTCCAGCCCTTATTTATCGCCTCCAGCATTAATTTAGCCCTTCTTTGTTTAAATATATCGTCCCCTACAAGTTCCTTTTGGTAAACGCTGATGTTCACCTTTTGAAAATCTAGGCTTACTAGTTGCGTATCATAGCGTAGAGAATTTCCTAGGGGTTTTAAGGGTTTTTGTAGGACGTTTTGAACCGTCTCGGCTAATTTTTTACCGTGCTTCTCTGCCAAGGTGATAGTCCCTCTTGGCTCAGGATTTTGATCACCAGCACAACCTAGTATGAACATGGCCAAGGCTCCAGGATATTTTTTTTCTATTTCAATTTGAGCAAATCCTGCATAATCTCCATTGACTAAATAATTGTCGCCTTGTACCGTGGTGTTATGGCAAGCATAAGCCACCAGAACGGCTTTAATTTGCCCTTTTAAATCGCTTACTTGAATCACAGGTACATCATGGTCAACCGGGCCAGGCAAGTCCTGTCCTAGTTTAGAGGCGGCAAGTTGTCGACGGTTTATCGCAAAATCTGCCTGACCATGCCCCATGGATAATTTCATTTTTTCTTTCTTCGCGATGGATTCTTCGGCTAAATCCACCAGCTTATCAATTAAACCTAAGGTATAGTTGGATACGCTTTTTTGCTCTTCCAAATGATAATCAGCTATACCACTTAATGCCGGCCAAATCATTGGTCCAGAATGAGTATGAGATGAATTGATGATGATTTGTTTTTGACTTAGACCATATTTTTCTTCCAATTGCTGAACGATACCTTGATGTACCTCTCGACTGAGTCCCAATAAATCCGTGCTGATGATGATGGCTTTTTCCTTGGGGGAACTTTCTAAATAGATAGCTTTAGCCCAAAGATCATGGACAATACCCGTAGCAGGGGTGGTTCTGCTGGCATAACCGGTAAGCCAAATAGGAGAACTTGGCGTGATGCTTTTTTTTGCCAAACCAACGAACATATCTTGCCCCATGGTCTTCATTTCCATAAGTAGCATGAAAATCAGAAAGGATAATTTCAAGGTATTTTTCATAGTTTTTGTCCGATTTGGGGAGCATTTATTTGAATGAGATCACAGCGAATTTGGCCATTTTCTGAAATTCTTGCTAGGGCATAAATCTTGCCCTCAAAATCGATGGCAATGGAATTGACATATTGAGGCCAATTTCCATCTTCATAAAAAATGGGACCATGATCTTGATAATCTTGAGTGGGAATGTGGTAGCTGACCAGATGCAAATATTCCAAACCTTTGGCCGCCCCTTTGGCAATCGTTTTTTCACCTTCTAATCGTTTGCCATCTTGGTAAATGGGGCCTCCTGTTAAATAATACAAGGTTTCTTGATCGGGACCCAATTGGAATCCTAAATATCCATAACTAAACTGATCGAACATTCCTGATCTTTTGGAAGCTAAAGAAGTGATTCGATCTAGTACTTCTATTTGTTGTTTTATAGGATCAAATCGGAATAAATATCCCGAATTTCCATGCACGCCATAGGCCACTTGTTCGGGTTCATACCAACAAATTTGTCGCCAATTATAGCTCATACTTCCCGGATAGGTAGGATTGTATTGACCAAAATAATCTAATCGTAAATGAGCCTGTTCTATTACAATTAGCTGCTTTGATTCGGGCTTAATTTGATATATATCACCTTCGGCCGTGGAAAAATAGGCTATTCCGCTTGAAGGATGCACAAATAATGAACGGCACAGAGATCTAAAATCATCGCCTGGTGTTCCAGCTTCACCTAGTCCTGCTACAGAAGGATAAAGATGTAATTGACGATGTTTTACATCAAATTGAAAAATTTTCCCTGTGGGCCAAGTGATACCAAAGAGCATCCCTCTTATTGTATCCATGGTCATGGAAACACAGCCTTCGCCATCTGGAAGAATAGCTAGATCTTCAAATTTACCAGAGCCAAGATCATAGCTGAGCAAATGGCCACCAGGGTATAAAGCATAATTATTAGGGGCTTCAATGGGCAATCGATCCATGCCATCAATCAATTGATAATAACCCACATGAGTGGCAAAATAGAGTTTCTTGTCATATTCATAGAAACTCACATGACTTTTACCTTGTGGGATATGTGGAAAATGTCCTTCATCACAAATGGTATTTAAGTCGGCCAAATGGGTGATTTGATTCGTTTTTGGATCGAATTCAAACATTTGTCCAGCGGCCTCCAATTGATCAGAGGAAAGAACGTAATAAATTCGACCATTGGATGCTAATGAAATGGCATTATAACTATCATGAGCTAATGAAAAACCCGAATTAAATGCTTTAGCTTGCAATGAATGAGATGGAATTGGCATGTAGGTTTAAATTAAGGCTGCAATTTCTTTTTAATGGCTTCAGCTTCACGGTGTATTTTTTGAATACTATGGAAAATGAGTTCCATGTCTTCCTTAGAACCTAATAAAAGATTTTGGGTAAACCAGACTGCCTCTTGGCACAATTGATCATTCAAAGGACATTGATTTTGTTCCATATAGCTCGAATACGTTAATTCACTTTTGGAATATAGCTTTTTGAAATGTTTAGATTCAAAAGTCTCTTTGATAAAAGCTTGGGTATTTAATGCCGTATAACCACCCGAACAAGGAACTCCTTCGGCTTGTAAAGCTTGTAAAAAATGAGCGCGACTTAATCCCTTAAATTCTTCTGGATTATATCGAAAAGGGAATAAATGAAAAGCCGCTCTCGTGACAGAGGGGTAAAGTCGATAGGTTTGAATACCAGGGATGGTTTTCAACATGGAAGACAAATAGCTAGCGCGTTCATTTCGGGTTTGGGTTTGCGCTTCTAAACGAGTTAATTGGGCTAAACCAATGGCAGCTTGGTATTCCGTAAATCGTACTTTACTACCTTGCATGACACTTCCAGCACTAACGGAACCAGTGGCCACCCCATAAGGAAAACCTAAGTTATGGTAGGAATAGCAGCGATCCATGTAGGCTTCGTCATTGCTAACGATAGCTCCTCCTTCACCAATGGCAATATTTTTTGAATTTTGAAAGCTGAAACAACCCGCTAATCCAAAGCTGCCTACTTTTTGATGATTGATTTCGGCCAAGGGTGCTTGACAAGCATCTTCAATCACCAAAAGTTGGTGTTTTTTAGCTATTTCCATGATATGCAACATATCGCACGGTAATCCTAAAATATGGACGGGCAATATAGCTTTGGTGCGGCGGTTGATTTTCGCCTCAATCTTGTGGCTGTCCATTTGAAATGTTTCAGGGTCCACATCCACAAAGACCGGAATGCAACCATTGGCCAAAATAGCTTGAATACTTGCAACAAAGGTGTAGGGGGTAACTAATATTTCATCACCTGGTCCTAGCTTAGCTTGATTGATGGCCACAATGAGGGATTGAGTGCCATTGACTACGGTTAAACACCTGCTAGTACCAATGGTATCAGCCCAAGCTTTTTCAAATTGTTTCACCATTTGGGCTCTGGACCAAACCCCACTTCTCATAACTTCTAGCAATAATTTTTCGTCCTTTTCTGCATCCCAAATGGGCCAATTAATCCAATTGCTAAGTAATGTATTTGATTTACCTCCTAAAATGGCGGGAATCTGTGTGTTGGAAGAACGAGGGGGGAAGCCTTTTTTTTGCCAAGATGGAATCACAGCAGCGGCACTCAAAATACCTGATTGCATCAGAAACTGACGTCTTTTAGAGGATTTCATATCATTAAATAGGTTGTTGATAGCAAGATAAATGAATATTCATAAATTTTATACGATTCATGAAAAAAGGCTTGTTTGAATCAGGGTAGGATAGATTACTTTTTTTGGCTTAGATGGCTTCAACGCATCATATAGCTTATTGTGAGGTAAAAATGCTAATATTAAAATCCGTGTAGCCATTCATGCCCATTGTTCAGGTTTGTTTTTCATTGTATTTCACTTAAATTGGCTACCTAAAACCTATTTAAATCAACGATTATATTTCTTTTGTCATAGACAGTTTATAATCTTCATCTTCCTTAATTATGAATAAAGCGGTTTCCGTTTCTGCTTTGAGTAGGAGAGACACTCAAGTCTCTATCCTGATCATTGGATTCATGTTTTTTATCTTTGGTTTTGTCTCCTGGGTAAATGCCATCTTGATTCCTTATTTTAAGATTGGTTGTGAGCTGAGTAATTTTCAGGCCTATTTTGTCACTTTTGCTTTCTACATATCTTACTTTGTTATGTCAGTTCCAGCCTCTTTTTTGTTAAAAAAGGTTGGATTTAAACGGGGAATGATGTTGGGCTTTTGGCTTATGTCTTTAGGGGCATTCATCTTTTTACCTGCATCCTTAACACGCACTTATCCTATATTTTTATTAGGGCTGTTTACATTAGGTGCTGGATTAGCCATCTTACAAACAGCTGCTAATCCTTATATCACCGTATTAGGCCCACAAGAAAGTGCAGCGCAACGCATCTCCATCATGGGGATTTTCAATAAAGGAGCTGGGGTTTTGGCCCCTTTGGTTTTCGCCGCAGTTATCTTAAAGGCTACCGATAGTGATTTGTTTAAAAATTTGGCATCTATGACAGGCGAAGCCCGTAATGCCGCTTTGGATGAATTAGTCGGCCGGGTTACCATTCCCTATGCCATTGTGGGTACAGTTTTGTTCTTATTAGGTTTAGTCGTTCGTTATTCTCCCTTACCCGAGATTGATACCGACTCAGAGTCGGAGGAGCAAGCCATCTCCAATGCCGGTAAAACCAGCATTTTTCAATTTCCGCATTTGATCTTAGGGGCTATCGCCATCTTTTTACATGTTGGCACCCAAGTAATTGCTATTGATACCATCATAGGCTATGCAGGATCCATGAACATTGCCTTGTTAGAGGCGAAGGTATTTCCTTCTTATACCTTATTAGCGACCATAGCTGGTTATATTTTGGGAATCATTTTTATCCCCAAATGCCTTTCTCAAGTGAATGCTTTCCGAATCTGTACGCTATTGGGAACTTTATTTACCTTTGGCATCATTTTTGGTCATGGAACAGTCCAATTTCTAGGTCACCAGGTAGACATTTCCATTTGCTTTGTGATTTTATTGGGTCTTTCCAATTCTTTGATATGGGCGGGTATTTGGCCATTAGCCCTAGATGGATTAGGTAAATTCACCAAATTAGGGGCTTCCATTCTGATTATGGGCCTATGTGGAAATGCCATTATGCCCTTATTTTATGGTTATTTGGCCGATACTTATGATTTACGATCAGCCTATTGGGTGTTATTCCCATGTTATTTATACCTCGTTTTTTACTCGGTCTATGGCCATAAAATCAGAAAATAAATATTCTGAATCACCTATTTATGAAACATAAATTAAATTCTCGAAGACAATTTCTTCAGCAAAGTTCCTTAGCAGGCCTGGCCATTATCACTTCAAATACCATGATGAATGGCCAACCAGTTTCTCATTTGCAACAAAAGGCAGAAGTGGGTAAACGAATTGGTATCATCGGTTTGGATACATCTCACGCCACGGCATTTACCAAGGCCCTAAATGCTCCCGAGGCTAGCCAATATGCAGGTTATAAGATTGTGGCAGCTTATCCTAGAGGTAGTAAAGATATTGTTTCAAGTACTGAGCGAATTCCTAGCTATACAGCTGAAGTTCAGAAATATGGCGTAGAAATTGTGAATTCGATTCAAGAATTACTATCCAAAGTGGATGTAGTGATGTTGGAGACCAATGATGGTCGCTTACACTTGGAGCAAGCCTTGGAAGTATTTAAAGCTGGGAAAATAATGTTTATCGACAAACCCATTGCCGCTTCCTTGAAAGATGCGCAAGCTATTTTTGCGGCAGCTGAAAGGTACAAAGTACCCATCTTTTCAGCTTCTTCCTTACGGTATTCTGCCAGTGTCCAAGAAGTAAGGGCTGGAAAAGCTGGCAAGCTTGTAGGTGCAGATGCTTACAGTCCTATGAAAATAGAAAAGACTCATCCTGATTTATTTTGGTATGGTATCCATGGAGTAGAAACCTTATTCACTATGATGGGTACCGGTTGTCAATCGGTCAATCGCTACATCAATGATGATCAAGAGGTGGTGGTGGGAGTTTGGAAGGATGGACGTATTGGAACGTTTAGAGGATTGAAAAATGGGAAGCAGGAATATGGCGGGACAGCCTTTGGTTCAAACTCTGTGATTCATTTAGGTCCATACGGGGGCTATGATCCTCTTTTACTTAAGATCATCGAGTTTTTTCAAACAGGAATTCCCCCTGTTTCCAAAGAAGAAACTTTAGAGATATTTGCTTTCATGGAGGCAGCAGATGCGAGTAAAAACCAACAAGGGGCTAAGGTTAACTTGGCTGATATGTATTCTAAAAAATAAACCTCTTTAAAACGATGAAAATTTTATATAGCTTATTGATTGTTTGTATTTTATGTTCTTGTTGCAGGGATAATACACTAACTAAAAGTGAAAAGTCCTCTGGTTTTTCTTTGATGTTTGACGGTAAAACTACCCAAGGGTGGCGTGGTGCTTTTATGAATGATTTCCCCAAAAAAGGATGGGTGATTCGTGATGGAGCCTTGCTGGGGGAATTAAGTAATGGGGGAGAAGCAGCCGATGGAGGAGATATAGTCAGTTTAAAAAAATACCGAAATTTTGATTTACGATTCGATTGGAAATTGGGTAAACTAGGTAACTCGGGCGTCAAGTATTTGGTCGAGGAAAAAATGCCCAAAGCTTCTGGTGGCTCGCAACCAGGCTATGAATACCAATTAATAGACGATGCCGACTTTATCTACAATGATAAACATCTACCTGCTGAGATAAAAACAGGTTCACTATACCAAATTGCGGCCGCTCAAAAGCCTGATGTTGATATTTCTATTTGGCATACATCACGTATCGTTTTTAATAATGATCAGATTGAACATTATTTAGATGGTAAATTGATTGTCTCCATCAACCGAAAATCTAAAGCATTTTTAGATGGTTTTCAGCAAAGTAAATTCAAGACTTTTCCCAATTACCCAACCATACAGGAAGGGCATATCTTATTGCAGGACCATGGACACAATGTCGCTTTTAAGAATATCAAGATTAAAGAACTATAAGGAATAGATGATTCGACCATTCACCATGGTCATTTGGATGTTGATATCCTGATCAAAAATGAGGATATCAGCATCTTTCCCTTTTGATAAACTACCTTTTTGCTCCTCTATGTTCATGATTCTAGCTGGAACCGCAGAAATCATTTGAATAACTTCTAATAAGGGTACATCCGTCATTTGCAACATGGTTCTAACCAATCGATCGGTGGTAGCAATACTTCCGGCAAAAGCAGTTCTATCTGGTAATTTAGCGACTCCATCCTCAACGATAACAGCTAAACCTTTATCCTTATGGCCCAAAATAGAATTTCCTGGAGGCAAACCTGCTGCTCTCATGGCATCGGTGATTAAAGCTGTTTTATTAGCACCCTTGATTTTGTATACGAGCTTCAAAAGTGGGGAGGGCAAATGAACTCCATCAGCAATGATCTCCACATCCATGTCATCGATTAAATACCCTGCTTCTACTGCTCCTGCATATCGAAATGCATTTTTTCTCGTTACACCCGACATAGCCGAATAAAAATGGGTGGCTAATCGATAGCCATGTTGGAAAGCTTTTTCGACTTCCTCATATATGGCATCAGTATGAGCTAAGGCTACTAAAACACCTTTAGCATTTACATAATCCCCAAATTCCAAAGCCCCTGGAAGTTCAGGTGCCGCCGACCAGCGTTTGATACAATCGTAATTTTCAAGGATGAATTGGTATTCCTCTGGATCTGGATTTCGAATGTATTTTGGGTCTTGAGCCCCACGTTGGCTTAAAGCAAAATAGGGCCCTTCTAAATGCATGCCTATGAAACTAGCTCCTTCTGTATTGATTTTATGAGCTTTTTGGTAAGCCTCTAAGGTTGAAAGTAAATCTTCTTTTTCGCTAGTTAAAGTGGTTGGAAGCATCGCTGTAGTGCCATAGCGCGCATGCGTTTTCGCAATTTCTAAAAAAGCCTCTACCGTTCCATCCATGAAATCATGGCCACCACCGCCATGAATATGTATATCAATAAAACCTGGCGAAATGTACTTTCCTGCTGCATTTATTTCAATGGAATCGGGAAAATCCACATTCCCAGCTACTACTTCAAGAATTTCCCCATTTTCAACCAATACCGTCCCATTCAAAAGGATTTCATTCCTTAAAATGACTGCACCGCCATGGATTTTATATCGGGAAAGTTTTGAGTTCATTAGGCAGTAAAGGCTTGTTTTTTAATGGAAGGAGAAAGTAATTCAGCCGAATGTTGGTCTAAATACATGGAACAATCGGGATGTTTTTGAAGGATACTGGCAGGATACCAAGGACTTACCTCATTCTCTAAGCAATTTTTTACGGCCTCTGCTTTTCTGAAATCAGGAACAGAGCAAATGATCTTCTTGGAGGCCATGATGTGTTGAATCGACATGCTGATGGCTTGCTGGGGAACATCTTCTAAACTAGGAAACCACCCTTCACCCATTTGTTGTTTGCGGCATGCTTCATCCAATTGAACCACGATATAGGGATCTTTAGTTTCAAAATTTGCGGGAGGATCATTAAATGCCAAGTGTCCATTTTCACCAATGCCTACCAAAGCCACATCAATAGGATGATGGGAAATAATGCTATTTAATCGTTGGCATTCTGCTTCTGCATCCTGTTCTCCATTGATTAAATTAACAGCTTGTAAAGTTGGAACTAATTGAATAAAGCGTTCTGTTAAGTATTTTCTAAAGCTAGCTGGATGCTCGATGGATAAGCCAATGTATTCATCCAAATGAAATAAGACAACCTTGCTCCAGTCGATGTCTTTTTCTTGAATTAATTGATTCAGGGTTTCGAACTGACTTGTACCTGTGGCTAAAATGATATTAGCTTGACCTTTACTTTGTATGGCCAGTTTGATATGTTCTGCAGCTAAGCTGCCAGAAGCTTGTCCTAAATTTTTAGGAGAAGAAAAAATGTGTAGTTTCAATGTAATAGGCTTTAGACGCGTAAAAAGACCTTTTTTTCGTAAAGGAATCTTAAAAATACCCATTTAATTAAGATCACACAAACTACGGAGAGACAAACTGAAAAGCTTTCTCCGAAGAGTTGAAATAACCAGGTAAATAGGGCATTATTGGTATAATCCCAATCGATAAAATGTCCAGATAAATAAATGAGGATGGAATTCATTCCAATAACTTGGAAGAAAAAGGCCCATTTTTGATAGCCTTTTACGTCCATGATATAATAAAATAGAGCTAATAATAATAGACTTAGCCCAGTGGTTTGCATCACAAATGAACTTGACCACAGGTTTTTATTGATGGGGAAATCTAGATTCCATATTTGGGCAATGAGGAGTGAGGTGATCCCTGCATAGACCATCCATTTAACCTTTTGCATAGCTTGATATTCCTGTTTTTTGAGGAATATTCCTGTGATAATACCAGCCAATGCGGTGCTGATGGCTGGGATATTGTTGAAAAAACCTACGGTATCATGTATTCCTCGAGATAGTCTGCCTGGCAAAATACTTCGATCTACGTAGGAGGCGAAATTCCCTGGCTCACTTAAATCACCCATTGGGAAACCTGGGGCAGAGGTAAATTTAAGTATGAGCCAATAAGCCAATAGCAATCCTGAAAACCAGATGATTTGAGCTTTTTCTTGGGTGTATAAATAAATGATATTAGCCATCATATAGGCTATACCGATTCTTCCTAAAACGCTGGAAAACCGAATTTCAGCGATGGGCTTTATTTCTAAACCTTCATTATAAATGATACCTAAAATAACTAAGCTTAAGCCCCTTATTATTACTTTTTTTAATACATCAGCCTTGCTTTTACCTTGGTCCAAAGATCTACCAATGGAAAATGGGGTAGATACTCCTGCCAAAAATATAAACAAGGGAAAGATTAAATCGTATACTCGGAAACCATCCCACTTTACGTGTTTAAATTGATGGGCTAAACCTTGCCAAAAAGGTGATTGGCTTTGTTCTGCTATTTTATGGATGAGTTCATCTGCCCCCATAATCCAAAACATATCAAAGCCCCGCAGAGCATCCAAGGAATGTAAGCGCTGACTGATAAATGAATCTTTTTCTGGACTAGCCATCGGCTTAAATTTTAGGTTCCCAACCTTTTTCATAAGTTCTACTCCAGAACTTCATGGCCTCTTTATCATTTAAAATATGGCCATTTTGAGGGTCTATTTGAAGACTTCGACCGATGCGCTGAGAAATATTACCTAATTGGACTAGGAGAGTACTTTGGTGACCGCTTAAAATATCTGAATTAACAGCCACTCCTTTTTTGATTCCATCAAATAGATTTTGAATGTGCAAAGCATCCAGATTGGAAGCAGGATCTGCCAAATTACGAGCATCCACGGCAAAGTCATTTTTGACTTCTTTCACTAGGTTATTCTTTAGGTCGAATATTTTATATGAATTTCCACTTTCAATCAACATGGAACCTTGTTCGGCATAAAAAATGACTCCAACACTTTGGCTTTCTACGGATTTTCCATTACAGCTTCTTCCTTCCCAAGTGATCAATGATTTATTCTCGAATTCCAAATTAATCATTTGGGTATCAGGTGTTTCCCAATCGTCTTGGTAGCGATATCTACCTCCATTGGAGCTAACCTTGGTAGGATAATGTACATTTAAACCCCACCGAGCCAAGTCAACCATGTGGGTGCCATTGTTTAGAGCTTCTCCAGTTCCCCAATGCCAAAACCAATGCCAGTTATAGTGTATTAAATTATCTTTGAAGGCCTTTCTTGGCGCAGGACCTTGCCATAAATCATAATTTAGCCATGAAGGTACTGCAGTCTCTTTTCCTATTCCAATGGATGCTCGGTTATTGGTATACCAAGTTTTAGCGTAATATGGTTTGCCAATTACCCCCGCATGTAATTCAGCGATGGCTGCCGCTACATTGGGCCATGATCTACGCTGGTTTCCCATTTGCAAGATTCTTTTGTGTTTAGCGGCCGCTTTTACTAAAAGTTCCCCCTCATTGGGATTATGCGAACAAGGTTTTTCTAAGTACACATGTTTCCCGGCTGAACAAGCTAATATGGCTGCTGGGGCATGCCAGTGGTCGGGAGCGGTGACGATCAGGACATCAACATCTTTATCTTCCAAGGCATTTCGGAAGTCAGGGGTAGCTTTAGGACGTTTGTGCTGTATTTTTTCTATGGCATTGATACAAATATTAGCTGCGCGGGAATCCACATCACTGACATGCAATACTTCACAATTTTTTTGTGCAGCGAAATTCTTCCCAACGGCTAAACCTCGACTATTCACCCCCATACAAGCCACGGTGATCTTTTCGTTGGCACCAAGAATATGGCTGTAACTTTTAGCAGAAAAGCTTGGGAGAATTCCTCCTATGGATAATACGGCTGCTCCCGTAGATGCCTTTTTAATGAAGTTCCTGCGTGAATTTTTCATTATCTTGAGTTAAAATAGGTTTATTTTTTTGAGCCATTGAGGCATTTCATTTCCAAAGTTATCAATTGCAAGTATTTTTGCAAGCCTGATTTGAAATGTAGAAATAAGAATTTGGAGCTACAAATATTTGGATAAGCGAACAATCTTGTAGAAACTTGTATACCATCAAAAAAAATAATTAAAAGCTAAAATTTACCTTTCACTCTTTATCCTTTTCAATTGCGTTTTCTTTTCATAGTCATCCTTTTTTCGTCCCTACAGATCCACGCACAAAGCTTGGTCAGCAAATCTGATTTAGATTTTCTAAAAGAATTGACTCAAGCGGTAATTGATAGTTCAAGGATTTTACCCAATCAGCGTATATCCCCAGATTTTGGACCTAATCAAACCGGTGGAACCTTAATTCGTCCAGGAGGGAGGTCTTCTTATCCTGCTTTTTGGATTCGTGATTATGCTATGTCGGTAGGAACAGGGATGATGTCATGGGAAGAACAAAAACACATGTTGATGTTAACAGCAACGACACAAAATGACGTATTGAGGAAGACTAAATTTGGTTCGATAATTCCCCGTGGAGCGATAGCTGACCATATCCGAATCGATGATGGGCAAGCTATTTATTTCCCCGGAACCTATTCGGTTGAAAATCAAGGAGAAACTCGTTGGGGCTATCAACCACCTTTAGATGATGTGTTTTATTTTATTCAAATGGCTTACGAATATGTAAAACAAAGCAAAGACCTAACAATACTAGATCAGCCCATTAGAGGAATTAGCTTGTTTCAGCGATTGCTCCTAGCTTTGGAGGCTGTGCCTATTAATCCTGTCAATCAATTGGTTAGCGTGCATGAAAAGAATAGGGGAGTAGATTTTGGTTTTCGGGATGCCATCCACATCACAGGAGATTTATGTTTTAGTTCCTTACTACGTTATCAGGCATTATTACAAATCGCTGAATTATATCAATGGAAAGGAAATCGGGTTGAATTTCGACAAATGCAGTCGCGCGCAGGTTATGTAAAACAACAAATCATTCGTGTTTTTCTGAATTCCACCGGAATGTTAAAAGCCTCCACTGGGAAAAGTGCCCAGTCAGATGTTTGGAGCACAGCTTGGGCAGTTTATTTGGGAGTATTACATGGAAAAGATGCAATGAAGGCTTCTCAAAGATTGAATAGTGCCTATTTAGACAAAGAATTGGCCTATCGCGGAGCTGTGAGGCATGTTTTAAAATCGGACGATTTTAGTGAAAAAACAGCTTGGGAAGGAAGTTTAGTGAAAAAAGATACCTATCAAAATGGGGCCTATTGGTCTACTGCCACTGCTTGGGTAGCCTATACCATGTCTTTAAGCCCGAATTCAAAAGCAAAGCACTTGATTGATGAGTTTATCCAAGATTTAAAACAAGGAGATTTTAGAAAAGGAATGGAATTTGGCGCCCCCTGGGAGTGTTTTACGGATACAAGCCAACAAAACCCTGTTTACATGACATCAGTTTCTGTTCCTTATCAAGTCCTAGTCGATTTAGCATCCAAAGCCCAAAAGCCTACAAGTCATCGTAGGATTAAAAATAGTTTAAATTGAATTGTTCAAATGCAAAATTGTTATAGCTTTGAAGATTGAATTGCCATGTAGGATTTGACAATTCCAATTACCTTATAAAATTAGACCTATGAAACTAAAAAAATCCGATGCTTCCAGAAGGGAGTTTATTAAGTCTGCCAGTTTAGCCTCTGCTGGTTTTATGATTGTTCCTCGCCACGTATTGGGCGGAAAAGGCTTTACAGCTCCCAGTGATAAAATCGTTGTTGCCGGTATCGGAGTAGGAGGTAAAGGAAAATCAGATTTACGTTATTTTGCTCAAAGTGGCAAGGCTGACATTGGTTTTCTATGTGATGTAGATGATCGTCAGGCTAAGGATTCCGTAGAAGCTTATCCAAAAGCTAAGTATTATAAGGATTGGCGTGTGATGTTAGAAAAGGAGTCAAAAAGTTTTGATGCTGTTTCTGTTTCTACACCAGATCATAACCACGCTATTCAGGCTATGGCTGCCATGCAATTAGGTAAGCACGTGTATGTGCAAAAGCCAATGACGCATGATATTTATGAAGCAAGAGCCTTAACTCAGGCTGCAAAAAAATATAAAGTAGTAACCCAAATGGGTAACCAAGGTTCTTCAGGAGACGGTGTTCGTCAATTGGTAGAATGGTTTGATGCGGGTATCATTGGAGATGTACATACAGTACAAATCTGGACGAATCGTCCTATTTGGCCACAAGGTATCCCATGGCCAAGCAATAAGCCTGCTGTTCCACAAGGATTGGATTGGGATTTATGGTTAGGAACTGCTCCTTATAAGGATTATGTAGACAACTTAATTCCAGGTAGCTGGAGAGGTTGGTGGGATTATGGTACAGGAGCATTGGGTGATTTAGGTTGCCATTTAATGGAAGCTCCTTTCCGTGTATTGAATTTGAAATATGCATCAGACGTACAAGCTTCTGTAAGTAGTGTATTTACTGCTTTTGGAAAGCGTGGATTTTTCCCAGATAGTTGCCCTCCTTCAAGTCATGCTACCTTAACTTTCCCTAAAACGGATCGTACTCAAGGTCCTATTACCATGCACTGGATGGATGGTGGTATTAAGCCAGAAAGACCAGAAGAATTAGGTCCAGATGAAATGTTTGGCGATGGTAATTCAGGAATCTTGTTCATAGGTACCAAAGGAAAAATGATGGCAAGCGAATATGCAGCTAACCCACGTTTATTACCTTTATCTAGAAACGAAGAAGTAAAAGTTCCTCGTAAATTAGAGCGAGTACCAGGTAGTGCAGACGGTCACTATGCTCAATGGGTAGAAGGCTGTATTGCAGGATATGGCAAAAAGCAATTAAGTTCACCATTTGAAATGGCCGGTCCTTTGACAGAAGCTATTTTGATGGCTAACTTGGCTATCCGTGTTGCGGATATCCCTGTACCTAGAAAAACAGGAAATGGAATGCATTATCCAGGATCAAACACGAAGTTGTTATGGGATAATCAAAACATGCGCGTTACCAATTACGACGCTGCCAATGCCTTTGTCAAGAGAACCTATCGCGAAGGCTGGACACTTGGAAATTAAAACCTCAGAGATGGATCCTGCCACAGGGTCCATCTTTTTTTTGTTTTTAAGATTACCCTCGAAATTACCCCTACTACATTAAACAATAAATATTAGATTATGTCCTATAAAATCAGATTAGGGATATTAGGTATTGTAATAGCTATCATAGCATTTAGCTCTTTTCAACCTTCCAATTCACCATACTTACAAATCAAAAAAAACACGACCATTTCCTTGGTAGGTAATAACCTAGGTTCACGAATGATCAATTTTGACCATTTTGAAACCGAATTACAATTACGCTACCCTGATAGTTTATTGACTGTAAGAAACCTGTGCGATGGTGGAGACACACCTGGATTTAGGCCTCATTCCTCTAGAAATGATCCTTGGGCATTCCCTGGAGCGGAGAAATTTCAGTTGGAATTTGCCAAAAATTCCGCAAGTGAGGGGCATTTGGAAAAGCATGATGTGTGGTTAAGCCGACTAAAAACGGACATTGTCATCGCCTTTTTTGGATATTCTGAATCAACGGAAGGACCAGCGAGGGTTGAAAATTATAAGGCTGAGTTAAACGCTTTCATCAAACATACAAAAAATCAAAAATACAATGGTCTTGCTTCGCCTCAATTAGCTTTGGTTTCTCCGATCGCTTTTGAAGACCTTAGTTCTCTTAGGGATTTACCTAATGGTAAGAAAGAAAATGAGAATTTGGCCCTTTATACCAAAGCCATGAAGGAAGTGGCGGAACAAAATAATGTATTGTTTTTAGATGTATTTGAGATCTCACAAAAATGGTATGAGGAAAGTAAAGAACCTTTGACCATAGATGGACTACAATTAAATAATGCTGGATACCAGCGCCTTTCTTTGTTTTTAGCCGATAAACTTTTTGGTAAGAAATCCACAGAGGTAGAATCTCGCAGAGCGATGGTTCAAGCGGCGGTAGATGAGAAGAACTGGATGTGGCATAATGATTTTAAGATTCCTAATGGAGTTCACGTATATGGTAGACGATATAATCCATTCGGTCCAGATAATTACCCCGCTGAAATTGAGAAGATTCGCCAGATGACTCAGATTCGCCAGCAGGCTATCTGGTTGGCGGCTAGAGAAGGTAAAGTTTTGGATGTAGAAGCAGAAGATAAAAAAACGAGGACCTTGCCTGCGGTGACTACGAATTATAATCCAGAGAAAAACGGAAGTTTACGGTATTTGTATGGCGAAGAGGCTTTAAAATCCATTCAAGTTCCAACAGGTTATAAATTGGAGTTATTTGCCTCAGAAGAGCAATTTCCAAATTTGGCTAAGCCATCTCAAATGACTTTTGATAACAAAGGCCGACTTTGGGTGGCAGCTATGCCAACCTATCCTCATTATAAGCCAGGAGACCCCAAGCCGAATGATAAGCTCTTGATTTATGAAGATTCCAATGGAGATGGAAAAGCGGATCGTGAAATTGTATTTGCCGACCACTTACAATTACCCGTAGGATTTGAAATTACGCAAGAAGGTGTATTTGTTAGTCAAGGCACCAATTTGGTCTTGTTGAAAGATACCAATGGAGACGATAAAGCAGATAGCAAAGAAATCATTTACAGTGGATTTGATGATCATGATTCACATCATGAGATTCATGCCTTTGTTTCAGATGAATCAGGAGCTATTTATATGGGAGAAGGGGTATTTTTACATACCAATGTAGAGACTCCTTATGGAACAGTTCGTGCTACAAATGGTGGTTTCTATCGTTTTAATCCTACTCGTCGTCATTTAGAAAGGGTGGCTCAGTTATCGATTCCTAATCCTTGGGGTATCGCTTTTGATCGTTGGGGACAAAATTTCTTTGCTGAAACTTCGGGACCAGATGTTCGTTGGATGATGCCTGGTAGTGTTTTAAACCGTTATGGTGAGGCCAATCATAAATCATATAATTTGATAGAGGAGGCACATCGGGTTAGACCTACTTCTGGTTTAGAGTTTATTTCAAGCCGACATTTTCCAGATGAAGTTCAAGGTGATATGTTAATTAACAATACAATTGGTTTCTTAGGAATGAAGCAGCATCAAATTTGGGATGATGGTACAGGATATAAGTCCAAGCACCGTGTGGATTTGGTCAAGAGTGAAGATCGTAATTTTAGACCGGTAGATATGGAATTTGCGCCAGATGGGTCTTTATATTTCATTGATTGGCATAATATTCTGATTGGTCACATGCAACATAATGCTCGTGATCCATTGAGAGACCATACACATGGTCGTATCTATCGAATTACTTATCCATCTCGTCCATTACTTAAGCCTGCTAAGATTTATGGAGCTTCAATAGATGAATTATTAGAAAATTTAAAGTTGCCTGAATATAGAACTAGATACCGTACTCGTCGGGAATTAAGAGGCCGTCAGGTGGCTGAGGTAATCAGTAAAACCAAGGCATGGATAGCTAAATTAGATAAAAATGACCCTAATTATGAGCATCATGCACTAGAAGCACTTTGGGTTACTTGGGGGATGAATAAAATTGACCAAGCTTTATTAAGCCAATTATTAAAAGCAAAAGATTACCATGTTCGGGCAGCGGCGGTACGTGCTGTTCGTTATAATGGTCATCAATTGCCGAATCAAGCTGCGCTGTTAACTCAAGCTGCTCAAGATAAACATGGTCGAGTAAGGTTGGAAGCCATCGTAGCGGCCTCTTGGATTGGTCCAGCAAAGGGTTTGCCAATTTTAGCTCTGGCCAAAACGAAGCCATTAGATGATTGGATGATCCATACCTATGAAACAGCATTCGCACACCTTAGCGGAAAAGGCGTGGAGCGTAAGAAAGAAGTTTATGGGGCCACTAATTTAAAAGGAGCAGATCTGGAATCTTATACTGCTGGTGGAGCTTTGTTCGGAAAAGAGGGTTATTGCGGTACCTGTCACCAATTAGATGGTAAAGGATTAACGGCCTCAGGCTTTCCTCCATTATCGGGCTCTAAATGGGTAACAGGAAATCAAGATCGTTTGATAAAATTGGTATTAAAGGGATTAATGGGACCAATGACGGTGAACGGTGTTAAATATTCAGGACAAGTTCCTATGACTCCATTTGGTGGATTGATGAATGATAAGGAAATAGCTGATGTCTTGACCTATATCCGAAATGCATTCGGAAATAAAGGTTCCGTAGTTACTCCTCAAAAAGTGAAGGAAGTTAGAGCCAGTGTCCTCGGTAAAAAAGATTTTTATCAAGTAGATAAGCTCCTTTCGGAACATCCTATGGAAGATTAGTTTGCTTTTAATAAAAACGGCCTCTTTACGGGGCCGTTTTTTATTTTATATCAAGTAAAATTCCCCATATTTATTCTTTGTCTTGTACACACTACTCTTAAAACGATCAATCAATGAGGTCATTCTCATGATTTTTCTTTGCTTATGGAAAAAATAACCATAAACTATTACCTGTATTTTTTGGGATTTTTGTTTTTTGCATTTGGGGCTAGCTTGTTGATCAAGAAAGGATTGTTAGCTACTCGACTTTTGGGGCTACAGTTTTTGCAATTAGGTATACAACTCTATTGTAGTTATTATATACAGTTACCCGTTATTTATGATCATCCGAATTATTTTAGGATAATATCGCCTCTATTCTATCTGATTGGGCCATTATCTTATTTATTCCAACATTTTTTATTGTATCCAGAAAGGAAATTTACCAAGGTTTATTTTCTTCACTTTTTTCCTTTTCTCTTTCATTTTTTGGAGTTTTTACCTTTGTATCTAAGTTCTGAGGCAAGCAAATTGGCCGAGATTAATGCGGTTATTAAGGAAAGTACCTTTAATAACTACCATTCTAATTTCGGATTGATTTCCATGAGAACTCATTTTTACCTAAAGGGCATCTCCTACATCTCTTACATGATTTGGACGGCTTATGAGTTGTTTAAATATTATCAGTCCGTCTCCAAATCCTTTTTACTAAAGAATCAATTGATTGTATTCTGGCTGACTGGAGATCTGTTCTTAAAAATTGTCGTTTTGTGCTTTCACATTGCTTTTAATTTCATGTATCCCGAGCAGGTGCAAACCACAGCAAGGGATTTTCTCTATGCAGGGGAATTCGCATTCATGGCCTTGTTTCTATTTTTGAATCCTCGATTATTGGATGGCCCCTATTTAAAAGGTCTAGTTTTTCAGCATTCTTATCGAGAAATTCCTGAAAATACCCTATCAAATTCTGCCCTTAATGTAGAAAAATCAAAAATTAATGTAAAGAATAAATCAATTTTGGAAAAATTGGATCGATATTTTGAATCTGAATTTATTTTTTTAAAATCAAACATTTCTTTAAATCTGGTGGCACAAAGTTTGAAAATTAAACCAAGATTGATACGTATATCCTTACAAGAAGAGCGTGATTTTTCCTTTACAGACTATGTAAATTCATGGAGAATTCAATATGCAGAAGAGCAATGTCGAGATAATCCACGCTGGAAAACGTACAAAATCGAGGTTATAGCCACAGAATCAGGCTTTGGTACCCGGCAGAGTTTTAATGCTGCGGTAAAGAAGCTTAAAGGTGTCTCACCTGGTCAGTACTTCGCTAAGTACTTAAACTAATGTTCTCTTGTTTAAATTTTAATTAAAATTTTAACGAATACATTGTTCTCTTTTTTAAATTCGTAAAGAATGTTTTTAGGTTAATTTTTCTTTACATATACTCAAAATTATCTTTTTGTGTTTGTAAAATATTGCTGTACCTTTGAAGTGTTATAAAAGTAAAAAAAATCTAAAGACGGTAAGTGTGGTTCCTTTAGGTTTTTTCTTATAACCCCGGATGTTGATATAATTTAGAACACGGAGTAATGTAAATCCAAGATTCAATGAATCTTGGATTTTTTTTGTGCCCTGTACTCATGGAGATTATTCTAAGCTTAGCTTATGCGATTGGGAGTCCACTAGAATGGTTTGATCTAATTTGTATAATTCTTGCTTACCTACTTGATGATTAGATTCTCTAAGTAATAAATACATGTCAAATTCACCCGCTTGAATTGATTCATGGTTAATCTTTATTGAACCATAGGAGGCTCGGTAATTTTCCATCATCAGGAAATTCTTTTTACCATTCAGGGCAAACTGTATGGGTAAAATATAACTGAGTTTAGGATGAGTTTGTGATTGTAAGCAAATAAACCACTGGGCATTTAATTCAGTTGAAAATGGAAAATTTTGAAATTCCAGCCAATAGTAATGATTTAACCAAGTTGCGTGTTTTTGTTGCATCACCACTTGATATTCCTTCGCTTGTAGGCTAAATGTTTGTCTAGAAAGGCTTTTGGCTTTGTTTAGTTGGCTAGGACTAGTCCAAGTATTGTTAATAGAATACACTTTATTCTTTTCAGCTAATTCAAAGATTGGTTTGGCATTCCATAGAAATCCAGAGCTAACGGATAATTGACTATGGTTGTTCTGCCAATTAATTCGATCAGCAATGAAGCTCATTTTTTGGTATTGTTGACTGTTAATATGGTTGAAATAAGCTAAGGTATTAAATGAAATACTATACAATAGTGAAATGATTAAAATTATGCGTTTGTTTGGTTTACTCACTTGAGGTAGCAACAATAAATAAACAATTATCATGGATAGTGCCGCATATAATTGAAACCGACTATAAATGGTATAATTTTCTGCGGATCGTACCAAGGCAATTAATCCCGCTGAAAATAGGATAAAGGCTAATATGCCTAAATAGGTGGCTTGGTCTTGATATTTAAATTGAAATTTCCAGAAGTCTAGACTATAAAATATAAAAAAAGCCACAACGCCTATGCCAATACCCCATGAAAGGCTAAGTCCTAATTTGGGAAATTCCATAGCCGTGGCCCCTATAAAGCCTACAAAGGATAAGAAGATGTGCTGAATGTTCCAATGGAATTTAGCGGCTTGTCCCATCTGATAAATTTGTAGATAACAGGCAAAGAAAAGGACTAAGCATAAACAAATGATCAATGCGTTTTTCCAATTCTTTTGAAGTGCATACACATAGGCTATGGAAATAAATACAATAAATCCATTTCCAAAGGTAAATGAAGCCAAGAATGCCAATAAAATTGCCCAGGCTAGTGCAAATGACTTTTTTTCCGTAATTAAAGTTAGACTGACCAGTAGAAAAAGGCTAACATGGGCATGTTGTAAGCCTGTAATGGCCCAATTGGAGACTTCGTGATATTGGGGTTGTAACCACAAAAATGCTACTGGAGTGAAATATATTAGGTGGATTTTTTGTCTGTTAAAAAGCCGAAATAACAAGTACAGAATGACAATTAACTCGAATAAAGTAAGCCAAATTAGGTGCTGGAAATTTACCTGACCAAAAATTAGGTAATCAAACCAGGCTATTAACCTAGGTATAACAATGGAATGATCGTTATCTACTCGAAACAAAGCTTGAAAAAAACGTGACCAATCCCAAGGAGAAATTTGGGTACTATTAATGAATTCCAATAAGGTTACATCATCTTGAAAAGGGAAGTCCAAACTGAAATTAAACACGTAAAACACAAATATCCCAATCAATGACAATATGACAAGGCTTGAAATAGTTGAGAGGGTTTTGTGCATGTTTTATCTTAATGTACAAATTTAGGGAAAAATTAAATATTTGAATCCTTGAAAATTTTTCCATATTTCCCCTCGTATACTTCCGTTCTCATATTTTAGTTTTAATTTTGAGCACCTATCAAGAATGGGATGATAAATTCCGTTCTCATTAAACCTATTTAAATACTATAAATCATGTTTCATCGAGTGACCTATGCGATAGGTTCATTGGCGTATTTTATCAGCCTGAGTTTTCGAATTCTATTAAACCGTATTTACCAGCCTAATACTATTCATATTGGTATTCTTATGGATGGGGATTTAGGAGATATGGTTGCTTCAGAACCAATTCTACCAGCCTTGAAGGAGAAATTTGGACATGTGGCGATCTATTGGATTACAGAGAAACGATATTTTCCTATTTTTCAACATCATCCATTAGTTACGGAAATGGTGGATGAAAATAGTATATTGGTTGCCCGATTCTTATTAACATGGAATCCCTTTACGCATTTTTATTTCTTGCAATTAAGTGATTTTAGAAAGGACCCGGTTTTTCATTTTTCCTTGAAAAACAAGAAAGCCGACGATTTAGGAATTCGATTAAACAATTATTACCACCATTTTAATTTGCTGGAAATTTCTTCTCAATTGGCTGACCTTGGCTTGATAAAAGGGCAACCCCATCTCTATGTGGATCAGGAAGCTTTAAAATTGGATATCAAGAAACCTTATTGGCTGGTTCATTGTAAATCCAATGCTGGTTGGAGGGATTGGACAGACGAAAAATGGAGTGAATTATTGTTGAGGGCTATCGAAAAATGGGGAGTACAAGTGGTAGAAATCGGGATGAAGCATCCATTACCTTTTCAGCACCCAAATTTTACATCTTTGGTTGGCCAATGTGATTTGATGGAAACCATGAAAATCATTCAGGGAGCGTCTTTTTTTATTGGATTAGATTCTGGCCCTACGCACATGGCAAATGCATTTCAAATTCCAGGATTGGTGATTTGTGGAGAATTTACTTACTTTAAAAAATATATGTCCTATTCTGGCTTCTATCAGGAAAGTAATCGAACGAAAGTGATGTTTAATCCAGATGGTAAAGCAGAAGGCTTAGCTTTTGATGACGTGTGGCAACAATTAATTGCCTTGCAAGAAAATAGATAGCCTATGCTATTTCTAATTACCTTAGGGGCCATTGTATCGTTAGTTTTAGCCATGACCTGGTTAAAATTTACTCCCTTTGTAGCATTTGTTGGCGTAAGTATACTTGCAGGACTAGCTTTTCAGCTAAGTCCTGAATTTATTTTTAAGGCCATTCAAGATGGGATGGGAAGTACTTTAGGTTCCATTGCAGGGATTTTAGCTTTTGGTTCCATATTAGGAAAATGGGTGGGCATCAGCGGGGCAGCACAAAGGATGACGGAAGTACTATTGCAAATTTCGGGTACTCGATATGCCAGAATTGCGTTTATGATGGCTGGTTTTCTAGTTGGTTTACCTCTTTTTTATTCGGTTGCTTTCATGTTGTTGGCGCCATTAGTCATTACGGCTTCAGCCAAATTGAAACAACCCGCTACTTTTTTAGCCTTACCCATGTTGGCTTCCCTCACCGTTACCCAGGGTTATCTACCTCCTCATCCAGCACCCTTAGCCATCATGCAGGAATTTGGTGCTGATTTGTCGAAAACCATGGCTTATGGTATAATAATAGCAATCCCTGCCATACTTGTTTCAGGATTATGGTTTGGCTTGACAACTAAAAATATAACAACTCCTGCTAACCCCGCTTTTGTATTTGTGCAAGGTGAAAATCAGGCTGAGGAGAGAACTTTATCCACTTTTCCTAGCTTTTTGATTGTCCTTTTTCCCATCATTTTATTAGCAGCGGGTTCATTCGGAGCAGGATATTTTCCTGTCTTAGCGAGTTATTTATCCAATCCCGTTTTTTCCTTATTTCTATCTGTTTTATTAGCCGGAATACTTTTAAGACGAATCGGTTTTAGTGCTGACGAATTGTTGAGTTCTTCCATGGTATCCATCAAAGATATTGCAGGTATTTTATTGATTTTTGGTGGGGCAGGTGCCTTAAAACAAGTATTAGTCGTAGCGGGCGTAAGTCAGGCCGTAGCAGATAGTTTAGGTTCATCTACCTGGAATGTCTATGTTTTGGGTTGGGCCATGGCTGCTATCATTCGCGTATGTGTTGGTTCATCTACAGTTGCCGGAATAACAGCTGCAGGTTTTATGAAGGTAATATTGATCAATTCCACCGCGGATCCTAATTTAATGGTTTTAGCATTGGGGGCAGGGAGTATGATGTTTTCTCATGTGAATGATACGGGTTTTTGGTTATTCAGGGAGTACTTTTCATTAAATTTTAAAGACACACTTAGGTCTTGGACACTCATGGACACCTTGGTCTCTATTACGGGATTGATTGGGGTTTTGGTTTTGGATCAAATACTTTTTTAAGAGCAGGTAGCTTTTTACTTCGACTGATGCAAGTCATTGTTTCATCAAATAGATTTTTCTAATTTAGATTGACCGTATCTAATTTTATATGAAAAATTTCTTGTATTCTTTCGTTCTACTAGCCGTACTTTCTTGCCAATCTTCTACTTCAGAAAATCAAGAAACCCTTGTCCCGAATTTATTGTTGAATGATGTCTTAGCTTGTCAAGATTTAGCGGGACTTAAGACGAAATACGGTAAAGAATCCATTGTAGCTGATACCAGCTGGATTTTAAATGAAGATACCCTGAGGGGCTCTATTTTATATCCTAATACGAACAAACAAGTATATGTTATGTACCATCAAGGACAGATACTGGATGTTTCTGTGGTTGGAAAACAATCTTTATGGAAAACAAATTCTGGCTTATACCTGGGTTTGAAAATGCTAGATGTTGAAAAGTTGAATCAAAAGAATTTTACCATATCCGGTTTTAATTGGATCAATGGTGGTATGGTAGTGAGCTGGGAGGGCGGAAAATTAGGTGGTGATCAATTAACTCATGTGGTTCAATTTAGTAATGAAGGAAATAAACATGAGGGCCTTTCTGATATGGAATATAGCCAGATTTCCGGTGAGGCAGAATTTGACATTCGTCATCCATTGATTCAAAAACTAAATCCAAGTTTAGATCAATTGGCCTTAGTAAAACCTTATGTGCCTAGCCAATCAGAGGGTAAGTCCATGGGTACACATATTACTAAAACTCAAATTCCTAAAGTAAAGAAAAAGCCTTAATTGACTTGATTAATGGCTTTTCCTGCCATGTATCCTTCTAATGTTTTGCTTAGACTTTGAATGATTCGGATTCTTGCCTCTTGGCTTAGCCAAGCATTGTGAGGTGTTATATAGATGTTCGGTATTCCTATCAAAGGGTGATTGCTTGATGGTGGTTCTTGGTCAAGAACATCCAATAGCGCTGCGGCAATCTGTTTTTTTTGCATGGCATTGGCCAAGGCTGTGGAGTCAATGAGTCCTCCTCTGGAGCTATTAATTAGGATCGCATGAGCTGGCATCCAGCTTAAGAATTCCTCATTGACCAATAGATTTGTTTGTGGGGTCAAAGGGCAATGTAGGCTTATGACATTACAAGTTTGGGCTAATTCTTTTTTAGATAAAAAAGTATATTCAGGTATTTGTAAATCTCGCGTATGGTGGTAGTATATTTTCATACCTAAACTTTCAGCCATGTGAGCAAAACACTTACCGATATTCCCCATTCCAATGATCCCCAATTTTTTACCAGCCCATTCTGTCAAAGGACTTAAGGAATATGACCAATCATTCTGGCTCCAATCTCCCGCTTGAACCGAGCGATTATGTTGTTCCACCCGATTACTCCAAGCTAACAGCAAAGCAAGTGTGTGCTGCGCGACGGAATAAGTACCATAGGCGGGTACATTAGAAACTTGTATACCTCTGGCCCTACAAGCAGCAACGTCCACGGAATTATAGCCTGTGGCAGCCACTAAAACTAGTTTTAAGGAGGTAAAATGGGCTAATGCTTTTTCATTGACTAGGCATTTGTTGGTTACTAAAACTTGGGCCTTAGCATCACGTAAAGTGATTTCATCTTCGCTTGTTTTTTCATAGAAATCCACTTCCCCAAAGGCACATAAAGCATTTCTTGAAATATCATGTTGAAACAAGGCTAAGCCATCTAGAATAACGATTTTCATGCTTTTAATTTTGGATTATTATGGTGGCGATCTTGGTCTCGGATGCTTTTTTTAGCTAAGTTTTGTTCCAATGCTTTTTCTAAATTAATCCCTGTTTGATTGGCCAAACAAATTAAAACAAATAATACATCAGCCATTTCATCTCCCAGGTCTTTTTGTTTATCAGACTCTTTTTCTGATTGCTCTCCATACCTCCTAGCTATAATTCGGGCAACTTCCCCAACTTCTTCGGTCAGCATGGCCATATTGGTTAATTCATTGAAATAACGTACTCCTACGGTCTTGATCCATTGGTCTACTTGTTCTTGTGCTTCTTGTATCGTCATGAGTTGGCTTGTTGAGAATCTAAGATGATTGTTACGGGTCCGTCATTGACAAGACTTACTTGCATATCTGCTCCAAATTGACCTGTTTGAATAGGAAAGCCCAAATTTTTTTCCAATAGTTCAATCAGATGATGGTACAAAGGAATGGCTTGTTCGGGTCTAGCTGCTTCTATGAAACTTGGTCGGTTTCCTTTTTTTGTTTGAGCATGTAAGGTAAATTGACTTACCAAAATGATACGGCCATTCACCGCTTTTATATCCAAGTTCATTTTGCCCTCGGAATCAGAGAAAATGCGTAATGAACTTATTTTATTGGCCAAATAGATACAATCTGCCTCGGTGTCAGCTTGATGAATACCTAATAAAATCAAAAATCCTTGATCAATTTGGGCATTGATTTTACCCTCAATTTCAACTTTAGCTTCGGAAACACGTTGAATAAGCGCTAGCATTTTACAGCAATAAATAGACGATGAGGAAATAAACCCCATAGCCTAATATGTCATTGGTAGTGGTAATAAAGGGTCCACTGGCTACCGCAGGGTTAATATTTAATTGATTCAATACCAAGGGGGTAAGTGTACCCATCAACGAAGCTAACATAACCACCGCAAATAAGGAAAGAGAAACGGTAACAGATAGCATGATGGCACCGTGGTCAACTAACATAGAACAGCCAAATGCGAAGGCTGCGGCAATCAAGGCATTGATTAAGGCTACGATTAACACTTTCTGAAGACGTTTCCAAAGTGTCGTATCTAAACCGCTTTTATCGGCTAAACTTTGTACAATGAGGGAAGAGGATTGAATTCCTACGTTACCGCCAGTAGACCCAATCAATGGAATAAATGCAGAAATTGCTGGCATCAATGAAATCGAACTGTCGAAACGGTCAATGATTTTGGCGGCTAAAAAGCTACCCACCATACCACCAATCAACCAAGGTAAACGCGAACGTACCAAGAGCCAAATGGAGTCATCTTCCTCTACGTCTTCCGAAATACCGGCCATGACTTGAATGTCTTCCTGTGCCGATTCAGTAATAAAATCGACCATGTCGTCGATGGTGATTCTACCCAATAAACGACCTTGTATATTGACTACAGGAATGGCCTCTAGGTCATATTTTTGCATTAAATCGGCTACTTCCTCACCAGAAACATAGGTTTGAACTGATACGATACCATCTGCATCGAAAACATCCTGAATTTTGGAGCCTCTTTTAGCTAAGATGATTTTTTTCAAGGAAACGGTACCCATCAATAAACCATCATCATCAACCACATAAACGGCATATACTTTCTCAACGTCTTCTGCTTGTCTACGAATTTCCTCTACACATTCGGTAACAGTTTGTTTGACATTGATTTTTATTAACTCTTTTTGCATTAAACCTCCCGCACAATCTTCATCATAATGCATTAAATCAATGATAAAGCGAGCTTGTTCTCGGTCTTTCAACAAGGCAATAACCTCCTCGCGAACACGCACGGGTTGTTCATTCAATATATCCACGGCATCATCGGAATCAATGACGTTGATGTAGCCTGCAATTTCTTTGGAATTGAAATTCTTCAAAAACTTGATTCGGTCATCCGAATCTAGGGTGGAAATAATTTCAGCAGCTAATTTGGTGTCCAGTAATTGAACGATGTATTTGGCTTCCTCCCCAGTTAATTCATCCAAAATACTCGTAATATCTGCGGCAAATAAATCTTCAATTTTGGCTAGAATAGCTTCATTGGATTGCTCAACGATGAGTAATTTGATTTCCTCTAAAAACTCTTTGGTGAGTTCAAACGGAAGGTGTTGTGGGTTGACTACTTCCATGGATTTCGCTGAGGTTTGAAAATTTCGTATCTAAATTAAGAAATATTTGCTGGATTTCGCCTATTCACCTACATATCCATTGGCTTTCCATAATTCGGTTAGTTCTGTAAATTCAGCCACACCTAATTGTTCTGCGCGCTTCGTTAAAAGTGGATGGTCGGGTAATTGCATGGCTCTCAGTGCATTTCTCAAGGTCTTACGACGCTGATTAAAGGCCATTTTGACTACTTGTTTGAACTTCTGTGGATCACAGTCTAATTTTTTATCCCAATTTCTCACCACACGAATTACACCTGAGTTGACTTTGGGAGGAGGAGTGAACACCTCTGGCCCTAAGGTAAATAGGTATTCCACGTCATAGAAGGCTTGAAGTAAAACACTCAAAATCCCGTAATCTTTATTGCCAGGCTTGGCGGCTAGGCGCTCAGCTACTTCTTTTTGAAGCATTCCTACTACTTCCACACATTGATCTTTGTATTCCAGAATTCTAAAAAATATTTGGGTAGAAATGAAATATGGAAAGTTTCCAACGATGGCGAATTTTTCTTCACCGAAAATATTTTCTAATGGATATCTCAAAAAGTCCCCATCTATTAAACGAGGTCCAGTAAACTCCAGATAATTTTTTCTTAGGTAAGCTACTGACTCTTGGTCAATCTCAATTAAATAGGTCTCGTAATCCTTCTTTTTTACCAAATATTGAGTTAAAACACCCATTCCAGGTCCAATCTCCAATACTTTATGGTAAGCACCCTGTGGATCCAGGGCATTGACGATTCGCTGGGCTGCGTCTAAATCATTTAAAAAATGTTGTCCTAAACTCTTTTTTGCTCTTACTTGCACGTGCTCTTGGGGCTTTAAGGAAGTAAAATTACGCCCTTTTTTGTACATTGTAAGCAAAATTGTGAATAAAGCCATGGCAAGTTGGGCACAGAAATCCAAGGATGAATTAATTCAGGAAATTAGGCAACTGAAAAATCAGTTGGATGTACTCGAAATGACGGAATCGACTTTCAGTGGAACCTCCGCCAAAGAGAATCTAATCCGTACCCTAGAGAGTTTAAAGCTATTTGGAATCATCATGGCTTTGGATGGGACCATTACCCATGCCAATGCCTATACCCATAAATTGTTAGGCTATGAGCCAAACGAATTGAATGGAAAAGATTTTTTTACCACCTTATTGCCCTTGGAGGAGAGGCAGGGTAGAAGAACTTCTTTTAACCAAGCTGTAGCCAATGGAGGATTATTTGAAGAGAGGGAAAGAACCTATGTAACCAAGTCAGGAGAAATTAAATGGGTGGAAGTTAATTCTACGATTGTTAGTGAATTAGACGAGCAAACCTATTTAAGTATCATCGGTGAAGATATCAGCGAACGAAAAAAGGTTAGTGAAGCTTTAAGTAGGTCCAATGCTCAATTGCAGGATTTGATAAATAATACGACTGACTTAATCCAAATCACAGGTATTACAGGACGTTTTTTATTTGTTAACCGAGCTTGGTTGGAAACCATGGGCTATACCGAAGACGAGGCCCGTGATTTGAAATTGACGGATGTTTTGCACCCTGAGTTTGCTTCCAATACCCTGAATCAACTTGATTTGCTCAGTAAGGGTGACGAAATACCTGAATTTACTGCAGTATTCCGACGAAAGGATGGCCGTCGATTATATGTCAGTGGATCAGCAACTTGTCGATTTGAAAAGGGGGTACCCACTGCATTTCGTTGTATTTTACATAACTCCACAGCTAAAGTACGTGCCGAGCGAGCCAGTAAATTATACTCGTCCATTGCTCAGGTTACCATCAATTCCTCCAATTTAGATGATTTATATTCCAATATCCATAAGCAATTAGGGGAGGTTATTGATGTAAAAAACTTCTTTATTGCTCAATATGACCCCGCAAAAAGTTTTCTGTATTTCCCCTATTATGTGGATGAATACTTTAATTCCAGGGTACATTTTACCAAAAGAAAATTAGGAAATGGATTGACAGAATATGCTATCATGGCCAATAAGCCATTGATTTTGCATGATGATGACATCCATCAATTGGCCAATGAAAAGAAAATTTACTTGTATGGTGTAGTTCCTAAAGTGATGTTATGCGTACCTCTACGTATTGGTGATCGAGTGACGGGGATTATTGGGGTGAAATCCTATGAGCGTTCCAATAAATACGAAAACCGAGATTTAGAGTTATTGGACTTTATTTCAGGACAGGTAGCTTTAGCCATTGCTAGAAAACAAGCAGAAGAAGCCTTAGCACGTGAGACAGCACGTTTAAACGCCATTTTTGAGGGTAGTTCTCACTTAATGTGGTCGGTAAATAAACGTTTATTCTTGACCAGTTTTAACCATGAATATTCAGATTTATTGGTAGAGCAAATCAGTATAAGTCCTCAAATTAACATCAGTGCCGAAAAAATGGGATTCCAATTGTTGGCCCCACCCGAGCGTCGCCGCATGGAGGAAGGATACAAGATGGCCTTTAGAGGGCAGAAGCAACATTTTGAATTGGAATTACTGACAAAAACAGGGGAGGAGAAATGGCTAGAAATATATTTAAATCCTATCTTTTTGGAGCATGGTACAATTGAAGAGGTTTCAGGAATAGCTCGTGATATTACGGATTTAAAGAAGTACCAACATGCCTTGGTGGAGGCACGTGAACAAGCAGAGCGTTCATTAAAAGTGAAGGAACAATTCTTGGCCAACATGAGTCATGAGATTCGTACGCCCATGAATGGGGTGATAGGAATGGTGGATTTATTGAGCGATACCCCATTAAATGAAGATCAGGTAGATTATGTTCAAACGATTAAGAAATCCTCAGAAACGCTACTTCATATTTTAAATGACATTTTGGATTTAGCCAAAATTGAAGCAGGTAAGATGGTTCTTCATCCAAGTGACATTGTTTTAGATGATGTGCTTGACCGTTTGATGGCTTTATTTTCTCAGGTAGCTTGTCAGAAAGGAAATACTTTGGAATATCATTTGTCCAAGGATTTACCCGAAGTAGTTATTGCCGATGAGACCCGTTTATTGCAAATTCTGTCCAATTTGACTTCCAACGCATTAAAATTTACGGAGCATGGCAAGGTAAGTATCGATGTGTCGGGAGAGAATATTACAGCAGAGTCTTTGGATTTAGTCGTAAAGGTTCAAGATACGGGCATTGGAATCAGTCCAGAAAATTTAAAAATATTATTCAACGCATTTCAGCAGCTGGATAATTCTACCTCCAAAGTGTATGGGGGTACTGGATTAGGCTTGGCCATTTCTCGTGAGTTCTGTAAAATGATGCAGGGCGATATTGGGGTAGAATCTACTTTGGGCAAAGGAAGTACTTTTTGGTTTAAAGTCCATTTGAAGGTAGGTAAACAGGAGTTGGTCCAAAGAAATAAGGAGGCGGATAAGTTTGTGATACAAGGCAAATTAGAAGATATTCAGCCTCATGTTTTGCTGGTGGATGATAATTCTACGAATCGAAAGGTAGCTTCTCAAATTTTAGCAAAGGCGGGATGTACTGTTCAAACAGCTTCTAGCGGACGGGATGCTATAAATTTATTAAGTAAGACGCATGAGTTTGATTTGATTTTGATGGATATTCAAATGCCTGAAATGGACGGAATGCAGACGACCCAGCATTTGAAACAATTGGGTTTAGCAAGTTTACCTCCGATAGTAGCCATGACAGCCTATGCCATGAAGGAGGATAGAGAGAGGTTTTTGGCGGTAGGAATGGATGATTATTTAGCTAAACCAATCCGCGCTCAGCAATTGATTCAAATGGTGAATCATTGGGTTAGGCAAGGAGTGAAACCTCATGCAAAGCAGGTGACTGTTTCTGAAACTCAATCCTTAAATCCCGTGGATCAGGAAGCCTTAGATTCTTTATTGGAAGCTACGGGTGGTGATGAAGGTTTTGTGAAAAGTATGTTATGTGATTTTATTCATGAGGCCAAACAGCAGATTATCGATGCTGAAAATTTTTACCATCAGAATGACTGTAAGGGGGTTCAATCAGAATTACACACCTTAAAAGGCAATTCAGGGACTTTAGGAGCTGCTGAGGTTTACGCCTTATGTAGGAAAATCGAGGGTAAAGCCAAGGTCTGTGATTTCCAGGAATTTGAACTGGAAATAGCGCTATTAAAGCAAGCGCTTAATCGATTTGAATCGGCTGTTCAAGTTCAATATGCTTGATTTTCGGACAAAATGGCGTGTTTTTGAAATAATTCAAGGGGTAAATAAGTCATTATTTCCGATTTCGTACTGTGGATTAACATTTGATTGATAGAGGTCAAATTGTAAATAAACAGATGAATCCTAAAAATTACACTTCCCAAGCGAGTATAGTGATTCAAAATTCGGTGGAATTGGCTACCAATGCTGGCCAACAAGCCATTGAAACAGGTCACTTGTTGGCGGCCATCTTGCAAGATGATACCCAAACGGTTTCATTTTTGCTGAAAAAGTTGGGTGTAGCTGCTCATCAAATTCAAGAAAAGCTAAGTAAAATTATTAGTTCTTATCCCAAGGTTTCCGGAGAGCCCTTTTTGAGTAATGGATTGCAACAATCCCTTCAAAAGGCGGAGAAATGGAAAGAGACCATGGGGGATTCCTATGTCAGCGTAGAGGTTTTGTTTATTTCTTTGCTGGATGGTAATGACGCCGTAGCGGATGCTTTGAAATCTTTGGGCCTCAATACCACTTCGTTAAAAAATGCCATTGTAGAACTTAGAGGAAATAGAAAAGTGAACGATCCACATGCAGAGGGTACTTACCAATCCTTAGAAAAATACGGTAAGAATTTGAATGATTTAGCCAAAGCTGGGAAAATAGATCCAGTGATTGGTCGGGATGAGGAGATTCGTCGTGTCTTGCAGATTTTATCCCGCAGAACGAAGAATAACCCTATTTTATTGGGAGAGCCGGGGGTAGGTAAGACGGCGATTGTAGAAGGTTTAGCTCAAAGAATTGTGTCAGGTGATGTGCCAGAAAACCTAAAATCTAAGATTATCATGTCCTTGGATATGGGTTTATTGGTGGCAGGAGCCAAATATAAGGGAGAATTTGAAGAGCGTCTAAAAGCGGTTATCAAGGAGGTGACGGATTCCAATGGGGAGATTGTTTTGTTCATCGATGAAATTCATACCTTGATTGGTGCGGGTGGAGGAGGAGAAGGAGCCATGGATGCGGCCAATTTATTGAAACCAGCTTTGGCTCGCGGTGAATTGCATGCGATAGGGGCAACTACTTTGAAAGAATACCAAAAATACATTGAGAAGGATAAAGCTTTAGAGCGTCGTTTTCAATCAGTGATGGTGGAGGAACCTGATGTGGCTGATGCGATTTCCATTTTACGTGGTATCAAAGATAAGTATGAATTACACCATGGGGTGCGTATTCAAGATGATGCTGTGATTGCTGCGGTGGAATTATCAAATCGCTATATCTCCGATCGTTTTTTGCCCGATAAGGCCATTGACTTAATTGATGAGGCTGCTGCAAAAATGCGCTTGGAAATCGATTCTGTTCCAGAGGAAATTGATGATATACAACGTAAAATCATGCAATTGGAGATTGAAAGAGAAGCCATTCGCCGTGAGAATAATAAAGAAAAGGAAACGATTTTAAGTCGGGATTTGGCAGATTTATCTGAAAAGCGTGATGCTTTAAAGGCTCGTTGGCAATCGGAAAAATCGGTCTTAGATACCATTCGTTCTGAAAAAGAGAAGATAGATAAGTTGAAGTTGGAAGCAGAACAAGCGGAGCGTCAAGGTGATTATGGTAAAGTTGCGGAGATTCGTTATGGCCGTTTGGTTGAGTCCGAACAAAAATTAAAAGACTTACAATCGGCTTCTTCAGGAGAGAATACCATGTTGCAAGAAGAAGTGACTGCCGAGAATGTAGCAGAGGTGGTGGCAAAATGGACGGGAATTCCGGTAAGTAAAATGTTGCAGACGGAGATCGATAAGCTTTTACACCTAGAAGATGAATTGCACAAGCGAGTAGCTGGTCAAGATCAAGCGATTGAGTTGGTTTCAGATGCGGTTCGTCGCTCCAGAGCTGGCTTACAAGACCCTCGTAAACCGATAGGCTCTTTTATATTTCTAGGTACAACGGGAGTAGGTAAAACAGAATTAGCGAAGTCTTTAGCTTCTTATTTATTTAATGATGAGAATGCTATCGTACGCATAGATATGTCAGAGTACCAAGAGCGTCATGCGGTGAGTCGCTTGATAGGAGCGCCTCCGGGATATGTGGGATATGATGAAGGGGGACAATTGACAGAAGCCGTACGTAGGAAACCTTATTCGGTGGTCTTGTTGGATGAGATAGAAAAGGCCCATCCGGATGTTTGGAATATCTTATTGCAGGTCTTAGATGAGGGTCGATTGACCGATAATAAGGGAAGAACTGCCAATTTCAAGAATACTATCATCATTATGACCTCCAATATTGGTAGTCATTTGATTCAGGAGAAGATGGGACAAATGGAAGGATGGAATAACCAGATAATAATGGATGAGACGAAGGAAGAAGTGATGACTTTGTTGAAACAAGTAGTTCGTCCAGAGTTTTTGAACCGAGTGGATGAGGTGGTATTGTTTGAACCATTGTCTGAGGAACATGCTCGTAAGATTTTGGGTATTCAGTTTAAAGAAATCCAACGTCGATTGGCGGATCAACAAATCACTTTGGAGGCTACAGATGAAGTATTATCTAAATTGGCCAAAGATGGATATGATCCTAATTATGGAGGAAGACCAATGAAGCGAGTACTTCAACGTGCGGTTTTAAATGAATTATCGAAAGAGATACTTTCTGGCAAAGTGAAAAAGGATTCAGCCGTATTGATGGATTTAGATGCAGCTGGAAATATTGTCTTCGAAAATGTACCCAATCCTGAAGTAGTCTAACATATTGGGGTAAAAATAGGTAGCCTGAGAATAAATTCTCAGGCTATTTTTTTTGTAACGTTGTCAAGGTTCCAAACCTTGCCAACGTTGAGAAAATCGAGTTTATTGTATCAATTAATTGATTAAATCAGCTGGAAAATTTTGGTAGCAAATTGGACGTGTAAAGCGGTAAATAGCTTGTGTCCCTACCGAGGTTCCTCTTGAATCACTGGTGGCAGGAAATGGTCCTCCATGCACCATGGCTGGAGAAACTTCCACACCCGTAGGGAAGCCATTTAACAAAATTCGGCCCACTCGAAGGCTTAATGCCTCAATCAATTCGGGAAATGCCTTAATCTCTTCCAAGGTTCCATGAATAGTCCCTGTTAATTGACCTGGCAATGATTCAATAAAGGCAATAAGCTCTGCTTCGTCTTCTACCAACACAGCTAAGGTACTTGGACCAAAAACCTCTTCTAAAATTTCTTGGTCTTTCATGGCCGCTTTGGCGGTAGTCACAAATAAGCTGGGCGAAGGGATATCCTGAGTCGTGTAACGTTGTACGTCAGCATGCTGGTCTAACTTTTGACAGCCATTTTTATATGCTTGGGCTATTCCTTGAGTTAAAAAAGCATTCAAAGGCATGGTGTCTAATTGTGCTGCCAAATCCTTTAAAAATGCCTGGTCTGCTTTCTTGATGACGATTAGGCCTGGATTGGTACAGAATTGACCTTGACCTAAACAAACAGATTGACTGAAATTGGCCGCAAGGCTAGCACCGTTTGCAGCTAATCCTTCAGAAAGTAAAACCACCGGATTAATGCTGCCCATTTCAGCATAAACTGGGATTGGGTTCGGTCTTCTCACCGCTAAATCATATAAGGCTTTTCCTCCACGATAAGATCCTGTGAATGCCACGGCTTGAATGTCGGGATGTTGTACTAAATATCCTCCTAATTCATGGGACGTGGTATGCACTAAAGAAAATATGCCTTCGGGCATTCCCGTTTTTTGTGCAGCAGCCTGAATAGCTCTTCCAACCATCTCACAAGTGTTAGGGTGAGCAGGATGTGCTTTGAATACCACTGGACAGCCAGCGGCCAAGGCCGACATGGTATCACCACCTGCCACAGAAAAGGCCAATGGGAAATTACTTGCCCCAAATACAGCTACGGGACCTAAGGGGATTTGTTTTTGAAATAAGCTAGGTTTAGGTAATGGCTGACGCTCAGGAAGGGCAGGGTCATCTATGGGATTTACCCAAGCTTTATTTTTAATGAAATTAGCAAAAGCCAGGACCTGTCCTGTGGTTCGACCACGCTCGCCTTGGATTCGTGCCGTAGGTAATCCTGCTTCAAGGCAGGCCATTTCGATTAAGGGATCTCCAAGGGCATTGATTTCCTCTGCGATAGCCTCTAAAAATGCGACTCTTTTTTCATCCGATATTTTTCTTAAGCTAGCAAATGCCGATTTGGCTTTGGCTACTGCCAAGTCAATTTCAGCTTTGGTAGCTTCATAAAATGGAGTCGAAATGGCTATGCCAGAATCAGCTTGCATGCCTTGAAATGTACTTGTACCTAGTTTGGAAAATGATTTTCCTATGATTTGTTCACCTGTAAGGTTCATTATGCTACAATTTGAATTAAAGTTCCGATGGGTTCAATTTGAATTTCAATGCGATCGCCAGACTGCAAGGTGAAAGGATAATCAGGTACCACGCAGGTTCCGGTCATGAGGTAAGTACCCTTTGCAAAGCTCATCTCTCTGGTCAGAAATTCCACTAATTCCGCATGAGTTCTTTTCATTTGAGATATTTGAGTATCACCTTGGAAAACCTCAATACCATCCCGGAAAATACGCATGTCAATCACTGTCTCAGGTGCCAAGGCTTGGTCGGTCACCAATAAACAGGGTCCAATTCCCGCTGCACCATCATAAACTTTAGCCTGGGGTAAATACAAAGGGTTTTCGCCTTCAATATCACGCGAACTCATGTCATTACCTATGGTATAGCCGGCTAATTTACCTTGGGAATTGATGAAAAGCGTTAATTCTGGCTCTGGTACATTCCAGGCTGAATCTTTACGAATTCTTACTTTGCCTCCATGACCTACGGCCCTATGGCTATTTCCTTTGTAAAAAATCTCTGGTCTTGGAGCAGAATATACCTTATCATAAAATGTATCTCCTCCTGAATCTTTGGATTCTTCCATTCTAGCCACTTTGCTTCGCAAATAGGTAACTCCCGCCGCCCAAATTTCTTGCTGGTCTACTGGATGCAATAAATGAATATCACCAAAATTCACTTCGGTACCATGGGCAAAAGCGGAGGCACAAGCATCAAATAAGTTTTCTTGATTGATGAAATCATCCCAAGAGCTGGCTTGATGAAAAATTGATTTATCCGAATTACTGGATTGAATGACATGTCCGTGAGGAGTACGGTACAGTTTAAAATAGTTCATTTGAAATAGGTTTATGTATTATAGTCGGCTTATTTTTTCAAGGGCTTTCATGACTTCGGAAGCATTTCTTTGAGTGAATGAAAGATTGAAAGTACAAAGATTGTCAATTTTTTGATTTAGTATTCGAATTGGCAATTTTTTACAGATTTTCATCACCTCATTTAATTCAGAATACGGAAATCGAATTTCTTCTTCCACTAAGGGTTCATACTCGATGATTTCCGCTTGAGACAAAGCATCCAAACTAGCTTCTTTGTAAGCATGTATTAAGCCAGGAACTCCCAGTAAGGTACCTCCAAAATATCGAATCACGGCAATGAAAACATAGTGTAATTTTTGAGACAGAATGGTATTCAAAATAGGTTTCCCGGCACTTCCCGCTGGTTCTCCATCGTCGTTAGATCGGGCTTCTTCTGGACTAAATCCTAAGCGATAAGCATAACAAATATGCCGAGCTTTGGGGTGAAGTACCGCTAATTCTTGCAGGCGCATTTTAATTTCTTCCAGATCTTTCACGGGATAAGCCATGCCGATGAATTTACTTCCTTTATCTTTGTATAGACCTTCAGAAGGCGAGGCAATGGTTAAATAGGAATCTTGCTGAGACATGAAGACGATTAAATTCCCCGCAATTTATGCACAATAATTATTATTTCTTGCGCGTGTTGGCTTCGAACCTACGTCAAAAATTGATGTATGCACGATTGAAGCAATGTTTCTCTCAAGAAAAAGATGAATTGGTGTTGGGGTTTGAACGTCAGAATGGCGAAGATTTTTGGATCAAATGTTGCTTGGGCCCAACTTTTTCTTGCTTTCAGTTTCTAGAAACCTTTCACAGAGCAGGAAGGAATTCCGTTGATTTGTTTTCGGATGTTTTATTGGCTGAGGTACAGGAAGTTGAAATGTATGAGAATGAAAGAGCTTTTAGCATTCATTTTTTAGGAGATTTTGTGCTTTTGTTTAAAATGTATGGCAATCGGGCAAATATCATCCTGTACCGTGATGCTGAGTACCAAAGTCTTTTTCAATCTCGCCTAAAAAAGGATTCAGAATTATCTTTGGCTTCTATTCATCGGCCTTTAGATCAAAGTTGGGAGGCCTTTCAAAACCAAGACGGGGAGTGGCAAACCCTTTTTCCTACTTTTGGAAAGGAGATAAAATCTCATTTATTAGGTTTGGGTTTTGAGGAGGCTAATTTGAAATCTCGTTGGGAACTCATACAATCTTTGCTTGCCGAATTAGAAGAACCTACGATATACGTGTATCATCGTGAGGATGGAATCTATTTAAGTCTATTAAAATCCAAAGGCGAAGCTTTGTATGTTGGCCATGATCCTTTGGAGGCTTTAAATGCACTATATAAATTTCATTATTCCATTGGGAAGTTTCTCAAAGAGAAAAATCAGCTTCTGGCATTTTTTCAAAGAGCGCAGGATAAAACGCGGCTCTACCTTCAAGATTTAGAAAATCAAGGTAATAAACGAGGCGCTAGTGTTCCTTATGAAGAAATGGCTAACATCATTATGGCACATCTGCATTTGATTCCTGCCAATGTTAGCTCGGTGGAATTACCTGATTTTTACCGAGATACCACCATTAAAATTAAACTAAATGCTAGTTTAACGGCCTCTCAAAATGCTGAGAATTATTACAGGAAGTCGAAAAACTTTACCAAAGAGTTAGCTCATTGGCAGGAACAAGTCGACCGTAAAAAAGCCGAAATTCAAGTTTGGGAGGAGCGCTGGCAACAAGTTCAACAAGCCACTTCTCGTAAACAATTGAAGGCTTTCATTCCATTGTTGACTAAGGATACATCACAAAAAGCTGCAGAAGAAATTCCTTTTCGAGTTTTTGATATACAAGGTTGGACCGTTTGGGTGGGAAGAAATGCTAAAAACAATGATTTGTTAACCATGAAGTATACCAAGCGTCAGGATGTTTGGTTGCATGCTCGGGATGTTGCAGGTTCTCATGTGGTGATTCGCAATCCCCAACAAAAGGTAGTTCCCAAATCAGTTATCGAGGAGGCCGCTGGCTTGGCTGCGCATTTTTCTAAAAGGCAACATGAGAGTTTATGCCCGGTGATTATCAGCTCAAAAAAGTACATTAGAAAGACTAAAGATTTATTACCCGGTCAAGTGATTGTAGACCGAGAAGAAGTAATTTTAGTACCACCCACTAGAATAGATTAAATTACATTTTGTCTAACTATTCTGCAATATTTTTTTATTTTCCTTCGGATTCCTCTAAATTAGTAAACTTTTGACCCATTCACTTTAAGAAAAACTATGCAATCTCAAGGTTTACAATTACTCGATTACCTCGTGTTCCTCTTTTATTTTATCGTTGTTTCCGGATATGGTTACTGGATTTATAAACAAAGACAATCAAAAATTTCTAATTCCAACGACTTCTTTTTAGCAGAAGGTTCATTGACTTGGTGGGCTATTGGAGCCTCATTAATCGCCTCTAATATCTCCGCTGAGCAGTTTATTGGTACCTCAGGAGATGGTTTTAGATTAGGATTAGCCATTGCCACCTATGAGTGGATGGCTGCTGCCACCTTGTTAATTGTGGCGATTTTCTTCATGCCTATTTATTTGAAGAACAAGATTTTTACCATGCCTCAATTCTTGACTCAACGCTATAGCCCTACGGTTAGTTTGATCATGGCCGTGTTCTGGTTGATGTTATACATTACCGTTAACTTAACATCTATTTTGTATTTAGGGGCTTTGGCTGTAACTACCATCTCGGGTGTTGACTTTACCGTATGTATGATCGGTATGTCGGTATTTGCTATTTTCATCACCTTGGGTGGTATGAAAGTAATTGGTTATACCGATGTGATTCAAGTGGTGTTCTTGGTCTTAGGAGGTTTAGCAACTTCTTATTTAGCCTTGAATATGGTGACTGACCGTTTCGGTGGTTCAGGTGTGGTTGACGGCGTTAATCACTTATTGACCAAGGCTCCTGAGCATTTCCACATGATTTTACAAAAGGGAAATCCAAATTACCCAAGCTTACCAGGTTTAGCGGTTTTGATTGGTGGTATGTGGATTATCAATTTGAACTATTGGGGATGTAATCAATACATTACCCAAAGAGCCTTGGGTGCCGACTTAAAAACGGCTAGAAACGGTATTTTATTTGCTGCTTTCTTGAAGTTGATGATGCCAATCATTGTAGTATTACCTGGAATTGCCGCTTATTTATTATATAAAGACGGGATGTTCCAAACAGAGATGTTAAAAGACGGTGTCTTAAATAAGGATAATGCCTATCCTGTATTATTGAATTTGTTGCCAACAGGATTAAAAGGTCTTTCGTTTGCAGCTTTAACGGCAGCGGTGGTAGCTTCTATGGCAGGTAAAGCCAATTCCATTTCTACCATTTTCACCTTAGATATTTATAAGAAATACATCAACCCGAACGCTTCTGAAAAGAAATTAGTGAACGTTGGTCGCTTTGCGGTAGTAGGTGCTATGGTTACATCGGTGATTGTGGCTCCTATGATGGGAATCGATAAAAAAGGTGGTTTTGAGTTTATTCAAGAATATACGGGCTATGTTTCTCCAGGTATTTTTGCCTTGTTTACCCTAGGTTTCTTCTGGAAGCGTGCCACATCTAAAGCAGCATTGGTTGCATTATTGGGTGGAGTTACTTTCTCTATTTTGACAAAATACATACCTTCTTGGACAGGTGTAACGGAGTGTATGTTCTATTCTTCTTTCCCAGATGAAACAGGCCGCATGATGATTCCATTCATGGATCGTATGGCTTGGGTATTTATCTTTTGTGTGACTTGTATGGTGATTATTTCATTGGCAGATCCAGAAAGCAAAAACAATCCAAAGGGCTTAGAAATCGACGCGAGTATGTTCAAATTATCTCCTTCCTTCATTGTAGGATCGGTGGTTATTTGTACCATTTTGACTTTCTTATATACCTATTTCTGGTAAACTCAAAACATGAAAGAAGTATTTCAAATTCTTTTATGTTTACATATTGCTGGAGGAGGCCTAGGCTTGTTGGTGGGAACTTTGATTCTTTTTCTAAGAAAAGGGGATCGGAACCATCGGAAGCTGGGCCTTCTTTTTTATGGGGGTATGTGCCTTGCTGGTGCTACATCTTTGCTTATGGCCATCATCCATCCCAATTACTTTTTATTCATAGTCGGGATTTTTACCTTATACATGAATTTGAGTGCCAAACGCTACCTTCGGTTTAAAAAGAAAGAGCAACAGGCTCAGTTTTTTGATTATGTGATAAGCGTATTTATGCTCATTTTTGGACTGATTTTCATCGGATTTGGAGCTTATTTACTTTTTAAATCTCAAATTTTCGGTTTGGTTTTTCTTACATTCGGTTTTATTGGCTTGCGTTTTGTCTATCAAGATTACCGATTTAAACAATCAGCTTATAGCATCAAGCTAGCATGGCTTTCCAACCACATTCAGCGGATGATGGGGACGTACATTGCTTCATTGACTGCATTTTTAGTGGTGAATAGTTCCATTTTCCCTCAATTTATTCCTTCCTTTGTTTTTTGGTTATTACCTGGCATCATCGTGGGTCCATTGATTGGACGCTTTGTCAGGAAATATACCCAAAAAGTGAAGATTCAATGAAGGTAAAACAACCCATTTTATTGGTGATTGCAGGCCCTACGGCGGTGGGTAAAACGGCTCTTTGTGTGGAGTTAGCCAAACAGTTAAAAACAGAGATCATCTCCGCGGATTCCCGCCAGTTTTATCGGGAATTGTCCATCGGTACTGCCAAACCCAGTCTAGAGGAACAAGGTGGAATCAAACATCATTTCATCGATTCTCATTCGATACAAGAATATTTCTCACCCGGAGATTTTGAACGAGAGGCTTTAATTCTGTTGGAGGAATTATTCCAACAGCATGAGGTCGTGATTTTAACGGGTGGATCAGGTTTGTACATCAAAGCCTTATTGGAGGGTTTGGATGAAATGCCCGAGGTGGACTTAGCCCTGAGAGAACAATTGAATCAACAATTATTGACCGAGGGAATAGCGCCTTTGAGGAAACAGTTACAGGATTTAGACCCAGAATACGCTGCTCAAGTAGATGCCCAAAATCCTCAACGTATTGTTCGGGCTTTGGAAGTATGCCTCTCGACAGGAAAACCATATTCTGATTTTCGTAAAAAACAATCCGTAGAACGCCCTTTCCACGCCATAAAAATTTGTTTGGATAGGCCAAGAGAAGAATTGTATGCCCGCATCGATCAACGAATGGATATGATGTTGGCTCAAGGTTTGGTGGAAGAAGCCAAGCACTATCAGGATTACCAGCATTTGTATGCGCTCAAAACCTTGGGCTATAAGGAAGTTTATGCGCATTTGAGAGGCGAATACGATGAAAAAGAAATGATTCGCTTACTGAAGCGAAATAGCCGTCATTATGCCAAAAAACAGTTGACTTGGTTCAGACACCAAGGAGAGTTTCAATTTTTACATCCGGATGATGTGAAGGGGGAAGTTTTGAGGAGGATGAAGAATGAAGAATGAAGAATGAAGAATGAAGAATGGAGGCGGTGCAGATTTGTCAAATTTTCAAAATTTGACAAATCTTAAGTTCACATTACCTCATAAGCCCAAATACGCCTCTAATCCACCCTCCAGATTCTGGCATGAAATACCTTTCGCTGAAAGAAGTCGACAAGCGATGCTGCTCTGGGTGCCGTTATAGCAAAGAATGGTGATGGGTTGGGGTAGGGTTCGGAGCTCTTCGATGCGCTCCAATACCTGATCTAAAGGAATATGAACACCTCCCAGATTGAATTCATCCCACTCGCGGGGCGTACGAATATCTAGGAGGTGTAAATGGCTGAATTGTTCTTTGAATTGAACCGCCGAAATGGATTGCATCTTAATATCCAGCTGCCTGCCAAGCGAGCATGCCGCCAATTAAATTACGGACATTGCTGTACCCTTCACTGCTTAAATATTCTTTGGCACGACCAGAACGTGCGCCTGAGCGACAATGCACAATGATTTCCGCATCTTTATCAGCTTCAATCTCATCTAAACGCTCGGGTAATTCTCCCAATGGAATCAATTGAGCTCCAATATTGAACTCATCAAATTCATGTTCTTCACGGACGTCAATGATGTACAAAGACTCATTTTTATCCATTCTTTCCTTTAATTCTTCTATTGTAATATCCATGTGATTATTGGTTTTCTCCTCCGCCAACTACCCAAAGGTCGATGGTATCTCCCGGGTGAATACTTGTTCCGGTGCAGGTAGCACATACCTGTTTAAATACCACACCCGGTTGAAATTCTTCGTTGGCCTCGTAATAAATTTTACCGACGGTCAGGTTCATACCTGCCAAAATAATATTGACTTCATCCAAAGGTTTACCTACTAAATCGGGTAATTCCATTTCTACATTGGCCGTTCCGTTTCCAATAAACAAATCAACCATGGTTCCCTTTGGTATAATAGCCCCAGCTTCAATCTTGCGTCCATTCACTTGCATTTCAATCACTTCCTTCACTCGTGGGTCATTGATTTCATGCACTATGCCTTTTCTCAGACCAGAAATTAACAGCTGCTGCTCCGCACTTCTTACTGATAGCCCAATTAGGCCCGGCATTTTGATGGTAGGAGGGGTCTCGGAATTGATGGTGATGTAAATTTTACGACCCGATTTCACCAAGGCATTAGGCAAAGGATATTGGGATAAAATCGTCAAGGGAGGTTTATCTGCCGTAAAAGTACAGTCGGAAATTTCGTAGGTTAAATCATTAGCATCCACCAATTCTTCCATTTTTTCCATGGTCATTCCCTTCAAATTTGGCACTTTGATGGTTTCCCCATGGTGGGTGCTCCAAGGTAAATACACAAAAAAGAACCCGAAAAATAAAACCAGAAATAAGGAGATCAGAATCGCGATGTGCGTGTACAGATCTTTTTTGGTTTGGGTAGGGATTTTCATCATGAGGGATGCGTTCAAATAATGCATGCAAGTTAGGGAATTGTCGGGAAAACAAAAACCCATTTTGTTAGGCCAATCTACGAATTTGACATAAAAAAACCGGGTAGTGTTTCACCACCCGGTTCATTAAAATTAGCTATTCTTAGTATTTGAATACTTTTGAACCTGCCATTACTTCTTGTGTCTTCTCGTTGAAAGTAACACGCTCTCCTGTACGGTAAGCCGCATTGGCCATGATCGTAGCAATTGAGTGTTGGTAACCTGCTTCGATAGGAGCATTTGGCGTTTTACGTGAACGTACGCATTGCATCCAGTTTTTGATGTGCTCAAAAGTCAAGCTATCACCACCCGTGTTAGAACCTGTTTCTACTTTAGGGCCTTCAATTTTCAAAGTAGGTAACAAATTCGCTTGCATACCCATGCCTCTAGCTTCACCTTCTGTCAATCCTCCATTAGGAGAAATCATGTTGGTATCTAAGTTTAATTCACCACCATTTGAATAGTAAATTTCTTTCGTTCCACCTGCTGAGTTAGAGAAACGAGACGTAAAGCTTACTTGGAAGCCTTTGTTTGGTTGATCTGCTGGGCCGTAATCAAATACAGTAGTCATGGTATCTGCATTCTTACGTCCGTCGTTCCATTGGTAAATACCTCCATTAGAAACCGCCGAACGTGGATGAGCTAAGCCAGAGAACCAGTGTACGGTATCAATTTGGTGAGACATCCACTGACCTGGAATTCCTGAGGAATATGGCCAGAATAAACGGTACTCTAAGTATTTACGAGGATCGAATGAGTCTTTAGGACGGTTCATCAAGAAACGGTTCCAATCGATATCGGATTCTTTTAAGTCTTTGCAAAGGTTCACTCTTCTCCAACGACCTGGCTGATTCACGTTCCACATCAATTCCACCATTTTGATATCGCCAAATTTGCCTGACTTGATGAATTCATCCGCAGCCCAGTAGTTGGCACCACTACGGCGTTGAGAACCAATCTGTACAATTTTACCCGATTCTTTTACAGCTTTTAATACCGCACGAGCATCTTCCATGGTTTCTGCCAAAGGCTTCTCTGCATAAACATCACAACCTGCTTTTACGGCTTCGATGGTGTGTAATGCATGTTGGAAATCGGCAGTGGAGATAAATACGGCATCTACTCCTTTAGCCGCATATAATTCGTCGTTATTTCGGTAAGTAGTGATTTTACTTCCTAATTGGGATTCCAGATAAGCCTTACCTTCTTCACGTCTGCGGTTCCAAAGGTCAGATACTGCTACCATTTCAAAATTCATTTCTTTTTGTAAAATTTTGAATGGAGGAACGTGGGAAGAACGGTGACGGTCAGAAAAACCTACACAGGCTACACGAACACGGTCATTTGCTCCCAGAATCTTGCTGTAAGATTTTGGACTGAAGGCAAATGTTCCAAGGGAGGCAACAGCGCTCTTTTGGATGAAATCTCTTCTTTTCATGTTAAAAATTATTTTTGAGGTATCGTTTGTTATTTAATTTCTCTGATTTTGATGTTCTTGTAAAATACCGAATCACCATGCTCTTGCAACAAGATAGGACCTTTTGCCTTCATACCAAAACCTGGCCATTTGTTGTATTTACTATGAGCTACTAATACTTTATAAATATTACTTCCGCGAACATATTCAAGCACTTTATATCCGTTTAACCAATGCTGTACTACGTTATTCGGATAAACTACTACTCGTCCACGGTTCCAATCACCAATCTTTTTGATAGACCGTTTGTCTTTGTCTGAAGGAATCAAGTCGTATAAACTAGACAAAGTTCTGTTTCCTTCGGTACCTAATTTAGCATCTGGATGCTTTTCATCATCCAATACTTGATATTCTAAACCGATGGCTGACATACCTGAGTTATACGATTCATCTACGAAATACTTCACCCCAGAATTGGCCCCTTCGGTTAATTTGAAATCAAAAACCAATTCAAAAGCTCCGAATTGTTCATTGGTTAAAATATCACCACCATTTCCTGATTCTTTTCCACCTTTACTATTCACGTGCAAAGTACCATCAGATTCAACAGTCCAAACCGATGGAGGTGCTGTTGTTTTAAAAGCTGAACGCCAGCCGCTCAAATCTTTACCGTTGAACAATAATTTATAACCTTGAGCCTCTTCTTGTGGAGAAAGCGTGTTTAGGGTATAATTTTCAACAGGAGTAGTCTTATCCAATGGACGAGGACGCATCTGACTTCCAGTTTGAATCTTGATGTTTTTCCACATCACTTGCGTTCCTTCTTTTTGATCTTTACCTATGGCATGTACTTGGAAAGCAATAAATCCTTTGGCAGTCATATCATCTACTAAGTAGGTAACTGGGATATTATTTACCCAAGTACGAATAGTATTTCCGATAGCCTCTATACGATAGTGGTTCCATTCTCCTTTTTTGAAGGCTTTTTTAGCCTCTACATTTTTCTCAACTGGGTATAACCAACCTCTACGGGCTTCATCATACAATCCACCTGACCAAGCACGATCTGAAGGATCTATTTCCACTTGGTAACCATGTACGCGGCCATTCATTACATCTGGAGAGGAAAGGCTACGTATTTGAATACCTGAATTCATGGAGTTGTCAACCTTTAGGTCTACTTCTAAAATAAAGTCACCATATTCTTTTTCTGTGGCCATGAAAGAATTGGGAGTATTAGCTACGGTTGTGCCCACCATGACGCCATTTTTGACTTCGTATTTGGCTTGACCGTTTAATTGTTTGAATCCTTTGAACGTTTTACCATCAAAAAGATTGGTCCATTGTTCATTTTGAGCCAAAACTGGCATCATTACCCCTAAAGCAAGGAGTAGTGTAAATAATTTCTTCATAGTTTCTTTTAAATGTATTAATTACCCGTAAAAGTCCAAAAAAGAATTGATTTACTCAAATTCCGGGAATTAATCCTCTTAATTTTCTGTAGGGTCTTGACCTTATTCCATTTTGAGCTTCTTTTTATACCAGCCCGCTTCAGAAATATTAAATTTGATATTCGGTCTATTCCATTAAATTTGTAGATTAAATTTAGCCTATATGAAGAAACAAACTCAAGCCATCCGTATTCAAGCTAAGCGTTCACATAACCGTGAGCACTCAGTGCCATTGTACCTGACCTCTAGTTTTACCTTTGAGGATTCAGAGCAAGGTAGGGCTATTTTTGCGGAGGAGATTCCTGGGAATATTTATTCTCGTTACCAAAATCCCAACGTGGATGAGTTTGTAGAGAAGATGTGTATGCTGGAAAATGCCGAAGCTGGATTGGCTTTTTCTACTGGAATGGCGGCTATTTTTTCATCCATGGCGGGTTTGTTGAAGCAAGGAGATCATGTGATTGCATCCAATGCACTTTTTGGTTCGGCGATTCAAATCTTAACAAAAATTACTGCCAAATGGGGCATAGAATGCACATTTGTAGATGGTCATGATATCAAAGCATGGGAAGCTGCTATCAAGGATAATACCAAATTCTTTTTCTGTGAAAGCCCTTCCAATCCCGGTTTGGATTTAATCGATATTGCGGAATTAGCTGCGTTAAAGCAAGGAAAGGATATTATTCTTGCCGTAGACAACTGTTTCGCAACCCCAATTTTACAAACTCCTTTGGATTTAGGTGCTGATTTAGTCATACATTCAGCCACTAAATACATCGATGGTCAAGGTCGTGTTTTGGGGGGAGTTATTTGCGGAAAAGCTGAATACATTGCTGAAATTCGTTTCTTTGCTCGCCATACAGGGCCGTCCTTATCTCCATTTAACGCTTGGATATTGTCCAAGAGTTTGGAATTATTGGATCTACGCATGCAAAAACACGCTGAAAATGCCTTAGCCTTGGCAGAAGCCTTAGATGGGCATCCTGCCGTTCATGCGGTAAAATATCCTTTCTTGAAAAGCCATCCACAATATGAATTGGCTAAAAAGCAAATGAAATATGGGGGAGGTATTCTTACTTTGGATATCAAAGGAGGTTTTGAGAAAGTACAAAAATTAAGTCAATTGCTTCAAGTGGTGTCTATTTCACCCAATTTGGGAGATACACGTACTATTTTAACTCATCCTGCTTCTACAACTCACTCCAAGTTATCTGCGGAAGATCGGGCTGCTGTAGGCATCACCGATGGATTAGTACGAGTGGCGGTAGGTTTGGAGGCGATTGAAGATTTAAAAGAAGATTTTTTAAACGCGTTAAATCAGCTTTAATCCATGTGGATAGCCCTAGTGGTATGTTTGGTATTACTGACTATCAATGTGGTCGTAGGTGTTTACGTAGAACGTAAACTCTCTGCGTTTATGCAGGACCGTTTGGGCCCAATGGAAGTTGGGAAGTGGGGCTTATTGCAAGTTTTTGCTGATTTATTGAAGTTATTTCAAAAGGAGGATATTGTTCCCGCGTCCGCCCAAAAGCAATTGTTCTTATTTGCCCCCTGGATTATATTTCTAGCGGTATTTGGTTCATTTTCAGTGATTCCCCTCAGTTCCGGTAGTTTTTTGCAAGGAAGTCAAACCGAAATGGGCATCATGTTGCTCATGGGCATTGTTTCTTTAGATTCCTTGGGGATTTTATTGGCGGGCTGGACATCCAATAACAAATATTCTTTACTTGGAGCAATTCGTTCAGCCGCTCAATTAATCTCTTATGAGATCCCCATGGGATTAAGTATTCTTTGTGTGGTATTAATATCCTCTAGTCTGAATTTGCAAGATATTGCCATGCAACAAGGGGTTTTTAGTCCTAAGACCAATTACCTTTTTGGATTATCTTTTTTAAACTGGGATGTTACCCAGGTAGGCGGGATATTAACCTGGAATGTGGTACGTGTACCTTTCTTTTTTTTCCTATTCATTTTGTTTTTTATCGCTAGTTTAGCCGAGGCTAATCGGGCTCCTTTTGATATTCCTGAGGCAGAATCTGAGCTGGTAGGCGGCTTTCATACAGAATACGCTGGTATGCGTTGGGCATTATTGTTTTTGTCAGAATACGGAATGATGCTGCTGGTTAGTGTTCTGGGTGTTATCCTTTTTTGGGGTGCCTGGTATTCTCCTTTTCCCAATGTAGGAAGTCTGCGATTAGCTGATTGGACCAATGGAACTCCTGGAACTTTAAGTGCCACTCTCATCGGTTTTGTTTGGCTCATGCTAAAAACTTACCTGTTAATTGCTTTACAAATGTGGGTTCGTTGGACCTTGCCACGTTTACGTGTGGACCAGTTGATGTATTTGTGTTGGAAAGTATTAACTCCGGCCGCTTTGGTTTTCGTCGCAATATCCTCCATTTGGTCGATGTTCATGTAATTCCATTTCCCCATCTCAAGGATTATACGTAACATTGATTTTATTACCTCAAACCAAAGTATGATAAAACTCTTTACCAGAGTCTTTTGCGTTTTATGTTGTCTTTTCATCTTTCACAAAAGCTATTCCCAGTCCCCCACAACTACCTTACCCTATTTGGAAGGGAAAGTAGTTGATGCACAAACAGGAGAACCCCTCCGTGGTGCGGATATATCAGTTGATTTCAAGAAATCAGGAACTTCCACAGACTCTTTAGGTCAGTACCGTATTTATTTGCCCTATGGTGAATTTGTGGTTAAAATTAGTCATGTAGGATATAACCCCTATCGGACTAAAGTATACATCAAATCTAATACGACCCTGAATGCTCAATTGAATGACGTGACCAAGCAATTGGAAGAGGTTATTGTTTCTAGTGCTGCTACCAAGCGAGACATTCAAACACCTTCCTTGGGAGTGACCGTTTTAAGTTTAAAGGGTATCAAAAAGCTACCTACCATGATGGGGGAGGTGGATGTTATCCGAAGTTTACAAACGCTTCCCGGCGTATCTTCCGTAGGTGAAGGCGCCAATGGTTTGAATATCCGAGGATCTAATGTGGATCAGAATTTGATTTTCATTGACAACACACCCATTTTCAATCCAACACACATGTTTGGTTTGTTTTCGGTTTTTGCCTCAGACGCTATTCGTGATTTGGAATTATACAAAGGAGGAGTACCCTCACGGTTTGGAGGTAGAACGGCAGCAGTTTTGGACATCAAAATGATTGAACCCAATACCGATAAATTTAAAATGCAAGGAGGGGTAGGTTTGGTTTCCAACCGTGTCATGGCAGAGATTCCTTTGATCAAAGAAAAATTATCCATCTTAGTGGCGGGTCGATTGTCCGTGAATGATTTTATGTTCAAATGGTTTGCTCCGACCGAGTTGAAAAACATTCGTGCCAATTTCATGGATGTGGCTACCAAGGTTTTTTATCGCCCCAATAATAAGAATACCATTTCTATTTCCAATTATTTGAGTCAGGACTACTACCGAGTAGACTCCCTGTTTAGTATCGAAAACGTCGTGGCTAAGCGGACATCCTTTGATTATGGACATAATAATTTGGCTGTACATTGGAATCATTATTTTTCAGATAAGCTGAATATGATGTTAAGCGCCACGAGTACCCTGTACAAAACAAAAACGTATTCTCCTGATTCGGTCAATGCGATAGATTTACAAAGCTCCATTGATTATAAAAATGTGCACTTGAGTTTTGATTACCAACCGATAGAAAATCACAAAATGAATTTTGGGGCTATGGCCACCCGCTATTATGTCAAACCAGGGTCCTTAAATGATGGGGTTGTTTCTCGGGTAGCAAAAGTGGTATTACCAGATGAACAATCCATTGAAGCCGCCATTTATGCGGATGATGAATGGACTGTGAGTCCTAAATTTACCATTCAGGCAGGTTTGCGATATGCACAATATTGGCGAATAGGAGCAGGAGTCGTTAATCAATATGATCCAAGTCGAATGCCAGCAGCCAATACTATTATTGCCAAAAAGGTGTACGGAGACGGCGAGGTGATGGCCAGCTATGGCGGTCTAGAACCTCGTTTGACCATGAAATACTCTCTGGCAGAAAATACCACCATGAAATTTGGGTATAATCGCATGCAGCAGTTTTTTCAATTGCTTTCCAATAATACTACGCCACTACCTACTTCCCGTTGGAAAACGGCCGACTCTTTCATTAAACCACAGCAGTCCGACTTTTATTCTTTAGGTTTCTTCAAAACCTACAATGAAAACGTATTTGAAGCCTCACTGGAAGCCTATTACCGTGATGTAAGAAACACCTTGGATTTTGTTTCAGGAGCCAATTTACAATTGAACCCGAACATAGAGACTCAATTGATTACGGGTAAGAGTAAGGCTTATGGAATGGAGTTAATGGTTCAAAAGAAAAAGGGCGAAGTCTCGGGATGGGTGAGTTATACTTATGCTCGAGCATTTAATCAAATGATTGGCGATTTCCCAGAGGTACAAGCCATCAATGGTGGAGAATGGTTTGCCACCAATTATGATAAGCCTCACACCTTTAACATGATGTTAAATATTCAGCCAACCACGCACCATAGTTTCTCCTTTACCTTTGCCTACAATACAGGAAGACCTTTCTCTTCTCCTTCAGGAAGCTATGAAATTGCAGGTAAACGTTATCCTGTTTTTGCGGCTAGGAACAACGACCGTATTCGTGATTACCACCGTTTGGATTTCTCCTGGACCATCAGTAACCCATCTATGGTTAAAAAGAGATGGGAAGGCAGTTGGGTTTTTACCGTCTATAATTTGTACGGAAGACAAAACCCTTATTCGGTGTTTTTTAAATCGAATAAACAATCCTTACAGCCCTATGAACTAAGCGTGTTTGCTGCTCCATTTGTATCCTTGACCTATAATTTTAAATTTTTATAGAAATGCCTAATAAGTTAATTAGCTATATTTTCTTGAGTTTTTCCCTGTTTTTTATGACATGGGCTTGTATAAATCCGATCAAGGATTTTAAGCAAATAGACTCTACTTCTTACTTGACTATTGAAGCTGACATTGTAAACGATCCTTCCATGTGTAAGATTCGTATCACCAATTCAGCCAATAAAATCATGTCGGTGCTTTCTTTGCCGGTGACTAAGGCGGATGTTTACATTGTTGACCAAAACGGCCTTAGAACCACTTTCAAGGAAGTTACTGGAGGAGCCACGGGTACTTACCTACCACCTACGGGTTTTGCGGGAAAGGTAGGCTCAACCTACCAGCTTTTCATCAAAACCTTGGACGGTAGACAATATCAAAGTAATCCAGAGGTCATGAATGCCGTGCCTGAGATTGAAAATATTGTCACTCAATTTGAGGTATTAGATCAATATTCCAAAGGCGATATTCGTCGGGTAGGATATACGGTTTATTTAGATTTTCAAGATAGTCCCAAAGAAGGAGATTATTACATGTGGAATTGGAGACATTATGAACCTATATCTATTTGTGCTACTTGTGATGGTGGTGGAACTTGGAATTTTAGGACAAACATGTGTATCACTCCTGTTGTGGCTACAGATCAAATCTTAAATTATGGATGTAACGGAAAATGTTGGGATATTACTAGTAATAATGATTTGAACGTGTTTTCGGATGTATTGACCAATGGCCAGCGGGTTGTGGGAAGGCAAGTGGCTCGTGCGCCATTTGATAATTATACTCCCTACTACTTTCGTTTAGAGCAAAGAGGTATTTCCAAAAGTGCCTTTACCTTCTACCAAAGTTTAATCGCTCAAGTTCAATCTAGCGGGTCTTTGTTTGATGTTCCTGCCGAAACTAGGTTCTCGGTCAATATGAAATCGATTACCAACCCAACAGAAAAAATCTTAGGAATTTTCAACGTTTTCTCCATCAGTAAGAAAATCTTTTACATAGATCGCACCAAAGGAATTCCTCCGGGCGAAAAGGCGTATATCCCTCAAGTTCCGGGAGAAATGTTTTATTGTCCAGGTGTTTCTCCAGGATGCCAAGACAAAGTTCCTTGCGTGGAAGGACCCTCAAGAACAAAGATTACACCAGAAGGGTGGACTTTATAAGAATTTTGCATCATCTTTGCGGCAAATTAGGAACAAATGGTAGGAGTTTTATTGGTTAATTTAGGTACGCCGGATGCCCCGGATACTGCTTCAGTACGTCGATATTTAAGGGAATTTTTAATGGATGGTCGGGTCATAGATATCCCCTATCCTTTTAGATTCTTATTGGTCAATGGCATCATTGCTCCCTTTAGAGCGCCTAAATCGGCCAAAATTTATCAACAACTTTGGGAAGAGCGTGGTTCTCCTTTGAAATTTTACGGAGAGGATGTACGTGATGAGCTTCAAAAAAGTTTGGGCGATGAGTATGTGGTAAAATTAGCCATGCGCTACCAAAATCCCGATTTGCCGTCTGTTTTGAAGGAAATGGAAAAGATGCAATTGAAAAAAATGATCATCATTCCTTTCTTTCCACAATATGCATCTGCTACAACAGGCTCTGTATATGAACGCGTAATGGAACTAATGAGTTCTTGGCAAATTATGCCCGATGTTTCCTTGGTTAGTTATTTCTATGATCGACCTGGATTTGCGGCATATTTTGCGGATAAAGCAAAGAAGTACCAAGCGGAACATCAGTTTGATTATTATTTATTCTCCTATCATGGTGTTCCAGAGCGACATATCAGAAATGGAGATATCACGAAAAATACCTGTGTTTTTGGGACATGTTGTGAGCAAATCACCGAGAAAAATCATGGATGTTATCGGGCACAATGCTTTGAAACTACACGTCTTATAGCCAAGGAAATGGGTCTGAAGGAAGGAACTTATGGAACAGCCTTTCAAAGTAGGTTGGGAAGAGATCCGTGGCTTCAACCCTATACCGATGAGACGATCAAAAAATTGGTGAAAGAAGGCAAGAAAAATATCTTGGCATTTTCTCCGGCTTTTGTGTCAGATTGCTTGGAAACTACCATCGAGGTAGGAGAGGAATACAAGGAATTGTTTGAAGAAGCAGGCGGAGAGCATTGGCAATTGGTGGAAAGTTTGAATAATTCACCAGAATGGGTTACGTTCTTGAAAGATTTGGTGCATCAATACTAAGTATATGCTATACTTTATCTTAAGTGTTTTCTTTTCGGTATTGCTCCTGGTTAATTTTCGGATGCATGCCAAATTCAAGGTTGACACCAGCTTGACCATTTTATTAAATTATCCCATTTGTTTTTTGACAGGTTGGGCAGTTCAACCCAATGCCCTACCATTTCATTGGCCAGCTATGCCTTATTCCATGGGTATGTTGGCACTAGGCTTGGGTTTTGTGGCTACTTTTTTGCTGACGGGTTTTTCGACTCAGAAAAATGGTATGGCGACCACCTCTTTGGCCAATAATATATCATTGGTGATTCCTGTGCTGTTTAATTTGTTGATTTGGAATCGGGGAGGGGCAAGCTGGACATGGCAAATTATAGTGGGTTTGATTTTGGCTTTTGGAGCTATTTATTTCTGTAGTCCGCCAATGGATGGAAAAGAGCAGAATAAATCATTGACAGCATTATTGTTAGTTTTTGTTGGATATGGTATTACCAATACCGCCTTCAATTTTTTAAATGCCGAAGTGGCTAATGAAGCTAGAGGAACCATTCCCTTTATGCTGATGATTGTTGCTGGAGCCATTGGTGCCTCCATCTTAGAATTGATTCGCGGAACAATCCTTGGAAAGTTTACTTGGAACAAATCCTCCATATTAGCCACTATCCCCTTGGGTTTGCCTAATTTTTTCTCCTTTTATTTTTTATTGAAGACTTTAGACTATTTTGGAAATAATGGAGCCATAGTTTTACCTATCTTTAACATAGGTGTCATTGTAGGTTCTACGGCAGTAGCTTATTTATTTTTTAAGGAGAAAATTAGTGGCCGCCAGAGCATAGGCATAAGCTTAGGATGTATTGCCATTGTGTTATTATTGCTTTAATGAAACAACTATGGAAGTAGAAATATTTACGTTGGCGGATTATGCTGCTGATTACGGTCAAGGGAAATTAGTGATAAATGGCACATTTGATAATATCTCTGCCAAGGACTTTCCCGCTATTCATCCCTCTTGTGCGGTAGTTGCTCGAATTCGTATTGCCAATTCAGAAGCAGGATTGCATTATTTTCAAATTGATGCGCTTAACCCCCAAGGTGATAATTTTCATGAACCCTTTAAAGGGGAGTTTACTACAGTCAAGAATCCGAATGCTGAACATACTACCTTAAATATTATTTGGAATTTAGTACATTCCAAATTTGATGTACCAGGTAAATATGCCTTTGAATTTTACTATGATGGCGAATTCAGAACAGGATTAGGGCTTACGGTTGGGAAGCAGGGCTAGGGGAAGAATGTAGAATGTAGAATTAAGAATTAAGAATTAAGATTTTTTTGCTACCAGAAATTGAAAAGAACAATCTTAATAACAAATAATTCTTCATTCCAAATTCTTCATTCTACATTCTTCATTCTTCAATCTTCATTCTTCATTCTACATTCTTCATTCTTCATTCTACATTCTTCATTCTACATTCTACATTCTTCATTCTACATTCTTCATTCTACATTCTTCATTCTACATTCTTCATTCTACATTCTTCATTCTTCATTCTACATTCTTCATTCTACATTCTTCATTCTACATTCATAATTACAGCACATTCGCTGTTTGCTCCTTGATTTTCTCCAATTCATCTTTCATGTTCACAACCAATCGCTGGATTTGAGAATCATTCGCTTTAGAACCTATGGTATTGATTTCACGGCCGATTTCCTGCGCCATAAAGTTTAATTTTTTACCATTTCCTTCTTTCAATACTTCTAAGAAATATTCCAAGTGAGTCGAAAGGCGCACTTTTTCTTCTGAAATGTCAAATTTTTCAATGTAGTAAACTACTTCTTGCTCAAAACGATTTTGGTCGAAATCTTCATTTAAACCTAAATCAAGCAATGATTTTTTCATCCGCTCCCGAATGTTAGGCATGCGGATTAAATCTTGCTCCTTTACAGCATCTAGTCCCGATTTAATCGAGGCTATATATTCTTTGAATTTCTCTTCCACCACATTGCCTTCTCTCAATCGAAAGGCTTTACATTCTTGTGTGGCCTCCTGAATGATTTCAAAAATGGATTGCCATAAGGCCTCTATTTCTTCTTCCGATTCTTGAGTTTGTTCTGGCTGAATGGTATTGGGCATAGAAAGCGCATGTAAATACAAGGCAGTTTCGTTAATAGGCTCCACGCCAATTTGCGTCGCAACACGCTTTAATTCACTAAAAAGATCTTCTATTTGCTTTTCAGGCAGTAAACTAGTGGAAGTAGTTTCGTTGGCCTTTTGCATGGTCAGCGATAACTCAATTTTACCCCTTTCTAATTGTTGAGTTAGGTAATTCCTTACTTCAATTTCTCTAGCAGATAAGGATTTAGGTAATCGACAAAATAAATCGGTGAACTTGGAATTCAAACTTTTGACCTCTACTTTGATTTGAAGATCTTGTATTTCTTTTTGGGCTTTACCAAAGCCGGTCATGGAATAAATCATATACTTATACTTTCTTTTTTCTATACTCTAATCCCAAGGACAATCCAAGGAATATAATCAAACCGATAGAGGCTAATCCATCTATATTAGCTCCAGTCTCTACTGATTTAGGAGCAAATTTAAACTCTATTTGATGCTTTCCTGCAGGAACAACCATGGCACGTAAGATATAATTAGCTCTTACATGTGGGCTTTCTTTGCCATCTATAAAGGCTTTCCAATCTTGATTTCCTCGGTAATAAATTTCAGAGAAAACCACCAAGGTAGGAGCGCTTAATTGACTTTGATAGCTTAATTTATTGGGGGCATAGTTAGTTAAAACTACTGTTCCACTGCTCGGGACAGGCTGGAAATTGCCTAGCCATTTTTTATCTTGGTTTTCTAAAATAGCTTCTTGCGCGGGATTGATTTTTTCAACGGCATTCAAAGCCTCATCGGCATTATTCGTCCATTTGATTTGGGAAACGACCCATGCATTACCAAGGGCACTTGGATTGGTTTGAGCAATCGGTCGATTGGTAGAATCCATACCAATCACATATTTGGTATTCAACATGTTCAATACCGTCATTTGAGCAGGATTACCTGCAAAATACTTTTCAATCAATTCTTGATAACGACGAAGTTTTGCACCATGGTAACCTCCAATGGAATGGTGGTAATAACTGGTGGTGGCATCATTCATAAAGGATACCGTAGAATTCAATACTCTGAATTGGCTTTTGTCAGCGAATATTTGTTGGTCCGCCGGACTAGGCTCAACCTGCTCATCTAAGGTACTTTTTGAAACAAAAAAATCTTTGCCAAAATAGCGTTTGGCTACGGGTGCAACGTCCAAAACCAACAAAAGTACCATACCAAAAACCCAAATGCTTTTCTTGACTTTTTCTATTGTGCTTAAAAATACTAATCCAGCTCCCAACAAAATAAAGAAGAAGCTTCTCCAAGCATCTGAAGTAAATAAGGCAATACGGTCTAGGCGAATGCTATTCCAAATGGCATTATTCAAATTGGTGTCTTGGATTAATTGGATACCGTCTTGTGGTCCTTTAAAAGATAGAAATACATCAGGTAAAAGGGCCAAAATAAGACATAAACCCGCAGTTAATCCCGTGGAAATCCATAATGGCTGTTTAATTTCAGCAAAGCTTGGTTTCTCTTTGGATAATTGAATTAAGCCTAACATGGCTAAAGCCACTAAACCAAACTGAACGAAAGACAAGACCATGGTGATGGCTCTAAATTTATTAAAGAGCGGAAAATGGTCGAAAAGAAAACCGTTGAATCCAAAGTTCTTACCCCAGGAAAAGGTGGTAAATAATACGGTAATGAAGATAATCCACCATTTTTCTTTGCTTTTGACATAAAGTGCAGCAAATAAAAATAAGAAAATAACTAGGGCACCGGCATAAGCTGGCCCAGCCGTATAACTTTGTTCTCCCCAATAAGTAAATCCTTTTTCCACGAAAGCTAAGGTTTGTTCCTCAGGAATCCCCGCATCTGTCATGGTTTTGTAGGTGTTCGATTTTGTTCCTCCAAGGTCACCTTGAGAAGCTCCTCCCATGAAATTAGGGATTAATAAAGTGCCTGTCTCCGCTATTCCGTAAGACCAGTCAAAAGCATACCCTTTTTCTAATCCGTTTCCACGGCTGGCATTGGCTTTTAATTCTGAAGGTCCACGGGTTGTTTCCTTGCTATATTCATAATTATTCCACAAGCGCATGCTGTGCGTTCCTAGGGCTAAAACGAGTCCCAAGGCCATCCATAATCCATTGATTAGCCAGCGTTTAAATTGGCCGGTTTTAATGGCTTCACTTAGTAAATACAGCTTTATTGCTCCAATGATGAAGAATAAATAATAGGTTATTTGAATGTGGTTGGCATAAAGTTCTAAGGCCATTCCCAAGGTAAAAATGGCTAATCCTAGCCATTTACGTTGACCCCAGCAAAGTCGTAATCCTGCCAATACCACGGGTGCATAGGCTAAAGCAAGCACCTTGGAAGTATGTCCAGCAGGAATAATGACCATGTTGTAGGTAGCAAAAGCATAGGCTACCGAACCGGCAAATCCCAAAATGGGCGATATGCCCATAGCCCATAAAAATAGGTACATGCCTAATAATTGTAAAAATATTAGGTTGACAGGGTTAGGTAGTATGTTAGTAATCCAGCTACCTAAGTAGCTGGAAATACTGTATGGATAAGATCCTGAAATTTGGTAGGTGGGCATTCCACTAAACATGGAGTTGGTCCACCAAGCATCTTGACCCGTTTCATTTTTGAATTGAACACTTTCCCTTGCCGCAGCTTGCGCTTGCTGTATGTCGTGCTGAATTAATACTTTTCCCTGTAAAACAGGACCACAGTAAATAAAAGCAATGACAATAAAGCCTAGAATTACTAATCCATGGGGCAAAAAGGAACGAAAATCAATTTTCATGAGTGTGAATTATTTAATCGCTACTAACTCTAATTCAAAGGTTAAATCTTTTCCTGCCATCGGGTGATTGGCATCTAAAGTCACATGTGTATCTGTCAAATCTGTTACAGTTACCTCAATGACATGTCCACCATCCTGGTGCATGTTTAAAGTAACACCCAATTCAACTGGGATATGGGAAGGAATTTGACTTCTTTCGATTGTTACCGTATTTTCTGGAGAATGTTCGCCATAAGCTTCTGCTGCAGGGATGGTAATGGTTTTTTTCTCTCCAATGCTCATTCCTGTCACGCCATCATCAAAGCCTTTGATAACCATGCCTGAACCTAATTGAAATTCTAAAGGATTGCTTCCTACGGATGAATCGAAGATACTGCCATCAGTATGTTTCCCTGTGTAATGAACGGCAACGTTGTCGCCAGTTTTTGCAATAGACATAATGTATTGTTAAGTGTAAAAAATCAGAGACAAAGGTCAGTATTTTTTTTATTAATCGAGGTATGAAAGTCTGGAAGTTTTTCGGCTATTTCATGGTAACTACACTGATACCAGCACCTCCTCGGTCCGCATGCTCATCTTGTACTTGCTTAATTTGAGCATATCGTTTTAACTGCTCTCTCACTAAATTCCGTAAAATCCCATCTCCTTTTCCATGCAGTATTCGTACTTCAGGCGCCCCCAAAAGCAGCACATCATTGATGTATTGATCTAAGCTAACCCAAACCTCTTCACCTCTTTTGCCACGTAAATCTAACGTTAGGCTAAATTGAGCCATACGGTCGTTGATATCAATTCCTTTTAAGGGAGATGTCTTCGTTTTTTCTGATTTAGGCGCTTGAACTTTTTGTAATCGTTTCAATTTGATGGTTGTACTGATGGAGCCTAAGGCCAACAAGGCATCTTTTCCTTTGATTTCAAGGACTTGCCCAATAGTAGGTTCACTACCTCCATCTTGAATTGCGACCCAATCCCCCACGGTGATAGGACCATGAATGGCTTTTAGCACAGGGTTGGTGTTGACTTTCGGTTTCACAGGTGCCTCAACCAAAGCTTTTTGAGCAAAATCATCCAGTTTTTCCCGTAATTGTTTCGTCTCTTCCTTTCCTGCGGCTTTCTCTTTAATTTCTCGAATGGTCTGCTCAATACGTTGGTTAGCTTCTTTGACTAAAAGTTTTGCCTCTGCCTTCGCCTTGTTAATGATGTTTTTTTGTTCTTCTTGTAAATGGCTTTTTAGCTGCTCATACTGTTGCTTGATGGCATCTACTTGCTCATTTTGTAAACTAAGACTGTGATTTTTACTTTGCCAAATTTGTTTCTCTGTTTCCGTTTCAAGCAATAATTTGTCGAAGTCGACCTGTTTTTTACCTAGTTTTTTTCTAGCATTTTCAATGATTCCAGTTGGTAAACCAATTTTTTGGGCAATTTCAAAGGCAAATGAACTACCCGGTTTTCCCATATCTAGGATAAAAAGTGGTTCCAAATGGGCCGTATCATAGCGCATGGCGGCATTGAATAATCCCTCTTTTCGGTCAGCTAAACTTTTTAGATTGCCAAAGTGGGTATTGATTGCACCGTAACAACCTTTGTCCGACAATTTTTCCAATATGGCCTCTGCAATGGCTCCGCCAAGCGATGGTTCAGTGCCTGTTCCAAATTCATCCACCAATATCAAGGTTTTGGCATTAGCATGTTGGAGAAAGTAACGCATGTTACTCAAATGAGAACTGTAGGTACTTAATTCATTTTCAATATTTTGCTCATCTCCCATGTCCAGGAAGATTTGCTGAAAGAAGCCCATGCTGGATCCTTCTTCGATAGGTACTAAACAACCCGATTGATATAAGTATTGTAGAAGTCCTACCGTACTCAGTGTAACTGATTTACCTCCGGCATTCGGCCCTGAGACTACCATTAGACGCTTTTTTTCATCTAGAAGAATCGACAAGGGCTTAATTTTCTTGCCAATTTTTTCTAAAGATTTTTCCAATAAAGGATGACGTGCATTCCGCCAATCCAAACTCGGTTTCTCTTCTAAATGCGGTAAAATAGCTTGATGCTCTTGTGCCCAAATGGCTTTGGCACGAATAAAATCTATTAATCCTAACCACTGAAGCCATTGGCCAAGCATAGGCACCAAGGGTCTCACGCGGTCTGATAATCGGGAAAGTATTTGAATAATTTCTCTTTTTTCAGCAGACTCTAAGGATTTGATTTCATTGTTGGCCGTTAGTGCATCTGCCGGTTCTAAGAATACTGTTTTTCCCGTATCTGATTCATCTTGTACAAATCCTTTGATCTTCCGCTTATGCTCAGCGGCTAAAGGAATTACCATACGGCCATTTCTAAGGGTCAATGAAAAATCTTTGGAAATCCATCCTTGTTGTTGTGCTTGATTCAATAAGCTATCCAACTTCTTTCTTAATCCTTGTTCCTCAGCATTTTTTTTCCTTCTAATCTCGCCTAATTCTGAAGAGGCATTTTCTTTAATTTGCCCATTGGCATCAAATACACGGGATAATTCCTGGAGAACAGGCAATAGTTGCATGTAATCCTGATCTGATTTTTCAGCTATTTTTTGAGAAAATTGCCTAGTTAATTGATGTAATTCTGGGTAGGCCTCTGAATCCAATAAATGAAAGAATCGAATGCATTGGTATAATACTTCTATTCCTCTTTGCCAATCTCTCCATTGGTCTGCTGAAAGGTAATTTCCTTCTAAAGTTAAAGGTGCCAACCAAGGACGTAAATCATAATAATCCACTTGGGGCCACTCGCCACCTCGTTCCGCCATCAATTGTTTCATTTCATGTACCTGATTGACCCATTGTTTTACCATGGGAAATCGGTTAGAAAATCGCATTTTTTCGGCAAATTCAACTCCCATAGGGCTGAGGCATGCCGCTTTGATGTCGGCCTGAACATGGCTAAAGCCAATTTTGTCAGCTAATCCTTCTGGGTAATTCATGCGGTGTAAAAGGCTTTAATTTTGGCTAGAAGTACCTCGTTGATTTTTCGGTAACTTTCATGGGTCCATCCAGCCACATGAGGGCTGAAGACGGTAGCAGGGAATGAACTGATTTTTTGGAAGAGTGATTTTTCTTCCTCTGTCCAAGTAGCTAATTTTTCATTTGGCAGGACATCCAGAATTAATCCTCTAATTTGGCCTTTTTCCAATCCTGATTTTAATGCAGCTAATGGACTGATGGGTCCGCGTGAACTATTGATTAAAACAATGGGCTTTTTAAACTGAGCAAGCCATGATTCATTGACCATGCCACGTGTTTCATCTGTTAATGGAATATGTAAAGAAACAATGTCAGCTTGATCAAAAATATTCTCCATTGTGGCGCTATATTGATCTACAGCTTGGTATTTATCATAGGCCAAAATCCTTAATCCAAAACTGCTTAAGCGACTAGCGACTGATTGTCCCATGTGACCATATCCAATGATTCCGATTGTTTTTCCTGAAATTTCCCAACCTCGATTTCCCTCTCTGTCCCAAATTCCTTGCCTAACTTCACGGTCTGATTTATTCAAATGATGTGCCAAGCTTAATAATTGCCCAATCACATGTTCTGCTACAGCTTCTTTATTTCCTTCATTGGCGGCAAATACCTCAATCTTTTTTTGACGAGCCGCCTCCAAATCGATTAAATCCAAACCAGCCCCAGCACGAGCGATAAAGCGAAGAGAGCTAGCTTGCTCTAGGAATTGGGCATCTATTTTGAGCTTACTTCTGACCACTAAGCCTTCTATATTTACTAGCTGTGCCAGTATCTCCTCTTTGGTCCAACTAACTCCATTAACCACTTGAAACCCCATAGCCTCTAGACCTAGGGGCATGGATTCATGTACTTCATCAATGATTAGGACCTGAGCGCGCATATTATGCCTGCATTCTATTTTTTACTAAATCCATTGCCAAAAAGATGGCGTGCATGAATGAACTTGGATCCGCTTCATTTTTTCCAGCGATATCATAGGCAGTTCCATGATCAGGAGAAGTACGAATGATGGGTAGACCAGCGGTAAAGTTCACTCCAGTATCAAAAGCAATGTATTTAAATGGAATCAAACCTTGATCATGATACATGCCTAAAACGCCATCAAACTCTTTGAATTGTGCTTTACCAAAAAATCCATCTGCAGGATAGGGCCCAAAAACTAGATTTCCTTGGCTTCTAAACTCATCAATAACCGGCTGAATAATTTCTAATTCTTCTTGTCCTAATAATCCCGATTCGCCTGCATGTGGATTCAAACCTAAAACAGCAAGTTTAGGTTTATCGATGCAGAAATCTTCTTTCAAACTTTTTAAAAACAGAGCAATCTTATCCTTAAGCATTTGAGTATTTAAAGCTTTGCTTACTTCTTGTAAAGGCAAGTGGCCAGTTACAACCCCCATTCTCAAATTGTCACTTACCATCATCATTAATGATGATTTGGAATCAAATCTTTCGGTTAAATATTCTGTATGACCTGGAAAGGCGAAATCGGCTGATTGAATGTTATGCTTATTGATAGGAGCGGTCACTAAAGCAGCTAATAAACCTCGATCTAAATCTTTAATAGCCATTTCTAAACAATCAAAAGCAGCTTTTCCAGCTTCTGCTGTTACTTTTCCGGGCTCAACTAGCGTGTCTTTGTCGTCCCAGGCCTTGACCAAATAGCTTTGTCCTTCATTAACTTGGTTTAGGTTATCCACAATCTTGATGGACCAATCCTTTAGTTCTAATTTTTCACGATAGAAATCTAAGACCTTTTTGGAACCATAAATAACGGGCGTACACCATTTTAAAATTCTTGGGCTTCCCAATGCTTTTAAAATGATTTCTGGACCAATGCCATTATAATCACCTAGGCTAATACCAATCAATGGTTTATTTGTGTTCATGCTTCAAAAATTCAGCCTGCAAGTTAAGAAATTTCGAGGGAAGAGGGCCTGATTTTTTTTATTAGCCACATTTGAGAAAATATTCTATCGCTAAATTGGTAACGAACCCTATAATTATTGTAAATTTTTAATATTCAGCAAAGAAAATGGGGCAATTAATGCAAAAATGCCAATTATTTTAGCATTTTTGTTAGAATGCAATAATTGAAGATAATGCCAAAGTCATACGTAAGAAAAATTTCTAGTCTCCTTATCGCCAATCGTGGTGAAATCGCTATTCGTATCATGCGTGCAGCTTCCGAGTTGGGGATTCGGACCGTCGCTGTTTATACCTTTGAAGACAGGTATTCCTTGCACCGCTACAAGGCGGATGAGGCCTATCAAATTGGTAAAGACGATGAACCATTAAAACCTTATTTGGATTACGAGGGCTTGATTGCTTTGTGTAAAAGCAAAAACATTGATGCTATTCACCCAGGATATGGGTTTTTATCTGAAAACGTCAATTTAGCGCGTAGGTGTAGAGAAGAAGGAATCGTTTTTGTAGGACCTTCTCCAGAAGCGATGGACGCACTTGGAGATAAAGTAGCAGCAAAAGTGGCGGCCATGAAGGCCAATGTTCCCATGATTCAGGATTCCAAAGGTGATTTGTCTGTTTATTCTTTGGCTTTGTCAGAAGCAAAACGTATCGGTTTTCCTGTCATGGTGAAGGCTGCAGCTGGTGGGGGAGGACGTGGTATGCGGGTGGTTCGTTTAGAAGAGGATTTAGAAAAGGCTTATAATGAGGCGCGGAATGAAGCTAAGAATGCTTTTGGAGATGAAACAATTTTCATTGAAAAATTCATTGATCAGCCGAAGCACATCGAAGTTCAATTATTGGGGGATCAGCATGGAAATTTAGTGCATTTATATGAGCGTGATTGTTCCGTTCAGCGACGTTTCCAAAAAGTAGTGGAGATAGCTCCCTCTTTTGGTCTAAAAGATGAAACTAAAAAGAAATTATACCAATATGCCTTGGCGATTGGTAAAGCGGTAAACTACTACAATGCAGGTACGGTTGAGTTTTTAGTAGACCGTGATGAAAATATCTATTTCATTGAAGTTAACCCTCGTGTACAGGTAGAGCATACCATTACGGAAGAGGTGACAGGAATTGATATCGTTCGTACACAAATATTAATTGCCCAAAATTATAAACTATCTGATCCAGGTATTTATATTCTATCACAAGAAGATATTCCTTTGCGAGGATTCGCCATTCAATGTCGAATTACTACCGAGGATCCTACCAATGGTTTCAAACCCGATTTTGGCACGATCATTGCCTACCGCAATGCAGCTGGCTTTGGTATTCGTTTGGATGAAGGATCTTCTTATCCTGGGGTAAAAATTTCACCTTATTTTGATTCCATGTTGGTCAAGGTATCTGCTAAAGGTAGAACTTTATTAGGTGCAGCCGAGCGTTTAAATCGTGCTTTGACAGAATTCCGTATTCGTGGGGTGAAAACCAATATTCCATTCTTGAGAAATGTTATTTCACATCCCATTTTTCAGAATGGACAGTGTACCGTTCAATTCATCGATACCCATCCTGAATTATTTAAATTTATTCCAACCAGAGACCGTTCCACTAAAGCCTTACGTTATTTAGGTGAAGTGATTGTCAATGGTAATCCAGATGTTAAGGTTAAGCCCACCAATAGTTTCAGACCACCAATTATTCCTTATTCAGATCCTTTGTCTGATTTTCCAAAGGGAAATAAGCAATTATTGATGGAATTGGGACCTGAGAAATTTGCCAAACACATACGGGAAACCAAACAAGTATTGTTTACCGATACTACTTTCCGCGATGGTCATCAGTCTTTGTTGGCTACTCGGGTGAGAACACAAGATATGTTGGCCGTAGCTTCTGGCTTTGCCAAATCCTTTCCTCAGTTATTTTCCATGGAAGTTTGGGGAGGGGCAACTTTCGACGTGGCCATGCGGTTTTTACAAGAATCACCATGGAAGCGTTTGCAAGAGTTTCGTCTTGCCATGCCCAATATGTTGCTTCAAATGCTTTTCCGTGGTTCTAATGCCGTGGGATATTCGGCTTATCCAGATAATTTAATTGAGAAATTTGTAGAGAAATCCTCTGAGGCGGGTATCGATGTCTTCCGTATTTTTGACTCACTAAACTGGGTAGAGGCGATGAAAGTGTCTATCCGAGCGGTGAGAGAAAGAACTCCGGGAATTGCGGAAGCGGCTATTTGTTATACAGGGGATGTATTTACCAATGAAAAATATAACCTACAGTATTATTTAGATTTGGCGCGTCAACTGGAAGATGAAGGAGCCCATATGTTAGCTATCAAAGATATGGCTGGCTTATTGAGGCCTTTCCAAGCAGAGCTTTTAGTGAAAGAATTGAAAAAAGCAGTGGATATTCCTATCCATTTGCATACACATGATACGGCTTCCATTCAATCAGCTACTTATTTAAAGGCCATTGAAGCGGGTGTTGATGTGGTGGATGGTGCTTTAGCTGCTATGTCAGGATTAACCTCTCAGCCTAATTTAAATTCCTTGGTAGCTATGATGCAAGGTCAAGCCAACCAGGATACTTTAGATTTGGAAGAAATGAACCAATATTCCAATTATTGGGAAGCGGTAAGAACTTGGTATACGCCATTTGAATCTGAACTAAAAGCAGGTACTGCTGAGGTATATGACAATGAAATTCCGGGTGGACAATACACCAACCTACGTGGACAAGCTGTTGCCTTGGGCGTAGGTGATAAGTTTGAGTTATTAAAGGACAATTATTCAGAAGCGAATAAGTTGTTTGGAGATATCGTTAAAGTAACACCGTCATCTAAAGTTGTAGGTGATATGGCTATTTTCATGACGGCTAATTCCTTAACAGCAGAAGATGTATATGCTAAGGGAGCGACATTATCTTTCCCAGAATCTGTAAAAGATTTCTTCAAAGGCGGCTTAGGTCAACCATATCAAGGATTCCCTAAGCAATTGCAAGAAATTATCTTGAAAGGAGAGGTGCCCATGGATGGAAGACCAAACGACCACTTAGCGCCAATCGATTTCGATAAAGATTTTGCTGCCTTCCAAGCCAAATTCCCTGATAATGAAGGAGGATTCTATGATTATTTGTCGTACAAAATGTATCCAAAAGTATACGAGGACTACTACAAAAATCATCAAATATATGGGGACTTAACGGCTATGCCTACTCCAGCCTTCTTCTATGGCTTAAAGCAAGATGAAGAAATCATGATTACCATTGAGCCTGGTAAAACCATCATTGTGAAGTTCCTACACATGTCGGAGCCTGATGAATCAGGTTTACGTAATGTTACCTTTGAATTGAATGGTCAAGCACGTAGGATTAAAGTCTTAGATAAAAATATCAAAGTTGAGCGTCCACAACATGTGAAGGCTTCTCAAAAAGGAGATATTGGTGCTCCATTACAAGGTCGCCTGAGTCGTATTTTGGTGAAACCGGGTGAGGAAGTTAAGAAAAATGCTCCTTTGTATGTGATTGAAGCCATGAAAATGGAATCCATAGTTTCTGCTCCATTTGAAGGTATCATCGGAAATGTGGTATTGCATGAAGGAACGGTGGTAGAACAAGATGATTTAGTATTAACCTTAGAGGAGGCTAAATTACCAGAACCTAATGTAGAAGAGTATTTATTTGTTTATGGTACGCTTCGTCGTGATTGCGGTAACGACTTACACCGTTTATTAGCTCGAAATTCGGATTATGTGGGTATGGCGACCTACCAAGGACGTATGTACCAAGTAGCAGAATATCCGGGTATAATTGCCTCGGAAGATTCGAAAGATCAGGTAGTAGGTGAATTGTATTTATTGTCAAATACGATTAAATTGTTGGGCGTGCTAGATGAATATGAGGAGTTTGATGCTGATAAACCAGATAAAAGTTTGTTTGTTAGAACCAAAGTTCCAGTGAAGTTGAATGGTCAGGTGGTAGAAAGTTATGCTTATTTATACAACAGACCAACGCAAGCAGACACACAAATTGTATCAGGAGATTATTTAAAGAAATAAGATGAAAGTATTTTTCGGGTTTTTGCTTTGCCTATTTGCCAATCATTTGGTAGCTCAAAAAGCCTTATTGAAAGCACATGCGCACAATGATTATGAGCATACGAAGCCCTTTTACGAAGCATATAATTTAGGATTTGGTTCGATTGAGGCAGATGTTTATTCCATCAAAGGAGAGTTATTAGTAGCCCATGATGTAAAAGATGTAAAGGCAGACAGAACGCTTAAAACCTTGTATATTGACCCCATTGTTAAAGTCTTATCAGAAAACAAACAAGGGAATTTTCATCAATTTTTAATTGATTTCAAAACAAGTGCAGATTCTACCTTGCCTGTCTTGATTAAGGCATTGGAACCTCATAAAGACTTGTTTATCAAACGAGGTTTGCGGATTGTTATTTCAGGAAATAGACCAGCCATAAAAAATTATGTTTTGTATCCTACATGGATTACTTTCGATGGGCGGTCGACAGAAACTTATCCTGCAGGCTTGGGTAATCGAGTTATCTTAGAAAGTGAGTCATTGTATAAATTTGGTGCATGGAGTGGACAGGGGCCCATTAGTCCGGAGTTGAAAGAAAAGTTAAAAGCCTATGTCGACCGAGTACATGCTCAAGGAAGAAAATTGAGATTATGGGCCACGCCAGACAGTTTAATCGGATATCAAACTTTATATGATTTAGGTGTGGATTATATTGGCACGGATCATTTAAGCGAATTAGCTGATTTCTTACGATTAGCCGTTAAGTAGATTTGACAAAACCCTAGCTTTACCTAATAAACCTACAACCATGATTAAGCGTCGAGAGTTTCTACAACAAAGTTCTTTATTAGCCTTAATGGCTTCATTTCCTGCTATGAAGGCGGATTCTTCCTTTAAAATGGGTTATTCAGCCATTACTTGGGGAGGTAAAGATGAACAAGCCATAGTAGATATTGCCTCATTAGGATTCAAAGGAATTCAATTAAGAGCCAATTCTTACACCAAATACAAAGATAATCCACAGGAATTAAAGGCCTTATTGGACGCCTCTAAACTTCAATTGGTGATGTTTTCAAGTGGAAACGTGGAGATTGATCCTGCCAAAGTTCCTGCCTCCATCGAGCAACATGTAAATCATGCTAAGTTTGTAAAAGCTTTGGGTGGTGATTCCATACAATTGACTAACAGCCTTAGAAAAAAGGGTGAAACACCTAGTCAAGAGGATTTGGTGAAATTAGCTGAGGTGATGAATGAAATTGGTAGAAGAACAAAAGAGGTGGGCGTACAAGCGACTTACCATAATCACATGAACCAATTTGGAGAAACTCCAGAAGAAGTCGATATTTTGGTAAAAAGTATGAATCCAGCTTACTTACGATTATTGTTGGATGTAGCGCACTACCATCAAGGAGGAGGAAAGCCTGCAGATGCAGTTTTGAAATACAAGAATATCATTCATTCATTCCATATCAAAGATGTGGAGAGTCCTATCAAAGGACAAGAAGCTAATCCTTCTTCCTATAAGTTTGTGGAGCTTGGACAAGGGAAAGTAGATATGAAAGGCATTTTCAATAATATGCGTAAAATCAAGTTCAAAGGATGGGCCATTGTAGAATTGGATGGTGTGCCTGATAAGGCTAAATCTCCCTTACAATGTGGAACAATTAGTCGAGACTTTTTACGCGATACCATAAAATACCATTTTGACTAACATGCCTCAAATAGTATAATATGGCTCGAAAAAAAGGTTCAGCAAGTATTTTATTCATTTTTATAACATTAGTTATCGATGTGTTAGGGATAGGTTTAATTGTACCTATCATGCCAACCTTGATTTCGAGTTTTACAGGAGGTGATTTAAGTTCCGCTTCGCAATATTCCGGTTGGATGATGGCTTCCTATGCCATCATGCAATTCTTATTTTCACCTGTTTTAGGGGGGGTATCGGATCAATTTGGGCGCAGACCAATCATTTTAATCTCTTTACTTGGCTTTAGTTTAAACTATTTAATTTCTGCTTTGGCTCCCAATTTATTGTGGTTGTTTTTGGCCCGAATATTTTCGGGCATAACTGGTGCTAGTTTTACAACGGCACAGGCATACATTGCAGATATTTCCAAGCCTGAAGATCGGGCCAAGAATTTTGGGATGGTGGGTGCGGCCTTTGGTATAGGTTTTATTATTGGACCTGCCGTAGGAGGATTTTTGGGTAGCTATGGCGTGACGGTTCCATTTTATGCTTCGGCTATATTGACTTTGCTAAATGCCTTGTATGGATATTTTGTATTACCAGAATCTTTAGCGCTAGAAAATCGAAGAAAGTTTGATATCACCCGGGCCAATCCTTTGGGGTCATTGAAGATTTTCACTCGATATCCATTGATAACTGGCTTAGTAGGAGGCTATTTTTGTTTGCAATTAGCTGGTCAAGCTCATCCAAGCACGTGGTCATATTTTACCATGAAAGTTTTTTCATGGTCTCCTACTGAAGTAGGCTATTCTTTGGCATTTGTTGGGGCCATAGTCGCCATTGTTCAAGGAGGATTATCTCGTTTTATCATGCCCAAATTGGGTGATAAGCGGGCCATTCTATATGGTTTAATGATGTATGGCTTAGGGTTTTTCTTGTTTGCTTATGCCACTAAATCTTGGATGATGTATGTATTTATGGTACCATTTGGCTTGGGTGGTATTGCGGGACCAGCTTTACAAAGTATGATTACCCAGCAAGTAGGCCCTGATGCTCAAGGTGAGTTACAAGGAGGTTTAACTAGTTTGCAATCCATTACTACCATTTTAGGTCCTTTGGTTGCCTCTAATCTTTTCGCTTATTTTACTTCTACCACAGCACCCATACAATTTCCTGGAGCAGCTTTTTTTATTGCAGGTATTCTTGTTTTTATAGGACTTGCTGTTGTATTGTCCTCCATATCTTCTAGAAAAAGAATTTAATTGATAATTGGCAGATTCAGGGGATGAATGATTTCTCCAATAGTCTACAATCAGCTATTTTTGAGATCAAATAAAACTCTAATCATGAGAAAATTCGTTTATTTATGGGCAATCATTGCCATCTGTGTCAGTTCGTTTGCTGTTTCGGCACAAACTGTCGACGAGATTTTAGCCAAGCACCAAGAAGCCATGGGTGGATTGGATAAGTGGAATAAAGTAAAAACCCTGGTGCAAAATACCAAGTTTACCATTCAAGGTATGGAGATTCAGTCCAAATCGTCAATATTGGTCGGAAAGGCCTTTCGTTCAGAAATAGAGGTAATGGGCAATAAAATGGTGCAAGTAGTGGAAGGGGAAAGTGGCTGGTGGATTCGTCCGCAGATGATGGGAGGTTCTGGTGAGCCTGAGGATATGCCTAAGGAGATGATTAAAGTAAGTAAGAACCAAGAAGCTATTGGATCTTTATTACTAACCGCTAAAGCTGAAGGTAGCAAAATTGATTTGGTGAATAAAGAAAAGATGGATGGGGCTGATGTCTATGTTATTCAGATTACTAAAAAAGATGGTGATGTAGGAACTGTTTATCTTTCTGCGAGCACTTATTTAGTCTTAAAGTTTGCCGCAAAGGTTAACTTGGGCGGACAAGCCGTCGATACTGAATTGAAATTCTCTAATTATAAAGCGGTAGATGGCTTATATTTTCCTTTTTCTGTTGAAACAGCAAACCCTATGGGCGGAGGAACCATGCAGGTAGATACGACTTCCATAGAAATAAACCCTAAATTAGAAGCTTCAATTTTTGTTAAGCCAGCGAAAAAATAATTGGTGGGAATCGGAGATTCAATAAAGAAGCCGAGGATTTAAATCCTCGGCTTTTTCATTGAATTTTGGTCAATTTTCTGCCGTTTTTATGATGGCCGAGGATTTAAATCCTCGGCTTTTTTATTGAATTTTGCTCAATTTTGGGCCGTTTTTTTATGGTGGCCGAGGATTTAAATCCTCGGCTTCTTATTGAATTTTGATCAATTTTGGGTCGTTTTTTATGATTCCCGAGGATTTAAATCCTCGGGACCCTATTCAAATCTAAGGTAAAAATTGCTGGATATGATTTCTAGCACTTAATATGGCCTTTTCAATGTCTTCATCGGAACCTTCATAAGCTTTATCCTCCACCTCAATGACAATCGGTCCACGATATCTTACATCATTTAACGCCGAAATAAATTTACCCCAATGAATATCTCCTAAACCAGGAATTTTAGGGGAATGATATTCCAATGGATTAGCTAAAATCCCCACTCGATTCAATTTTTCTGGGTAAACCTTTACGTCCTTCAAGTGAATATGATGTAATTTTTCCGCATAATGATAGATAGGATAGGTATAATCCATCATTTGGAATACCATGTGCGAAGGATCATAATTTAAACCAAAGTTGGTGGATGGAATGATGCTGAATAATTGATCCCAAATTTTTGGTGTTGTCATCAAATTCTTTCCACCAGGCCATTCATCATCTGTGAAGAACATAGGGCAGTTTTCAATGCCAATTTTTACATTTAATGAATCAGCTAATGCAATAATTTCAGGCCAAACCTCTGTGAATTTCCCAATATTATAAGCCACATTTTTAGTATAGTCTCTTCCAATGAAGGTATTCACGTTCCCAATGCCTAAAACTGCAGCTGCTTTTATTACCTTTTTGATGTGTTCCCGATAAAACAAGGCTTGCTCTTCATTAGGATCCATTGGGTTAGGATAATACCCTAATGCTGAGATTTTAACTGGATGCAAAGCTAATTGAGCTTTTAAGGCTAATAATTCCTCCTGAGAGAGGCTATCAACCGAAATATGGCTAACTCCTGCATATCGACGTGTATCGGCATTGCTGGAGGGCCAGCACATGATTTCTACACAAGCAAATTGTTGGGCATGAGCAAAATCTAATACTTCCCACAATGTTTTGTTCGGAAGAATGGCTGAAACAAATCCTAAATCAAGCATGTATTAATTGTATTTTTTATCCAATAAATAAAAGGTAGCAAAAGATAAAGTAGTTATCCATAGCCCCACAGCCTCACGGGCTAATTCCTGATTGATGGTTTTCATACTTAACCCATCTGTCATAAATCCTTCCCAGGCTGTCATTTCAACCCAGGTTTGTAAGCCCGCCACACCCGAAAGTAAGAACAAAATGACCATTAATTCCGAGTTTACTTTTCCGCTTATCGCTTTAAAAGAAGTATAAGTAGGTATTAGGTAAATCGGTACCCATAAGATTGGATCTGGGTCATTTAGTTGCCAATAGGCAAACAATATGAATATGAGTGTAAAAAGACTGCCAGAAATCAAAAATGCTTTATTCATAAGGATAAGGTTTAGGTATTATTCACATAATTTATGGACAGCCTCTTTGGCTCCCGGATAATTCAGTTTTCCAGCTTGCTGGAAGGCTAAACATGCTTTTTCGTTCAATTTTTGTTGGTATAAACTCAGTCCTAAAGCATAATAACCTTTTCCAAATGTAGGATTAATTTCTACAGATTTCTCAAAGTCCTTGGCTGCCTCTGTCAGGTTATTTCCTTGATAATATATATTTCCTCGGTTATACAAAGCATTTATTTCGCTCGGGTTTTTAGACAAACAAGTGCTAAAATCCGCAATGGCTTGTTGAGGTTTGGCCAATGCAGCCCATACAATTCCCCTTTGAAGATAGGCAGAGGCAGAATCTGGCGAGTTTTTGATGGCAATCTCCAAAGGAGCTAATGCTTTTTCCCAATTGGATTTTTCCATTCGAACAGCCGCTAAATTCAGTTGGGCTTGATATAAGGAAGGTTTTAACTCCGTCGCCTTGATATAATTGCTCTCGGCTTCTTCATATTTTTTTTCTTGGAAATCAATTACCCCAAGCATATTGTATGCTTCAGCTAATCCCGGGTTTTTCTCTATGGATTTTTTCAATGCCTCTCGGGCAGAGACTAGTTCGCCTTTTTTTAAGCGTGATTTAGCCTCTTCTAACCACTCATTTGCAGAAGATGAACAGGAAGAAACAAGGGCCAAAAATAGACAGCTAACTAGGGTCCAGGATTTTAGGTAAGATGTGTTGAATGAAAGCATGTTCAAAGTTAATGCCTAGCCTGAAAATATCGGTATGTATTTTGAAAAAAGGGGCATTTTTTATTATCTTTGCAGTGGCAAATTACCAGCTCCCGCTGAATCCCCCAGGTCTTGATCGAAGCAAGGGTAAGTTGGTTGTAGCGGTGAATTTGCCATTTTTTTGTTCAAACCAATCCATCCCATGAAATTTTTTATAGATACAGCTAATTTAGAGCACATTAAAGAAGCACAAGACTTAGGTATTTTAGATGGTGTTACCACGAATCCATCCTTGATGGCCAAGGAAGGCATCAGTGGGAAAGATCAGGTGTTAAAGCATTACAAAGCGATTTGCGATATTGTGGATGGTGATGTTTCTGCTGAGGTAATTGCAACAGATTTTGCCGGAATGATTCGGGAAGGAGAAGAGTTAGCTGAATTGGACGAAAAAATTGTAGTTAAAATTCCTATCATTAAAGATGGCGTAAAGGCCTTAAAATATTTTTCTGACCACGGTATCAAAACCAATTGTACCTTAGTTTTTTCAGCAGGCCAAGCGCTATTAGCTGCAAAAGCGGGTGCAACCTACGTTTCCCCCTTTATTGGTCGCTTAGATGATATCTCATATGATGGTATTCAATTAATCGAGCAAATTCGATTGATTTATGATAATTACGAATTCGAAACAGAAATTTTAGCTGCTTCGGTTCGCCACCCTATGCACATCATTAATTGTGCTGAAGTGGGTGCCGATGTAATGACAGGACCTTTATCTGCCATTCTAGCTTTATTAAAACATCCATTAACTGATAGCGGCTTGGCTACCTTCTTGGCTGATCACGAAAAAGCAAAGAATAAATAAAGAAAGCTATGGCCGTTCTATCCTTTGAAAATGTTACTATTTTGCAAGATGGTATTCCAACCTTGCAAAATATCAATTTGGAGATGAATGAAGGGGAATTCGCCTATTTAATAGGTAAAACAGGTAGCGGAAAAAGTACCTTGTTTCGCTCCATTTATGCAGAACTTCCTATTGAATTAGGCCTAGCAAAAGTAGCCGGCTATTCATTAAATGACATTAAGCCTAAGGATGTTCCTTTTCTACGTCGTAAACTTGGATTTGTGTTTCAAGACTTTCAGCTACTAACAGATCGTAATGTAGAAAAGAATCTTTCATTTGTTTTGGAAGCTACAGGACATACCAATCCAGAAGAGATACGGTTTAGAATAGAACAAGTTTTAGCGCAAGTTGGGATGAGTAATGCCATTCAAAAAAGGGTACACCGACTTTCTGGTGGAGAACAACAGCGCATTTGTATTGCTAGGGCCATTTTAAATAAACCCGTTCTACTTTTGGCCGATGAGCCAACGGGACACCTAGATCCAGAAGTTTCATTGGAAATCATGCAATTGTTTAAGCAGTTGAACCAACAAGGCACTGCGATTTTGATGGCAAGTCATGATTATAACACCATGCGGCAAGTACCAGGGCGATTCCTTAAATGTGAAAGCGGAAATATTTTTCCGGTAGAAAGCCTTTAAAATTTTAGAAAAAAAAAATAAAGGGCCCAATGGATGTATGTTCCATTGGGCCCTTTGTATTTTCGAATAAGTATGACTACTTATTTACCGGTTAAATACACGACCGGTATGATGCATTCCTCCAAGGAGATTCCTCCATGCTGAAATGTATTTCGGTAGTGGTTTACATAATGATTGTAATTGTTGGGATAAGCGAACATATAATCCTCTTTGCTAAACACATAGGTAGTTGATACATTAGGTTTTGGTAAGAATAATTGTTCTGGCTTTCGTGAAACCATCATTTTATTGGAATTATCCCAATTTAGATTTTTCCCCTGCTTGTACCTTAAATTAGTGTTGGTTGTTCTGTCGCCAACAATTTTGATGGGATTCTGCACGCGAATCATGCCATGATCCGTAGTAATAATCACCCTTCCTTTTTTATCAGCTATTCGTTTTAATAAATCAAAAAGGGGCGAGTGTAAAAACCAACTCACCGTTAAGCTTCTATATGCTGACTCATCCGGGGCTAATTCCTTAATCATAGCCATATCCGTTCTGGCATGAGAAAGCATGTCCACAAAATTGTACACAATAACATTTAAGTCATTGGTTAATAACTTACTAAAATTATCTACCAAGTTTTTACCTTGATATTGATGTATGATTTTATGATACGATGCCTTGGCATTGATTCTTAATCGTTTTAATTGCTCCTGTAAATAGAACTCCTCATATTGATTAAATCCTTCTTCATCTTCCGAATCCCCTAAGTCAAAAACCCATTTATCTGGATAATTTTTCTGAATTTCTAAAGGCATCATACCCGCAAAAATCGCATTTCTGGCATAGGCGGTAGTGGTAGGTAAAATGGAATAATAGGTCTCCTCTTGTTCCAATTGGAAATATTCTTGAATAAATCCTTCCAAAATTTTCCATTGATCAAAACGTAAATTGTCTACCAGAATAAAGAATAAGGGGCTTTTTTCTTTCAGTTTAGGAAAAACATATTTTCGCATCATCAAATGCGACAAAATAGGCGTCTCAGAATCTGGTTTTTGAAGCCAGTTTTCATAAGAATTCTCAATGAACTTGCTGAAATGTACATTAGCTTCTGATTTTTGACTACTTAAAACTTCAGCCATGGACTTATTTTCAGTCTTGTCAATTTCAAGCTCCCAATACAAAAGTTTTTTATAAATATCCGCCCATTCTTTGGCACTCAATTGATCCTGATATTGTAAGGATAAAGCCCTGAATTCTTGCTGATAACTGATGTTCGTTTTTTCTTCTTCCAATCTTTTTTTGTCAAAAATGCGTTTGACGGAAAGTAGTAATTGGTTGGGATTTAAGGGTTTAATTAGGTAATCCGCAATTTTTGAACCAATGGCATCTTCCATCAATTCTTCCTCTTCGGATTTCGTAATCATAATCACAGGAAGATTGGGTCTGATTTGTTTGATGGAAATAAGGACTTCCAAACCTGACATTCCTGGCATGTTTTCATCCAAAAATAGCACATCAAATTTTTGTTTTTCTACTAATTCTAAGGCATCAGCTCCCGAATTAACGGTCGTCACTTGGTAACCTTTATTTTCAAGAAAAAGTATGTAAGGGGTTAATAAATCAATTTCGTCGTCAGCCCAAAGTATCGAATACGTCATATGGTATAATTTTATTCTTTTCCCTTAACCCTTCTCATCATGAATTATTGTCCTATCAAAAATTTAATTTTTGTTAAATGGACAATCTAGGTTTTGGTCACCTAAAATTAGCTAATTTTGTCTTGGTAATCATTTTTTTCCATGCCTAATACAGATGCTCCCGTTCGATTTACTGAAAGTGCCAAAGCGAATTTACGGCCATTGGTTCAGGAAGGTAAAATGCCCGAGCCCTTCATTCGAGTTGGTATGAAAGGAGGGACCTGCGGGGGAACCTATGTTTTGGGCTTTGATTCAAAAACAGAATTTGACGAAGAATATCTGATTGATGACATACCTTTATTGATAGACCGCCGACAATTACTTTTTGTTCTTGGTACAGAAATAGATTTTGAAGCGCGTGCCAATGGATTTTATTTACATAAACCTACTGTCTCATGAAATTTGCTGCTATTGATATTGGTTCCAATGCTGCCCGCCTACAAATTTCTAGTGTCTTGGAAAATGACGGTGTCATTAGTTTCAAACGTATTGAATATGTTCGCTTTGCCTTGCGTCTAGGGCATGATGTTTTTATAGATGGGGTCATTTCTCCTGATTCAGAAGTTAGAATTTTTAAGTTATTACATGCCTATAAATTATTGATGGACTTGCATGAAGTGAAAGATTATGCCATTTGTGCTACTTCTGCCATGCGTGAAGCCTCCAATGCCCCAGATATCATTACTCGCATTCATAAAATTTTGGATATGAAGATCAATGTGATTGATGGAAGTAGAGAAGCAGAGTTGATCAATGATGTGGTGGTACAATCTTTACATCCCAAGAAAAATTACTTGCACATTGACGTAGGCGGTGGTTCCACCGAATTAAATATTTATCGAAATCGTCAAAAATTAGCTTCTAAATCATTTAAAATAGGCTCTGTTCGTCTATTAGAAGGAAAGGAAAAGGAAGGCGACTGGGAGAAAATGCAAAAATGGATTACCCAGCAAAAAATGGATATTCCAGGACAAATGATTGCCGTGGGTACAGGTGGTAATATAAGTAAGTTGTACAATATTTCAGAAAAGGTAAATGAATCTAAAATGATGCAATTCACTGAATTGCAGCGTATTTCTGATTATGTAGCGTCATTTACTTATGAAGAAAGGGTACATAAATTACGTCTTAATACGGACCGTGCAGACGTTATTGTTCCCGCAGCTTCCATTTATTTGGCAGCCATGAAAACGGCAGGTTGTGAGGAGATTTTTGTGCCAGATTTAGGCCTTAAAGACGGAATCATCCAGCTTTTGTATGATCGCTATTTACAACGAAAAAAATAGGGGAGATTTAGGGGTTAGTTTTTAGTTCTTAGGTCTTAGTGTTTAGGTCTTAGTGTTTAGTTCTTAGATCTTAGTGGTTAGATTTTTGTATTTAATTTTATTTACGTTCTACATTCTACATTCTTCATTCTACATTCTACATTCTCCATTCTACATTCTACATTCTTCATTCTACATTCTCCATTCTACATTCTTCAATCTCCATTCTCCATTCTCCATTCTCCATTCTTCATTCTACATTCTACATTCTACATTCTTCATTCTCCATTCTACATTCTTCATTCTTCATTCTTCATTCTTCATTCTTCATTCTTCATTCTACATTCTTCATTCTCCATTCTACATTCTTCATTCTACATTCTTCATTCTCCATTCTACATTCTTCATTCTACATTCTCCATTCTTCATTCTACATTCTACATTCTCCATTCTTCATTCTACATTCTACATTCTACATTCTTCATTCTCCATTCTACATTCTTCATTCTACATTCTACATTCTCCATTCTTCATTCTACATTCTACATTCTACATTCTAAATTCTCCATTCTCCATCCTCCATTCTCCATTTCTCTCATAACTAATCCCTAGCAACTAATAACTATTTAGTTATTTTATACAACAAGCCCATAGAAAGAATTTGTGAAAACTGCCAATTAGGGTCTTGGTCATAGTCTCGAAATAGAACGGCTTGCACATTGGTACTCAAGTATTTATTTACCTTCATGGTCAAATTGGCATCAAACCGATGTACAATACCGTTGGACACACCAAATCTAAAATAGTCCATAAGGGCTGAATAGCGGGCCTTAAGGTTGACATTTTCAAAAATATTTTTGTCGACGTTGGCCAAAAATTGGAATACAAATTGATTTCGAATATTATCTCCAGGTTTTTGCAAACCATATAAACCTGCCCTAGAGATTCGTTCATCCAAAACAAAAGTTTGACGTAAACTACCAATACCAAATCGGGTATAAAATGCTTTTTGAGGATGGTATTCAAAACCCATGGAGGTAGTCAAATAAGCAGGAGCAAAAATAGATGAAGTGATAGAATCCACAGGAATCCCTAAGCTGTTCTTTTTATTGTATTCAAATCCTTGAAAAAATTGAGTTTGAAAGTTGGTTGAACCATAATAATCCCATTTTGGACTAATTCGATAACCCGCTTTAAATTCATAAAATATGCGATCTACGTTTTTACGTAAACTTTGGGTTCTATTTTGTAGGAAACCTACTTGCATTTGTAAATCACTCGCTAAACGCCAAGAATTATTTTGCACACTGGCGGAATGATTTAAATACCAACCCGTTGCAAAGGTATTGGTTCCTCCTCCTTTCCAATTATCACTAAAACTTGATTGATTTAAATTGATACCAGTGGTAAATTCCTGCTTCCATTTTCTAACGACACTGTCAGGCTTCATCGAGGCCATCGACTGAAAAGCAATAAAAATGCTAGTGAATATTAGGAGTAAATGGACCTTCATGTGACAAATGTACAAAATTGATTGTTCTACCTTGTGAGCTCTAACGGATTTCCTACCCAAATTTGTACATTTCCTTGAAAAAAATCTCCTGATTTTAATTGAATCAATCCATCCAAGGTATTAAAAGCATCCGTATTAGCTGTCATGGGCTCAATAGCGACACAATTTTCATTGGCAGGGGCAAAGATTACTAAAAACGGAAAAAGTTTACTAGACTGCTGAACAAATAAGGCTCTTTTTTGCTTCGTGTCCACCAATTCAGTCAAGTGGATATCCATTGGGTTCAATCGAAAAACGTGGTCTATTTCTTGGATTCTAAAGGATAGGCCTTTTGTCATTTCCATCAATTCTTCTTTCATTGGAATCATTTGTGAATCAGATAAAAAGCGGCTTTTACCCTGAAAGTATATATGATAATCTGCTAAATCAGTTCCTGGAATTTGAAAATAGGGATGCCAACCGCATGCAAAAGGCATTTCACCCTCACCTGAATTAGTACATTTCATAGAAACATCTAAAATTCCTTCCTGACCTAAGCTAAATTCCCATTCAAACACAAAAGGGAAGGGGTAGGCTTCATAATCTCCCTCATAGTTGTAAATTAAAGAAATCTTGGCAAATCCATCAGTACATACTTGTTTCCCCAATTCAAAAGGCCTTCTAGCAAGAAATCCATGTATGGCATTACCCAAGGCCTTTTCATTGATGGGTAATTGATAGTTCTTTCCCAAGAATGAGTAATTACCGTTTCTGACACGGTTTACCCAAGGGCATAGTAAAGCACTTGGGTATAAATCATTGTCCCTCATTGAAAATTGCTTCGATTGAGGGATAGCAATGATGTTTTCTAATTTACCAGCAAAACTGACATATAAGCTTTTTAAGGCTCCCCCTAGGTCTGCTAGTATTTCAGCTGATTCACCAGTCGCGGGATTGCGCAATTGAACTACTCGGCCATCAGGTGAATCGATAAAATTTATTTCCATAGCGTTTTTTCCTCTATTCCCATACCATACAAGGCAAAGTCATATTGTACAGGATCGGTTGAATTATATTGTTTTAATACTTGTGTTAGTTCTACCGCTTTCTTCCAATGGGTAGGTCCAGGAGAAACCAAGTGTAACCTTTCCGCAGTTCGCTGCGAATGTACATCCAAGGGACAAATTAATTGATGAGGTGCTATTTTTGACCAAATTCCAAAATCCACTCCAGCCTGGTCTTTTCGTACCATCCATCGTAAAAACATACATAAGCGCTTACAGGCGGAGTTTTTCACGGGAGCAGATACATGTTTTTTCGTGCGTTCGGGAGCCCAAGATGGCTCAAAAAAATAGCGATAAAAGCCATTTAATGCTTCTTCTATATCGGAGTTTTCTGTATTAAAATTTCCTAGCACAAAGGCCTCTTCCAAACTGGAATACTGCTGATAATGATTCCGAAAGAAGGAAAGAAAATATAAGGTGTCTGTATAATTAAAAGTCCGATGTTTAAATTGCTCGAAGCGTTGAAGATCCTTTTCCTGATGTTGTAAAACAAAATCATAAGGAGCTCCATCCATCAAATCAATCAACTCCCGTCCCTTTTGTAAAATGGTTTTTCTTTGTCCCCATGCCAGCATGGAAATCCAAAATCCCATGATTTCTATATCCTGCTTTTTACTAAAAAGGTGTGGAATCGAAATGGGGTCATGTTCAATGAACCTAGGATGATTGAAAAAGGCTACTTTTTTATTTAATAGCTCGACTAAATCATCCTGCATCTTTCTATTTTTTGGAACCAAAGAAAGCTATGATTTTGGAAGGTAAAGAAAATATCCAGACCAAAATGGTAACTAATACTGAAAATGCAGCTATGAAAGGGTAGGATAAGATAAAAAATACCTCAAAAACTACATTTCCTGCTGTAATTGGTCTTTTCCGTTTTGCCATATTATTGAACTAAATAACTTATTTCAGCTCTAATACGTTTATCCACTGCATTTAATCGCTCAAATGCTTTTGGGGATAATTTAATAATTACCTTGTTATCGGTGTTAGGTAAACGACCAATCACTTTAACCCAAATGCTTTGGTTATTTGCCAAGTTTTTAACCAATACCAAGGTTCCAATTGGGGCCGATTTGTGTAAGGCTAAATATTTACCAGAATTGTCGGGAACATCAATTAATTCAGCAATACCCGTTTCAATGGTCTTGCGAATACCTTCTTGTGTCGTACTTCCTTCCGGGGTGCCGCTTGCAGCAGCTGTTGAATTTTCTTTAGCTGCCGGTAAGGTCATATCAATTTTAGCTTCCTTGGTTTCGGCTACCTTTTCTGTTTTGTTAGGTAATAAGGAAGTCTTGTCTATGCTGCTTGCACTTGGTTCCGCAATAATTAAACGCTGTCCCTCTTGAAGACGATCAGAGGTTAAATTATTCCATTTTCTAATTTGTGCCATCGTCACCTGATGCATGTTGGCAATAGTCAATAAACCTTGTCTGCGAGCTACAATGTGAATCCCTTTATCCGATTTATTTCCGTCCTCAACGGTTTTTTCAGGGCTGGTTGGAGCCACACTAACTTCATTCGGTTTGTCGATGGTTTTTAAAATACTAGGGCTTTCCTCTAAATAATGTAATGGAATAAACACCAGTTCTCCTGTTTTTACTGGAATCCCAATTTCTGGATTCACTTGTTTGAATTCGCTTAGGGATAAATTATAACGACGAAGTATCGAGAATAAGGACTGCTTAGGACCCACTTTAAATACTACATAAGTTTTATTGTTTTCTTTTTTTAAGCCCAAAGAATCTACTGTCATGGCTTTTATTTGAGCAGAAAATCCCAAACAAATAAAGAAGAAGAGTATCAATGATTTAAAATTCATAAATTTCTAGTTGTAGCTTGTGTTGAATAAATAATAAGTGATTTTGGAAAATTTGAAAGGTATGATATCCCATCAATTCCCCTTCTTCCAAAAGTTCATGTAAAATGATTTGGAAATGATTGTCACAGACCAAAAGGTAATTTTTCCATGCACCATCGTAAAGATAATAAGAAAAAATTAGCTTATCCTCGCCTTCCCAATAATCCAAACCCTTTGCAATCTGTAAACTGAATTTGAGCTTAAAAAATTGTTTAAAGGCAGAAAATTGTTCTTGACTTTCTTCTATATGATGTGGGTTTTCAAATGCAAACATCTCACTATCAGTTGATTCCCTTTGTTTAGAAAGAATTTTACCAGAATCTAGGTCTAAAATCAAAGCCGATTTCCCTTGTTGGATTACCAGTTGATCTTCTGATAATTCCTTTGCTTGTTGACTTTCTATGGCATATTGTAATTGCCCATCTAACAAATTGTAAGCCTCTACAGCCTCTATTCCCGGGTTTTTTCCTGACTGTAAGCGTACAAATACCCCTAACTTTTCACGGCCTTTGAGCCATTGCAAATGACTACTATGAGCTGGTAAATTGGAAATAAGTCTTAATTCGTTGGACTTGAAATCATAGGAATACCAATGTCCTCCAGTGGCATCTTTAGCTTCTATCCAAAGTTTGGGAGTCTCTTTGTTACCCCAATAGCCTAGGCTCCAAACGGGTTGCGAAAATTGATATTGGAATTTTTTTTTCAAGTCAGACAAAAGGTTTCTAGGCAAATAATGTGCAAATTTGGCAATATTCTATCAATTAACGTACATCTGAATATGATGCAAGGCAAAAAAGTGGTAGCTGTCATTCCTGCTAGGTATGCTTCTACACGCTTTCCCGGAAAACCTTTGGTTGATTTGGGAGGCAAACCCATGATTCAACGCACCTATGATCAAGTAGCTTCCGTTCCAGGATGGGAGAAAATTATTATTGCCACGGATGATGAACGAATATTTGATGTAGCTCAAAAGTTTGGTGCAGAAGTGATGATGACTGATGCCTCACATCAATCAGGGACAGATCGCTGCGCCGAAATTTTAAGTAAATTGGATAGCCCTGTAGATTATTTAGTCAATATTCAAGGTGATGAGCCATTTATTAATCCTGATCAATTACTAGAACTAAGCACAGGTTTTGAAAGTAATGCCCCCATTCTAACTTTGGTTAAGGAGATTCACGATGAATTGACCTTATTTAATACCAATGTTCCCAAGGTGGTGATGGATGAACAACATAATGCATTGTATTTTTCCCGACAAACGATTCCATACTTGCGAGGAGTGGCTACGGAAGATTGGTTTGATCACCATCACTTTTTTAAACACATAGGACTTTATGCTTATCGGGCAGATGTCCTGCCTGTTCTTAGTCAATTGCCTGTTTCTAGTTTAGAAAAGGCAGAAATGTTGGAACAATTGCGTTGGCTTCAACATGGTTTTCAAATTAAACTCATCGAAACCCAACACGAAACCGTGGGAATCGATAGTCCTTCTGATTTAGAAAAAATTAAGAAATTAGGCTTTCTTTAAATAAATATCTCTTTATCTAGACCTTCAAAAGGCGTATCTTTATAAGATTTTTAAGAGGTTATTCGAATTATTGTACGATTCGGAGAAGGTTTATATCAATATGCAGAAACAAAATATTTTAGATCGATTGAAAGATCGAATCTTAGTGCTTGATGGCGCTATGGGTTCTTTAATTCAGCAGTATCAATTAACAGATGGAGATTATCGTGGAGATAGGTTTAAAGACTTTCCTCATGAAGTAAAAGGAAACAATGATTTGTTGTCCCTTACACGTCCAGACGTTATCAAGGAAATTCATGCCAAATATTTTGAGGCAGGCGCTGATATAGCAGAAACAAATACTTTTTCGGGTACCTCCATTGCCATGGCGGATTATCACATGGAAGATTTAGTTTACGAATTAAATTTTGAATCAGCCAAGATAGCCAAAGAAGTTGCCGATGAGTATAGCTTAAAAACTCCAGAACAGCCTCGCTATGTGGCAGGTTCAATTGGGCCAACCAACCGTACTCTTTCCTTATCGCCCGATGTCAATGATCCTGGTTTCAGAGCCGTATCTTTTGATGAATTGGTTGAGGCCTACCAAGAACAAGTACGTGGATTAGTGGATGGAGGTGTAGACTTACTTTTGGTAGAAACAGTATTCGATACACTCAACGCTAAGGCAGCTCTTTTTGCCATAGATCAATATTTTCAGCAAAATCCAAATCAACCTTATTTACCTGTCATGGTCTCAGGGACCATTACAGACGCTTCCGGTAGAACTCTTTCCGGTCAAACTACAGAGGCATTTTTGGCATCTATTGCCCATATGCCTTTATTGTCGGTAGGTTTAAACTGTGCCTTGGGTGCAGATTTAATGCGACCATATATTAAGACTCTTTCTGATAAATCACCATTTTTAGTATCTGCTCATCCGAATGCAGGTTTGCCAAATGAAATGGGTGAATATGACCAAAGTCCAGAACAAATGGCTGCGGTGATTGAGGATTATTTGCAAAATGGCTTCATTAACATCATTGGAGGCTGTTGCGGTACTACGCCAGACCATATCCGCTTGATCGCTCAAACGGCAGCAAAATATCCACCTCATCAATTACCAGCTAAAAACCTAAATCAGAAACTTTCTGGATTAGAACCTTTGGAAATTACCGAATTGACCAATTTTGTCAATATTGGTGAGCGTTGTAATGTGACCGGCTCAAAAAAATTCGCTCGATTGATTCGTGAGGAAAATTTTGAAGAAGCTATTGCCATTGCCAGGGAGCAAGTAGATGGTGGTGCTCAAATCTTGGATGTCAACCTTGATGAAGGTATGATTGACGGTGTTAAAATGATGCCTCAATTCCTCAATTTATTGATGTCTGAACCCGATATCTCCCGCTTACCCATCATGATTGACTCTTCCAAATGGGAAGTAATTGAGGCGGGATTAAAGTGCGTTCAAGGTAAATCTGTAGTGAATTCCATTTCCCTTAAGGAAGGAGAAGAGCGTTTTATTGAATTAGCTAAAAAAGTAAAGCGATACGGTGCTTCTGTGGTCGTAATGGCTTTTGATGAGCAAGGTCAAGCAGATTCTTATGAGCGTCGAATTGAAATTTGCCAAAGAGCTTATGATATCTTAGTCAATGTGGTAAATTTCCCTCCACAGGATATCATCTTTGACCCTAATATTTTGACGGTTGCTACTGGAATGGAAGAGCATAATAATTATGCCAATGATTTCATTAAAGCAACTTCCTGGATTAAGAAAAACCTACCTTATGCCAAGGTATCAGGTGGTGTATCCAATATTTCCTTTTCATTCCGTGGAAATGAAGTCGTTCGAGAGGCGATGCATACCGTATTTTTATATTATGCTATTCAAGCAGGTATGGATATGGGTATTGTAAATGCCAGTCAATTAGGCGTTTATGATGAGATTTCTCAGCCTTTAAGGGATCTGTGTGAAGATGTTCTGCTTAACAGAAATCCCGATGCTACTGAAAAATTAGTCGCTTTTGCCGATACCGTTAAATCCTCTGGCAAAGAGCAAGTGGTAGATGATGCTTGGAGAAAATTACCTGTTAATAAACGTTTAGAGCATGCCCTTATCAAAGGTTTAACTGAGTTTATTGATGAAGATACCGAAGAGGCTAGAAAGTTAGTTGAGCGTCCTATTCAAGTTATTGAAGGACCTTTGATGGATGGAATGAATGTGGTGGGTGATTTATTTGGAGCAGGAAAAATGTTCTTGCCTCAGGTAGTAAAATCTGCCCGTGTGATGAAAAAGGCGGTAGCCTATTTATTACCATTTATTGAAGCAGAAAAACAAGTAGGAGAGAGCTCTTCTGCAGGAAAAATTTTATTAGCTACGGTAAAGGGCGACGTCCACGATATCGGTAAAAATATCGTAGGGGTGGTGTTGGCTTGCAATAATTATGAAGTAATTGATTTAGGTGTCATGGTTTCCTGTGATAAGATTTTGGCTGCTGCCAAAGAACATCAAGTGGATATCATAGGCTTATCGGGCTTAATTACTCCAAGTTTGGATGAAATGGTCTATGTGGCAAAAGAAATGAAGCGCATGGGCTTTACCATTCCTTTGCTGATTGGCGGAGCTACAACTTCTCGATTACATACCGCAGTAAAAATAGATCCTCATTATGATGGACCTGTTATTCACGTATTGGATGCATCACGTTCGGTTCCCGTGGCAGGTAGATTATTACAAAGCGAATTATCCCAAAAGGAAATATTCAACGAAATCAAGGAGGAATATGCTCAGATACGTGTTCAACATGCAGCGCGTCAGCAAGAGAAAAATTATTTGACCATTGACCAAGCTAGACAAAAATCGAGAGGAATCGATTGGTCTGATTTTCAAGCTTTTCAACCCACTTTCTTAGGGGTAAAATACTTTGAAGATTACTCTTTGGCTGAGATTGCTAAATACATCGACTGGACTCCATTTTTTGCCACTTGGCAATTGAGTGGAAAATATCCTCGTATTTTTGATGATGCCGTGGTGGGTCATGAAGCAAAAAAGCTATTCCAAGATGCCCAAGATTTATTAGCCGAAATTATACGTGATAAATCCTTACAAGCTAAAGCTGCCTTAGGATTTTTCCCAGCAAATGCCTTTGGTGATGATATAATTTTGCATGATTTTAAGGCCAATGAAAATAAGGTAGCTTGTGAAAAACATGGCGAACATGTCCATGTGAATTATGAGATTGTAAAGAAGGATGAAAATTCTGATTCGAGTCAATGGCTTCATCATTTGCGTCAGCAAAATGTCAAAGCTGCAAACCTGGCTAATCATTGTTTAAGTGATTTTGTGGCACCTTTAGAAACTGGAGTTACCGATTACGTGGGAGCTTTTGCAGTAACCGCGGGTATTGGTATTGAAGCGCTATTAGAAAAATACGATAAAGCGCATGATGATTATAATTCCATCATGGTCAAGGCTTTAGCAGACCGTTTGGCAGAGGCCTTTGCCGAATTGTTGCATGAGCGAGTTCGTAAAGAATTCTGGGCTTATGAGCGTGATGAAGATTTGACTAACGAAGATTTGATTGCCGAGAAATATACGGGCATTCGTCCAGCTCCAGGTTATCCTGCTTGTCCAGATCATACGGAAAAGAAGCGATTGTTTGAATTATTGGATGCTGAAAATCAAATTGGAATTAAGTTGACCGAAAGCTATGCCATGTATCCCGCATCTTCAGTTTCAGGTTTTTACTTTTCTCATCCTAAATCCACATATTATGGTTTAGGAAAAATTACCAAAGATCAAGTGGAGGATTATGCTCAACGTAAACAAATGCCGGTTGAGGAGATAGAACGTTGGTTAAGTCCAGTTTTAAATTACGATGCATAGAATATGACCAAAATTACCGAGTATTTTAAGAATTCAGGAGGTAAAACCTTATTTTCTATTGAGATTATTCCACCGGTTAAAGGGCAGCATTTAGGCGAATTAATGAGCCATATTGAGCCTTTAATGGAGTTTAAGCCTCCCTTTATTGAGGTTACTTATCACCGTGAAGAATATGTAGAGAAGGAGGTAAATGGTGAAGTAAAAAGAATTCCTATTCGTAAGCGTCCTGGCACCTTAGGTATCTGTGCTGCTTTAATGCAGAAGTTTAAAATTGAGGCTGTTCCTCACGTTATTTGTGGAGGATTTACCCAAGAGGAAACAGAAGATTTCTTGATTGACCTACATTACTTAGGGATAGAAAATGTCTTGGCCTTACGGGGTGATCAAGAAAAAGGGGAGGATCGATTTATTCCTAAAAGCGGTGGACATGCCTATGCTAATGAATTGGTGGCGCAGATTAGTCGAATGAATAAGGGGCAATTGTTGTATGAAGAGACGGAATCTTTTCCTACTAACTTTTGTGTGGGTGTCGCTGGATATCCAGAAAAACATTTTGAAGCAGTTTCCTTGGATACCGATCTTCAATACTTAAAACAAAAAGTGGACGCAGGTGCTGACTATGTAGTTACGCAAATGTTTTTTGACAATCAAAAATACTTTGATTTTGTGAAGGCATGTAGGGCCAACGATATTCATGTTCCCATCATACCGGGCATTAAGCCATTGGCTACTGTCAAGCAATTAGAGATTTTACCAGCAATATTTCATTTGGAGATCCCTCAAGCATTATCATCTGCTGTTTTGGCGGCTTCCAATTCGGCAGGTATTAAGCAAGCAGGAATCGAATGGGCGATTCAGCAAGGCAAAGAATTAATGAAGGCCGGTGTTCCAGCCTTGCATTTCTATACCATGAGTAAATCAGATAGCGTTAGATCGATTGCTTCGGCCTTGTTTTAATTGAAAGGGCGATTTTGCAATCGCTCTTTCAATGATTACATAGCACTTGCTGTCTCTTCCAATTTCACATGCTTCCAATTTTCACCCGAACGAATTCGATTGAGCTGGGTATGTGTAATGCCAAATTGTTTTGCGATCATTTTAAATCGACTCTTCTCCGATTTTAGCATCTTTTTAATCATCAAAACCTTGCTTTCCGTCAACTTGTAATTCTTGGTTCTTTTCGGAATTTGACGATTAATAACACTTGGATTGTTTTTGTTATGCGCCGTGACTAGACTACGATTTCCCCAAGCTAAATTCTCAGCTCGGTTGTTCATCTTGTCATGATCCAAGTGCAATACAAAATTGTCGGATTCATCTTTTTTCATAACAAAACACTCCGCCACCAATTTGTGGATATAGCGATTAGCGGATTTTTGCTGAAAGCGAATATTTAGGGATCGATATCCTTGAATCATGGAACCTTGTATTAATTCGCCTTCCGGATTATTCTGAAAGCTTTTTACACGGCCATAATTAGAGATCTCGTAATGAATTTGATTGTCAAATTCAGGGAAAGGAATGCGCTTCCATTGCTCATTCCAATAGTTTTTTAAGGCGGTCATAGTATTAATAGTACGTATTATAGAACGGTAGTAATCGCAATTTAAAGATATTCCTTGAATTGCAAAAGTTTAGCTGAAAACGAAAAAGAATAATTAATATTGTATCCCTATTATTTGAGGTATTCTTCAAATCATTAGTTCTGCTTTTGAAATCAATGGATTGTCGTTTTCAAATAAGGGATTTAAATTTCAATTTGATTTGTTGGGTAAAAAATATCAATTTCTGCATCAAAAAATTGCTTAATGTCCTTTTTCTTTTTGTACTCATTCCTAACATGAAGTTATTTCCATTAGCTAAATTTGAATGATGTTTATTTGGGTGAAAGGTAGGTTTATGATATATTGATTTATTATGAAAGTCTTAGTTTACGGTGCCTCCTTGAATCCACAACGTTATGCTTACCTAGCTGCCCAAATGCTGCATCAAAAGGCTCATGAATTGGTATTAGTCGGCACTAAAAAAGGGGATTTATTGGGCCATGAAATACATCAACCCGGTTGGATGGAGCCCGATGTGCATACCGTAACTTTGTACGTAGGACCACAAAATCAAGGAAATCTGTTGGACTATTTAAAGCAACTACAGCCTAAGCGAGTAATTTTTAATCCTGGAACAGAAAATGAGATGCTAAGAAGAAGTTTGGAAGCAGAAGGTATTTCGACTGAAGAAGCCTGTACCTTGGTATTATTACAAACGGGTCAATTTTAAAGGGTATCTGCCAGGAGATCCTAACAGATACCAATCAAGTTATATAGCTTTCAAGACGAAGTCAAATTCTTCCATGATCAAGTTAGCTAATAATTTTTTACAAGCATTCGTCACAATTTCATTGGCTTCAGCCTCTGAATTAGCTTCTAATTGTAGCTGAATATGTTTGCCAATACGCACATCAGCCACCTGATGAATATCTAAGTTTTGTAAACCTATGCGTACAGCTTTACCTTGTGGGTCAAGGATTTCTTTTTGAGGCATTACATTGATTTCAGCTAAAAATTTCATTTTTTTTGGGTATTAAGTATGTAAATAACTCCCGACAGGAGGATATAGGATGCTACTAACAGTGGCAATGCTGCAAATTTAAGGAAAATCAGTCCAGCAACACAAAAAACTAGGAAAATGAATTTAATTTGGTTGCTTTTCCAATCCCAAGTTTTAAACTTAAAGGCCATTAAAGGCAATTCGCAAACCAATAAATAACTCATGATCACTGAGTAAATTAATAATCCTTTAAAGTTTAAAACGTACTCACTAAACTCCGGTTGAAATTCTAAAATAAGTGGTAGCGAGGCTATGACAATTCCATTGGCAGGAGTTGGTACGCCTATAAACTGATCACCTTGCCTGGTATCAATATTGAATTTGGCTAATCGATAGGCCGAAAAAAGGGCCAAGGAGAAGACCAAAAAAGGTTTATAAAATCCAAATAATCCCACGGAGCATTGTGTACCACAGCTCGCCTCTACCAAATGAAAAAGCATGAAGCTTGGTAATACTCCAAAGGAAACCATGTCCGCTAAAGAATCTAATTCCTTTCCTAATTCGGAATATGCATGTAATAATCTGGCTAAAAAGCCATCTAGGAAATCAAAGACTAATGAAAGTAAAATACAATAGGAAGCCCATAAGACATGCCCTTGCATGACAAAATAAATACCAAAACAGCCTGATAATAGATTTCCCAGGGTTAAGGTATTTGGAATTTCTTTTTTGATAGACATCTTATGCTCTGACAAATGGGTTTTGAATTTTTTCGATTCCTATGGTCGTACTGCCACCATGACCAGGAAATACCTCAGTCTCCTCAGGGAGAACGTACAACTGATTTTGAATGCTATTGACTAAATCAGCATGATTACAAAGTGGGAAATCAGTCCTTCCGATGCTTCTCCTAAATAATACATCTCCATCAATAAGCCACCCTTGTTCTTCTAAATAAAAGGCCACATGACCAGGAGCATGTCCAGGAACAAATAACACCTTAAGCTTCATTTCTCCAATTTCAATAATTTCGTTGTCTTCCAACAAGCGGTCAACTTCCACAGATTGGTAGGCAGGGAAACCATACACCGCAGCTCGGTTAGCGGCATCATTCAGTAAGGGTAAATCTTTGGGATGCAAGCCAAACGGAACCTTGTATTGCTCTTTAATATAATGCACCCCTAACACATGGTCAATATGGGCATGGGTATTAAGACAATACTTTAATTGAATATCCTTTGAAAGGATGAAGTCCGTCAAGACCTTTCTTTCCTCATAATTATGGCATCCTGGATCAAATATGACACCATTTCCAGCATCATCCCAAAGCAAATAGGTGTTTTCTTGGAAAGGATTAAAAGTAAATACTTCTTTATATATCACGGATGAATGATTTTGTATGCAAATTACTTATTTCCTGTAAATTGATGTTGTCCTAATAAGAATATGCATGGTTTTTTATGCAAATCGGGAATAGATTTAGCCCAAGACTCCACCGTTTTAGTTTGAATAAATCCTAGTGGTGCTTGAATATCGCATGCTAGGCAAATCAATTGATGTTTGGGACAAACTTCTAATAAATCTGTCAACAGTGCATTATTTCGATAGGGTGTTTCAATGAATAATTGAGTTTGCCCGGATTTTTCCACTTCCTTTTGTAAGTATTCAATCTTTTTTACCCGGGCACTTTTTTCAATGGGTAAATAGCCATGAAAACAAAAACTTTGGCCAGAAAACCCTGAGGCCATTAAGGCCAATAAGATGGAAGAGGGCCCAACCAATGAAACGACTTCAATCTGTAGTTTGTGCGCAATGGAAACAGCCAGGGCACCTGGATCAGCTATACCAGGGCATCCGGCCTCAGAAATGATACCGATGGAATGATTTCCTTGAACCTGGGGTTGAATAAATTTTTCTACCTCAGCGGCCGAACTATCCTTATCCAATACTTCAAAAACTAGATCTTCAATTTTGATACCTAATTTTAATTCACTGATGAACCTTCTGGCCGTACGTACATTTTCTACCAAAAAATGTTGGCATGTCAATATGGCTTGGCTTACCTCGGGTGCTAAAACTTGTGAGGCTGTATTTTCAGCAATGGGGCAGGGTATCAAATAGATTTTCATAAAATTTGGCGTAAGGCCTCAACAAATGCCTCAGGTTGATCAGCCTGAACCCAGTGTCCAGCATTGGGGATTTCGATCAACTCAAAGTTGGGGAAAATTTCTGCAATATACCGCTCGTCCTCAGGTTGAATGTAATGAGATTCTGCTCCTTTAATAAAAAAGGCAGGAATGTTGACTGCATTTTTTACCCAAAGTTCATGGCCTACTACGTCAATATTTTTGGTAATGACACGAACATTTATTCTCCAGGCAAATTCTTGCTGTTCATTTCGATATAAATTTTTCAATAAAAATTGACGAACACCTTCCTTTTCCTCGAATCGTTTCAAATGTTCATTTGCCTCCGTTCTACTTTGGAGATTTTTTAGATCTAGGCTATTTAATCCCTCTAAAATGGCAGTATGGTGAACTGGATAGAATTTAGGCGCAATATCTACCACGATCATTTTTTGAGCTATATCCGGATGGTTTAAAGCAAATTGCATCACGACTTTACCTCCCATTGAATGACCTAGAATGATGGGCTTGGTCAATTGATGTTCTTGAATAAATTCCAAAAGATCTTCGGACATTACCTGGTAATCAAATTCGTCTGCCCAGGGCGACTGCCCATGATTTCGTTGATCAACCAAATACACTTGATATTGGTCGGATAAGACTTTAGCTATGCCTAACCAGTTATCGGAAGATCCAAATATTCCATGGAGAATGATCAAGGCGGGGCCTTGCTCTCCCACTTTTCTAAAATATAGTTTCATTTATTGAATATAAATTGCCTTTTCTTTGGCGGCCATGGTTTGCCCTATAACCTCCAATGTAAAACCTTCCGATTGTGCAAATGATTCAAATTCCATTTGGTGATTTTTATCAACCGCAATTAATAAACCTCCGGAGGTTTGAGGATCCGCCCCAATCAGCTTTTGAATTTCCGAAATGGTATCTTCTACTCGATGCTCATAACTAGCCCAATTTCGGGTTGTTCCACCCGGGAAACATTTTTGTTCTAAATAGTGCTTAATCTGGGGAAGGGTAGGGATTTTATCAAAAAATAATTGAGCACTGACTCCTGATCCATCACACATTTCTACCAAATGCCCTAATAAACCAAAACCTGTCACGTCTGTTAATGATTTGACATAGCCCAATGGCCCAAGTTTTTCACCTAATTTATTCAAAGTACTCATTTGGTTAACGGCCAATTGCAAATCTTCTGGACTTACTATTCCTCTTTTTTGAGCAGTCGTTAAAATTCCCACGCCCAAAGGTTTGGTTAAATACAATATACATTGATCGCTAGCTTGATCGTTTTGTTTTAAATGTTCTTTTTTAACTTTTCCTGTTACAGCCAAACCAAAAATAGGTTCAGGGGAATCAATGGAATGCCCACCTGCTAAAGGTATACCTGCTTCGGCACATGCTGCTCGTCCACCTTCTAATACTTTCTTAGCAATCTCTGGAGCTAATTTATCGATGGGCCAACCCAATATGGCGATTGCCATTAGGGGAGAACCTCCCATGGCATAGATATCAGAGATCGCGTTTGTAGCAGCAATTTTCCCGAAATCAAAAGGGTCATCTACAATGGGCATAAAAAAATCTGTGGTAGAAATAACCGCCTCCCCATTTTGCCAATCAAATACGGCTGCATCATCCCTACTCTCATTTCCAACCAACAGAAGAGGATGATTTTTTTTTGGGGTATCTGTATGTAAAATTTGATCTAAAATTTGTGGTGAAATCTTACATCCACAACCAGCGCCATGTGAAAACGAGGTTAATTTTATGCTAGTGTCCAATATTCGGTATTTTAAATGAAGAGTACAAAAATATTCTTTAAATAATTAAAAATTAAGTTTGTGTTAAGATTTAAGCATAAATAGTACAATAAGATGAGTCATTACATTTAAATATGATAACAAAATGCCTTTTTTGTTCTAATTATCAGTTGATTAGTACAATTTGCCTTATAATGACTTTTGTCAAATAGTTGTAGTATTTGATTTTTTACATTTATTTTGTGGAAATATCTTTCAACTCAATTATAACTAAATTCCAAATTTATGCAGAAAAGATTTATTACTCGTTCTGTGTTATTGGGGGCGTTTTTTGCGCTTTTGATGGCATTGCCGATTGGGCAGCTATTTGCTCAAGTTACTAGCTCTTCTTTTACTGGTACAGTTACCGATGCAAAAGGAGAGGTTTTGCCAGGTGCTAGCGTTTTAGCTGTGCACACTCCATCTGGAACCAAGTATGGTGTTGCCACCAATGCTGCCGGTCGTTATACCTTAATTGGTGTTCGTGTGGGTGGTCCTTTTGTGTTAAAAGTAACTTTTGTAGGTTACAAAGAGCAAGTTAAAGACAATTTATTCACAAGCTTAGGTACCTCTACCAACGTTAGCTTTAAGCTAGAGGAAGTAGGTCAGCAATTGCAGGAAGTTGTGGTTAAATCATCTCGTTCAGATTTGTTTAGTTCCAATAGAACAGGTGCAGCCACTTCATTTGCAACAGAAACAATCAATGGATTGCCAACCATCGGACGTACGATTGATGACATTACTAAGTACAACGCGTATAGTAATGGACGTTCATTTGCTGGACAAGATTCTCGTTTCAATAACTTCACAATTGACGGATCCGTTTTCAACAATGGATTTGGTTTAGGAAGTTCATCTCAAGCGGGTGGTCGTACAGGTACTACTGCCGTTTCTTTGGATGCCATTGAGCAAATCCAAATTAACATTGCTCCATTTGATGTTCGTCAATCAGGTTTTGCTGGTGCTGGTATCAACGCAGTAACTCGTTCTGGAACTAATGATTTTACTGGTTCTGCCTACCATATTTTTAGAAATAGTGATTTAGTAGGAAAGAAAGCGGACGGTAGAGACTTACCATCCATCAATATTTCTGAAAAGACTACAGGTTTCCGTGTAGGAGGTCCTTTGATTAAGGATAAATTATTCTTCTTTGCGAACTATGAAGAATTTAAGAGCTCTACGCCTGCTTTAAACTGGTCTGCAAACCGTCCAGGTGCCACAGGTAACGTTTCTCGTGTTTTAGCTTCTGATATTGAAGATTTAGGAAATTTCATGAAATCTAATTTCAATTATGAAATTGGCGCGATTGATAACTTCAACAATGAAGTGACTTCAAAGAAAGGTTTGTTGCGTTTGGATTATAACATTAACAACAACAACAAATTAACCATCCGTTATTCTCAGCACGATTCGCAGTCAGGATCTATCATTTCTAACTCGAATAGTAGTAATACGGCGGGTAATGGTAACCGTACTAACTCGGCTTTAGCCTTGTCACCGCAAAATACTGGTTATACCATTCAAGATAACACGCGTTCCATCGTAGCTGAATTGAACTCCACCTTGAACTCAAAATTTGCTAATAACTTTATTGCAACATATAACAAGCAAATTGAAGATAGAGCTCAAACATCTTTATTCCCTACCATTGATATCTTGAAAGATGGTTCTACTTATACTTCTTTGGGTATGGATCCATTTACTCCTAACAATAAGTTGAATTATTCAACTTTGAACTTGACCAATAACTTGACTTATTTTAATGATAAGCACACGTTTACATTTGGTTTAAGTTATGAGTATTTTATGTCGAATAACGTATTCTTCCCTTCTTCGAATGGTGTGTATGTATTTAACTCCATCAATGATTTCAAAACGGCCGCTTTAGCTTACAAGGCAAATCCAAATTTGGCTGTTTCGCCAGTTGTGATGCCTCGTTTTAACTACCGTTATTCATTATTGCCAGATGGTGCTGAGCCATTGCAACAATTGAAAGTTTCTACTTATTCAGCTTATGTACAAGATGAATTCCAAGTAACTGAGAAATTCAAGTTAACGGGTGGTGTGCGTTTTGACTTGTTCTCTTATGACAATTCCACTTCAGCGGATTTTTATAATCCAATCGTAGCTGGTTTGACATATAAGGATGAGAATGGTCAAGATTTGAAAGTTAATACAGGAGCTTTCCCTCCAGCTAAATTGTTAGTTTCTCCACGTATTGGATTTAATTACGATGTAAATGGTGATAAGTCATTACAGATTAGAGGTGGTACTGGTTTCTTCGTATCTAGAATTCCACAAGTATTGGTATCTAACCAATTGGGAAATAATGGGGTAAATACAGCGGTAATTTCTGCGCCAAATACTACAGCTTATCCATTTACTTTAAATCCAAAAAATTATAAGCCTGCTACTACGGATATCAATAAATTGCCTCCATATGTAGTAAATGCTTCAACGGAAGATTTGAAAAACCCAATGATTTGGAAAACGAACTTTGCTATTGACAAGAAATTGCCATGGGGTTTAGTGGGTACTTTGGAGGCCATTTACAACAAAAACTTGAACTCCTTACGTTATATTGACGCTAACTTAAAAGCTCCTGCAGCTAATTTTGTTGGACCAGATAACCGTAGTCGCTTCAATACAGCAGGTCGTTTCATTAATGCTCCAACAACCAACGTATTCGTGTTAACTAACACGGATAAAGGTGAATCATACTCATTCACAGCAAAATTAGAAAAACCAACTGTTGATGGTTTTGGTGGAATGTTAGGTTATACTTATGCCGTGGCTAAGGACATTCAATCAGTAGGTTCAACTGTTCAAGCTAATATTGCTTCTGAATATGGTCAAAACTACCTAAGAACATCATTCTCAGATAATGATTTGCGTCATCGTTTTGTAGGATTTGTTAACTATCGTTTGAATTACGGTGGTAAATTGGGAGGTTCTACTATGTTTACATTAGGAGCTGTTTCTTCTTCAGGTTATCGTCAATCATATACTTTTGGTGCTGACTTTAATGGAGATGGTCAAATTAATGACTTGATTTTTGTTCCTTACAAAGCATCTGACTTGACATTTACTCCATTAGTAGTAAGTGGACGTACTTATACGCCAGCTGAACAAGCTGCTGCTTTTGATGCATTTATTGACGGTAATGAATATTTGAAAAACCGTCGTGGAATGTATGCTGAGCGTAACGGAGCTTATTCTCCTTGGTTAACTCGTTTCGACTTTACTGTTGAGCAAGATTTCCACATCAAGACAGGTAAGAACAAGAGAAATATCATCCGTTTACGTGCTGATATCTTAAACGTGGGTAACTTACTTGATAATACTTGGGGTGTAGGTTGGGTTCCAACCAATGCTAACCCATTACGCTTTACAGCAGCATCGAATGGTACTGTAACTTATCAAATGGGTACTCAGGTTATTCAGAACCCTACAACAGGTGCCAGCGAAACCATCTTATTGCGTGATTCATTCGTGAAATCTATCAACGTAAATAACGTTTGGCAAGCACAATTGGGAATTCGTTATATTTTCGAATAATCGAATCCTTGCAATACTAATTCAAAAGAGGCTGCCCATCGGGCAGCCTCTTTTGTTTTCAACGCAATTTTTTCACGCTGGCAAGGTTCCAAACCTTGACAGCGTTGTGCGTTGATAACGATTTTCAAAATAATTTTATTTCAATGACATCATCTTTATCAAAATCCCGATAAATTTTAAATCACAAAAAAGGCCAGCAATTTGCTGGCCTTTTTGATGTTGATTTTTTTACTTGAACTCTTTATGATGAGCTAATCTGTGTAAGTCTTCTTGACTTAAAGATTTGAAATATTCATACGTGATTTTTAAGCCTTCCGCCCTTGATACTTTGGGTTCCCAGCCTAAAATAGCTTTGGCCTTTGTAATATCTGGCTTTCTTTGTTTGGGATCGTCCGTTGGTAAAGGAAGGGAAATTAATTTTTGACTAGTGCCGGTTAACTTGATGATTTCTTCACCGAACTCTTTAATGGTGATTTCATCTGGATTACCGATATTAACTGGTTGGGCGTAATCACTTAATAATAAGCGATAAATCCCCTCTACTAGATCATCTACATAACAAAAAGCACGCGTTTGAGATCCATCACCAAACATCGTTAAATCTTCTCCTCGTAAGGCCTGACCAATAAATGCTGGTAATACTCGTCCGTCGTTTAGACGCATTCTAGGACCATAGGTATTGAATATTCGGACAATTCGGGTTTCAACTTCATGGTAGGTATGATATGCCATCGTCATGGCTTCTTGAAAACGCTTTGCCTCATCGTAAACACCTCTAGGGCCAACTGGATTTACATTTCCCCAATATTCCTCTGTTTGTGGATGAACTAATGGGTCACCGTAAACCTCAGATGTAGAAGCAATCAATACACGGGCATTTTTTACACGAGCTAATCCTAAACAATTATGAATCCCCAAAGAACCTACTTTTAAGGTCTGAATTGGGATTTTTAAATAATCAATTGGAGAGGCAGGTGATGCAAAGTGAAGGATGTAATCTAATTCACCTGGAACGTGAATGAACTTAGAAACATCATGATGATAAAATTCAAAATTGGGAAGCTTGAAAAGGTGCTCAATGTTTTTTAAATCGCCCGTAATTAAATTATCCATGGCTATCACATGATAACCTTCCTTGATAAATCGATCACATAAATGCGACCCTAAAAAACCAGCTCCTCCAGTTATTAATACTTTTTTCATTTCTACGTTTTAAGATAATACGGTTTGACGGCCAATGGAATAATAGGTATAACCTAATTCTTTCATTTGAGATAATTCATATAAATTTCTACCGTCAAAAATGACCTTGTTTTTAAGTAATGAATCCATTTTTTCAAAGTCAGGAGTACGGAATTGAGGCCATTCGGTAACAATTAAAAGAGCGTCCGCATTTTCCAAAGCTTCGTAAGGATTTTTACAAAACTGTATGCTATCTCCTAATAAAGTTTGAACATTTGGCATAGCCTCTGGGTCATAAGCTTTGATGGTACAACCAGCGGCTAATAAGGCTTCAATATTATACAAAGCTGGAGCTTCACGAATATCATCCGTATATGGCTTGAAGGCCAAACCCCAAATGGCAATGGTTTTTCCAGCTAAATCATCATTAAAATACTGGCGAACTTGCGGTAATAATTTAGTCTTCTGGTTTTCATTTACCCGCATTACGCTGTCCAGTATATGGAACTTGTAATTATTCTCTTCTGAAGTTTTTGCCAAGGCTTGAACATCTTTTGGAAAACAACTTCCTCCATATCCTATACCAGCAAATAAAAATCGCTTACCAATGCGGGAATCGGTTCCTATACCTCGGCGAATATCGTCTACGTTTGCTCCAACCAATTCACATAAATTAGCAATCTCATTCATGAAAGTGATTTTGGTTGCTAAAAATGCATTGGCGGCATATTTTGTCATTTCTGCGGAACGCTCATCCATAAAAATGATAGGATTTCCTTGACGAACTAAGGGAGCGTATAATTTACTCATTAATTCTTTGGCTCTATCTGATTCCGTTCCTATAACCACTCGGTCTGGTTTCATGAAATCTTCTACAGCTACCCCTTCTCTTAAAAACTCAGGATTAGATACCACATCAAAAGGCACTTTGGCATTTTTTGCAATGGCGTTTTTAACCAATTCCGATGTGCCTACAGGGACAGTACTTTTATCAATAATAACTGTATAATCTTTCAACAATGGACCTAAATCATTGGCCACCTGCAAGATATACTTCAAATCTGCCGAACCATCTTCCCCGGGAGGCGTAGGTAAGGCTAAAAATATAACTTTGGCTCCTTCTATACCTTCTACTAATGAAGTGGTAAAGTTTAAACGGCCTTCTTCTACGTTGCGATGAAATAAATCTTCTAAACCAGGTTCATAAATGGGTACTACACCCGCTTTCATTTGATTTATCTTAGCTTCATTAATATCTACACAAGTAACGTGATTACCTGTTTCTGAAAAACAAGTTCCTGTGACTAGGCCTACATATCCCGTTCCTACTACCGCAATTTTCATGGGTTAATCTTTAATTAGTTCAAAAATTTGGCCTAAAATTAGCCATTTTTCTTTTAAAATTTATAATAAATTCAAATATTCAAATCTATTTAGCCAATGGTATAATTTTTCCAATACTTCCGGAAGGTTCCATGCATCCTAACCAATTGGCAAGGGTGGTAGAAATATCACTAATGCTCGTTCTGCTACTAATTTCTTGTGGCTTAACTTTCCAACCATAAAATAAAAGAGGGACATGGGTATCATAAGCATATAGAGTGCTATGCGTGGTACCTGTTTTTCCGCCCATGAACCATTGTGGCTTTAATAAAATCATGAAATCACCACTTCGGGCTGGGTTGTATCCATGGCTAACTAGTTCTTTGTATGGCTGTATTAATGAACTGTTTGCAATATCTTGCATATCGACGATGGTCGATGTTCCCTCAATTTTTGAATAAGCTGCCAATAAAACTTGATGTAACTTTTTACGATTGATAGCTAATTTTTCTGCTAATGAATGGTCAATGTAAAGCTGTGAGTTTTCACTACCAATAATTAATTTATCCGATCCAAATTCCTTTTGCAAAGCATTTTTTGCCTCCGTTAAGGCTTTATTGGCTTCAAAAACGCCACCAGGCATTTTTTTAGATTGTAAATAGCCAGGAACTTCTGCTACTGCATGATCCGCTGTTAAAAATACCAATACTCGGTCTTTGCCAAATTGCTTATCTAAGTAGGTTAACATTTCCGCAATATCACGGTCCAGACGTAAATAGGTATCTTCTAATTCTATTGACTGTGGACCAAATGCATGGCCAACATAATCTGTGGATGAAAAACTTACTGCTAAAAAATCTGTTGAGTTGTTTTGTCCCAATTTTTCTTCTTCAATGGCTTTTAATGCAAAATCCTTCGTAATAGAATTCCCATAAGGTGTGGAACGGATTATTTCTAAGGGATTTGGCCCTTCTAAAGTATGAGGGAATGTTGGTGTTTTTTCGGATGGTAATTTTCCTTCAAATGGTAAATTGTCCTCTGCACTTTGAATATATGTTTCAATGGGATACAAGGTATTCCAGCCTTTCTTTATATAATTGAGGGCTTTTTCCTCGGAGTTGAATTTTTGAACCCAAGTAGGTAATTCTTTCATATAAAAAGTAGAAGTAATCCAGCGACCTTCTTTCGAATCATACCAATAGGAGGCATTAGCTGTATGACCGCCAGGTAAAATAGCTCCTCGGTCCTTTAATGCAATGGCAATGGTTTTAGAGCGAAAATTCTGTGCTATGCGTAATTGATCTGTGATGGTGCTTGTCCATAGGTTTTTGGGCGACATAAATCCAGTTTTTCCAGTCGTTCCAACGGTTGTTACAGTACTGTCATCAGTACAATATACTTTTTTGCCTGTGGCTACGTCCGTCCAATCATTTCCTACAATACCATGTACTGCTGGAACAGTTCCTGTATAAACACTAGCATGTCCAGCTGCCGTCACTGTAGGGGCATAATTATAATGATTGTCTTGGCAATTTAAACCTTCACGCATCAAACGCTTAAATCCATTGTCGCTGTAGCGATCCTGGTATTTATATAAATAATCATAACGCATTTGATCCACCACAATACCAACCACTAACGCGGGTCTTTTGGCTAATGCTTTGGTTTTATTTTGAGCCCATGTTGTACTTATACTTAGTAAACTGATGATCAAAAAGGCAAATACTCTACTGTGTCTTTTCATAAATAAATAGGAAATTGTGTTAAGGTTTTTGTTTTTTGGTGTAATAAATCGATCTCTAGTAATCTGGTTTCTAGTCCATTGGTAAGTACTAAATACTTGGACTGTATCTTTTTTTGATATTGACTAATTTGCTGCCATGTAATTTCAGTGAGCTTAACATGAGGGGCCTTACATTCAATGATCATAAATACAGTTCCATCCTTGGCATAAATTTGAATATCACTTCTTCTTTGTAATTGATTGACATGAATTCCACCTTCAATTTGTATCATGCCAATAGGATAATTTAAATGCGTGGTGATGTATTGCAAACAGTGTTGACGTACCCATTCTTCTGGCGAAAGCATTCTAAATTTCTTGGCTATCGAATCAAAAATATAGAGTTTTCCATCCTTTTGTTTTAATTTGTAATCATAAGGGGGAAACTGGAGCGTCAGGTCAGCTAAAGGTTGCATCATGGGCCATTACACAAACTCTAAATTAATCTATTTGTAGATTAATTTCATCACGAACTTGCTCTTTTCATGAAAACTAAAGAAGAAATTGTACAAAATTGGTTACCTCGTTACACAGGAACACCATTGGAAAGTTTTGGTCAGTATATTTTATTGACCAATTTTAAAAATTACGTCGATATGTTTGCTGAAAAATTTGGCGTAGAAATCTTAGGGAAGGATCGACCGATGCAAACAGCCACCGCGGATAATATCACCATCATTAATTTCGGTATGGGTTCACCCATGGCTGCCACCGTGATGGATATTCTATCTGCTATTTCGCCCAAAGCGGTATTGTTTTTAGGCAAATGCGGGGGATTGAAAAAGAACTTAGCCTTAGGCGATTTAATACTTCCTATCGCTGCCGTAAGGGGAGAAGGAACCTCAGATGAATATATGCCAAAAGAGATTCCTGCTTTACCATCTTTCCGTTTGCAGCGTTCTGTATCTTCCATGATTAAGAAGCACGAAAAGGATTATTGGACAGGCTTAATTTATACCACCAATCGTCGGGTTTGGGAGCACGATGAGGATTTTAAAAAGTATTTGTCTGATATCCGTGCTATGTGCATTGATATGGAAACAGCAACGATTTTCACCGTGGGTTTTGTCAATAAAATTCCTCGGGGAGCTTTGTTATTGGTTTCAGATAATCCCATGACTCCAGATGGAGTTAAAACAGATGTTAGTGATAAAAAAGTAACCGATAATTATGTGAATCTGCACCTTCAAATAGGCATCGATGCGCTAGAAGAATTAGCTTCTTCTGGAGAATCTGTTAAGCACTTACGTTTTGAATAATTTTAATTGCAGAAATCACGAATAACCTGAAAGGATGGATTGTAACCCAATTCTCCTGCTTTGCTTAAATCCAAACACCCTGTAGTATCCGCTAAGGCTAGTTTGATGATTCCTCTTACAAAATAGGCTTCAGCGTATTTGGCGTTCAATTTGATGGCATTGCTGCAATCTTGAATGGCATTTCGCTGGTCTCCTAAATTGGATTTAGCCATTGCTCTCATAAAATAAGCATCTGCATAGATGGGATTTAAGGAAATTGCTCGGTTATAATCATCCATGGCCTGCTTAGGGTCTCCTGATTTTGATTTGGCTAAACCTCTATTGAAATAGATTTCTGCTCTTTCTGGACTAAATTCAGCCATTTTGATTTTATCTTGGACAGCATTCCTTAATTCGTCCAATACGGCTTTATTCATTTTGGCAGTGTATAGAATTTTAGCATTTTCTAAATTTCCCATATCTACCGCCTTCGAATAATCTTCAATGGCCCCACGTTGATCGCCTAATTTAGACTTCACAAATCCCCTTCCATATAAAGCTTCCACCTTGGTAGGTTCTATTTCCAATGCTTTGTTGAAATCTTCTAAGGCTCCTTTTTCGCCATTTTCACCCCGGAAATTTTCCAATTGCGTTTTACAAAATCCAGAAAAATACCAGTCATTAGCTTCGTCTGGACTGATTTTAAGGGCTTCATTGAAATCCTTTAATGCATTCGCAAAATCATTTAATTTCATTTTGGCAAAGCCTCTACCAGAATAATAAGTTGATCTTTTTGGGCTTATTTCGATGGCTTTACTGTAGTCCTCAATACTGCTTGAATATTCCCCTAATTTGACCTTGCAATCTCCTCTGGCGGCTAGACAAGGGGCATATTCAGGATTTAACTCCAAGGATTTATTGAAGTCAGATAAACCACCACGGTAGTTTTCCAATTTACTTTTTGACAGTCCCCTGGAATAATAGGCAGTTGCCTCTAAGGGGTTTAATCGAATCGCTTCATTATAATCTTGAATGGCAATTTTGTGATTGTCTTGCTTACTATAACTTTGGCCACGGGCAATAAATGCTTCGTAATATGTGGATTTTAATTCAATGGCTTTTTCAAAATCCAGTATGGCTCCTCTGAAATCTTTTAAATTATACTTAGCAAATCCTCGATTATAAAATGCAATTGGATTAGGATTAGCTGTATTTCTCTCAATTTCAATACTGAAGTTTCTAAGAGCCTCGGCGTAATTTCCCGTTTTATTTTGAGTTAAACCTAGCTCCATGTAATTGACAGTATCTTGTGCCAAAACAGAATTAGAAATAATAAGTATGCAGGCAAAAGCCAGAGAAGTCCACTTCATGGTCAAATATTAAATTTAGACTGTAAAAATAAGGGAAATCACTCGCTAAGAAAAATTTGAGTAAACCCAAATACTAAAATAAGCCATAAGGTAAGCAAAGCTGTTTTTTTCAAATAGGGATCTATTTGGGCCGGTGTTAAATTAGGCTGTAATTTGTTGGCTAATAAGGCAATGGGTATATAGGCTGCCAACATGGTGGCATTTTGTATGAAGGTAGGAGGTACTCCCTGATTCATCATGGGAAATATTCCAAAGCTGAGGATACTAAGTATGTATAAAAACTTTTGATAGAGGAAGCCTGTGGTCTTCCCAATTCGTACGGGAATGGATAACTTACCTTGTTTTTTATCATTTTCTAAATCGCGCAGGTTATTGAGATTAAGTACAGCTACTGACATAAATCCACAACCAGCCGCAGGTAAAAATATGGCAGGTTTAAAAGCCAAGGTTTGTAAAAAATAGACGCCCACCGTACCAACTATTCCAAAAAACAAAAAGACAGAAAGGTCTCCCAAGCCCATATAACCATAAGGTCTTTTACCTACTGTATACGCGATGGCGGCACCTATGGCCAAAATACCTAAAACTAAAAAGCTAAGAATGATTTCGATGGACGCAGTTTGTAAGCTGACATATAATAGGCTGATGCCTGAAATAAATGCTAATAAGGCAAACAAGTACACCGCTTTTTTCATTTCAACCGGGCTTATAGCACCAGTCTGAACAGCCCTTAAAGCAACTTTTCTGTCGGCATTGTCAATTCCATTTTGCGTATCTCCTAAATCATTGGCAAAATTGGATAGAATTTGTAGTAGGAGGGTAGTGAGAATGGCTAATGCACCAATTGTCCATTGAAAGCGCCCATCTACATAGGCCAATATATTACCTAAAATGGTGCTAGCTGCTGCCAATGGTAATGTGCGGGGCCTAGCGGCTTCTACCCAACGATTCATAAACTTTGCTTTTAATTAGAAACAAACATCCCTGAATTAGGTCTTAATTCAGGGATGTAAAGAAATAGATTATTTCGCTAATGCTTGAAGAAACTCAGGACTTGTAGGTTTGATGCCCGAAGCGAAAAAGTTAACTAATTCACCTTTTTCGTTGATAACATACTTACAGAAATTCCAGCTTGGTTCTTTTTCATTCCAACCATTACTTTTTTTATCTGTCAACCATTTGTATAAATCACATTTAGCTTCACCTTTCACTACGACTTTCTCCATCATTTGGAAACTAACACCGTAGTTTTTTTGGCAAAAGCTTGCAATTTCTTCGTTAGTACCAGGCTCCTGACCACCAAATTCATTGGCGGGAAATCCTAAAATAACGATGTCTTTATTTGCTTGGTGGAATTTCTCCCAATCAGCATACTGCGGAGTATATCCACATTTAGAAGCTGTATTTAATACAACTACTTTCTTTCCTTTGAACTGGCTAAAGTCAATAACCTTGCCATCAATTCCTTTCATTTTAAAAGTATGAAAGTTCGGTGCTGCAACAACAGTTTCCACGTTTTCTGGGCGGTTTAAAATGGTGTTTTGTTTAAACGGCAAAGTAAGAGCCGTTAATAAGGATCCAATTTTTACAATATTTACTAACATAACGACAGTGATTAATATAAGTGAGATAGTTAAAATTCGTTTCATGTTACATCCGTTCAGGTGAAACTATACCCAATAACGAAGTTGCGTGTTGAATTGTTTTACCTGTTAGGTCTGCCAAGGTAAGTCGAATTGTTCTAATGTCCTCATTTTCCTCGTTTAATATCGTCAATTCATTGTAAAATTTATTGAATTGTTTTGCCAAATCAAACGAATATTGAGCAATAATTGATGGAGAAAAGTTTTCACAAGCCTCGGCTAACTTAGTTTTATATGTACCCAGTAAATAGATTAATTCTCTTTCAGACTCAGCTAGCGTAATGTTAGAATCCGATTTTCCACTCATTGGAAATCCTTTTTCTAGCGCTTTTCTTCTGATCGAACAAATCCTGGTATGCGTATATTGAATGAATGGTCCTGTATTTCCTTGGAAATCAATGGATTCCTCTGGGTTGAATAACATCCGTTTTTTGGGATCTACTTTAAGTAAAAAGTATTTCAAAGCTCCCATGCCTAACTGCTGGAATAATTGATTTGATTCCTCCTCAGAAAAACCTTCAATTTTCCCCAATTCTAGGGTCCTTTCTCTCGCAGTATCGACCATTTCCTGCATCAAATCATCCGCATCCACAACCGTACCCTCTCTAGATTTCATTTTACCACTAGGTAAGTCTACCATGCCATATGAAAGATGATAATTTCCTTGAGAAAAAGCTTTATTGAGTTTCTTTAAGATATGAAAAAGAACCTCAAAATGGTAGTCTTGTTCATTTCCCACGACATAAATGGATTGCTTAGCTCCAAAATCTTCATATTTCAATTGGGCCGTTCCCATGTCTTGGGTAATATAAACTGAAGTTCCATCCTTTCTGAGAACTAATTTCTCATCCAAGCCTTCCTCCTCTAAATTTATCCAAACAGAGCCATCTGGTTTCTGATAAAATACCCCTTGGGTTAATCCTTCATCAACTAATTTTTTACCCAATAAATAGGTATTTGATTCACGGTATATTTTATCAAAATCAACTCCCATTTGCTTGTAACTTGCAGCAAAACCTTCTAATACCCATGAATTCATGGTTTCCCATAATTGAATTACGGCAGGTTCACCTTGTTCCCAAGCTAATAGCATGGCCTGAGCCTGCAACATGATTGGTGCTTCTGCCTTGGCTTTTTCTGCATCTAAGCCTGTGGCTACCAATTGTTCAATTTCTGCTTTATAGGCTTTATCAAAGGCTACATAATATTTACCCACCAAGTGATCTCCTTTCATGCCGCTGGAAGCAGGAGTTTCACCATTTCCAAATAATTGGTAGGCCAACATCGACTTGCAAATATGAATACCACGATCATTGACCAAATTGGTCTTGATGACTTCATATCCACCAGCTTTCAAGATTTGGGCGACGGAATAACCTAAGAAATTATTTCTCAAATGGCCTAGGTGAAGCGGTTTGTTGGTATTGGGAGAAGAATATTCAATGACAATTTTTTCATTCTTAGGCGCCAATTGAAAAGCAGATGAATCATTTGATAAATCTTGCAATAAGCCATACCATACGGAGTCATGAAGTGAAATATTCAAAAAACCTTGAACTACTTGATAGGCCTTTACCAATTGAGGCTTGTTTTCAATTAAATAGTCACCTAATGTCTGTGCAATTTGGGCAGGGGCTTTACCAGCTTTTTTGGTATATGGAAATACGACAAAAGTATAAGCCCCTTCAAATTCCTTTTTTGTTTCTTGAAGGCTAAGGTCTTTTTCATCTATTTGAAATAATGAACTTAAACCTGCTTGAATACTTTCAATGAGTTGTACTTGAATACTCGACATACCAAAGACGAAGAAAATGTGATTAAAATGTTTGCAAAGGTAGCCAATTCATGCTAAACATTGATTCTTGACTTAATAAAAGAGGAATTAATCTTTACCTTTGTGGCATGATACAATCTGTTTACGACGAAGCCATTAAATCCTTAAAAACGGGTGGTGTACTCTTATATCCCAGTGATACGATATGGGGTTTAGGATGCGATGCACGAATGGATGCGTCAATTGAAAAAATGTTGGATATCAAGCAAAGGCCAGAAAATAAGGGATTAATCTTGTTGATTTCAAAGATTGAGCAATTAAATGAATACGTGGAACAAGTTCCTGACATTGCCTGGGATTTGGTAGATTTTGCCGAAGACCCCTTAACGGTCATTTATCCCAAAGGTAAAAATGTAAGTAAACTTGTATTGGGGCCAGAAGGAAGTATTGCCATTCGTTTAGTGAAAGATGATTTTTGTAAGGGCCTAGTTTATCGATATCAAAGAGCTATTGTTTCTTCTTCTGCCAATGTTTCTGGTGAATTATCTCCTGAAAATTTTGAAAGCATATCTCCTGTAATAAAACAAGGAGTAGACTATATTTTACAAAATCCCCAGCCTACCAAAGGAAAAGCTAAGGCATCTAAAATTGTCAAATTAGGCCTTAATGGTGATTATACTATGATTCGTAAATGATACAAACGGGAAAGGAAATTATTGAGAATCCAATTTTTGTCAAAATTGGAGCTGCAGCTGACCGTTTGGGATTGGACGCCTATGTCATTGGAGGATTTGTACGTGATGCCATTTTAGGTCGAGATAGCCAGAAGGATATCGATGTAGTTTGTATTGGTTCTGGTATCGCATTAGCGGAGGAAGTTGCTCGCGAATTTAATTTACCAGAGCATCAAGTTTCTGTTTTCAAAAACTTTGGTACCGCTATGCTTAAGGTAGATGACTGGGACTTAGAGTTTGTTGGAGCTAGAAAGGAATCCTATCAACGAGATTCAAGAAAACCAGTGGTGGAGGAAGGAAGCTTGGAGGATGACCAAAATCGGCGAGATTTCACCATCAATGCCATGGCTGTCCAGCTTAATTCAGCTCATAGGGGCAAACTCCTGGATCCATTTGACGGACTAAAAGACTTAGAAGCTCGAATTTTACGAACTCCGCTAGAACCAAGAATCACCTTTTCCGACGATCCTCTTCGGATGATGCGCGCGATTCGTTTTGCGGCACAATTAGGCTTTGATATATACCCAAGTACTTTTGAGGCTCTTCAAGTTGAGAATGTTCGCCTAGAAATTATTTCTATGGAAAGAATCTCGGAAGAGTTGAATAAAATTATCCTATGTAAAAAACCATCCTATGGATTTCTACTTTTAGATGCTTGCGGTATTTTGCCCATTATATTTCCTGAATTTGTTAAACTTAAAGGGGTAGATACGGAAGAAGGAAAGGGGCATAAAGATAATTTTTACCATACACTTCAAGTCTTAGACAATATTTCCCAGCATACTGATGATTTATGGTGGCGTTGGGCAGCAATATTACACGATATCGCCAAACCAGCTACCAAACGATTTGACCCCAAAAAAGGATGGACATTTCACGGTCATGAAGAGATGGGAGCGAGGCAGGTGCCCGCAATATTTAAACGATTAAAATTGCCTTTGAATGAGAAGATGAAATTAGTTCAAAAGCTAGTTCGTTTGCACTTACGGCCTATAGCTTTATCAAAGGAAGAAATTACCGATGCCGCTTTGAGGCGCTTATTATTTGAAGCAGGGGAAGAATTGGAAGCATTAATGACCCTTTGTCGGGCTGATATCACCTCCAAAAATGGCGATAAAGTAAAAAGGTATTTGAAGAACTTTGATAAAGTAGAGGAAAAACTGAAGGAAGTAGAGGAGAAGGATTCATTGAGAAATTTTCAACCTGTGATTTCTGGAGAAATTATCATGCAGGTATTTGATATTGGACCTGGTAAAGAAATTGGCTTGATAAAAGTCGCTATTCGAGAAGCAATTTTGGAGGGTCAAGTGAAAAATGATTTGTCTTCTGCCTGGGAATTTATGCTTGAAGAGGGGAAGAAACTCGGATTGAGTCCTCACATAAATCTAGCTGATTTGGCATAAAAAAAGGTCTCGTTAGAGACCTTTTTTAGATTATATCACGTGAATAAATAACTCTTCTTTAGGCCAGCGAACTTTTTTCGCATTTACCATAAAGTCTGAGGATTCATCTCGCTCACCAACTGCCATCATTAAAACAGCATGTAAACCTTTTTCTTTTAGATTTAAAATAGCATCAACCTGTGCTGGAATAAATCCTTCCATCGGGGTGCTATCAATTTCTAATTTGGCAGCTGCAGCTAGGGCAGTACCCATGGCCAAATACACCTGCTTATCCATCCATTTTACTTGATCTTCCACAGGGCGACTCAACAAAGATCCTGCAATAGCGTCTTTGTATGCCTTTAAATCCTCCAATGGAACATTTCTTGTTTCGGAAACTAATTGGATGAAAGCATTGATTTTTTCCTCGGTAATCTCATTCCAAGCAGCAAAGATTAAAAGGTGTGATGATTCCACTACCTGTGGCTGATTAAAAGCTGCAGGTTGAATTTTGGCTTTTAATTCTTCATTCTCAATTACCAAAACTTGATAAGGTTGTAAACCAAATCCAGAAGCAGATAATTGAATGGAAGTTAAAAGGGAATCTATTTTAGATGCATCCACCTTTTTACCGTTCATTCTTTTCGCAGCATATCGCCACTCCAAAGCATCTATTAAGGACATAATTTTTAGTTTTTATTAGGGTACAAAATATGAAATAAGCTAAACCCGTAACAGGCTTAGCTTATTAATTGTTTTATTCAGATACTAATGTCACGGCTAATGTGAAATCATCAAAGATGGCTTTGTCTCCGATAGATTCGAAAAATTTCTTTGAACCATATTTGATGTTGTAATCCGTACGGTCAATTGTGATGTTTGCTTTGGCAATCATTTTGCCATTGTTTTGGCTAATTTGTGCCGGAAAGCTGATAGCTTTTGTGATTCCTTTGATGGTTAAATTTCCACTTACTTGGTTTCCTGCAACCTTAGTGATTACAAACTGAGCTGTTGGAAATTTTTCGATTTCAAAGAAGTCACCAGAAGTAATGTGACTTACAAATTTCTTGTTGTATTCTGGATCAGTGATATCCTTACATACAATCGATTTCATGTCGATGGTAAAATTACCACCCGTAATTTGGTTTTTGTTAACTACTAATTTACCAGCAGAAATGCCAATAGTACCTGTGTGCTCACCAGTTACTTTTTTTGCATTCCAAACAATGCTACTAGCTTTAGTTGATACTGGACTTGTGCTTGGCGCAGCAATACTTGTTTGAGTAAAAGCCATGAAGGCTAAGGCGGAAAGAATAAAGCTTACTTTTTTCATTTTTGTTTAATTTTAAAAGGGTTGTAATTGAATTAAAAAATATAATTTGTTGATGAAATGTATGGTGCTATTAATTTCTAAAATGGTCCAAAAGTTCATTCAGTTTGATTAAATCTTCTTGACTCATGTGGTTAAATCGCTTAACCCATTGATTTTGAACCTCATCTAGTTGTTGAAGTAGAGCTAAACCTTCAGGTAGAATGAGCACATCCACTGCTCTGCGGTCATTGGGACATTCTCTTCTTAATACCCATTTTTTTTCTACCAATTTATCAACTAAGCGAGAAGCATTGGAAGTACGATCCATCATTCGCTCTATGATGGCCAGAACAGTCATGGGTTTCCCGTTTTGACCTCTCAAAATCCGAAGTACATTGTACTGCTGCATGGTGAGATCATAGGGTTTCAATAATTCTTGTTGTTGGTAGGCCACCCAGTTTCCTGTAAAAATCACATTGACAATGGCTTTGGCCTCCTCTGAGGCAAAAGTACTTTGTTGTAATTCGTGTGAAATTCCCATATCAGTATAAATTGATGTTGCAAAATTAAATGTAATTACATTAAATACAAATGTTTTTAAATATTTTTTTTCAAAATAGGCCTGAATGAATCAAAATCATGTATTTTTGAAACATGTCAAGCACACTATCTCTTCAATATCCTCTTATTTTAGCGTCGAACTCACCCAGAAGAAAGGAGATTTTAACCCAGGCTGGTTTTGATTTTACCGTGTTACCTGCTGATATCGATGAATCCATTGATACCAGCTGGTCCATAGGAGAGGTGCCTGGAATTTTAGCTGAAAAGAAAGCCATGGTATTAGCAGCGTCGTGCCCGAATCAGTTAATTCTGGCAGCAGATACCATTGTGGTGGTCGATAATAAGATATTGAATAAACCTGCCAATAAACAAGAAGCTAGGGAAATGTTAATGCAACTCTCGGGTAAAGACCATGAAGTATTTACTGGAATTTCATTGGTTGGCCCACAGGGTGTTTTTACCCAAGTAGATCGAGCCATAGTTACTTTTAGAGAATTATTGGATTGGGAGATTGACTGGTATGTCAAAGGTGGATCTTCCCTCGACAAAGCTGGTGCTTATGGAGTACAAGATTTCATTGGAATGGTGGGAATTAGTCGTCTAGAAGGCTCTTTCTACACCGTGATGGGTTTGCCCATTCATAGGGTATATCAATTGATGCAGCCATATATTTTAGAAGGCCGTCAGTCGATGCTAAGCTTTTGATGGTATTTAAATAGAAAAACTTTCTCCGCAACCGCAGGTACGAGATGCGTTTGGATTTTTAAATTGAAAACCTTTTCCATTTAAACCATCCGAGAAATCCAATTCTGTTCCAGCTAAGTAAAGGATCGATTTCTTGTCGACCATGACCTTCACGCCTTTATCTTCAAAAATCATGTCGGTACTTTGTGGCTCAGCAGCAAAATCCAATTGATACATTAAACCAGAACATCCTCCGCCCTCTACGGCCACGCGAATATTGTATTCTTCTGTTAAACCTTCTTTAGATCTTAACTCTTTAATACGATCGGCTGCTAAATCTGAAATAGTTATCATGGTGATGAATTTTGAATTTGATACAAAATTATAAAAAAAATGGAGAATTATTGCTATTGTTTAGAGTGAATCTAAATAAGCTATGGTTTTTCCAAGGTATAGGTTATAATTTTGTAATTCAAAGCAAGAATCAAATACAAACATTATGCTGTCAATTAAAAATTTACATGCTTCTATTGGAGAAAAAGAAATTTTAAGAGGAATAGATTTAGAAGTAAAAGCTGGTGAGGTACATGCCATCATGGGTCCGAATGGTTCGGGGAAATCTACTTTGGCCTCCGTTTTGGCGGGTAGAGAAGATTATGAAGTCACTGCCGGATCAGTGCAGTTTCTAGGTAAAGATTTATTGGAATTGGCTCCAGAAGAAAGAGCTGCCGAAGGAATTTTCTTGGCTTTTCAATATCCTGTAGAGATTCCAGGGGTTTCAACTACCAATTTTCTTAAGTCGGCCGTAAACGAAATTCGTAAGTACCGTGGCGAGGATCCGATGGACGCTGTGCAGTTTTTAAAAATGTTCAAAGAGAAAATGGCCTATGTGAATATCGATCAATCACTTTTGAGCCGAGCGTTAAATGAAGGTTTCTCAGGAGGAGAGAAGAAACGTAATGAAATATTCCAAATGGCAGTCCTAGATCCTAAATTAGCAATTTTGGATGAGACAGATTCTGGATTGGATATTGACGCCTTACGTATTGTGGCAGAGGGTGTAAATAAATTGAAAGGCCCGGATAACGCTACAATTGTGGTTACTCACTACCAACGTTTATTGGATTATATTGTTCCAGACTATGTGCATGTTTTATATAAAGGTAGAATCGTGAAGTCAGGAACGAAAGAATTGGCTTTAGAATTAGAAGAAAGAGGTTACGATTGGATTAAATCGGAAGTAGATCAATAAGATATGTTAACAGCTGAGTTAAATAATTCATTACAAGAGATTGCTCAAAATCTAGGTCTTGAATCGGTACAAGGTAAAGCTTTACAAGAGTTCATTTCGAAAGGATTTCCTACTTCCAAATGGGAGGAGTGGAAATACACATCCTTGAAGGACTTTAATGGTATAGCTCGAAATTGGTCTCCAAAGGCTAATTTTACCTTATTTTCTTCGCTAGATTGGGCTGATTTTGTTTTACAAACATCCAATGGCTATGTATCTTGGGATAAATCAAGAATTCAGGAAGGTTTTGCCCTATTAAGTTTTGAAGAATTCCTTCAAAAATGCCCTCAATTCGAATCAACTTGGTCCAAGAAAAACCCATTATTGGAGCAAAATTCATTGTTTGATTTAAATGTGGCCCTTAATCCCCAACACATGGTGTTATGGATTAAGAAGGATACAGAAGTTACTAAGGCAATTCTTCACCAATATCAAGTTGCTGCTTCAGAAAACGCATCCGCCGTACAAGCTAGGTGGTTAATTTATTTGGAAGAAGGGGCAAAGGCTACTTTCATAGAGCAACAATCTTCTACGGGTTCAGGTGATATTTTATCCAATTTTGTACAAGAAATTTTTGTAGAAAAAGGGGCCCAATTTACCTATTTAAAAGAGCAAGATTTTCAACCTGGTGTAAGCCATGTAGATCATACTTTTATTTATCAAGCAGAGGGTAGTCAGGTCGATACATTTACTTTTTCATTAAATGCTTCTTTGATTCGTAATAATTTACACTTTTACATAGAGGGACCACAAGTAGTCTCGAATTTGAACGGTTTGTATGTTCCGGGGGAGAACCAATTAATGGATTCCCATACCGTCGTAGATCACCGTATGCCGCATTCAGAATCCAATGAGTTATACAAAGGGGTGTTGATGGGAAATGCCACAGGCGTTTTTAATGGTAAGATTTTTGTTCGCCAAGATGCACAAAAAACCAATGCTTTTCAGTCTTGTCGTAATGTGCTTGCCTCTACAAGGGCAACCATGAACACTAAGCCTCAATTAGAAATTTGGGCAGATGATGTGAAATGTTCTCATGGAACTACCACTGGCCAGCTAAATGAGGAAGCGTTGTTTTACATGCGTTCCCGTGGTATTTCATTACCTGCCGCCAGAACTTTATTGTTATTGGCTTTTGTCCAAGAGGTAATCAATAAAGTAGAACATCCAGAAATGAGAGAACTACTAACTGAAAAGATAGTGTCCAAAATTCAACAGTCTGTCGATTTGTCAAATTAGAATCATGACCAACTTGGAGCAAATTCGTTTAGATTTCCCTGTTTTAGACCAACAAGTCAATGGTTCTCCATTGATCTATTTCGATAACGCGGCTACGACTCAAAAACCAAAAGCTGTGCTGGAGGCTCTGAATCACTACTATACCCAGGATAATGCCAATATTCATCGTGGTATTCATGCCTTAGCTGAAAGGGCGACTGCTGCTTATGAATTGACACGTAAGAAGATTCAATCCTTTTTGAATGCAGCTTCTTCAGATCAAATTATTTTTACTTCGGGAACTACAGCCGGGATTAATTTAGTTGCCCAAACTTTTGGGAGGGCAAATTTTCAGGAGGGGGACAAAATTTTAGTTTCCAATTTAGAGCATCATTCGAATATCGTTCCTTGGCAAATGATTGCCCAAGAAAAAGGAGCAGAAGTACTGGTAATTCCTGTCCTAGACTCGGGCGTGTTAGATTTAGAAGCTTATCGCCAGCTTTTGAAGGATTACTCAGTTAAATTAGTGGCTGTCAATCATGTTTCAAATGCCATTGGCACCATTAATCCAATTCAAGAAATGATTGATTTAGCACATGCTCATGGTGCTAAAATATTAATTGATGGAGCTCAATCTGTGGCTCACATGGAAATGGATGTCCAGCGTTATGGTATGGACTTTTTCGTTTTTTCTGCACATAAATTATTTGGACCTACTGGGGTTGGGGTACTTTATGGTAAACGTGAGCTTTTAGAGGCCATGCCTCCTTATCAAGGTGGAGGAGAAATGATCAAGGAAGTTAGTTTCTCTGGAACCACCTACAATGAATTACCTTATAAATTTGAAGCTGGAACACCTAATATTGCAGATGTTATAGCCTTCGCTGCCTCTTTTGATTATTTAAATTCACTAGAAAAAGGTTGGGTAGAAGCACAAGAAAATGAACTATTACGCTATGCCACAGAACAATTAAGTCAAATTGATGGTTTAAAAATCATTGGAACAGCGCCCAATAAAATTGCAGTAATTAGTTTCCTTATTGAAGGTACTCATCCTCAAGATATTGGGGTTTTATTAGACAAATTTGGTATTGCCATTCGAACAGGTCATCATTGTGCGCAACCCTTGATGCAGCGATTTAATATACCGGGAACTTGTAGAGCCTCATTCTCGTTCTACAATACCAAGGAGGAAATTGATCGATTTGTTACATGTTTGAAACGAGTCATAACAATGTTATTATAATATGGCATCTAGTATAAACGATACACAAGACGAATTGATTGAAGAATTTGGCCTTTTTGAAGACTGGGCTGACAAATATGAATATTTGATTGATTTAGGTAAGAAATTACCAGGTATGTCAGATGAGTATAAGACGGAGGATAATGTCATCAAAGGATGTCAAAGCAGAGTATGGCTTCATGCTTTCATGGAAGATGGAAAATTGATTTTTCAAGCAGATTCTGAGGCGGTTATTGTTAAGGGATTAATTAGTATGCTCATACGAGTTCTCTCTGGACATTCTCCCTCTGAAATTATGCAGGCCGACTTGTACTTCATTGACCGTATAGGAATGAGTCAGCATTTAGCTCAGACAAGATCCAATGGATTATTATCTATGGTGAAACAAATGAAAAATTATGCACTTGCCTATTCTTCAAAAGCTTAAGATATGGAAAACACGACACCAAGTTCAGTGCTAACTGAGGCAGATTTAAAGGAAAAGGTTGTTAAGGCCATTAAAACAGTATACGATCCAGAAATTCCCGTGGATGTATATGAATTGGGATTAATATATGAAATCAAAATATTCCCAGTAAATAATGTCTATGTACTGATGACTTTAACCTCTCCATCTTGTCCTTCAGCTGAAAGTATTCCCGTTGATATTGAAAAAGCCATTCGGGAAATTGAAGGAGTAGCCGAAGTATCCGTAGAATTAACTTTTGATCCTCCATATTCTCAAGATATGATGTCAGAAGTAGCCAAATTAGAACTTGGCTTTATGTAATTGATTAACCCATTTAAATTTAAATAGAATTAATATGTATCCAGAACATTTAGTACATCCTATGAGGATGGATATCGTAGAAGGTGGATTTCAAGAGTTGAAACAAGCCTCTGAAGTAGAAGAAGTATTGGCTAAACCAGGTACAACCTTATTGTTTATTAATTCGGTTTGCGGTTGTTCTGCTCGTACCGCTCGTCCAGGTGTAAAAGAGGCAGTAGCAGCATCTAGTAAAAAACCAGATACATTAGTAACTGTTTTTGCTGGGGTAGATCAAGAAGCTACACAGAAAGCAAGAGAATATACTTTGCCATATCCTCCATCTTCTCCTTCAATCGCCTTATTCAAAGATGGTGAATTGGTTCACTTTGTGGAGCGTCATCACATTGAAGGTCGTTCTGCTGAATTGATTTCAGCGCACTTAGAAGGTGTTTTTGAGGAGTTCTGCTAGTACTTTTTTTTAGAGCTCAAGCACTGCTTGAGCTTTTTTATAGCCCTAGCAGTGCTAGGGCTATGGGACTGGGCCTGTTAGGGCTTAGGAGCGCCGCCTACTGCACCAGTGTTGTTAGGTGCATTTTCAGCTTTGGCAGCTTTTTTCTTGGCTGCCCCTTCGTAATCTCCCGCTTTGATTAAAGACATTTTAAGCAAATCCAAAGTCTTACGAGTGGCTTGTAAAATTTGGTCAGAGGTTAAAGCATTGACTTTTTTATCCAACTCCTCCGAGAATTTCAAACTACGATTTAAATATAAATTGCTGTTCAATGTACCACTTAGAGAATTGTCTTGAGAACGAGCCACTTGTCTAGCCTGTAGCCAAGATTTTTTTGCTTCCTCAATTTCCTTTTCTGTGTATCCGTCTTTTAATACTTTTTCAATCTCCTCTTTAAATGCAGCTTCTAATTTGGCTAAATTCTCAGGAGCATAAATGGCATAAGTCAGGAAACTACCAGCTTTGTCTATCGGATGGGCACTAAACTGAGAACCCACACCATAGGATAATCCTTCCTTTTGACGAATTCTTCCCATTAAACGATTGGCTAATCCTGGACTTCCTCCCAAAATGTAATTACTGATTTCCATTGCCGCATAATCTGGGTCTGTATCTGAAATTTTTAAAGGTTGATAAGCCACGAAAAAGGCATTCGCTTTATCTGGAGTTTCAATGGATTTAATCACCGGTTTTACATCTGCTACAATTTCAGGAATTCTAGTGTAAGGTTTAGGTGATTTCCAATTAGAAAATTCTGTTTTAATGAGTTCTTTTACTTCGTTTTCATCAAAATCTCCTACTGCTGAAAATGTAGCTGAACTAGCTCCGTAAAAGTTTTTATAGAACGATACGGCATCTTCTAATTTGGCAGCGCTATAAAGAGCCGTTTGTTCAGCTAAGGTTGGGCTGTAACGAACATCATTTTTCGCGTAATGTCCTGTTCTAACTTGATTTAAAGCCTCAATAGCCTTGGCTTGTGGATCACTTTTTTGAGCATCTATTTGAGTTAAATTTTCTTGTTTTAATTTCTCAAATTCTTCTGCTGGGAAGACTGGGGTTTTTAATGCTTCAGCTACTAATTTAAGTGCAGGAACTAAATTTTCACGAGTAGTTTCAATGGATACGTTAGCTTGAGTAGCACTTCCACTAATAGAAACCCTTGCCTTTAATTTGTCCAATTCATCTTGAAATTGTTGACGAGTATGTTTCGCAGTTCCCTTGGTCAACATATCAGCCGCTAAATCAGCAGCAGTTGCAGTTCCTAAAAGTGATTTCTCATCACCAAATCTCAAAGTCATACGAGCATAAACGGAGCTACCTCTCGTTTTCTTAGCCAACAATGCTACCTTAACAGATCCAATTGTCTCTTTTTTAGTTCTTGAATCAATATTGCTTGGAGATGGATCAAATGCCTCACCTTCAGCAACGGCCGCTCTTCCTTTGAAATCTTTAAGTATTTCCTCAGCTTCTTTTGCCTCAGGGATTTCAGCGCGATCAGGCTTTTCTGTTGGATAGAAGATTCCTGAAGTACGATTAGATGCCTTAAAGTATTTTTGTGCTACTCGCTGAACATCTTCTGCAGTAACTTTTTCAATTAAGTTTCTCGTGTGAAATAATAAACGCCAATCACCTTGGGCGATGTATTCCGATAAACCTACACCTACACGCTGCGCATTATTTAATAATAACTCTACGTTTTTGATGTTTTTCATCTTGATTCGATCAACATCTGCTTGGGTAGGAGGAGTTTTGGCAAATTGCTCAATAGTCTCTAAAATGATATTACGAACTGAATCAGCTGATTTTTCCTTCGGTACTTCAGCCCCAAAATACACCAAACCAGGTTCTTTTAATTGGAAGCTATAACCATATTGAGAAGCAGCCTTTTTCGTATCGATCAATGCCTTGTACAATCGGCCTGATGGCGCATCAGTTAATAAGGCGGCAAAGACATCGCAAGCAATGTAATCAGGATGTAAGCCAGAGGGAATATGGTAAGCAACACCCACAGCTTGTACATCTCCTACTCGACGAAGGGTAACATGACGCTCTCCATCTTGAGTTGGTTCTGCCGTGAATGTTTTGGTTAAAACTCTTTCTGGTTTAGGGATGACACCAAATTTTTGATTTATTAAATTCAAAGTTTTAACAGGATCAAATTTACCAGCCACTAATAATACCGCATTATCTGGTTGGTAATATTTCTTATAATAGGCTTGTAAATTCTCAATTGGCACTTTTTCAATATCTGATCGTGCTCCAATGGTTGAATTACCATAATTATGCCATAAAAAAGCCGTTGATACAATTCGATCACTTAATACTGAGCTTGGGTCATTTTCTCCCATTTCAAACTCATTACGAACCACAGTCATTTCGGTTTCTAACTCACTTTTAGCAATTCTTGAGTTAATCATACGGTCTGCCTCCATATCCAAGGCCCAGTCCAGGTTTTCATCTGTAGCCGCAAATGTCTCGAAGTAATTTGTACGATCTAACCAGGTAGTTCCATTAAACTGAGCACCATGATCAGTAATCTCTTTGGCTACATCTTTATGTTTCTCTTTAGTTCCTTTAAACACCATATGTTCCAATAGGTGAGACATTCCTGTTTCACCGTAGCCTTCATGGCGAGAACCTACTAAATACGTGATGTTTACCGTAATGGTTTGCTTGGATGGGTCAGGAAATAATAAAACTTTTAAACCATTTCCTAAACGATACTCCGTAATTCCCTCCGCAGAAGTGATTTTTTCCGGAATACTTAATGTACTTGTTTTTGCCGCAGAGCTACTTGTTTTTGGGCTAACTCCACTTGTTTTTGATTTTTGTTGAGCTTGAATGCCACTGATTCCAGTAACAAACAATAGTGCAATGAGGATTGTTTTTTTCATAAAAAATTAGGGTTGGGGAATAATTCGACTTGAAAATGCTGAAAATCAAAGGAAATTTCTAGCAATTAGTTACCAATGGTTTTTAAACTACATGTAAGGTTATTTCTTATATTGTTGAATTAACTTAAATATGGCCTTTTGTGTTTCTAAATTGGGGAAAAACTCAAAAATGACTTCATGCTTGTCATAATCCAAAAGTAATCCAGATTCTAAAAAGTGAAAGGCATCTTTAAATTGGCCTGCTTTAATAAGATAAACGGCAGATCTGTAATATAATTCTGCTTCTTCGGGTAATTCATCAATGGCAGATAACATGATATCCGCCGATTTTTCATAATCTTCTAATTCAAAATGCAATTGAGCCCATTTAATCCACGTAGGAGCAAAAAATGAATCGAGTTCTATGGATTTTTGATAGGCCTCATCCGCAGAAAGAGTATTGCCTAAATAGGCTTCTACATCGGCTAATCCAGTCCAATAAAGTGGATTCGTTTCATTTAGTTTGAGGGATTTTTTTAGAAAATGAAGGGCCTCGAACCATTTGTCTAATTCTGTTAAACATACTGCCAAGCCATAATATCCTTCATCCCACAAAGGGTCTATTTTAACAGCCTCTTTATAATATTCAATAGCCTCATTAAATTTCTTTTGCCTTTCTAGACTTGCTCCTAAACAGCAATATAATTCGGGATTGGGTTCATCGTATTTGAGACACTGACGGTAATTTTCCTCCGCCAATACATAATCTTGAAGGTTCATATGGGTATTTCCCAAGTTGAACAAAGATGATCCAAACGTAGGCTCAATGGCTAGTGAATACTCATATGAATCAATCGCTTTTTCATATTGCTTGAGCTTAGAATAAGCAATTCCTAAATTGTACCAGGCCGTATACGAAAATGGATCCTCATCAATGAATTGTTTGTAATAGGGGATACTTTCTTCGATTTTTCCAATATCGTCTAAAGAATTAGCTAGTTCAACCAAGGCATTTTCATTCTCAGGATTTACCTCCAATGCCTTTTTGAACATATCTACCGCCTCTCGAGGTTTGGACCAAGCATGATAGGTTAATCCTAAGCGGAAATAGACTTCGTCTTTTTCTTCAGCTAATTCTAAGGCCACTAAAAATACTTCTACAGCTGCCTCATATTGCTGCATTTGGCTCAACAAAGAGCCTTTTACCAACATGATTTCTAAATCAGTAGGGAAAAGTAAAATAGCATTCTCAATCAATTCCATGCCTTCTTCCGGCTTTTGCATGTCGCCTAAAATCTGCGCTTTCAAGGAAATTAATTCGAGGGTATATGGGAAATGCGTCAATCCTAAATCACAAGCTTTTAAAGCCTCTTCAAATTTAGCTTGAAGAAAATAGTGCTCGGCAATTTGTTCTAAAGTCTCTACATCAAAAAATGAATTTTCATGCTGATAAATCATTTTTTCGAAACGCTGAACAGAAGATTGCAAATCTTCTTTGTTTTCATCATAGTTTGGATCCAGCATAAATATTTGTTGAGATGGAGGAAGCGAACGTTTCCTCTAAAATAAAGAAAATAATTCAGGACTTTAACCTCATTTGGGATTAATTTTGTTCCAAAATAGAAATAATGATGAAGCCTCGTGCGATTATCGACTTAGGTACAAATACCTTCCAATTATTGATTGCACAAAAGCGAGAATCTGATGGCTCCATGCACATTCTAGCTCATGAACAAAGACCTGTTTCCTTGGGCAAAGGTGCCATGAAATCCAATGTGTTGCAAGATGAGGCAATGGATAGGGCTATTCAAACTTTAATCGAGTTTAAGCAAATAGCTAATTCATTTCAATGTACTGACCATCAGATTGTTGCATTGGGTACAAGTATTTTAAGAAGGGCGGAAAATACACCTGAATTAGTTAAAAAAATTCAACAAGAATTAGGTATTCAAGTAGAAATTATTTCAGGAATACGTGAGGCGGAATTAATCTACCAGGGTATTCAGTCATCCTTACCGCAGCCTTGGAACGCCACAAGTCTCGTAATGGATATCGGTGGAGGAAGTGTCGAATTTATTTTATTTAAAGCGAATCAGGTACTCGGAAAATTGAGTTTGGAAATAGGTGGATTGCAACTACAATCCTTATTTCATTTGAATGGTGAATATGATCAAAGTTTTAATGAATCATTGGTCGATTACATTCAAAAGGCTTTGGTACCACTCGATCAACTTTGTCAAGCTCATCAGCCGGAAGTTTTGATTGGAGCAGCTGGAGCATTTGAGACCATTGGTGATTTAGAGAGGGTTACCAACTTGGAATTCCAGAAATTAACTCCCTATGCTTATCCTTTATCGATCCCATATTTTCTTAAAAATAAGGCCTTGATAGATAGAATACCTTATGGTGAAAGGGTAAATTTACCCGGCATGAAAATGTTTCGTGCCAGCATCTTTCCTTATGCCAATGCCTTAATTTATCAAGTTTTACATCGATACCATATACCTGAAATGTGGATTTCGACGTTTAGCCTCAAAGAAGGATATTGGTTTTTTCTGCAATCTCAAGCCGATAAAAAGGAATAGAGATTTTGAAAAAAAAATCGTAAACTTGTAAACAATTGTAAACCTTATTTAAGACTAATCTTTTATGGCTTTATCGCTAGCTTCCATTCTACTTCAAGCAGGTTCGACTCTCGATTCAGTGTCTGCTGCAGTTTCCGATTCCATTGTTAATGCTCAGCCCGTACAACAAGCTACCAAAGTAGTGGAAGAGTTTTCTGTGCTAGATTTATTAGGAAAAGGAGGGTATGTGATGTATCCCATCGGTTTCTTATTTGCTGGAGCAGTATTTTTATTCATTGAGCGCTATTTATACATTCGCAAAACCGCCAAATTGGATGAGAATTTCCTGCATACCATCAATGATATGTTGGTGAATGGTAATGTTCAAGGCGCGATTACCTATTGCAAAACATCGCAATATCCTATCGCTAAATTGTTAGAGAAAGGTTTAAGTCGTTTAGGTTCTCCCATTCGTGATATTGAAACAGCCATTGAAAATAAGGCGAAAGTGGAAATTTACAATATGGAAAAGAATTTAGGTATTTTGAGTGCGATTGCTCGAATTGCCCCCATGTTTGGTTTCTTAGGTACAGTAACGGGTATGATTCGTACCTTTCATAATATCTCCATTTCTAATAAAATTGATATCTCCACCATTGCTGGGGGTATTTATGAAAAAATGGTTACATCGGCCTCTGGTTTGATTGTAGGTATTATTGCCTACGTGTTATACACTTTATTAATGACGATGATTGATCGCACCATTAATAAAATGGAAATTACGGCCATTGATTTCTTGGATATCCTTCATAAGCCAGCTAATAAAGTTTAAGAGGTATGAATTTTAGAAAACGAAATAGGGAAGCCTCGGAAGTAGAAACAGGCGCATTAGCAGATATTCTATTCTTTTTGTTGATGTTCTTTCTAATGATTTCCACCTTAGCCTCTCCAGATGCTATCAAGTTATTGCTGCCAGAAACAGCGAAGCCAGCACCTACACCAGCAAATGAAGTGGTTCGCTTGACTGTGGATGAAAATCGAAATTACTCTATTGATGATAATCCAGTGGATTTTGCCAATTTAGAACTAGCTTTAACCGAAGCAGTATCTGCAAAAAAAGCAGCCACTTTAATCGTACGCATGGACCGCAACCAAACGGTTCAAGAATTAACTAATGTCTATGATTTAGCCGCCAAATTAAACCTATCGATGGTGATGGCAGCAGAAAAGAAAAAATAATATGGAGGGCTATGTACTTATCGCCCTTAAATCAATAGCCGTCTACGTATTCATCGTGGCGGCTATTCGTCTTTTTGGGAAACGTGAATTTGCCCAATTATCTGTCGTAGACGTAGTATTTATTCTCCTTATTTCAAATTCTGTACAAACCGCCATGGTAGGCGAAGACGCTAGTTTGGTGGGCGGTTTAGTTGCCGCTTTGTCACTATTTTTAATGAATTTTTTATTTAAAAAGATAATAACTTCCAATAAATTTTGGTCAAAAGCCATCGATGGAGAACCTATCTTATTAATTTATCAAGGGGTTTTAAAGCCTGCTGGCCTCAGAGAAGCCAGCCTGACCCTAGAAGAATTAGAAGCCGCCATCCGTGAGCATGGTGTTGAAAAATTAGCTGATGTAGATTTAGCCGTTTTTGAAGTAGATGGAAATATTTCAGTTCTTTCTGAAAACTATCGAAAAATATCCAAAAGGAGACGAGGTGGGCACCGGATTATAGGGAATAATACAGCCTAATCTCGTATATTTGTCGAATTCTTGCCTGTTTGTAGAGGTAAGTATCATTTTTCTCTTCATACTTAATGGAAAAAATTTTAAAATTCGGAGGGACAAGTTGTGGGAGCGTAGAGAGTATCCAGTCCGTCTTAACCGTCATTGAATCCAATTGGAAATCATCTAAACAGTTTGCCGTGGTATTTTCCGCAATGAGCGGAGTTACCAACTCGTTGTTGGAGGCAGGTAAATTGGCATCTCAAGGTAAAGAACCTTATTTGCAATTAATTGAAACCATTGAAACTAGGCATTTTGAAGTAATCAAACACTTCATTCCTTTGAAAGGTCAGTCACAAGTGATTGCTCATATTCGAACCTTAGTCAATGAATTAAGGGATGTATTAAAAGGAATAGCCCTTGTAAAAGAAATTTCCCCCAAGACCTCTGATTTGTTAGTTAGTTTTGGAGAGCGACTTTCAACCTCTTTAATCACAGCCATACTAAAAGAAAAAGGCCTTCCTGTACTTTTTGTGGATGCCCGATTGTTCATCAAAACCAATGATAGCTTTGGGAAATCTGAGGTTGATTTTATTCAAACAAATCAATTAATTCAATCGTATTTTTCACAGCATGCCGAAGAAATCTGTTTAATTACCGGTTTTATTGGCTCTAATTCTCAAGGTGAAACCACTACATTAGGGCGCGGTGGATCTGATTATACGGCTTCCGTGCTCGGTGCAGCCTTGGCTGTTCAAGAAATAGAAATTTGGACCGATGTGGATGGCATGATGACGGCTGATCCAAGAAAAGTAAGTAATGCTTTCACCATTCCTTCCATCAGCTATGCTGAGGCTATGGAGCTGACCCATTTTGGAGCAAAAGTCATTTATCCGCCTTCATTGCAGCCTGCATTTGCTAAAAATATACCCATTCGTGTATTAAATACCTTTAATCTTGGTTTCAAAGGTACGGTTGTAAGTAAGGAACAAAAGCCAAATCCATATATCATCACAGGTATTAGCTCCATTGATTCCCTTGCCTTAGTCAACTTACAAGGTTCAGGAATGATAGGGGTAGCAGGGGTATCTGCCAAATTATTTACTGTTTTAGCCAGAGAGAAAATATCGGTTATTTTAATTTCTCAAGCTTCCTCAGAACATTCCATTTGTTTCGCCATTGAGCCTCAAAATGCTGATCGCGTAAGAGAGATTTTGGAGGTAGAGTTTGCCCAAGAAATGGCGATGGGAGATATTGAAGGAATCGATATTCAATCCAATCTTTCTGTCATTGCCGTTGTGGGGGAGGGTATGCGTAAGCATACGGGTGTTAGTGGTAAATTATTTTCCGTTTTAGGAAAAAATGGAATTAATATTGTGGCAACCGCCCAAGGATCATCGGAATTAAATATTTCTGTGGTCATAGAGCAGAAAGATTTATCCAAAGCGCTGAATGTTATTCATGAAACATTCTTCTTCTCCCAATTAAAAACATTGCATTTGTTTTTAGTTGGTACTGGATTAATTGGAAAGACTTTATTGGATCAATTGGCCGGTCAAGAACGTTATTTGGCTAAATACCGCGGACTTAAGGTCAAATTAGTCGGTATTGCTAATTCTAGACAGCAATTGATTCAGGAAAAGGGAATAGACGTTAAAACAGCCTTAGATCATTTAGCTAAACATGGAAAATCCCAAGATCTAACAAGTTTCATAGATCAAATTAAGAATCTTAATCTTCCCAATTCCATTTTTGCTGATTGTACAGCAGATAAGCAGATTTATAACCATTATTTAGGCTTGTTTAAGTCCAATATTTCGGTAGTTACTCCTAATAAAGTAGCCAATTCTGGACCTTATCCATTATATGCGGAATTACATCAAACAGCCCTTGAGAAAGGTGTAAAATTCTTATACGAGACCAATGTGGGGGCTGGTTTGCCAGTTATTAATACACTTCAGGGTTTAATTGCTTCAGGTGATCGTTTCGAAAAAATAGAGGGAATTTTATCAGGTACCTTATCTTTTATATTCAATCAATTTAAACCTGGACGTTCCTTTGCAGAGGTTTTAAGAGAGGCCAAGGCCAAAGGTTACACAGAACCTGATCCTAGAGAAGATTTGAGTGGGATGGACGTGGCTCGTAAAATTTTGATTTTAAGTCGTGAAATCGGTTTGAAATTAGAATTTTCGGATATCACCATTGATAAAATTATTCCACCGGCTTGCGAACAAGCTGCCACGGTGGATGAGTTCTTTGCAGAACTTGAAAAAGCAAATGATTATTTTGAACAAATGGTAGCTTCGGCCTCGGAAAGAGGTCATGTATTACGCTATATTGCCGCACTTGAAAATCAAAAAATTACCATAGGTTTGCGGGAAATTGATGCTCAGCATCCTTTTTATCAAATGGATGGAGCGGATAATGTGATTGCCTTTACTACTAAGAGGTACCATGACAGACCTTTGGTAATCAAAGGGCCTGGTGCAGGTGCTGAGGTAACTGCCTCAGGTGTATTTGCCGATATCGTTTCAATGGGTAGCTAATCACAAAAGATGGAAAAAATACGTGTATATGCCCCTGCCACTGTTGCCAATGTAGCTTGTGGATTTGATATTTTCGGATTTGCGGTTAATCGTCCAGGTGATGAAATTGTCCTGGAAAAAAGAGCAGAACCTGGGATTAGTATCATTGAAATTACCGGAGATGACGGCCGCTTACCGCTGGACGTTGCTAAAAATACGGCTGGAATAGCCATTCAGAAATATTTGGCTCATATCGGTCGAGAAGACCAAGGGTTTAATTTATCCTTGCACAAAGACATGCCTTTGGGTTCGGGGCTTGGTTCTTCGGCAGCTTCGGCTGTTGCCGGTGTATTTGCAGCTAATGAATTAATGGGTAAACCATTGACTCAGAAAGAATTACTACCTTTTGCTATGGAAGGGGAGCGTGTGGCCTGTGGTTCTGCTCATGCAGATAATGTGGGTCCTAGCTTATTGGGTGGATTTATCATCATTCGAAGTTATGATCCATTGGATATCATCCAGATAGCCACTCCTTCAGAGCTTTATGCCAGTATCGTTCATCCACATATTGAGGTGAATACCAAGGACGCTCGCGGTATTTTAGATAAAGAAATTTCATTAGCTACTACCATTACCCAAATGGGGAATGTGGCAGGTTTGGTAGCAGGATTAATGTTACCCGATTATGCCTTGATTGGTAGATCTTTAGTGGATGTTATCATTGAGCCATCTCGCGCTATTTTAATTCCTCAATTTGCCGAAGTAAAAGCAGCAGCCTTACAATCTGGAGCATTAGGTTGTTCCATTTCCGGTTCTGGTCCCTCATTGTTTGCCTTATCCAGAGGGGAGGAAGTAGCTCAGCAAGTAGCTGAGGCTATGAGAAGGCAGTTTGCAGAAGTGGGAATTGGTTCTGATATTTTTGTTTCACCCATCAATCAACAAGGCCCTATGATATTGTCTAATTAGGCTTTGGGGTGAGCTTGAGCGTAGATCTCTTTGATTTTTTCCATGGAATTGTGCGTGTACACCTGGGTAGCCGCTAGGTTAGCATGGCCTAACAACTCCTTAATGGCATTTAAATCAGCACCATTGTTCAATAAATGTGTCGCATAGGTATGCCTTAGTACGTGAGGAGATAGCTTCTCTAAGGTACTTATTTCCCCTAATTGCTTTTTAACTAACCTTTGTACAAACATAGGATAAACCTCTTTTCCTTTATTATCGACAATCAAATAAGGACTTTCAAAGGGACAAACTTGTAAGTATTTTTTTATGAGTTGTAATAGGAAGGCTGGTATCGGAATAATTCTTTCTTTATTTCTTTTTCCTAATACGCGTAATGTTGCCTGAAGTAGGTTGATATGACTTTTTTGTAATGAAATGAGTTCAGCTAAGCGCATACCGGTTCCGTATAATAAAAATAGTATCAGCTGGTCTCGGAGTGATTCAAAATTTTGATCTCCTTCATCCACTAGCTTAATCTCAGCCATCTCGCTCTCTCGCAAGAATTGAGGAAGCTTTTTTCTGGTTTTAATGGTTCTAATGGGTAAAAGTGGATTTTCTTGGATTAGTCCTTTTTGTAATAAAAATTTATAAAAGGTTCTCAGGCTGGCTAATTTTCGATTAATACTCCGATTTTCAATGGATTTTTCGGACAATTCAACCAGCCAAAGGCGAATAATTCCAGGATTTACTTGTGTGTAGGAAAGGGAATTAGTTTGTTCCTCAAGAAAGAGGCTAAACTGTTTTAAATCAGTCGAATAGGACTTGATGGTGTGCGCACTGCAGCGTCGCTCCACCGATAAATGTTCCAAAAAAAAATTGACTACGTCCGAATTCATCACTCGAAAGTAGTCAATTATTAGAAATTAGGGGAATTAGTTATTGATATTCCCGTAAGTTTTTTGCTTGTAAGACGCACGAATCAATTCAGTACGGCGAGCGATAGATGGTTTTTCGAAAGCAGATCTTCTACGCAATTCTTTAACTACACCCGTCTTCTCGAATTTCTTTTTGAATCGCTTTAATGCTTTGTCTATTGACTCGTTTTCTTTGATTGAAATTATTAACATGTACGTAATGATTTTTAAAATGTCCGCAAATATAACTCTTTGTTTTTTTACTTGCAAACCTTAGCTCAAGATTTTAACACATTTATTCGGGTTCAAAATGCTGTTTTTTAGCTAAATTTGTATTTCATTTTAATTATAGATATGTCAGAATTTAAACGAACTACAGTCACTGCCGCGTTAATTTATGCCAATGGGCCCATTCATATTGGTCATTTGGCAGGATGTTACTTACCTGCAGATATTTATGTTCGTTTTTTACGACTTCAAAATAAGGATGTCATTTTTGTTTCAGGTACGGATGAACATGGGGTACCAATCACCATCAAGGCTCAGAAAGAAGGAAAAACTCCACAAGAAGTAGTTGATTATTACTACAAAGAAATTAAACAATCATTTGAGGAATTTGGGATTTCTTTTGATATCTACGGAAGAACTTCTGATCCTGTGCACCATAAACTGTCTCAAGAATTCTTTTTGAAATTATACCAAGAGGGTAAATTTATTGAAGAAGTAACAGAGCAATTTTACGATGAAGAAGCGGGTCAGTTTCTTGCTGATCGCTACATCGTAGGGGAGTGCCCTAGCTGTCACCAGCCGGGGGCCTATGGGGATCAATGTGAAAAATGTGGTACCACATTATCTCCCAATGAATTAATCAACCCAAAATCTACCTTAAGTGGTTCTGCTCCTTCTTTACGTCCGACCAAAAACTGGTTTTTGCCTTTAGATCAATGGCAACCTGAATTAGAAAAATACGTGGCTTCGCATCCTGAGTGGAAATCCAATGTATCGGGCCAAGTGAAATCTTGGTTAAATGATGGATTAAAGCCGCGTGCCATGACTCGAGATTTAACTTGGGGGGTACCCGTGCCGATTGAGGGCAACGAGGGTAAGGTTTTATATGTCTGGTTTGACGCTCCGATCGGCTATATTTCCATGACCAGCCAATTAAGGCCAGATTGGGAGAAATATTGGAAGGATAAGGACAGTAGGATTGTTCATTTTATTGGTAAGGATAATATTGTATTTCATTGCTTGATTTTCCCTGCGATGTGCATGGCACATGGAGATTATCAACTTGCTGATCAAGTTCCTGCCAATGAATTCATGAATTTAGAGGGTGATAAGATTTCGACTTCTAGGAATTGGGCAGTTTGGTTGCATGAGTACTTAAAAGAATTTCCAGGTAAGCAAGATGTTTTGCGTTATGCCTTAACAGCCTCAAGCCCAGAAACTAAAGATGCTGATTTCACTTGGGCTGATTTTCAGACCAAGAATAATTCTGAGTTGGTAGCTATTCTAGGCAATTTTGTCAATCGAGCATTTGTGCTTTTAGATAAAAACTTCGAATCCAAGGTCCCAACTAAATTGGAGGATAGCCCTTTGGAAATTGAACTCAAGAAATCCTTAAGTGAAATTCCAGATAAATTAGCTGCAGCATTAGAAGGATATAAATTTAGAGATGCTTTGGTATACGCTATGGAAGTTGCCAGGTTAGGTAATAAATACTTAGCTGAGGCTGAACCATGGAAGCTGATGAAAGAAAATCCTGAAAAGGCTGGTCATGTTTTAAACTATGCCATACAGTTAGTCTCTCATGTCAGCATAGCCTTAGAGCCATTTTTACCATTTACAACTCAAAAATTACGCAATTCTTTAGGGATAGCGAAGGCTGATTGGGCACTTTTGGGTGATTTTGAGAGTATTCCGGTAGGTACTAGCTTGAAAAATCCGGGCTTATTGTTCGAAAAATTAGAGGATGATGTCATCCAAAAGCAAGTAGAAAAGTTGCAACAAAGCAAACAGCAGATGTTACTTCAATCAAAACAGCCAAATCCGATTAAGGATACCGTCGATTTTGAGAGTTTTGCCAAAATGGATATTCGAATTGGTCAGGTGATTGCGGCAGAAAAAATGGAGAAAAGTAAGAAGTTGCTCAAATTGACGGTTGATGATGGTTTACGTCAAAGAACTATTTTGAGTGGAATTGCGGAACATTTTAATGTTGATCAAGTAGTTGGAAGAAAGGTTACCTTCTTGGCCAACTTGGCTCCTCGAAAAATGATGGGCTTGGAAAGTGAGGGGATGATTCTAATGGCAGAGGGGCAGGATGGAAAATTATCATTTATTGAACCGGATTCCAGCATTTGGAATGGTGCTTCAGTGAGTTAAAAAGGGCCATTTTGGGCATAAAAATAAGGTCAGAAGATGCTTCTGGCCTTATTTATTTAACCTCTAAACCTATTTAACTATGAAAATTTATACAAATATATAGGATTTCTTAGAATAATATAAGATTAATGCAAAAAAAATTATTGTATCATTTAGATTAAATAAAAAAGGTGTCGTTATGAACAACACCTTTTTTTATTACCTCTAAACCTATTTAACTATGAAAACTACTTACAATCTAATTTTTAAATACAACAATCAACTCTGGGTTTTGTTCGAATTCTAAATCTAATTTAGAATCAATCACAGGTTCTTGGCCTAAAATAGCCCAGATGGTATTGATGGCTTTCGCCGATTTGTTAATCTCTTTCATCCAGTTTAACGATTTTTCATCCGAGAAATTTTGCGCTTGGCGCGAAATCGTTTGAATTGTTTGGTTAAACGTGATTTTATCTTGCTTGCTCGCATTTAAGTATTCTGCCTTACCGCTTTGGTAATCTTCTAATATAGAGATAGTTAAGCTAGCCGCAGATGGCTTAGTTGCGTTGTTATCTTTCTTTATAAAATTCTGAATTACTTCAGATAAAGTTTCTTTTTTGATAGACAAATTACTTGTCGACGTTTCGTTGTTACGATTTGTACCGCTTGCTTTTGTTTCCGCTCCGATTATGCTTAGTCCAACTAAACAGCTAATCACTAATAAATTCTTTTTCATAAGTTTTGTTATATTTATTTCCTAAATCAACAATACAAAATTATTGTATTTTTTCGATATAGCAAAACTTGAATTTAGACAATTTGCATTACAAAAATTCTAAATATTTGTTAAAACGAATCAAAAACAGAATTTATTTGATATTTTTAGATTTAAAACAAAATAATATTTGGTATAACTTATGTATACTTTTTGATAATTCTAATTTAAAAATTTAGGAATAATTCAAAAATTCTTTAAAAAATACAATTACTGATTGTATTTATTCATTGTTTGTTGGATGCCTTCCAGGCAAAATGTTTCGATGAAGGGGATAGACCTCTCAAGGACCTCTGGAATTAGTCCTAATTCTTCTTCGGAAAAGTTACTTAGTACATATTCAGCTTGGCGACCTTTAGGAAAATTGTCGCCAATTCCCATTCTTAATCTGGGGTATTCGCTACTTTGTAGTGTTGCTTCTATACTTTTTAATCCATTATGTCCTCCGCTAGAGCCTTTTGGTTTTAAACGCAGCGTTTCAAAGGGTAATGCCAAGTCATCTACTAGTATAAGGACATTTTCTTTGGGAACTTTCAGATGCTGCATCCAATAGTTTACAGCCTTACCACTCAGATTCATATAAGTCGTTGGCTTAATGAGGTGAATTTGATGCCCCTTAAGTTTATAAGAACATTGGCTAGCGTACCTATCTGGATTAAATTTTAAATCTTTCTGTTTGGCTAAAAAATCCAAAGCCATAAATCCGATATTGTGGCGTGTAAATAAATATTCAGGGCCTATATTGCCTAATCCTACAATTAGATAATTCATACATCAATTTTTGACAAAAGTACATGCAAATTTTTTAGAAGACAGCTTTGGACTTAACTTAGTATAAAAAATTGATATGAATAAAATTGCTTGTATAACAGGAGCCAGCTCAGGAATAGGTTTTGCAACATCAAAAGCATTAGCTGCCTTGGGATTTCATTTAATTCTATGTGGTAGACGTAGAGATCGATTAGAAGAATTACAGGAATTGATACAAGTACCTAGTATTATTTTGACTTTTGATGTACGTCATTGGGAGGAGGTAGAACAAGCCTTTACTCATTTACCTGCAGCATGGAAAAATATCGATGTCTTGATAAATAATGCTGGCAATGCGCATGGTCTTGCTCCTATACAAGATGGAGCTTTAGAGGACTGGGATGCCATGATGCATGGAAATGTTAATGGCTTGCTTTACGTTTCTAAAATGGTTATTCCTGAAATGATTCGAAGGGAACAAGGTCATATCATCAATATCTCCTCCATTGCTGGGAAACAAACCTATGCCAATGGTAATGTTTATTGCGCCTCAAAAGCGGCAGTGGAAGCTTTGTCGCAAGGTATGCGCATTGATTTAAATCCTTTTCGCATTAAAGTGTCTAATATAGCTCCTGGAGCCGTTAATACGGAGTTTTCAGCTGTTCGATTTAAAGGAGATATTCCACGTGCTGATTCAGTTTATCAAGGTTTTACTCCTTTGGTAGCTGAGGATATAGCTGATTTAATTGCTTATATGGTTTCATGCCCAGCTCATGTGAATTTGGCGGACGTCACGATTTTACCTTCAGCACAGGCCTCGGCTACTCAAATTAAGAAGGATTTATAAATTAGTCGAGCCTTTGGCGTAGCGCTTCGTAAATGATAACGCCTGCGGCTACTGATACATTCAGGGAACCAACTTGCCCAGTTTGAGGAATGGCGGCTAATTCATCTGACTTACGTATAATCTCATCCGATATTCCATCTTCTTCTGACCCAAGAACTATGGCAGTGGGTTCTTTGAAGTCTTTGGAATAAACCGAATCTTTGGTTTTCTCAGTACATGCTACCACTTTAAGTCCTGCATTTTGCAAGTATTCGATGGTACTGATAAGGTTTTCTTCCCGACAAACAGGAAGAAAGTTTAATGCGCCGGATGAGGTTTTCATGGCATCTGCATTAATCTGAGCAGCTCCACGAGAAGGAATCACAATGGCATGTACACCTGCACATTCGGCGGTACGTGCAATAGCTCCAAAATTTCTTACGTCAGTAATTCGATCTAAAATTAGAATTAAAGGAGTTTGACCTTTTTCAAAAGTATCTGCAATGATATTATCAATTTTAGCATAATGAATGGCAGAAACGAAAGCAATAGCACCTTGATGGTTCTTGCGCGTAATGCGATTCAATTTTTCAATGGGTACTTTTTGGACCTGTATGCCTCTCTCTTTGGCTAATTCAAGGATTTCGATATTTCCTAATTCCCTTTGAACCAATAAACGATCAATTTCTTTTCCCGCACGCAGGGTCTCTAATACTGATTGTATTCCAAATACAAATTCTTTGTTATCTGTTTTTGGGGTGGTAAAATGCCTAAATGGCTTTTTAAAAGGCTTGGGATCTTGATCGAATGACACGTTGAATAGCTATAATGTTCCTCAAAGGTCGGGATTTTTTTTCATTTTTCTTTAAAATCCTTCTTCAGGCCTAAATCATGCGCCGAAAGGTTAGGTTGATTCTTAGGTCTTTTACTTTTTTTGATTTTGCTAAAGCATGTTTCCAATGCTCTTGAATGACCCCTTGCATATTGATTAATTGGCCATTTTTTAAATCTACACTAATTTTTTCTCCACTTTTCTGATGTTTTAAGTCAAACCGTCTTTGACTTCCTAAACTTAAGGAGGCAATACTAGAATGAGGAACAATGGATTTTTCATTATCAGAATGCCAACCCATGCCTTCATTACCATCATGGTATAAATTTAATAAACAGGCATTGTAGCTTGAAAGGCAAATTGCTTCCACTTGATTCTTAATTTCCGAAAGGAGGGGAGTCCAGGTTTGGGCTTGCTTTTGACTGCCTGAATAAGCATAGGATTTCCCCTCATCTCCATACCAGGCTACCTTGCGGGAAGTAATGTGAGTTTTTCCAAAAATATGCACTTGATCATGCTCCCAAGCTATAGTATGCAGTAGTTCTTCTAAAATTAAGTTCGCTCGTTCCTCTTGAAAGATGATTCCGTAGGAATAAAGTTCCCCATCATAAGGAAGTAAATTTTGGCTAGTTTTTAATAATGGCATCAAGCAACTAAACTAATAAAAAAATCCTGACTCCCAATAGGGAGCCAGGATTTAAACATTTGCCCGAGAATAGATCAGATGATTGGCATATTGTATGGTTAGGTATTGTTTTCATTTAAATGGAGGTACTTTTTGATGTTTTCAACATAGACCTTAAAAGCATTCGTACCTATTTCTGTTATACTCACAATGGTTAATGGATAGTTATTTTTAAATGTTTTTTCAATTTGAATATATCCTGCTTCATGTAGTTTCTTTAATTGATGACTTAAATTTCCTTGGGTTGTTTTAGTTTCTTTTAATAAATCATTGAAATGAGCATGTTTCACTGTTAGTAATATTGACATCACCGCTAGGCGGACGGGAGAGCTTAATATGGGGTCTAAATCTTTAAACATGAGGAGAAAATAGGTTCGGCACAACATTCCCTATCACCATGCAAGCACCATTTAGAAGTAATTGTTGATGAAAAGGGAGATACAAACAATAAATAGCACCTAGTCCAAAAATTAAACCACAAAAGATGAATAAGCGGTTTTTCATTAAAAACCCAGAAATGCTAGTTCCAATACCCACGCAAACTAGGATATTAGGAAATGGACTTGTTTGATTAAAAAGGGAGATATAAAGGGAAATGCCAATGGCGATGTATAGGGTAAACCACATCGTTAATACAAAATGGTTATAATAGCTTAGGGTATTTTTTTTACCAGCATAGCCCCAAATAACACTTAAAACAAGGCCAATGCTCGGAAATAAAACCCAAGGGTAATACCATGGAATAGTCAAAATATCTTGTAAGATGGCGTACTGAGTGAAGCTCGCAACGGCAATCAAGATACCCCAAAGCACATAGAATTTTCGTTGAATGTGGTAATCGTGGCGCGTAGATGACACTACCTTTTGTATAATGGCCAGACTTTCATGGGGGGCTAGTATGTTTTTTGACATGTTTTAGCGGTTTGTTGTTTGCAATATTAATGTAGTTTGTAATACAAACCAAATTATTTAGAAAAAAATATTTATTTGAATATTCCTACCTTTGTAATCAAATTCATGATTATGTATAAAACTACTGAAATAGCCTCTTCTGAAATTGCTTCGGATAATCCGATTCACCAACGTCTTTTATTTCCTTATTTGCATGTAAGCCAATTAGTTTCTGGTGATGTTTTGGAAATTGGGTGTGGTACTGGTAGGGGCGTTGGAGTACTTGCTCCTCAAGTAAGTAATTATACTGGGGTAGATAAGAATACGGAGTTAATGCAGGAGTTAAGTCAAAAATATCCTTCATTTACGTTTATTGACATGTTTTTACCCCCATTGAAAGATTTACCTTCAAATCATTATGATTTTGTGGTGACTTTTCAAGTAATTGAGCATATCGAAAATGATGATTTCTTTCTTCAAGAAGCTGCTCGTGTGTTAAAACCAGGAGGAAAATTATATTTAACCACGGTGAATAAGAAATTTTCATTAACCCGTAATCCATGGCATGTGAGGGAATATGATGCTATCGGCCTTCAAAAGTTGATGGAAAAACATTTTTCAACGGTTGTAACAGAAGGTATACACGGAAATTCTAAAGTGATGGATTATTATGAGGAGAATAAGAAATCGGTACAAAAAATTACGCGATTTGATATATTGAACCTTCAATACAAATTACCAAGAACTTGGTTACAAGTTCCATATGATATTGCTAATCGTATGAGTCGTTTGATTGTTTCTAAAGCGAATAATCAATTGGTGGATTCCATTCAGGTTGATGATTATTCCTTAAATCAAACTCCTGATACCTCTTTTGATTTCTTCTACACGGGCATAAAATAATACCATGGAATTCATTGATCCCGCCATAGATGCCTATTCTAGGTCTTTTACTGAGCCTGAAAGTGATTTATTGAAGCGTTTGGATCGAGAAACCCATGCTCAAGTATTACAGCCTCGCATGTTATCTGGTCATTTGCAAGGTCGTTTTTTGGCGCTCATTTCCTCCTTACTACAACCTAAATTAATACTTGAAATTGGTACTTATACGGGTTATTCAGCACTATGCTTAGCTGAAGGATTGGTGCCATCTGGAAAATTAATCACCTTGGATATCAATGAAGAGCTGGAACGATTTACTCGCTCTTTTTTCGAACAATCACCGCTTGGCTCTCAAATTGATTACCGAATTGTTGATGCTAAAGATGAAATTCCTAAGATAGTGGATGAAATTGATTTAGTGTTTATAGATGCCGACAAGCGAAATTATGCACTTTATTTTGACCTAGTAATAAATAAAGTACGAAAAGGGGGGCTAATTATCGTCGATAATGTGCTTTGGAGTGGAAAAGTAGTGGATGAATCAGCAAAAGATAAATCAACCCAAGCCTTGCGGGATTTTAATCAAAAGTGTTTAGAGGATCCTAGAGTAGAGAATCTACTTTTGCCTTTACGCGATGGATTGTTGATTTTAAAGAAGAAGGACTAGGGCTGGACTTTCAATTTTTGCCCAACTTGAATGTTAGGGTTTTTGCCTAATTTATTCCATTCAATAAGTTTTTGTACACTTATTCCATATTTTGAAGCTATTCTAAACAAGGTTTCTCCTGCCTTCACTTGGTGGATACTTGGGCTTTTAGAAAGTGCTGGAGTTTCAACGGAAGCATTTACCTTCTCTGTTCTTTTTTTAGGTGCTTCTTCTTGCACCTTTATGGCCTCTTTTATTTCTTTATCTGGAGCATCTGAACGTATGGTAATTTCTCTGCTGACAGCTGGGTCTATATAAACTGAATTACTTATGCTTTTTATATTTACTTTAGGCTCCTCTGCTACGGTCTCTTCTATTTTTTCTTTGACTTCTTTAACCTGAGCCGGCGATTTTTTTGCTTTTTCATCCAATTGCTCGGCAATTAATTCCAGCATGGGTATTTTCCTTGATACTTTGATTTTTTGGCCTAGGCTTATCATTGCGCTCATTTCTAAGCCATTTAGTTTTAATAAGTCAGGCAATTTCATGTCATATTTTCGAGCAATGGAGCTTAAACTTTCACCTGATTCTACGCTATGCCATCTCGTTTCTACTTTATCACTCAAAATAGGCTTATGTTTCTTTTTAGGGTACAGTGCCTCTTGAGGCACCTCAGCTTCCACGTAAAGTTTGTTGGTGTCACTGGAAGCGATGAGCGCTGAACTTTGTGCAGCAAGACTAACATTACTCTTTGATTCAAATATGGATACATTGGAGGGGTGATATAAAGTATATTCTTTATCATCAGGAACCCAATCCTTTAATACCCAAGAATTATATTTTTTTAAATCATCATAACTGACTTTCCATTCATCTGATAACTCCATCAGGTTTTTACCTTTTACTTGTTTGTAGGTAACCATGCTGGGAGTAGAGGTGGCTGTGCTGTCTTGTGAGTTTAATTGTAATTCGGTTTCCCAAAAATGTTTGTAGGCTAGAAATCGCAATACATACCAATCTGTACTTGAATCGACTTCAATCAATGATTTTCCTAACCAGTCTGTCGCCAGGGGCATTTTTTTTAAAGTTCCCAAGCCCAAACGGTAAGAAAGTAAGGTGCTTAGCCAATTGTCTAAAACGGTATTATTTCTAGTTAAATAATTGACAGCTCCTCTGGTGGCTTCCATGATGTGGCGTCTTTCATCCACTTCTTTATTTACTTTTAAACCTACGTCTTTGGCTGTTTCTAATTTAAATTGCCAATAGCCCACGGCATTGGAGCTTGAAACTGCATTGGGATTCAATGCACTCTCTTGTACACATAAGTATTTAAATTCGTCTGGGATATTACCATCTTTTAAGATAGGTTCAATGATGGGAAAAAATAGCCTCATTTTTTCTTTCATCATACCTACATATTTCTTGTTGGCCCCCAACATAGCCCATTCTTTTTCTAAAATAGGTTTAGCGGAAGGATGAATAGCTACGCGCAAATTACCAAGACTTAAGGTATCTGGACGAAGGCTTGCTTGAAGGGTAAAATGGTAGCTGCTTACAAACAACAAAAAAAGAAATACTAGCTTTTTTTGATTCATAAAAGATATGTTAATAAAGCTATGAAGGCTTTTGAAGTCTATTTTATTGTAAAATTACCAAATATTCTCATTTAACGGTTTTAAAATAGGATTATTGCTAATTGTCCAATTGTTTCAAGAGCTTGGGAATATCTTTACCTTTGTAAAAAATAGGAAATAATGATATTGATTGATGAAACTGTAATTAGTGAGGATGTAGCGGATGAGTTTTTTGTATGTGATTTGAGTAAATGTAAAGGGGCTTGTTGTGTTGAAGGAGATTTGGGTGCACCTTTGGAGGAAGAAGAGTTAGCCATTATTGAAAATATACAAGAGCAAATTGCTCCTTATTTATCTGAAGAGGGTAAGGCGGTAATTCAACAAGTAGGAACCTGGGTAAAAGATGAGGATGGTGATTTTTCTACTCCGGTAATTGAAGGAAGAGAATGTGTTTATGCCATTTATGATGATAAAAAATACCTAAAGTGTGGTATTGAGCAAGCGTATTTTGACGGCAAAATTGATTTCAGAAAGCCTATTTCTTGTCATTTATACCCGATTCGCATTGCTAAATTAGCGGAATATCAAGCTTTAAATTATGACCGCTGGTCGATTTGTTCCGATGCTTGCTCCCACGGGAAGCAGTTAGGAGTACCTATCTATAAATTTCTAAAAGAACCTTTGATTCGGAAGTTTGGCGAGAAATGGTACAATGAGCTAGAAAAAGAAATTGAAGAAAGAAAAGAACTGTAGGTAGGTTTTCTATTCGTTGTTTTAGCGCGCTACATGCTAGCGCATCAACCAGTGTTTTCCATGGCTGCCAATCTGAATTCTTTTGAGGCTATTTATCAAGTTGTACAGCTGATCCCAAGAGGTAAAGTAACTTCCTATGGAGCTATTGCTGCCTATTTAGGTATGAAAGGGGGAGCACGCATGGTGGGTTGGGCGATGAATGCCTCTCATACATTGGAGGATGTTCCAGCCCATCGAGTGGTGAATCGTAATGGATTATTGACGGGTAAAAATTTCTTTGGAGGGAATCGAATGCAGGAGCTTCTTGAAGCTGAAGGAATTCAGGTCATTGATGATAAAATAGTTGAATTTTCCCAGCATTTTTGGGATCCAGGGGTCGAATTATAAGGCAAATTTCTAGATTAAAAATTAATCAATTTGACTTAAGAATTTCTTGCCCCCTAACATGCGCATTTGTCGCTGTATTGTGTTGGTCCTTCTTTGTACATAATTGGAAGGATTTTGGATAGAAAAACGGATCGGATTCGGTAATACTGCTGCTATTCTTGCGGCCTCGGCACGACTTACTTCAGAAGAAGAATGTCCGTAATATTTACGGCAAGCAGCTTCTACTCCAAATGTCATTTTTCCCGTTTCTGCCACATTGAGGTACACTTCTAGTATTCTTTTTTTGCCCCAAATTATCTCAATCATAAAGGTAAAATATGCCTCTAGACCTTTTCTGAGGTAACTTCGACCTTGCCATAAAAAAACGTTTTTAGCTACTTGTTGGGAAATTGTACTTGCTCCTTTGATGCGTTTTCCCTTCATATTATGACGCATTGCACCCCACATGGCATCAAAATCAAATCCTTTATGCTCAGGGAAAAGTTGATCTTCAGAAGCAATAACAGCCAGGGCACAGTTTTTATCAATTTCTGAATATGAAGTCCAATTTGAATATATTTTGCTTGGATTTCCTTCAAAAATGGCGTCTATTTTTCGACTTGCCATGGTAGGCGTGAAGTATATGGGAAGGAATTTCAATAAAATAATCATCACCAAAGAGGCAATCCAGGCATAAAAAACAAACCAGGAGAGCTTAATGAAATATTTTTTGAAAATATTGGTCGACGAAACCTTTGGGCTAGAATTTACTTTTCCGAATTTAGACGATTTGGTAGCTAGGCGCGTTTCTTTCGTAAAGTCAATTCTTTTTGCCATTGAGATGTCTGAAATTATAATAGTTTGCAAAAATACAATCTTAATTGAAAAGCAGGATTAAATTAGAAAAATATCGCTACTCAATTTATCTGCAATTAATTTTCCGGAATCAGTCAGTATTAAAAAACCATTTTCTTCCTGAGCCCAGTTCTTTTCTTTCCATTCATCGATTTCTTTTTGAGGAAAATGTTGATGAAGGTCTTGAAATGCCTTTTTTACATGGTGTAAATCAATGCCCCACATGGTTCTTAAGCGAGTCATTAGGTATTCGTTTATCTTGTTTTCCGGGCTTAATTGCTCTAATTCAAAGTACTTTTCTCCTTGTTCTATACGGCTGATATAGGTTTTGTTATTGGCTATGTTCCATTGACGACTATGGCCATTATAGCTATGGGCGGATGGACCTATCCCCAAATATTCCTCCTGATTCCAATAACTTGAATTGTGTTTTGAATAGTGTTTGTTTTTGGCAAAATTAGACACTTCGTATGCTTCATATCCGGCTAACTTCAGTATTTGATGGCTTAATTCAAAATGCGCTGCCATGAGGTTATCGGGAGTTTCCAGTAAAAGACCTTTTTGTTTTTGTTTACCAAAGACGGTTCTAGGCTCTATCGTTAAACTATAAGCTGAAATATGATCAACATCTAAGGAGATGGCTTGCTGAATATCATGGGCTGTTTCTTGCAGACTATGGCCGCTAATTCCATAAATAATATCGATGCTGATATTATTCAAACCTAAATCTTGGGCTCTTTTAATGGCATTTTTGGAATCTAGGCTGCTATGGTTGCGATGTAAATGGCGTAGACTTTCATCCTTAAATGTTTGTATTCCCACACTCAGTCGATTGATGCCTATTCGTTGAAGCACCTCGATATAATCCTTGCTTAAATCTTCAGGATTGGCTTCTAGTGTTATTTCTGCATGCTTATTGACTTGATAAATTTCATTTATCTTTTCAAAAAGTCGATTTAGTTGATTTTCAGATAGGAGGGAAGGAGTTCCCCCACCTAAATAGATGGTATCAATTTCCCTTTTGCTTAAATACTCTTTTTGCAGATCGATCTCTTGAAGCATTGCCTCCACCATCGAGTCCCTTTGAGATAAGACCGTAGAAAAATGGAAGTCACAATAATGACAAGCTTGTCGACAAAATGGAATATGTAGGTAAAGGTGCAAGCGTTTTCTTAGGGTTCAAAGATTAAATAGCTCAATTGATCTGGTACAAACATTTCTTGGGCTAAAGTTTGAAGTTTATCCGAAGTGATGGCATCAATTTGTAAGAATAATTCATCTAAACTTTCGATTTTTTCACGATCTAACAGGTTTTTTGCCATCATGAGCATGAAGTTTAAATTTCCTTCCTCAGCCATGGCTAATTGTCCTTTAAGCTGCGATTTGATCTTTTGCAAGGCTGGCCCAGATAAAGCTTTTTGTTGCAACTTATCAAACTCCCGCATGATTAGTTTGATGGATTTATTGACTTGGTTGGGTTCCGTTCCAAAATAAATGGCCCAAAAACCAGAATCAATGTAGGAGGTAAAGCTAGCCTCAATGGAGTAAACCAATCCATGTCTTTCACGAACTGAAACATTTAACAATGAATTCATTCCTGGCCCACCTAATAAATTGATGAGTGTAAAAAAGGCCATTCTGTTAGGGTTAGCCAAGGCGTAGGATTGTCTACCTAAAGCCACGTGCGACTGTGTAACGCCGCGTTTGACGACCTTTCTTTCAGGAACCATTAGGCTAGGCTGAATACGTTTTAACTGTTGTTTTTTTGCCTGAATACCTCCCAAGTGTTTTTCTGCCCATTGAAATACTTTCTCATGAGGTAATTTTCCTATGGAAGAAAAAACAATCCGCGAAGTGTCCATATTTCTTTCAATGAACTGAATTAAATCAGCTTGTTGAAATCCTTGGACGGTTTGATTTGTTCCCAAAATATTCATTCCTAGAGAATGATTTGGGAATAATAATTCATCGAAATCGTCTTGAATGGCATCTTCTGGAGAGTCATAATACATGGACATCTCCTCCAAAATCACACTTCTTTCTTTTTCTAACTCCTTTTGAGGGAAGGTAGAATGGAAGGTAATGTCAGCTAATAATTCCAATGCTCTTTCGTAGTATGGGCTTAGCACAGAAGCATGAAAACAAATTTTCTCTTTTGTTGTGTAGGCATTTAATTCACCTCCGATAATCTCCAAACGATTGATAATCTGAATATTATTCTTCTTTTGAGTGCCTTTGAAAGCCATGTGTTCCCAAAAGTGGGCTATACCTTGCTCGGAATCATTTTCATCCCGACTGCCTATGTCCAACATGATGCCTACATGCGAAATTTCTGTATGTACTACTTGTCTATGAACAAGGATAATGCCATTGGAAAGCGTTCGGGTTTGAATCGAATTCATGTAGGTAATTGGATAAAAATGTCCCAAATTTAACTAATTTTATGGCCATTTCATTCATTTTTTTCTATGTTGGAGCATTCCAAAATTCTATTGATTCAAACAGCTTTTTTAGGAGATGCGGTACTAGCGACAGCCTTGTTAGAAAAGATTCGTTTAGAATCACCGGAAACGGAAATTCATTTGCTGGTAAGAAAGGGGAATGAAAGTTTATTCAAAGCCTATCCTTATACCAATCTCAGTCGGGTTTGGACCTATGATAAATCCAAAAAATGGTCCTCTTGGTTGGAGCTAAGGCATGATTTAAAGGCTGAGCATTTTGATGCCGTTTATGTCATTCAGCGATTTTTTGGCATGGGATTACTTAGTCTCAGTATTGGGGCTAAGCGTGTGGTTGGATTTGATAAAAACCCCTTATCCTTTTTATTTACTGAAAAAGTTGTACATGAATGGGGTTCGGGCGTTCATGAAGTGGAAAGAAATACGGCTTTAGTAAAATCTTGGTTAGGAGAAAAGGTATACAAGCCCTGCTTAAAGGCACCTGGATTTGCTTTAGGTCCCGAATTGAAGGAAAAAGAATATATCTGTATTTCTCCGGGCAGCGTTTGGGAAACGAAACGTTTACCTATTCGCATTTGGATTGAGTTTATTCAGCTTTTGCCTGAAAATCAGGTAGTTGTATTAATGGGTTCTCCCAATGAAATAGACTTGTCCAATCAAATTGCAGAAGCGTTTAAAGCCACGAATCGACTGGTTTTAAATGAAACGGGCCTCCATCCTTTGTTGGCTTCTGCCTATATTTTTCAACAAAGTAAAATGAGCTTTGTGAATGATTCAGGCCCTATGCATATTTGTTCAGCTGAAAATGTACCAACCGTGGCGGTGTATTGTTCTACAGTTCCGTCTTTTGGTTTTGGGCCTTTGGCAGACTGGAATCGTATTATAGAAACGCCACAAGTTTTAGATTGCCGTCCATGTGGAGATCATGGTAAAAAGCATTGTCCATTAGGCCATTATGCCTGCGGGGAAAGCATTCAAGCTGAATCCATTTTTCAGGCTTATCAGGATTTTTTAAGCGCGGGAAGCAAGTAAGTATAAAACAGCCATCCGTACTGCTACACCGTTTTCTACTTGATCTAATATGATGGAATGGGGAGAATCAGCTGCATCTGAACTTAATTCTACGCCTCGATTGATAGGACCAGGGTGCATCAAGACAATTTCCTTGGGTAGTTCATCCAGCATTTTTCGAGTAATTCCAAAGAATTGGGCGTATTCTCGCAGAGAAGGGAAATATTTGATTTGTTGGCGCTCTAGTTGAATTCTCAAGACATTGGCAGCATCGCACCATTGTAAAGTGTCTTTGACATCATGAGAAACTTCTACACCAAGGCTTTGAATATGCTTAGGAATTAAGGTACTAGGGCCACAAAGTCGAACCTGAGCACCTTGTTTTTTCAAGGCATATATATTGGAAAGCGCAACACGGGAATGTAAAATATCTCCAACGATGGCTATTTTTTTGCCTGCTAAATCACCCAGTTTTTCTCGGAGAGAAAAAGTGTCTAATAAGGCTTGCGTAGGGTGTTCGTGGGTTCCATCCCCTGCATTGATGATATTTGCTTTAATGTGCTTAGATAAATAGTGGGGAGCACCAGGGCTGGAATGGCGCATAACGATCATATCTACCTTCATAGCTAGAATGTTGTTCACTGTATCTAGCAAGGTTTCCCCTTTTTTGACCGAACTTCCTGAGGCAGAAAAGTTAATGGTGTCGGCAGAAAGTCTTTTCTCTGCTAATTCAAAGGATAAACGAGTACGCGTTGAATTCTCGAAAAATACATTGGCAATGGTCACATCACGTAAAGAAGGCACCTTTTTAATAGGTCTGTTGAGAACCTCTTTAAATTCTTTGGCCGTTTTTACTATCAGGTCAATGGATTCAGCATCCAGGTCTTTTATTCCTAATAAATGTGGCGATTTCAACATATTTATTTCATCATGGATGAGTGATTAACCAAATTTTGTCTGCATCATGGCCTTGTTCAGTCCATTCTACGAGTACCTTTTCGGTGGAAAGTGTATTGACACTTTTACCAATATAGTCAGCATTAATAGGCAAATCTCGGTTATAAATCCGATCTATTAATACACATAATTCTACTTTAGCTGGTCTGCCAAATGCTGTCATGGCATCCAAGGCTGCCCGAACCATACGTCCGGTAGCTAGCACGTCATCCACTAAAATAACCCGCTTATTTTCAATGATAAAGGGAATATGGGTACTATTGGGAGAAACTGGATCTCTTCTTCGAAAGTCATCTCGATAGAAAGTGGCATCCAGCTGACCAATTTGAGGAGCTTCGGTAAGGTGTTTACTTAGTTCTTTTGCAATTCTTTCTGCAAAATAAATTCCTCTAGGCTGCAGACCTAAAATGACGGTTTCTATACCTTCTATTTGATTTTCAATGAGCTCTTGGCATAACCTAGATATGGTTATTTCCAATAAGGGGCTTGATAAAATCAGCTTGTGAGTCATTGGTACAAAGGTAATATTTTTAGCTAATCTATTTTAGAAGATTCGCTCAGCAGCATTAAAATCTGGTAAAATTTGATCTTTATCTGAAACAATGGGTTGATCAACACCCCAGTCAATGCTGAGGGTAGGGTCATTCCAACGTATCCCAGATTCCGCTTCTTTATTCCAAAAATCAGTGCATTTATAAACAAAAATGGTTTCTTCTAGTGCTACAAATCCATGAGCAAACCCAACAGGTACATAAAGCATATTCCCCTTGTCTGCCTCTAAAATAAACTTCTCGTGTTGACCAAAGGTAGGAGAATCATGCCTCAAATCGACAATGACATCCATGACCTTACCGGTCATACAGCGAACCAATTTCCCTTGTCCATGCGGATTCTTTTGAAAATGTAAACCTCTCAGTACTCCCGGAGTAGAAAAGGAGTAATTATCTTGAACGAAATTTTCCGAAATGCCATTGGCAGCAAATAATTTTTGGTTGTAAGACTCGTAAAAGTGGCCTCTAGCATCAAAAAACTTAGTTGGAATACATTCAATTACTCCTGGGAGCTGGTGTTTAATAAATTGCATAAATTCGAGATCGTGATTGCTTTCCTCTTTTTTTGATATTGCTTGGAAAGAACTTAATTTGCGCCAAAATTATTCATATTTCGGCATTTAAACAATGTCCTTTCCCAATCTCTATGAATTCATCTGCATTAGTCAAACAAATAGAACAAAAACGGTCATTTTTATGTGTTGGCTTGGATTCTGACCTTAGTCTGATTCCAAGTAAATTTAGGCAGGAGAAAGATCCGATTTTTGCATTTAATCAAGCCGTCATAGATGCGACGCATGCCTATGCCGTAGCCTATAAGCCCAATATCGCTTTTTATGAGGCGATGGGACCACGAGGTTGGGAGAGTTTGCAAAAAACGATGGAATATATTCCCAAGGATATTTTTACCATAGCGGATGCGAAAAGAGGTGATATAGGAAATACTGCTTTGAAATACGCTCAAACTTTTTTTGATCCGGCAAGCAGTGGTTTGGATTTTGACTCCATCACGGTGGCTCCTTACATGGGTAGAGATTCGGTGGAGCCTTTTTTGACTTACCGAGATAAATGGGTGATTCTTTTGGCGCTAACTTCCAATGTGGGAAGTCATGATTTTCAAATGACTAAATCGGAAGATTATATGCCTTTGTTTGAAAGAGTCATGCGTACCGCCATGACATGGGGTTCCCCTGAGCACTTGATGTTTGTGATTGGTGCTACTCGTTCAGATTTTTTACAAAAGGCCCGCGAATTTGCTCCCGATAATTTCTTTTTGGTACCAGGTGTGGGAGCACAAGGTGGAAGTTTAGAGGATGTGGCAAAGTATGCCATGAATTCTCAAGTGGGCTTATTAGTGAACTCATCTCGTGGCATTATTTACGCAGGTGAAGATACAGCGGTATCTGCAGCGCGTGAGGCCAAGAAAATTCAAGAAGAAATGGATCGGTATTTGGATGAATATCGGAGGTAAAATATTAGTGATTAGTGATTAGTTATTAGTGATTAGAGTTTAGTGATAAAGTATTTTTATTACTTATAAATTTTGGATTCTTTTTGGGTGATAATGCATCATTCAACATTTACATAATCGCATTAAAACATGGAACTAAGTATATCTACTCCCGCCTTATTGTTTTCGACTGTTTCCTTATTGATGATCGCCTTTACGAATCGTTTCATGTCGATGGCTTCTTTGATCCGTGATTTACACGTGAAATTTCAAAAGAATCCGGAAGATGCCATTTTCAAACAAATTGAGAACTTAAGGCTACGCATGAAATTGATTCAATCCATGCAAATCATTGCCATTTTCAGTTTGTTATTAAGCGTCATGTGTATGTTTCTTCTTTTCATGAATGAAGAAATCATCGCTCGGTGGTTTTTCGGGATTGGACTTATTGGAATGAGTTTAGCCTTGAGTTTAAGTGCTTGGGAGATCACTATTTCGACCAAAGCATTGGAAGTGGAATTGTCTGATATGGAGGATATCATCGCCAAACGAAAATAATCCAAGTTTATTTTTATTTTTTATTTGAATAGTTAAAAATATTTTTTGGAGCTATTTTAAGTATTGAATATTAATACTATTTTTGTGTACAATTTCAATGTAAAACTAGATGAAATTGTATTGAAACAGAATCAACTATTAAAAATACTACTTAGGCGGATTGAATAAAGGCTCGGAATTTTTCTGAGTCTTTATTGTTTTTAGGCCTTTAGTATCAATGCAGCCATAGGAGGGAGGTTCAAGGAAATGGAGAATGCCTTTCCTTGCCAATTTATCTCTTCGGTCATCACGGCTCCAGAAATTGGATAATCACTTCCTCCAAATTCTTTTTTGTCGGAATTAAATATGACTTTCCAAATACCAGGTAATGGAACACCAATTCGATAATTTTCTCTAGGAGCTGGGGTTAGATTTAAAATGACAATGACCTGTTGTTTAGCTATTTCGCCTTTACGTAGGTAACTAATGACCGAGTTTCCTTGATCATTGGATTCAATCCATTCAAATCCTTCGTGGGAGAATTGTTTGCTAAATAATGCAGCTTCTTCCTGGTATAAATGGTTGAGGGCTTTGACGGTCGACTGTATTCCTTTGTGGTAAAAATTATCTAATTCATGCCAATCGAGGGATTGATTGTGATTCCATTCCTCTTTTTGGCCAAATTCGCCACCCATAAATAATAATTTACTTCCTGGGTGAGTGAATTGCTCACTTAGTAAAACCCGTAGGTTGGCAAATTTTTGCCATTCATCTCCAGGCATTTTATTCAGTAAGGAATTTTTGCCATACACTACCTCATCATGAGATAGGGGTAGGCAAAAGTTCTCGGTGAAGGCATAAATGAGTGAAAATGTTAAATCATTTAAGTGGTATTTACGGTGAATGGGGTCCTTGTGAAAGAAGTTTAAGGTGTCATTCATCCAACCCATCATCCATTTTTGCCCAAAGCCTAAACCACCCTGAAATACGGGTTTAGTTACACCGGGGAAGCTGGTTGACTCTTCTGCAATCATCTGAATATCAGGGAATTCACCATACATGTGAACATTTAGTTCTTGTAGGAATGAAATGGCCTCAAGGTTATGATTTCCTCCATAAATATTAGCTTCCCATTCTCCATCATTTCTGGAATAATCCAAATAGAGCATAGAAGCAACAGCATCTACGCGTAGGCCATCGATGTGATAACGATCAAGCCAAAATGCGGCATTTGACATCAAGAAGCTTCGGACTTCATTTTTGCCGTAATCAAATATATAGGATTGCCAATCAGGGTGGAATCCACGTTTAGGATCAGGATGTTCATAGAGGCAGCCACCATCAAAATTTCGAAGTCCGTGGGCATCTCCAGGGAAATGGGAAGGTACCCAATCTAAGATGACACCAATACCTTCTTGGTGGAACCTTTCTACCAAGGTCATGAAACCTTGAGGATCGCCGAATCGGGAGGAAGGAGCGAAGTAGCCCGTAATCTGATATCCCCAAGACGGGCCATATGGGTGCTCCATTATAGGCATGAACTCTACATGCGTGAAGCCCATGTCTTTGACATATTGGACTAATTTATCACTCAAGTCAGCATAGCTCAGGTAATCATTTTCTAAGGTTTTTTGCCAAGAACCTAGGTGTACCTCGTAAATGGACATGGGGGCATTTAAGGAGTTTTTACGACTTCTTTCTTGCATCCAGGTCTGATCTTTCCATTCTTTATAGGTATTCCAAACGATACTGGCTGTTTTGGGAGGAGTTTCGCAGAATAGGCCCATGGGGTCTAATTTTTCTAAAATCTCTCCTGTTTTGCTTTTAATCCAGTATTTATAGGTTTCACCGGTTTTGACATTGGGGATAAATCCTTCCCAGATTCCTGAGGAATCCCAGCGAGGATAGAGCCCATGGGCGCTAGAATCCCAGAAATTGAAATTACCTACTACGAATACTGATTCGGCATTAGGTGCCCATACGGAAAAATAGGTACCAATTTCACCATCTAGCTCAATTTCAAATGCACCTAATTTCTCATATAAACGGGTGTGTTTCCCATTCAAAAATAGGGCAATATCAAAATCGCTAAAAAAAGAATGTGGTTTAACTATGGCCATAAGAGCGTGTGTTTCAATGTAAAGGCTAAAATAATAAAATTAAATTGATTAAAACTCAGTTTTTTTTTGCGCACAGTATTTGAATTTTTAAAGGAAACTCCTACCTTTGTGCCACCAAAATGACAATTGGTCCGTTCGTCTAGGGGTTAGGACACGTCCCTTTCACGGATGAAACACGGGTTCGATTCCCGTACGGACTACTTCGGTAGACAAATTGACCCTGTGAATGTATAATTCACAGGGTTTTTTGTTTCTAGGCCAAATTCCACCTATTCTTATTTCTTGTTTTCTGATTAGATGATTCAATGCTTTTCGTGCTTTTAATGCTATTGCAATCGGCCTGATTGATTACCTACTGGCCCCTAACTTGGCCCAGAATAATTCGATGATTTTTGTATTTTCCCTTGTTTAGCAGAAAATATTCTAATCCGACTATCATGTTATGATTGAATTAATCATCACACTTGAAATTCTATTTCTTAAAACATCTGACTATTATCATGATTAACTAAGAGCTTTTTACATGTTTTATATTCTAGAATTTTTATTTTTAAATTGTCAAATGGTTCAAGAATCAGATAAATGGTTCCATTTTATTGCTTGAACTTTGAGAAGGTATAATGTAGAATTGAGACATTGTTGTGACAGTGATTTATTTGTCAACGCTAAGTTCAATTTTTACTTTTAAATTTTTTGATTATACCAGTGTTCGATCAAAATGACTATTCATGAATTATTTATTCATGTTGTTCTAAATTATTTATGACCTATTAAAATTAAATCTATGAAAGTTTTTATTTGGGGCTTTTTAGGCCTTTTCTTTTTGACAAATCTTGAATCATGCGAACATCGTAAATCAATGAATGTTAATTTGTTATCTAATTCAAGTGCTGTTCAAGATTCTTTAGAAATAAAAAAGAAATTGGAGATTTCTAAAACGAATCTAATGACTAATTATAAAATAAGTATTCAAGAAGGGATCAAAGCTTCTCAACTGGCAGAGAAATACCATAGCACCAATCTGCTATTTGAATCTTACCTGGCAGTCATTAGAGCATCCATGTTTTCAGGACTTTTTGAGGTTGGTGCCTTGTATATGAATAAATATTTGGACTTAGCTGAACAGGAAAAGAATGATAAAAAGATTGGTCAAGCTTACGCAAATCTCGGGGTTTTACACATGTTTTTGGGAGATATAAATTTAGCTGATAGTTTATTTTCAGAGGGCTTGATAAAACTCAATCGTTATGCCAAGGAACATCAAGAACAGGTTTCTGTGGAAGATCAGTTGAATATTTTTCTTGATTTAGGACATATTTACTCAGAAAGAAAACAATATGCGAAAGCAGAGCAATTTTATTTAAAAGGATTTGCTTTAGCAAAAAAACATCAAGATTATCAGTTGGTTTATGCTCAAATTGCACAATCCCTTGGAATCTTATATTTAAATACAAATCAATTAGCTCTTTCCAAAACTTATTTGGATTTGGCATTGGAATTACAAAAAAAACTAAAAAATCAACCTATGATATCAAGTTGCTTGATGTCTTTAGGAGAGTTTAGTGAAAAAAGTAAGCAAAAAAATCAAGCTTTGATGTATTATCAAAAGGCCTTATACCTTGCAGAAATATCAGAAAATGTAGAAAACGTGACCAATATTTCTGAGCGGCTTTATCATATTTATGTAAAAGAACAGAAATTCAAATTGGCACTTCAATATTTAAATCAAAGTATTAAGGCCAAAGAAATCATGAAAAAAGAACAGGCTAAAGAAGCCTTGTTTAAGAAATCTTTCGCTAGATCTATTCTGAAAAATGAAGAAGATGAAAAAAGAAACGATAGAAATACCAAAATCTTGGTAGGGTTTTTAATCTTGTTTTTGTTTTTGATTTTCACGTTTTATTTCCGAAAATTCATCAAATCTAAACGTGAAGTCAAATTATTGCGCAAAAGAAGCCAAGAACAATTAGAAAAAAGTAAACAAGAAAATTCGATACTTCAAGAAAATCTTGAGTTTGTTAATAAAAAAATGGCATCTAATGCATTACAAGCCATTCAAAAAGAAGAATCACTCAATCAGATTGTTCATCGAATTAAATCATCTAAGCCATCCGCTCCTGATTCGACTAACCTATTAAAAAGTATTTCTAAGGATATAGAAAAGGTAAATTCTACTAAAAATTGGGAGGAATTTGAAGTTAGATTCATAGAAATTCATTCCGATTTTTTTCATCGACTGATGGAAGTGCACCCCAATCTTAGTAATAATGAACGTCGATTATGTGCATTTTTAAAATTGGATATGAGTACCAAAGAGATTGTTAATTTAACAGGTCAATCTTTGCGGGCAGTGGAATTAGCGAGAATTCGATTGCGTAAAAAGCTAAATTTAACAAATTCCGATTTGAGTATTTTTCAGTATCTATCTGATTTTTAGGTGATTGTATCGCTATTTTTAATAATTTTTTTATGAGACAATCTTGTGACAGTCCTTTTTTTGTATGACCAAAATGGAAACTATTTCTTTGTAACATCTTTAATGATAGAACATATTAAAGGAATAGAACACAGAGATTGTGAAAAGCTCAGCCTTGATTTAGGTTGAGCTTTTTTATGTTTTCTTTTAGGTATTTTGAGGCTAATTTTTTTCTAAGAGCTTCCCAAATTGTCACGTTAAATAAATTTATAAAAAGTCTCTCCAACTTTTCATCTAGTATTTGCGGATAAATTTATATGTTTGTGTATCTCCGTGTCACCCATCATACTATTTATACGATTGTAAATATTATTGGTCAGCATGAATTCTTGGTCACCGGTAGATTATTTGTTTTACCTGAGTTTTGTATTTTTTGCATTTGGTGTATCCCTATTTTTCAAGAAGGGGCTCATTGCCACAAAATTTTTGGGTATTCAATTTCTTGGATTAGCCTACCAGCTTTTTGCGGGATATTTTATTCAACCTAGTCACATTTATGACTATCCCCATTTTTTCAGAACAGTTTCTCCGTTTTTCTATTTACTAGGCCCATTGGCTTACCTTTTTCAGCATTTTTTGCTATACCCTGAGCGAAAATTTAAGCTTATTTTTCTACTGCATTTTTTGCCTTTTTTTCTTCATATAGTTGAATATATTCCCTTTTATTTACTTCCTGCTGAGGTAAAATTGGAGGAAGTCAATCATGTATTTAGTCAAAATACTTTTTATAATACCGAGTCCCAATACGGCTGGATTTCCATGAGGGACCATTTGTTTATAAAAACCATTTATTATTTGGCTTACATACTATGGACGCTCTATGAATTGTATAAATTTTATAAAACGACATCTAAATCCTTCCTTCGGAAAAATTCATTAATAGTCTATTGGTTAACGGGTGATATGATCATGAAATTTATTGTCATCATTTTGCATTGTTTCAATTTGATTTTTGCCCAGAAAAAGCATTTGGAGCTTACTTGGATGGATTATATTTTCATTTTGGAATATTTCACGATGATGGTCTTTATGTTATTCAATCCAAGGTTATTAAAAGGACCTACGTTGAAAGGATTAGTATTTCAACATTCCGCGGGTTTTAATGGCAAAGAGATCATCGAATTATCCAAGCAAGAAAAGGCTCATCAAAAATCATCTCGGGATAAATCCGTCATGTTTACCTTAAATCGTTATTTTGAAACAGAACAACTATTTCTCCGTCCTGATATCACCTTAGCAGAGGTTAGTCGCTCGTTGAAAATTAAGCCTCGTATCATACGCATGGCCCTTCAAATGGAAATGAATTTATCATTTTCAGATTACATCAATACCTGGCGCATTCAGTTTGCTGAGGAGCAGTGTCGGGAAAATCCGAAATGGAAAAATTATAAATTAGAAGTGATAGCCATGGAATCTGGCTTTGGAACCCGTCAAAGCTTTAATTCGGCAGTGAAAAAAATTAAAGGGGTCTCCCCAGGCAAATATTTTGAAAACATCATCCAAGATTCTACTAAATAGGTTCATTATTTTTCCTCTTTCCAATTAATACGTTCTACTTATAAAACCTATATATTCATGGCACCTATAGATTACCTGTTTTATCTGTGCTTTGTTTTTTTTGCCTTTGGAGGCTCTTTTTTCTTTAAAAAAGGCATTGTTGCTACTAAGTTTTTAGGTTTATTGTTTATTGGCCTTGGCTATCAGACCTTTGCGGGATATTATATACGACCAGAATATATTTATGAAAATCCCCATTTTTTCAGGACGGTATCACCTTTGATACTCACCATGGGGCCTTTATATTTTTTATTTCAACAATTTTTACTTTATCCAGAGAGAAAAGTTAAGCCCATTCATTTCTTACATTTTTTACCTTTTGCCCTTCATGTCATAGAATATATCCCTTTTTATATTTTGCCGGCAGAACTTAAGATTCTTGAAATAAAGGAAATGATTTCAGAAAATACGTTTTATACTATCCATTCGAAGTATGGCTGGATTACCATGAAAAATCATTTATATGTGCGTTTCTTTTTGTTTATTTTTTACAGCTGTTGGGGCCTTTATGAATTAATAAAATATTATCTATCCGCTTCGAAAACCTTCATTAAAAATAATCTTTTGATTGTCTATTGGTTGTTTTTCAATATGTTTTTAAAATTCGTGGTGGTGGGTTTAATTGTGTATAATTTTATTTATCCTGAAGAGAATCGAATTTATTTACCTTGGAAAGATTTCTTCTACTTAGTGGAATATGTGCTGATGATGCTGTTTATGCTGTTTAATCCTAGATTGCTACATGGGCCAAGCTTGAGAGGTTTAATTTGGCAACAAGCCAATACTAGGATGGACGGTTCGGATGTATTTACCCTTCCAAAAGACCATAGCATTAAAATTATTTCTGAAAATGATCGAGAAAAAGCACTTTCAGATAGCTTGAATCGATATTTTGAAACTGAGCGTATTTTTCTAAACCCTAATTTAACTTTGAATGAGGTGGCTAAGAAGTTAAAAGTTAAGCCCCGTATGATTCGTATTGCTTTACAAACAGTTATGAATTTGTCATTCACTGATTATGTCAATACTTGGCGAATTCAATATGCCGAAGAACAATGTCGGGAGAATCCTAAATGGAAAAATTATAAGTTGGAAATTGTGGCCTTGGAATCTGGCTTTGGAACCCGACAAAGTTTTAATTCGGCGGTTAAGAAAATTAAAGGAGTATCTCCGGGACAATATTTTTCTGAATTTTTGTATTAGTTTCATCCTTAGTAAGGAGTGTGTTCATACTCCTAGTTTCTACATTTTAACATAAATAAGTCAGTATGGGGTTATTTTCAGCTTTTTTGGGTAATGCGGGTACTGTTTCGCAGGATCAATTGCAAAAAGATTTTGCCAAAATTTTAATTGATGGTGAGGTCATTGAAATCGGATTTAAATTATTGCGTGACACCTTTATTTTCACCAGTAAACGCTTAATTCTGATTGATAAGCAGGGTTTAACTGGATCAAAAACGGAATATAAATCCATTAACTATAAGTCCATTTCTCGCTTTAGTGTGGAAACGGCTGGGACATTTGAATTAGATGCCGAATTGAAAATTTGGATATCAGGAGAGGCCAACCCAAGTATTATCAAGCAATTCAATAAGTCCGTGGATGTGTATGAGGTTCAAAAAGTTTTGGCATTTCATGTGCTTAAATAAAAACCATATAAAAAAAGCATGGCCTTGGGAGCCATGCTTTTCTTGTTGAAAATCTGATGATTATAATTTCCAGCCAGCGCGATATTCGCGTTTTACGAATTGATTAGCATCCTCGAAATTGGTGATTTTCATGTTTTGTCCATCCCAAAGTAGCTTTTTACGGCCTGGATATGTGAATCGATTCGCTTGGCCTTGGATAGGCGTGCGAAGCGTATAACTACGAATGGCTAGGTTACCCATTAATACGGTTTCAGATAAAGGACCTGCATAGTCAAAGGACGAGCTTAATTCCTTATGTTCCTTGGAGTTGAAGCCTGCCTTACAAGCTTCCGCCCACATAGCCTGGTGCCCATATTCTTTTAAGTTATTAGGTTCTTGCTTAGGCATCTCAATCTTATCGCCATTATTCAAGTAAATGCGTGGCTCTAAACCATAGGTAGCATGAGTTAATACCCCTTTGCTACCAATCATGATCACCCCATTGCTATTATCAGCTGTACCTATTGGATCATCTGCTGGAATGAGGTCTGGGTGGAAACCACGTAAACCTCCGTCAGTCCAGTTCATGGTTACGGCCGACTTATTCTTTTTCGAAGCAGGGAATTTCAATTGGATGGAAGCTGACGGTGGACAACCCTCAGGAATGTATTCTGGTTGGTTTCCGCTGATAAATACGGAACCGATACTTGCTTCCACCTCGGTAGGGTAACCCAGTCCTAAGGCTCTAAATGGCCCATCAATTAAATGGCATCCCATATCACCCAAGGCACCCGTACCAAAATTCCACCAACCTCTCCATTTAAATGGATGGTAGGCTGGATTATAGTCGATTAAAGAAGCAGGCCCTAACCATACGTCCCAGTCTATGTCGGCAGGCTTAGCATGCTGACCTGTTGGTACAGGTATTCCTTGAGGCCAAATGGGACGATTCGTCCAGATGTTTACCGTATGAACTTTCCCTATCAATCCTTGATCAATCCATTTGACAATTTGTTGGGTACCTGGGCTTGAGGCACCTTGATTTCCCATTTGCGAAACAACTTGGTATTTTCTGGCCGCTTCCGTCATGGTTCGTGCCTCAAAAATATTGTGTGACATGGGTTTTTGAACGTAAACGTGCTTGCCCAATTGCATGGCAGCCATGGCAATGGCCGCATGGTTATGATCGGGTGTAGAAATGGTTACGGCATCTATGCCTTTTTCTTTTTCTAGCATGACACGCCAATCTTGATATTGCCCTGCTTTGGCATATTTCTCAAATAAAGGCTTGGCTCTGGTCAAGTCAACATCACAAAGTGCTCCAATGTTGTTGACACCCTCATTAAAGGCATTGTTGACATCGGAAAGGCCTTTTCCATTGATACCAACGCCTGCAATGTTTAGCTTATCACTCGGTGCTCGATACCCTTTTCCCAACACATGACGTGGAACGATGTAAAAGCTACCAGCTGCCAGTGCGCTTTTACCTAAAAAACTTCTTCTTGAAATGCTCATTGGATATAAATTTTAATGGATGGAGATGAACGGTTAAAATGATTTGTCCTTAAATACATAAGCCAATATAAGTTAAAATAGAATAATTTCTATCTGTTTTTGGATTATTTAGGCAAATTACTCAAGCCTATTATTTCAATTTCAATAACTGCCTTGGGTCAGGATAGTCTCTCGGCTAAAAATCCCTAATTTGGTATTTATTTTATTGGGGTTTATTCCTTTATTTTTCGTTTTTGTGAAAAGAAGTCTTGTCATTTTCCTTTTGTTTCTGGGACTAAATATACCTCAGCTTTTGGCACAAAATATTGCCAGGATGCGCCAGGATGATAACTTTTCCTATTTAAAGTTAGATACTAATCGATTTAAAAGTTGGGATGAATCCTTGAAATATATTCCCTTTATTCTTAAAAGTACGATTAGTTTTGGTGGAGAATGGAGGGAGCAATACCAATCTTACCATCAGGTGAATTTTGGGGATGTACCAGATAATTTTATCACAGAAGATCCGCATCAAATCATGCATCGGGTGATGCTTCATGCCAATTGGGAAATAAGTCCTCGATTCCGAGTTTTTGCTCAATTGAACAATACCCTACGGTTTTTAAATGAAAATCCGATCACCTCTACATTAGACCAAAATGCCTTATCTTTTCATCAGGCATTTGTGGATTGGGAAATGAGTCCTAAACTTGTTTTGCGTTTGGGAAGACAAGAGTATACTTGGGGTTTAGAGCGCTTAATGGCGCTAAAAGAGGGGCCTAATACGCGTCAGCCTTTTTATGGAGCTACGCTCAAGTGGCATCACGGCAATCAGAAAATAGATGCTTTCATAGCCAATCCAATTAGACAAAATAAGGGAGTTTTTGATGATGAGCGTTCCACAGAAGTGCTTTCAGGTACTGTTTGGAATCACACCTTTACTTCCAAAACCGATTTTTTTGATGCCTATTATTTCTTCTTGGAAAGCTCTTTGAGAGAATATTACCTAAAGAAAGGATTGGAAGCTAGAAATACCTTGGGGACTCGCTGGTATAGTGAAAAGAAGACATTTAATTATGATGTAGAGGTGGCAGGGCAGTGGGGGCATTTTAACGATTTAACGATTCGGGCATTTCTGTTTGTGTATGATTTTAATTATGAGTTGAAACGTCATTTTTATGTAGGTTTTAGTGGCAATTGGGTTCCCGGAGATGTGTCAAATCATGATCAGCAACTCAATACTTTTAATACCTTGTATTCCAGGCCGCCCTTTGGACAAACGGTTTCTTTGAATATTACCAATACGCTTAATCTAAGCCCATATATCCGGTATAGTGATAATCATAAATGGCTGACAACGCTCAGGGCTTCCTTTGTGCAAAGAGCCAGTTTACGGGATGGTATTTTTACACCGAATATGTCGGCTCTATTACCTGTTATGGGTCGTCAACTTGATAGTAATGCCAGTGGAGTTGCAGATATTTTTGCTTTAGAAACCAATTATTTTGCCAATAAACATTTGGCATTTCAATTTGAATTGGGTTATTGTGCAGCAGGTGCTTACTTAAAGGAGAGTGGTCCGGGTAAGGACGTTCAATATTTAGCTGCTCGGGCGGCGTATAAGTTTTAATGCCGTTGGCTTTGAGAAACGCTGTTCGACCTGTATAATCGTTGGCTTCGAGAGCCTCAGCCAAAAAACGCTGTTCGACATGACCCTGCGGAACATGTCGAACAGCGGAAGGAAGTGAACATTTCGATCAGCAGATTAGCCTTTTCCACGATATTTTAACCCCTTCTTAACAAGCCTTTAGCAGAAGAATCTTAACTTCGCTAAATTTTATAAACCTATGAAAACTATTATTACTTCGCTGGCACTGGCGGTATGTGCATTTCAATCTACAGCTCAGACGATTTTAGAAGTACCCGGGCGTGATATGACCGCCAAAATTGATGTCAATGGCTATTCGGTATTACCATCGGGTCGATTTGTTAACCCTGCTGGAAAAACACTTCGAATCAATAGCGATCCTTTTGGAATGGTGATTAGTCCGGATGGAAAATGGGCCGTCACCCTACATAATGGGGCTTTTACCCGCATTGACCTCGAAAAACAAATCAGCAAACGTTTTCCTCCCTATGGCACGCCTTCCAAGCTGTCGCCCTATGGAAAAAGTACCTATTTAGGTGTTGTCTTTTCTCCCAATAGCGAATTAATCTATTTGAGCGGGGGGGATTCAGGGAATGTGTTGGTGGTGGAATTGTCTACAGGTAAAGTACTAAAGACCTTTAGTCTCAATGGAATTTTCAAAGGTTATGATTTCGATGATAGCTTTACCTCGGATTTGGTTTTATTGCCAGAAAAAAATGAATTATTAATCCTAGATCGTGCCAATTTCAGAATGGTGCGCATGAAAGCAGATACAGGTGAAATAGTGGGTGTGGTGCCTACGGGTCGACAGCCTTTTGGTATTTCTCTAAGCCCAGATCATCTTTTTGCCTTTGTGGCCAATGTGGGTATGTATGCTTATCCTCTAGTAGAAGGAACAAATTTGGCGAATTTACAGAAACAATACATCCCATGGCATCCTTATCCCAATGATTCCAAAGAGTCTAGAGAAGGAACGGAAATCATGAGTAAAAAGATTCCTGGGGTAGGAGATCCTCGATCAGACGAAGCCATGAGTATTTTTCAGATTGATTTATCAACGAATCAAATCACCAAAAAATATAAACCAGGTTTTCAATTGGGTGAAATGGTGGAGGAGATGGAAGTAGTAGGAGGTGCAAGTCCCAATTCCCTTGCCGTTAGCTCAAAATTTGCTTATGTGAGCAATGCCACCAACGATAATATCGCGGTCTTGGATTATGCGACCCGACAAATCAAAGCGCATATTCCCATCAAATTGACTCCAGTTTTAGATAAGAGAAGAGGTTATTTGCCTTTTGGTTTATGCCTGAGTAAAGACGAAAAGACCTTGTATGTTACGCTTTTGGGTTTAAATGCGGTAGCAGTGATTGATGTTCCTAGTCAAAAAACTAAAGGTTTTATCCCTACTGGCTGGGGACCGACCCGTGTTCGATTGTCTACCGATGAGAAAACGCTTTATGTGACGACTTGTCGTGGCTTTGGTGCCGGCCCTAACGGTGGAAAAGACTTTAAAGCTCCCGAGCAAGGTTCCTATGTAGGTGATATACAATTAGGTACGTTCCAAACCATCGACATGCCCAATGAGGCACAATTGGCTGTTTATACCCAAGAAGTTAAGAATAATACCTACCAAGAGTTTTCAGCAAAAGGTAGAGGAAATAAAATCCTATCCTTAGATCCCAAGAAACAAGGCAATTCTCCCATTAAGCACATCGTTTACATAACCAAGGAAAACCGTACCTACGATGAGATTTTTGGTCAATTTAAAGGGGCAAATGGCGATTCGACCATTGCAAGATATGGCCTAAACCAGACTGTGGTATTGCCCGATTCTTTTAAAACAACATTTCATAACGTCAATGTGATGCCCAATCACTCGCTTTTGGCCAAGCGGTTTGCCATGAGTGATAATTTTTATTGCGACAGTGATGCATCCATTCATGGTCACCACTGGATGGTGGGAGTGATTCCCAATGAATGGGTGGAAGCAAATTCTAGTGTTAGTAAAACGGCTAAAATATTCTCCAAAGCGCCCGGAAGAAGACATCCAGGAACTACAGGAAGTATTGATCCAGAGGATTATGCCGAAGTAGGTGGGCTTTGGGAAGCTTTAGAAAGAAAGAAAATTTCATTTTATAATTTCGGTGAGGCTAATGAAACCGCTCATACCCGAGAAGAATGGTTTGATACCTTAACAGGTGCAGGTCATGTGGTGATGGTACCCATGCAAAAAGCACTTTGGAAAAACACGAGCCATAATTATGCAGGCTTTAATATGGATATTCCAGATATGTTTCGTGCAGAACAATTTGAAACGGAGTTTACCAAGATGTGGTTAAAGGGTAAACAAAAAATGCCTTCGGTCGTAACAATTCAGCTTCCCAATGACCATGGCTCAGACCCAAGGCCGGAAGATGGTTATGTGAGTAATCATTCCTTTATGGCTGATAATGATTTAGCCTTGGCTCGTATGATTAGTTTCTTGTCGACCACGCCTTATTGGAAAAACATGTTGGTGGTGGTAACAGAAGATGACCCACAAGGAGGAGTGGACCACGTAGATGCGCATCGTAGCGTTTTAATGATGGCTGGCCCTTATGTGAAACGAAATTATGTTTCCCATAAACATGCCAATTTTGGTTCATTATTGCGTTTGATTTATACCAATTTTGGGGTACCCAGCGTGAACCATTACGATCAAACTGCTACACTTTTGGATGATTTCTTTACCGATAAACCTGATTTTAGTCCAGTGGGTTTTGTTTTTCCAGACCGTCGAATTTTTCAACCGGAAGTAACGATGAAAAAATACCATAAGGACATTGATTGGAAAAAAATCAAAAAAAGGGTAGAGATGGACAATGTGGAAGAAATGCGTAAAGACCATTACAAAAGCCTAGGAGACAAGTAGACTTTTTCGCAGGATTTTGGATTTTTGTCGCAAATTTTTTGACAAGCTGAACGATTTTTTGATTTCTTAATTGATTTTGTCCTAATAAATGGTAGTTTCGATTTCTATAATTAACCCATTAAAAAATATTATTATGAAAAAATTTCTTTTAGCTATTGCTCTTTTGTCATGTGGAGTATCTGCTCAAGCTCAAAAATGGAATGTAGATAAATCCCATTCCAAGTTAGGATTTAGTGTTGTTCACTTATCAATTTCAGATGTTGAGGGAGCATTTAAAATTACTGAAGCGACTATGGTTTCAGCTAAAGATGATTTTACGGATGCTAAATTTACCATTTCGGCTGATGTAAATACTGTTTTCACGGACAATGAGCGTCGTGATACTCACTTAAAAAGTCCGGATTTTTTCGATGCGGTTAAATTCCCAACTTTAACTTTCGCTAGTAAGGCCATCAGCAAGGTAGCTGATCGTAAATATAAATTAACGGGTGATTTAACTATGCACGGAGTTACTAAGCCGGTAACTTTGGATTTAACGTTAAACGGAACTACTACTAACCGTCAAGGTAAAAAAGTAGCTGGATTTAAAGCATCTGGATCCATCAATCGTACAGCATGGGGTGTTGGTACTATGCCAGCAGCTATGGTGGGTGAAGAAATTGAATTACGCGCTAGTGGCGAGTTTATTCAAGAGTAATTATTATTCCTCGTTCTAATAGAAAGGCGACCCTAGGTCGCCTTTTTTATTATCTCTTATTTTTTAATTCGGATGGCCCACAATAAGGCAAAACAGATAGCGCCATTTAATATCAATTTGGCGAATCCAAATCCCCCAAATAAAGCTTGAGATTGCCATTCCAACAAGAAGGTGATGATAGGAGAGGCCACACAAATGATGGGCACCCATTTGTCTTTTACCTGGGTTTTGGTAAATAATCCAAAAGAAAACAGACCTAGTAAGGGGCCGTAGGTGTAACCTGCCAAATTAAATACGGCGGAGATTAATTCTTGGTTATTGAAAATGTGGAATAAGCCAATCACCACAAAGAAGAGAGCTGAAAAACCTAAGTGGACATAATGTTTAATTTTATGTCTTTTTTGCTCTTGAAACTTCTCTATCCGCAAGAAATCAATACAAAAAGAAGTAGTTAAAGCCGTTAATGCTGAATCTGAACTGGCATAGGAGGCGGCAATAATTCCTAATAAAAAAGTAACGGCAGCTAAAGTGCCAAAGTGCCCATTTAAGGCCAGCATAGGATATAAATTATCTGTTTGCGCAGGAATGGCTATGTTTTTGCTTTGGGCATAAATGTATAATAATGCGCCAAGGGAAAGGAATAACAGGTTGATCAAGAGAAGTACCCAGTAAAACCAAAACATGTTTTTTTGAGCTTCACCAATGGATTTACAAGTCAGGTTTTTTTGCATCAAATCTTGGTCTAGACCAGTCATCACGATGGCAATAAAAACACCCGCTAGAAAATCCTTTCCAAAGAAATGCGTGTTTTTCCAATCCCATTCAAACATGTGGGAATACTTACTGTCAGAGATGGTATGAACCATATCCATGAATCCCATGTTCATTTGTTGGCCTACCAAAAAGATGGTAATAAACAAGGCAATTAGTAGAAATAAGGTTTGTAGGGTGTCCGTCCAGATGATGGTTTTCACTCCTCCTCGGTGGGTGTACAACCAAATTAATAGGATAGAAATAAATACCGTTAAGCCAAAAGGTACCCCAATAGGAGCGAAGATGGCAATTTGTAAGACATTGACGGCTAAATATAAACGGGCTGCCGAACCAATGGTTCTAGATAAAAGGAAAAAGGCTGAACCGGTTTTATAGGACCAAAAGCCAAATCGACTTTCTAAATAACCATAAATGGAAATGAGGTTGAGTCGGTAATACAAGGGCATGAGAACCAGGGCTATGGTCAAATAGCCTAAGGAATGCCCTAAGATTAATTGGTAATAGGTAAAAGATGTTTTACCAACCGCTCCTGGTACTGAGATAAAAGTTAATCCCGAAATGGAAGTGCCAATCATTCCAAAGGCGACTAGCCACCAAGGAGATTGCCTATTGGCCGTAAAAAATGCATGTGTATCTGCACCTTTGGAAGTAATGTAGGATATGATTAAAAGTAGGCCAAAATAGATGGCAAGAATTCCTCCGGCTAAAGTTACAGACATAGGTGTTTCAAAGGATTTTTTTTAAATTTGCTAAGAGGTCGTTTTTTAAAATCGTATCAAAAATATGGAATTCTCGGAAGATAACATTTCTCGTTTTCGTATTTCTTTTCAAAACCAAGAAAAGCATCAAGAAGATGTCGAGGTGGCCTTTGATGAAGAAGTGATAGCTTCGCATCAATTGGTGGTCTATAATGATGAGGTTAATTCCTTTGATTATGTCATCATTACCTTGATGGAAGTATGTGAGCATAGCCCTGAACAAGCGGAACAGTGTACACTCCAAATTCATTTTAGAGGTAAATGTGGCGTTAAATCGGGTGGTTTTGAAGAATTAGTTAGCATGCGGAATGAAATATGCCGACGAGGTATCTCAGCGGAAATTGAGTCTTATCAATAGCTTATGGCCATGAATAATTACCCTTCTCGGATCATTGAACAAGCGGTAGAAGAAATATCGAAATTGCCGGGTATAGGGAAAAAGTCAGCCTTACGTCTGGCACTGCACTTATTAAAAAGGCCAGAAACGCAATCTTTGCAATTAGCTCATGCTTTAGTTCAATTACGTACCGAAACACAGTTTTGTCCGCAGTGTCACATGATTTCCGATGGGGGATTGTGTGGAATATGCAATAGTCACAAACGTGAGGAGAATTTGATTTGTGTGGTGGAAGATATGCGTGATGTATTGGCAATCGAAAACACAGGGCAATTTGTGGGTCTATATCATGTTTTAGGTGGTATTATTTCTCCTTTAGCTGGTATTTCGCCCAGTGATTTACAAATTGATTCACTCATACAGCGAGTTAGTACGGGGAAGGTAAATGAAGTCATTTTAGGACTTAGTCCTACCATGGAAGGAGATACCACGGCATTTTACCTAACTAAAAAATTAAAGGAATTTCCTATTAAAATATCTACCATTGCCCGCGGTATTCCGATTGGCGGTGATTTGGAATATACCGATGAAATTACCCTTGGGCGAAGTATCGTCGGCCGAGTAGTCTATGAATAAACCATTTTCCACGCTCATGAAAAGATCACAATTTTTGCAGAAAACAGCCGGGCTTTTAGGCGCGAGTATCGTTTTACCTCGTTTTAGCGCTTCGGCAAAAAGCACTATTGAAACAGCCCCATTTAGCTTACCAGCACTCGCTTATTCTTTTGATGCTTTGGAGCCTCATATCGACAAGTTAACCATGGAAATTCACCACGATCGTCATCACAAGGCCTATGTAGATAATTTAAATAAAGCCATTACAGGAACGGCTGCAGCTTCTTTATCGCTAGAGGCCATGATGAGACAAATGAGTCAATTACCTATTGCCGTGCGTAATAATGGAGGAGGACACTGGAACCATAGTTTTTTCTGGAAATTGATAGGGCCAGCTAATGCATCTAAACCAAGTGCTGATTTATTGGCACAAATTCAAAAAGATTTAGGTGGCTTGGATAATTTTAAGGCTGAATTTGCGAAAGCTGCCACCGGTCGCTTTGGTTCTGGTTGGGCTTGGTTAATTTGGAAAGATGGAAAATTAGTTATCAGTTCTACCCCCAATCAAGATAATCCACTCATGGATGTGGCGGAGGTAAAAGGAATGCCGATATTAGCTTTAGATGTTTGGGAGCACGCTTATTATTTGAAATACCAAAATAAAAGAGCTGATTATATTTCTGCTTTTTGGAATGTAGTCAATTGGGATTTTGTATCTCAACAATTTTCATCCATTAAAAAATAAATCATGTTATTAGAAGAAATACCTTTCTTGGATTTGAATGAATTTAATTCTGGCGATCCTGTTAGAAAAGCCAAATTTGTTCAAGATTTAGGTAATGCCTTTAATACCATTGGCTTTGTCGCGGTGAAAGGGCATGGACTGTCAGATGATTTTACAAAAAAATTGTATCAAGAAGTTGAGCAGTTTTTCCAATCACCTGATTCATTAAAACAGGCCTATGAGGTTCCAGGTATCGCTGGTCAACGTGGTTACGTAGGTAAAGGGAAAGAGACAGCCAAGGGTTTTAAAGTTCCTGATTTGAAGGAATTTTATCATGTTGGTCAAAAGCATCAAGAAGATGGAGATTCAGTTTGGAGTGAATATCCGGCCAATGTGTTTCCAAAGGAATATCCTGATTTTGAAACGTATACAGTTGGAGCCTACCAAACCCTAGAAAATGCTGGAAAATCGCTTTTACGCGCGATTGCCTTATATTTAGAATTGCCAGAGGATTATTTTGAGGACAAGGTGAAAAATGGGAATTCTATTTTACGCGCCATCCATTATTTCCCAATTGCCAATCCAGATGCTTTACCTGAAGGGGCAGTGCGTGCTGCTGCTCATGGAGATATTAACCTGATTACCTTATTAATGGGTGCTTCTGCCGAAGGATTAGAGGTTTTACGCATGGATGGTAAATGGATACCTATCACCGCTTTACCAGATCAAGTCGTGGTAAATGTGGGCGATATGCTTGATCGATTAACCAATCACCATTTAAAATCAACGATTCACCGGGTGGTGAATCCTCCTAGAGAAAAAATGGGGACTTCTCGTTATTCCATTCCATTCTTCATGCATCCTAGGTCCGAAATGGATTTAACCTGCTTGGAATCCTGTGTTTCAGCTGATAATCCCAAAATGTATACCGATATGAGTGCAGGAGAGTTTTTAACCGAGCGCTTAATTGAATTAGGATTGAAAAAATAAGCCCATGTGGAGAAAGCCCAAACATGTCGAATTCCTTTGGGATGTGTTAGTGTTGGCTATGACTTCATTTGGTGGCGTTCAAGTGCATATAGCCCTTTTTCTTAAAAAATTAGTTAAGGAAAAGGGCTATCTAACTGAGGATGAATTGTTTGAAATTCAGGCCTTATGTTCTTTCTTACCAGGCCCAACTTCCACGCAAATGATAACCGCCATCGGGTATAAACGTGGTGGTGCCAATATGGCTTACGCCACCTTAATCGCCTGGATAAGTCCTGCCGTTTTTGTAATGACCCTGGCTGCCTTTGGAATGACTTATCTGAGAAATAGGGATATCATTCAGTTTGTTACTCCGGTGGGTATTGGTTTAATCCTGCAAGCTGGCTGGATTATGGCCAAGAAATTCCTTCGGGCTCCCATGTACATCTTCATATTCTTATTTACTTTGTTGATTGGTTTGTACTTTCAAAGCCCCTTTATATTTCCACTTTTATTGCTGATGGGAGGTTTGATTTCATCCTTAAATTTCAAAGAATTTCCTCGGCAGAATAAGCACAAAATGATTATCCCTTGGGCCAATTTTCATTTATTCTGGGGATTTTTGGTCTTTTTGGCCGTTTTAGGTCATTTTACTGATTATTACCCCATCCGTATTTTTGAGAATTTTTACCGAAATGGTAGTCTAGTATTTGGGGGAGGGCAAGTATTAGTACCTGTTTTATTTACCGAATTTGTGGAATTTAAGCAACTGATTCGGGAAGATGATTTCTTAACAGGAATGACCTTGTCTCAGACTCTTCCTGGTCCTGTATTTGCCCTGACTTCTTATTTGGGTGTATTATTGATGAAAGATTATGGCATTTTGGGAGAACTTGCCGGAAGTGTGATTGGGGCTTTAGGAATATTTTTACCTGGGACCTTCCTTATCTTTTTTGTGTACCGAATTTGGGGACAATTAAAGCAATATCGCTTTATTAGAGCCTCTTTACCAGGAATCCAATCTGTTTCGGTTGGATTAACCATCGTGGCGGTTTATACTTTCATTCACCCGATGGTTGTACAAGCGAACCTGATTGGATTCGGTATTGTGATTGTGACGTTTTTGGTTGCTCAAATGACGAAGCTTCCTCCCATCGCCTTATTTGTGATCGCTTTAGTAGCAGGAATTATCGTTTCTTAGCGCAATAAATTCAATAAATATTGGCCATAGCCACTCTTTACCAAAGGTTTAGCAATGGCTTCTAATTGTTTAGCATCAATAAAACCCATGCGGTAAGCTACTTCTTCAATGCATCCGATTTTCATTCCTTGACGCTCTTCGATAACCTGAACAAATTGCCCCGCCTGCATTAAGGAGGCAAAAGTTCCTGTATCTAACCAAGCTGTACCTCGGTTTAAAATGCCTACTTTTAACTTTCCTCGCTTCAAATATTCTTTATTGACATCGGTGATTTCATATTCACCTCTAGGAGATGGAGCTATGTTTTTAGCTATTTCAACTACCTCATTATCATAAAAATATAAGCCAGGAACCGCGTAATTTGATTTCGGTTGACTTGGTTTTTCTTCAATAGATAAAACATTATTATCTGCATCGAATTCTACAACACCATAACGTTCTGGATCATTGACAGAATAGGCATAAACCACACCACCATCAGGGTCATTGTTGGCTTGAAGAAGTTTACTCAATCCAGATCCATAAAAAATATTATCTCCAAGAACCAAGGCCACTTTATCTTTTCCAATAAACTTCTCTCCAATGACGAAGGCCTGTGCCAGTCCATTGGGTTCTGGTTGAACAGCATATTCAAAATGACATCCAATTTGTGAACCATCCCCTAATAATTTCTCAAAATGAGGTAAATCATGAGGCGTGGAAATAATTAAAATTTCACGTATCCCTGATAACATCAAAATGGATAAAGGATAATAGATCATTGGTTTGTCGTAAACAGGCATTAATTGCTTACTTACTGCTAAAGTCAATGGATGAAGGCGAGTTCCTGAACCGCCTGCTAGAATAATTCCTTTCATTTTATCTTCCTTGATACATGTTTTGATAATATTGTTGGTAGGCTCCAGAAGTTACATCTTTCAGCCATTTCTCATTGTTTAGGTACCAATCTACGGTTTTCTCTAAACCTTCGGCAAATTGTAATGAGGGCTCCCAACCCAATTCATTCATAATTTTGTGTGCATCTATCGCGTAACGTAAATCATGTCCAGCACGGTCGGTCACATAGGTGATTAGTTGCTTGGATGTTCCTTCTGCTCGTCCAAGTTTACTGTCCATAATTTGGCATAATAAATGAACTAAATCAATATTCTTCCATTCATTGAATCCTCCAATATTGTAGGTTTCACCTATTTTACCTTGGTGAAAAACGGTATCAATTGCTCGCGCATGATCTACTACGTAAAGCCAATCCCGCACATTTTCCCCTTTTCCATAAACCGGTAATGGTTTGTTATTGAGGATATTGTGAATCATTAAAGGAATTAGTTTCTCTGGAAAATGATTGGGGCCATAATTGTTGGAACAGTTCGTGATAACTGTTGGCAAGCCATACGTCTCATGAAAGGCCCTTACAAAGTGGTCAGAAGAAGCCTTGGAAGCGGAATAAGGGGAGCGAGGGTCATAGGGAGTAGTTTCTAAGAAGAATTCCTCCGGATTGTGTAATTCACCATAAACCTCATCAGTGGAAATATGGTAAAAACGCTTTCCCTCAAACTGATTGGCCCAATGTTTTTTAGCAGCTTGTAATAAATTCACAGTTCCAATGACATTGGTTTTCACAAAAGCCAAAGGATCTGAAATGGAGCGATCTACATGCGATTCAGCTGCTAAATGTAAAACACCATCAAACTGATGTTCAGCAAATAAAGCATCTATATGGTCGGCATCGGTGATGTCAGCTTTGATGAAATGGTAATTAGGCAAATGAGCGATATCCTCGTTATTGGCTAAATTACCTGCGTATGTTAAGGCATCTAGGTTGTAGATTTGGTAATCTGGGTATTTTTGAACGAACAAACGAACCACATGTGAACCAATGAATCCGGCACCCCCGGTAATGACTATTTTTTTCATAAAATTATGATTTAAGAAGCTGTTCTTGCCATCTCCAAGAATCTAGTAAGGCTTCTTCTAAACTTTTTTTGGTTGACCAATGTAAAATCTCTTTGGATTTATCCGTAGCAGCATAAACGGCCGTAATATCTCCAGAACGACGAGGTTTTATTTCATAAGGCACTTTTCTTCCCGTGGTTTTTTCGAAGGCTTGAATGACATCTAAAACAGAGCTGCCTTTTCCAGTACCTATATTAAAAAAGTCATAATATGTGGATTTTGGCTGGTCTAATAAGTAACTCAATGCTTTAACATGGGCTTCAGCCAAATCACAAACATGAATGTAATCCCTAATGGCTGTGCCGTCAGCTGTTGGATAATCATTTCCAAATACTTGTAATGGACCTCTCAGTCCTGCCACCGACTGCATCAGGAAAGGCACTAAATTGGCTGGTGGTCCCAAGGGTAATTCGCCAATTAAGGCACTTTCATGGGCTCCAATCGGATTGAAATAACGTAAGGATATAGCTTTTAGATGAGCATCTTTGGCTTGAACACTATCTCGAATAATCTCTTCGCAAATCTGCTTGGAATTTCCATAAGGAGATACAGCTGGCTGCACTGGTGCTGACTCGGTTACAGGTAGGCTTTCAGGCTGGCCATAAACCGTACAAGAAGAGGAAAAAACGAGGTTTTTTACCCCGTATTCATTCATTTTTTCTAATAATAGGACTGTAGCAGCCACATTATTTCGATAGTATTTCAATGGGTTTTCTACCGATTCTCCTACGGCTTTTGCTGCTGCAAAATGAATGACGCCATCGATGGAGTATTGTTGGAATAATTGATTGTATACTGCCGCATCATTCACATCGCCTTCTAGATAAATTACCTCATCCTGGGTGATGGTCTTTAATCGATCAATCACATCTACTGAGGAATTGGCAAAATTATCGACAATAATAGGAGTGAAGCCATTTTCTTTTAGGACCACATAAGTATGAGAGCCTATGAAACCCGCTCCTCCAGTTATTAAAATATTCATATATTGAAATGGTGCTTCAATGAGCTAGCAAATTTAGGCTTATATTCTCTTGAAAAAAAATTTATGCTGTCAACATTTATTATAAGGGCTTACCATGTAAGAGGTTTGTAATTCAACACTTAGTACTTATTTTTGATGTAAATTACAACCCATATGAAGGAACCAGCTATCAAAGCCATGATTCAATTGCTCGACGACAGTGATTCTGAGGTCGTACAATTGGTTGAGCAACAGATTCGAACCTTGGGACCTTCCATCATACCTGTTTTGGAATCTGAGTGGGAGCAATTAAGTTTAAATCCTTTTCTTCAGGAGAAAATTGAGAATCTGATTCATGATTTTCAATTGGAATCCATGCGAAATCGCTTAATGCATTGGAAGGAAGCAGGAGGGATGGACTTAATGGAGGGAATGTGGATTGTAGCTACCTATCGTTTTCCGGATTATTCTTACTCCCAATTGAAAACAGATTTGGACCAACTTTACTATGAAGTTTGGCCTCAAATAAGGGAGAATTTGCATCCTATGGATCAAATCAAAGTTTTAAACGGTGTTATTTTTGATCAATTGAAATTTGGGGCAAATACCAAAAACTTTCATGCCGCCAATAATTCCTATATTAATGTCGTGTTGGAGAGTAGAAAGGGAAACCCTATCAGCCTTTGTGTTATTTACATGTGGATTGCACAGCGACTAGGATTCCCGGTTTATGGGGTTAATTTGCCGAATTTGTTTGTTTTGACTTACAAACAAAAAGGAGTTCAGTTCTATATCAATGTTTTCAATAAAGGATTAATTTTCAATCGAGTGGATATTGATAATTATTTAGCTCAATTGAATTTAGCTCCGAATGAGATTTACTACAATCCTTGTTCTAATCTAGAAATTATTCGTCGGGTGCTTAGAAACTTAATCATGGCCTATGACAAGGCAGGAGATGAGGAACACAAAAATGAATTAAACCAAATCATTGAATCCTTGGATTAATGGCGAATGGCTAGGCTGATCCAAAAATCAGGGAATTCTTCTTGCCATAGCTGAAAGTCATAACGCGCTTCCGCTAAGTGGATGTATCCTTTTTGAAGTGGAAATTCTAAATCAAAACTAATTTCTTTTCTGAAATCAAGCCCAGCTTGATGCTGAGCCTTGTACATGGCTTCTTTGACTGTCCATGCCGCCACTTGTTTTGATGCATCATTTTTAGACCAATCCAGTTCTTCCATGGAAAGAAATCTAGGTGCAATTTTTAGTATTTTTCTAGCTTTTTTTTCCAGATCCAGGCCAATGTTTTTTTGGTGACTAATGGCCGCAGCAACATAAGGAAATGAGTGGCTGAGGCTAATTTGCCAATCTGAATGATTTAAATAGGGCCTATTAGTTGTTGATTTGACCAACAAGACATCTTGACCAATTTGTTCTTGCACTAATTGCCACAAGCAATAACGGGCTGCCAATGATTCGATTTTTTTTGTTTCATGGGATTGTTCTGGAGGGAGTGTTGTTTTCCATGAATCAGGTATTTGATCAAAAAAGTTTTCATTCTCCTTAATTTCCCAAATTAACCAAGAAGTTCCTGGTAAGCTTAATTCAAGATTGGGGAAAATTTGAGGCATAGTTGAGCGTATTTGCTGGTAAAATTACCATTTTTGTATTCAAAAGTCGACATCATGCAAATTGAGCGGATAGATACCTTTTCTGGGCATCGAGGACCGATTTATTCTTTAGCTTCTGGGGAACAGGCCCATGAGTTTTATTCAGCAGGTTCTGACGGATGGGTGGTACAATGGAATTTACAGAAACCAGATGTTGGTAAGGTAGTAGCTCAAATCAACGGATCTGTTTATGCCATGAAGCAAGACCAACAAGGGGTTTTATGGGTTGGTCAAAATTTTGAAGGTATTCATGGAATTCAATTATCGAATCAAGATAGAATTTTTTCTATTGCCCTAGGGCCAAATTCCATCTTTGATATCTTGTTTAATCAAAAGCAGGTCTGGGTAGCCCATCAAGATGGTTTGATTACTGTCCTTGATTTTGATTCCAAACAAATCATCAAACACATCAAGGCCAGCGATAAAAGTGTCAGAACCCTACGATTATTGCCTAATGGGCGTATCGCCGCGGCATACAGTGATGGTTTTATCCGAATATTTAATTCCAAATTTGATATGGAATTGGCTTGGAAAGCCCATGAGGGTAGTGTTTTTGGTTTACAATATTGGGAAAATGAAGAGGTTCTTTTGTCGGTAGGTAAAGATGCTCGAATTAAAAAATGGAAATTGAAGGCCATTGAAACGGCTAATTTTCAAGCAGATAGCGAAGTAATTGCTCACATGTATTCCATCCACGATTTGGTTTTTCATCCAGAGCAGCCATTGTTTGCTAGTGCTAGCATGGATAAAACCATTAAGATTTGGGATGCACGTGACTTAACCTTACTGAAAGTGATTGATGCTGCTCGCTACGGAGGGCATAAAAATTCGGTTAATAAATTAATATGGACTCCATTTGAAGATCAGTTGGTCTCTGCTTCAGATGATAAAAATATCTCCGTTTGGAAGATTCATTAATCTTTTTTTCTATTTTAGCAGATTATGGAGCATACATACGAACTACCCGAGGCATCTTTTTCTAAATCCTTTCGTGGATACGATGTTTCTGATGTACATGATTATTTATCGCGCATCGAGGAGTACCACCAGTCTATTCAACAAAGTCGAGATCGTTTAGAGTCTAGAATCGTGGAACTAGAGAAAGAGCTCAATCGTTTGCGAGAAGCTGAATCTTCCATGTTGAAAGCCGTTCAAATGGCTGAGGAAGCTCAATTGAACTGGAAAATCAAGGCGGAGAAAGATGCTGCTCATGCTCATCAACAAGCTCAAAAGGAGTCAAAGCTTCTGATTGAGCAGGCTGAGAAAGAGGCAGCCAAAATCAAATTATTGGCAGAAGGAGAATCGAAGCAGATTTTATTGCAAACCAATCAGACAATTAAAGAACAGGAACGTGTTTTACGAGGTCTTCAAGAGGCTCAGAAAGAAGTAGCTGAACAGTTGATGGGAATCTCACAAAAGACTTTGCAACAAATAAAGACCTGGTCGGTATCCAACGATGCGCTCGTTCAAACCAATGACCTTACGGAGAAGTTTCAAGAGCGAACAAGTAAACCAAGCCCTGCTAAATCTTCAAGCCCTTCGAAGCTCACCAAAAAGCCTAAAAAAGTAAGTCCACAAGCTAAGCCAAAGGCGAAAGTCGGCCGGCCCAAATCAAGCCCTTCAGCGACAGTAGATAAAATTCCAGCTAAGCGCGGTAGAAAACCTTTGGCTGCCAAGGCAAGTCAGACTGTTAAACCGACTAAGAAAACGACAGTAAAAAAAGCGGCGCCAACTAAGAAAAAAGTAGTAGATCCTTCGAATTTAAGTCCAGATGATAGTTTGCCTACTTTAAATAAGGTGTTAGAGGCTTATGCCAAATCTTCTGGACCTCAGGGTAAAATTGGAGAAATTAACTAATATGGATTTTTACCAAGTAGCTTGGCATGGTTTACGTTTTTATGCCTATCATGGCTATTTTCCTGAAGAAAGAATTTTGGGTAATTGGTATGAATTAGATATAACATTGAGCATCCTGGCACAGGATACATTAAAGGATGATTTAAATCTTACGATAGACTACGGTCAGGTTTATCAGATTTGCCAATCTACCATGAAAGAGCCTGTGGATTTATTGGAAACTATTGTAGAAAAACTAGCCAAGGCCTTGGTTCATCGCTGGCCGCACCTAAAAGGGATCGAAATAAGTCTTAAAAAATTGAATCCCCCATTGGGTTTAAGTCAGGGTAATTCAGCTATTCATTGGAATAAAACATTTGAATAGGCACTTGGTTTTAGCACTATAGAAACAAAACGTTAAAAGGAATGGGTCATCAAGTAACGATCAAAGATATTGCCAAGCAGTTGAATGTCTCTGTGGCGACCGTTTCTCGCGCACTTCGTGATTTACCTGACATTCATCCTGATACCAAGAAATTAGTCTTGGATTTAGCAAAAGAATGGGACTATCAGCCAAATCTATTGGCTACAAGTTTAGTTAAAAGTAAAACAAAGACCTTGGGTATTATTGTGCCTGATTTGGGCTATTACTTCTTTTCAACAGTGATTAAGCACATTGAGGAAGCGGCCATTAAAGCGGGCTACAGTTTGTTGATTACCCAAACTCAGGAGTCTTATGAACGGGAATTAACCAATATCCAAAACTTATCGAGAGGTCAAGTGGATGGTATCATCATATCACTTTCTCGGGAGACGAGTAACTTTGAACATCTAACGCGCTTACAAAGACGCGGAATACCATTGGTGTTTTTTGACCGTAATTGTGAAGATATTCAAGCTTCCAAGGTGATGGTAGATAATGAGCAATCTGCCTATGAAGCTGTCAAACATTTGATTGAAAATGGCTGTAAACGGATTGCTTTTTTAGCGGGCCCAAAGAATGTATCAGTTAGTAATCAACGTCGATTAGGATATATACATGCCTTGGAAGAGGCAGGATTATCGGTTGACCCAAGCTTAATTCTTCATTCAGATTATTACCAAGATACGGCAAGGTCCCAAACCCATTTATTGATGCAGTCCGACAACCGTCCTGATGGTATTTTGGTCGTTTCCGACCGTTTGGCTATCGGTGTTTTGACCGCATTGAAAGAACTTAAAATTCGAGTGCCTGAGGATGTTAAAATGGTAAGTTTTAATAACGAACCTATATGTCAGGTGATTTCTCCAACTATTACCTCGGTTTCTCAACCCTTGGATGAAATTGGTAGAATTTCAGTGGAATTACTTTTGGCGCAAATTGAACAAAAAACAGGGGAATCTATTCCTAAAGTAGAAGTTTTGAAAACGAATTTGGTTGTCAGAGAGTCTTCAACAAAACGAAACTAATGATTTAGTTTCAGGGTAAATCTTTTTCCTTGGTATTGATACTCCAAAATATACTGTCCATTGGGTATACCATCCAAGATATGCTCATCTACTAGGCCTGCTTTTTGAATGGATTTCCAAGGTCTGCCAAGCAGGTCGTAAATTTCTAATGAATCAAAAGGTTGTGCAATTAATTCTTCCCATTTCGTGGTTCCTAGGGGAGGGTTTACCGTAATATCAAATTGATCTTGCAAACAATTTTGAGTATCAGTTACAGTGTATGTTACTGATTTTAAAGGCCTTAGGTTGATTTTTTGTGATTTATCTCCGGTAGACCAATTGTAGGAATTAGTAGGAGCAGGCCAGGAAGCTTTCAGTTCAATGGCATCATAAGCATTTATGGTTTGCTTGGTGACTTTATTCACTTCCTTGAAAAGGGTAAACTGATCTAAAATAGCACCATCTTCATCAATGAATTTGGCATCTAAGCGATTGTTTTCGATGTCAATGGCCATGGATCCTCCTCGTTTATCTAATGAATACTCCATAACGGGATGGGGCCAGTTGAAGCGATGTGCAGCAGTTTGCCCACCACAGCCATTGACAACATAGGTAGTCCCTTTTTTATTTGGGTCGGAGTGATTGATGACATAAGCACAGGATTTGTCAGAACCATCATATCTCCCTGAGGAATTAAATGACCAATTCTTTTCAGGCGAAAACTCGCTAGATAGGCCATATTGACCTTTCAGGGGCCTTGATCTTTCGTATACATGGCTATGGCCTGACATGACTAAATCTACCCCGTATTCGTCAAATACCCGAGTTAAATAATCCCGTAACTTGATGATTTCACCGCTGACATCAGAGTCATAGGTACCTTTGGTGTATAAGGGAAAATGAAAATAAACTACTTTCCAGTCTTGTTTTGTGGCTTTTAGGTCTTCTTTTAGCCAATTAAGTTGAATGTTATTCACTTGATCGAAAATGCGAAAATTATCTTTGCCCCAGGCATAAGAATCTAAGCATACAAAATGGACATTGCCAAAGTCATAAGAATAATAAGCCTCTGATGAAGAGGGTATACCCCCAAGTTCTCCTTTACTTGGTAAAGTGAAATTTTGATAATATGCCATTTTAGGCTCATCTTGTTGATATGGGAATGCTTGGTTGTCGTAGTCATGATTCCCCACGGAAGGAAATAGGGCACTTTGTCTTAACAATCGACCTGCATGGTATGGGGTGAAAAACTCATCTTGCCAACAAGCGTCGCTTCCTCCGCAATAAACATTATCGCCTAAACTGAGAAAAATATTGGTGTAGTTATTCTTTTGGTAGTTCAAATAAGCATTATATACTTTCTTTTGAGTTTCTCCTGCGGCCATATCTCCCACTGAAAAAATGGAAATCTTTTCTTTGGAGCCAACAATAGGAGCGGTTTTGAAAAAGTACGTGGAATCCCCCAAGATTTCTTTCTCTCCTAAATGAACTCGGTAAAAATATTTCGTGCTTGGCTGCAGGGAGTTTAGGGACAGACTATGTTCGGTTTGTGCCGAACTACTTTTTACACTAGGATTAAACGTTTTTCCATCTGTACTTAAACTGATCTCAGAGATAATTGGCTGATCGGTTCGATAACGAATTAACACCGCATTGGACTGGACCATTTGAATGTAGGGAAATCGGGTGATTTTTTGAGCCCTTGCCCCAGGTGAATGACTAAGAATCAATAAACAGGCGATGAGTCCTTTGAAGGAAAAAGCTGAGGTGATTGATTTTCTTAGGTCCATATTTTTTGAAATCGAGTAAAGATAAACAAAAGCCTAAATTTTTTATTTCACAATGGCTCAATTACTTATGAAAATTTAAAGAGCTTAGGATAGTTGATCCGATAGGTAATGACATTCCAATGTAATTTTTATATTTTATGTTAATATAGAATTCAAAAAAATATACTAAAAGGATAAAATTGGTTGATTGAAATTTTGATTTTCAACAGCTTGTACATTTACTTCAAAAGGGTAGGGGATAAATAATGGAAATGCCATGCTCATTTTCAGGGGTTTAGCTTATTTTGGCAGGTCTAGAAATTAAGCTAATAAAGGTCACATACGATTTACAAGTATAACATTTGAGCCATATTGTGTGTGAAAAAGAGGGCCTATTTTTTAGTCTTGAAATGCAATTATTTAATGCTTGAAAAATTGTCAATTTATTGTGATTTATCTTGGAAAAATTGGCATAATTAATGATATTTGTAGCTATTGGAAATCTCTGTAAATCAAACATTTTTTTGTGTTGAAAACGGAAGGTAGTTCAACGCATCAAACCATAATTTATGTCAGTATCAACAAATATTATCCCAATCAACATCGAAGATGAAATGAGAGGGGCGTACATTGATTATTCAATGTCAGTAATTGTGTCTAGAGCATTACCCGATGTTCGAGATGGATTGAAACCGGTTCATCGGAGGGTATTGTTTGGAATGGAGGAGTTGGGTGTTAGTTACAATAAATCATATAAGAAATCAGCGCGTATTGTCGGGGAGGTTTTAGGAAAGTATCACCCGCATGGTGATTCATCCGTGTATGATACGATGGTGCGTATGGCTCAGGATTGGTCTTTGCGTTATCCATTAGTAGATGGCCAAGGTAACTTTGGTTCGGTGGATGGAGATTCACCCGCTGCGATGCGTTATACTGAGGCGAGATTGAAGCGTATTGCCGATGAGATGTTGTCGGATTTAAATAAAGAAACCGTTGATTTTCAGCCAAATTTTGATGATTCATTGGAAGAGCCAACGGTTTTACCGGCTAAGATTCCTAATTTATTGTTAAATGGTACTTCGGGTATTGCTGTGGGTATGGCTACCAACATGGCGCCTCATAATTTATCTGAGGTTGTGGATGGAATTTCGGCCTACATTGATAACAGAGATATTACCATCATGGAGTTGATGCAGTATATAAAAGCACCAGATTTCCCTACAGGCGGTACTATTTATGGCGTTCAAGGTATTAAAAATGCTTTTGAAACGGGCCGTGGACGTATTGTTGTGCGAGGAAATGCCACATTTGATACCTCCAAAACGGGTAAGGAGCAAATCATTGTTTCGGAGATTCCTTACATGGTGAATAAGGCTTCATTAATTAAGCAATGTGCTGACTTAGTGAATGATAAAAAGATTGAGGGTATTTCAGAGATTCGTGATGAATCTGACCGCCAAGGAATGCGTATAGTATTTGATTTAAAGCGTGATGCCGTAGCTAACGTTGTTTTAAATAATCTATACAAGCACACCGCTCTTCAATCATCGTTCAGTGTGAACAATGTTGCTTTGGTGAAAGGTCGCCCGATGATGCTTAACTTGAAGGATTTAATACATCATTTTGTTGAGCACAGAAACGAAATCATTGTTCGTCGTACGAAATACGATTTACGTGAAGCTCGTAAAAGAGCCCATATTTTAGAAGGATTTATTATTGCTCTGGATAATCTTGATGCGGTAATTAAATTAATTCGTGAGTCAAAAGATCCCAATTCAGCTCAAGAGGGCTTAATGGCGACTTTTAACTTATCTGAACTGCAGTCGAAAGCCATTTTGGAGATGCGTTTACAGCGTCTTACAGGTATGGAGCGTGAGAAAATCATGAACGAATATGCAGAAATCATGAAGTTAATTGAGGATTTGGAAGACATTTTGGCAAGACCAGAACGTCAACTACAAATTATCAAGGACGAATTAACTGAAATGAAAACCCGTTATGGTGATGAGCGTAGAACGCAAATCAATATGACCGATGATGAATTCTCGGTAGAAGATATGATTGCAGATGAGGAGATGTTAATTACCGTTTCTGCACAAGGTTATATTAAGCGTACACCAATCACGGAATATCGTGCACAGACCAGAGGGGGAGTAGGTTCCCGTGCGGTAGCTACAAAAGACGACGATTATACTGAGCATTTATTTACCGCAACCATGCACAATTGGTTGTTATTCTTTACTGAAAGAGGTAAATGCTTCTGGTTAAGGGTTTATGCTGTTCCTGAGGGATCAAAAGTATCCAAAGGTAGACCAATTCAAAACTTGATGAATATTGAGAACGGTGATAGTATTCGTGCCGTGATTAATGTGAAATCGATTACTGATCCGGATTACATCGACAATAACTTCATTGTCATGTGTACGGAAGATGGTACGATTAAGAAAACAAGTTTGGAAGCCTATTCTCGTCCACGTCAAAATGGTATTATTGCCATAACGATTCGTGAAGGGGATAGATTATTGGATGTAGCTTTAACCAATGGTAATAATCAGATTGTGATTGCAACCAATACAGGTCGTTCGGTTCGTTTTGAAGAGACGCGTGTTCGTCCTATGGGTCGTTCAGCCGCTGGAGTTAAAGGTATTTGGATAGATGAAGACATTCCAACAGAAAAAGTGGTTGGAATGGTTTGTGTTTCTGATCCTGAGGTCCAACAATTGTTAGTTGTTTCTGAAAAAGGATTTGGTAAGCGTTCAGAGGTAGAAGATTACCGATTGACTAATCGTGGAGGAAAAGGCGTTAAGGCATTGAATATCACGGAAAAGACAGGTAATTTAGTTGCGATCAAAGAAGTTAATGACAATAATGATTTGATGATCATTACCAAAGCGGGTATTCTAATTCGTACAAGTGTAGCTGAGTTACGGGTAATGGGCAGAAATACCCAGGGAGTTAAATTGATTCGTTTAAAGAATGAGTCAGATGAGATTTCGTCTGTAACTAAAATCGACAAAGAGCCGGAAATTGAAGAGGCGGAAGTGGTAGAAGGAGTGGCTACGGTTGTAGAAGATACTATCATCACGGATTCTCCTGAAAGCGGAAATGAAGCTGAAGGTTTAGGAGCAGAAGATGAAACTTTAACTGAAGAATAATAATTTTATCGGCCCGAGGTGAAAATCGGGCTTTTTTTTAATTTAATCAATCACATGAAAAAACTAGTTTTAACCCTGTTTACTGTGGCTATGGCCATGGGCTCGACCTTCGCTCAAGCGGATAAGGCTTTGGTAGAGGCTCAGAAAAAATCAATCTTAGAATCTGTAAAGAAATCAGATGAAGAGGTAAAAAAAGCGCCTACGAAGGCCAAATCATGGTTAAATAGAGCTTTAGCTTATGTTGACTTAGCCTCTTTTCCTGATTCGACATTTGCATTAACGGATGCTGATGCTGCATTTAAGGCCATTGAGTACATCAATGAAGCGGTAAAATTGGATACCAAAGAAGGTAAAAAAGGCTCTGTGGCAAAAGATGCAGAGAAATTGTTTGAAGAAAAGAAGATTTACAGTGCTTTGATGAACATGGGCGTTATCAAGTATCAAGGAAAAGATTATAAAAGTTCTTTGAAATACATGTCCAAAGCTTCTGAATTGACTCCAAAGGATACAACTTCAGCGATGTACACAGGTGTGGTAGCTCAATTGTCTCAGAATGATGATGTTGCTCAAACAGCTTATGAGCGTTACATGTCAATAGGAGGGAAGGACGTAGCCATCATTTATGGTTTATCTCAAATTTATAAAACGAAGAAGCAGGAAGATAAGGCATTGGCTTTGTTAGATCAAGGTATTGCCCTATATCCAGCTAGCAAGGATTTAAAAAATGAGAAATTCAATATGTTGATTTCTTTCAATCGCATTGATCAGGCTATCGATCAATTGAAGAAGACTATTGCAGCTGATCCTAAAGATGCTATGTCTTTATTGAACATTGGTTTATTGTATGAGAACAAAATCAATGGTTTGAGTGATGATGCTCGTAAAATTTCTGAAAAGGCTGTTAAAGTTGACGAAGCTAAGCGTAAAATTGCTGCTCAAAAAGAGCAAGTAGCAGCCTTCACGGAGGAGATTACGCGTAATAAAGCTAAATTAAAAACAGCACAGCCAAAGCAAAAAGCAGCTATTACGGCTCAAATAAACCAATTAGACGGAACCGTTAAAGAGCAAAATGGTAAATTAGAGGAATTGAAAGGGGAGTTGGCAAAGGCAGAAGCAGAAGTAGGGGATGCCGCTCAAAACACGGCTAAATTGGCAGATTTAAATTCTAAAATAGATGCATTAAAATCTGAAGTTCCAGGTTTCTACACCAAAGCTTTGGCTATTGATGCAAATTACTATGATGCCTTGTATCAAATGGGAGCTTTCCGTTACAATGAGGCTGCTGAAATCAAGAAGAAAGTAAATGCGATGGATATGGAAACATATAAGAAAGAAGGTAAAAATGTAGAAGCTCAAATTTCAGCTAAATACAATGAAGCATTACCATTCTTTGAAAAAGCATATGCTACTAAAAAAGATGAGGATTTAAAGGAAATCTTAAAGCAAGTTTACCGCGAACTTAAGTTGGAAAGTAAATTGGCTGAGTTGAAATAGTCTATTACCACCAGCCTGGATTTAAATCCAGGCTGGTGTACAAATAATGTTCAAAATTACCAATAAAAAGGCCTAATCGTTAGATTGGGCCTTTTTTATTAGGCTTCAGTTAAGGATTTATGCCCTGGATATCAGCCCTGGATTTAAATCCAGGGCTGATAATGAAATTATGATGAAAAACGCCTCTGATCCATTGATTTACGCCATGGATTTACGCCCTGGATTTAAATCCAGGGCTGGGAATGAAATTATGGTGAAAACGCCTGATCCATTGATTTATGTCATGGATTTACGCCCTGGACTTAAATCCAGGGCTGGGAAATGAAATTATGGTGAAAAACGCGTGATCCATGGATTAAAATCTAGGGCTGGGAATGGAATTATGCTGACAACGCCTCATCGATGGATTAAAATCCAATTCCGGTATACAAATTGTGGTGAAAAATACTTGAGCCATGGATACAAGCCCTGGATTTAAATCCAGGGTTGGGAATGAAATTATGGTGAAAAACGCCTGATCCATTGATTTATGCCATGGATTTACGCCCTGGATTTAAATCCAGGGCTGGTAATGAAATTATGGTGACAACGCGTGATCCATGGATTAAAATCCAATTCCGGTATACAAATTGTGGTGAAAAATGCTTGAGCCCTGGATAACGAGCCCTGGATTTAAATCCAGGGATGTTAAAATAATATATATTCAATAAAGAAATACCTATTTAACATAATATAAATTATATAACAAATTGATTTGGTTATTTATATCTGTATTTCATCCTGATAATTATGGTTTCGTCTGTGGCAAAGACATCGTAAATTCAGTCCATTCATTGGGATTAGATTGAACTTGAATAGTTCCATTATGTAAATGAATGATGCGTTCGACCAAAGATAGCCCAATTCCATATCCTTTAGATGAGGCTGTATTTTCGCCTCTGAAAAATGGTTGGAAAATAAATGGTAAGTCAGGTTTAGGAATTCCTTTTCCTTCGTTTTTAACGCGGATATTGATGGTATGATGGTAAACTCTTAATCCCACAAATGCACAGTGCTTAGGACTAAATTTACAGGCATTTTCCATTAAATTTTTAATGGCTGTTAATATCAGCTTTTCATCACCACGTATCATAAGTTCTTCCTCATCATCTGGCATGAATGATGTGTCAATACTTACTTTATAGTGACTATTTAGCTTTTGAGTTAAGCTTCTAGCTTCCCAAATTATTTCATCAATTCGAATTAATTGGAAACCTGCTTGGTAATCAGAAACACTAATTTTGTTTAATTCCAATAAAGATTCAGTAATGGCGGCTAACTCCTGGGTATCCTCTAATACAGATGCTATGGTTTCTTTATAATCCTCTGCGGCTCTTTCTTTCAACAAACTCACTTCCAGTTGAGAAGAAATCTTCGTTAATGGATTTTTAAGTTCGTGGGAAACATTGGCTATAAAGGTTTTTTGCAATTTAAAGGCATTCTCAATGCGTTCTAATAAGCGATTGATCGTTGATACCATCTTCCCTATTTCATCCTCAGAATCAGAGGATTCCAGCCTTTCTTCAAGGCGTTTGGGTGAAAGGTGATCAACTTGTTTGATGACCTCTGAAATGGGATTTACTGCTCTGCCAGCAAAAAACCAACCAGATATCACGACAATAAATACAAATAGCAAAAATAGAGCTATTAGGATGTTTTTTAAGTCTTTGGCATTTTCCGCCGAATATTGATCTACAGCACCTGCAAAAACAACAATCCTTCCCTCAGGCGTAGCAAAAACCGTTCCCAAAATCTCAATATCCTCATGTGCAAATCGGACTTCCTTTTTGAGGCGAACTTCTTTAACTCGATTGACATCGATATGGAAAGAAATAGTGTCATTAGATCGATAAATGCGCTCATTGCAAGTATCATAGGCCATGATATTTTCCCTAAAAAGGATATCACGATTGGCTCGGTCAATGATACGCAATAGCTTGGAATCTACTTGATTTACATTGACCAATAATTCGGCAGCCGTATTAGCCTTTTGACGAAGTCGACTGTAAAAATTTTCTTTATAGTTCTGTTGGGAGAAAATATAGATAATCAGATAGGATACGAATAAAATCGCCGACACCAAATAGGTAAACTGATATGTCAATCGGGAACGTATCTGCATATTTTTTTATTCTTGTCTGAGGATATACCCCATTCCAAATTGCGTGTGAATCAATTTACTTGGAAAATTTTTATCCACTTTTTTACGTAGGTAATTCACATATACCTCAATCAGGTTGGATGAATTTTCATCTTCCACCTCCCAAATATTTTCTGCTATTTCAGCCTTTGAAATCACCTTTTCCTGGTTCTTGAGGAAGTACTCCAATAATTGAAATTCCTTGGCAGTTAGGTTAATCTTTTGACCTGATCGGGTGACTAATTTACTAGTAAGATCAAGCTCTAAATCAGCAAATTTTAGCACTTGAGAGTCTACCAGAGTTTGATTGGAACGCTTAATCAAGGCTTTAACCCGAGCCATAAACTCCTTAAAATCAAAAGGTTTGGCTAAATAATCATCTGCACCAGCTTCAAACCCAATCAATTTGTCATCCGTGGTACTTAGGGCAGTTAACATCAAAATTGGAGTTTGAATTCCTAAGCTTCGTAATTCTTTACATAATTCAATTCCATTCATTCCTGGAATGATAATGTCCGATACAATCAGCTGGTAGGTATTTCTAGTAGCTAATTGTTTCCCCATGAGGCCATCGTAAGCCACTTCTACTTCATAGTTATTTTCCTCCAATCCTCTTTTTAAGGATTGAACAGTTTTGGGTTCATCTTCTATGAGTAAGATTCGTATCATCCAATGATGTCTTTTAAATTCGCCGGTGAATAAGCTATTGATTTTAATACTTTATTATCAGATTTACGGTACACTTTCCACAACCCATGTTCTTCCTTGATTTCGGCTTCTGTTCCATCCTTCAAGAAGTAATATTCAACCGTTTTTTCAGCTTCTTCCAGGCTTTTACATGCTTTGGACATGTTTGATCGTTGGACTTCATTGAATAAATCAACAAATTTTTCACCCAAGCCAAATTCTAAAACAGCTCCTGAAAGTACATATTGAAGGTCACACAAAGCATCGGCTATTTCCACTAAATCACGGTCTTGGATAGCTTGTTGTAACTCTTCCAATTCCTCTGCCAATAAGCTCACTCGTAATTTGCATCGTTCTTCTGAAGGAATGCATGGTTGAGCCAATATAGGTGCTCCAAAAGTTTCATGAAATAAGGCAACTTGATTTAAGGAATCGATTTTTTTCATATAGTATATCTAATAGAATAAAATTAATCAATTAATTGATTAAAGTAAATCCTTAAAATCGAAGCTTTATCCACATCTTCAGCAGATCTCTCCCGATACAAATGTTGGATTTTAGAGAAAATAGTACAATTCAGTTTCCTTTTGTACACATTTCCACGACTTATCCACAGAAACATGTGGATAAGTATAAGCCAAAACCTTAGTTCCTATTAAATTTTAAGAATTATTATATCAAAATGTTGAAATATTGGTGAACCAAAATACAATTGTGCACGAATGTGGATAAGTCGTGGATAAGTTAATAACCAGGTTAATAAATGTTAATTAATAGAACAACAGGAATGTTAGAACAGCAGGAATTAATTAGTTAAGTTTTTTATCATTCGCTTGGCTTGCTTTCTGAAAAGGATCCGTCCGAATAAAATAGTATAACGCGTTCAATTTTTTTAGTCAAGTGATTGCTTGGAACAAAGGAAGCGGCTGTTTGGCTAACATTCATCTCCATTGATGTATTTCCCGTATTATTTTTAGTGCTTTCTCTGTTCCGCCTGAGATTTGATTGTACGATGGTAGGTTCAGCCAAAGAATTTTTATTCGATTCTGAAGGGCTTGCTTGCGGAGCGTCAAAAAGAGATGGACTACTCTGAGTCAGATCTAATTTAGGAGCAGCTGACGAATTTAAGGAGAGTAGTCGATCGTCAAATAATAATTCCTCTGCCGTAAGCTCAGGAAATGCTTTTAGTATTTTCTGAACAACATCTAAGCTAGGTTTATTTCTACCAGACAAGATATGGGATACACTACTTCGTGGTATACCAATCTTGTCAGCAAACTGAGAAGAACTAATCTGTTTTCTCTGAATTAACAATTCTATCTTTTGACTTAAATTCATCTTTGTAAAAATTCAAACGGGATTACAAAGTTAAATTTATAAAATAGAAAAGCAAATTTTAATTGCGTTACAAATGTTTATAGTTTAATTATACAATTGTTACCAAGTGAAATGAGTTTACTTTTGTACAAACCTCCAATAGCCTTTTTGAAATCCTTTTTTGACATCCCTAATTGCTCATATATTTCTTCAGCAGGGCTTTTGTCATGAAGGTTTAATACACCACCATGTAAATTTATGGCTTCCATAATCTTTTCCCTTTGTGAATCCATACGTTGAATACCAGTAGGCTCAATGCGTAAGTCTAATTTACCATCTTCACGGATGTTATCAATGTAAACATCAATTAAATTACCAAGTTTAACATTTGTAAATATTTCATTTTTGAATAATTGACCCAGTTTACAATTGTTTACCAAGCATTTAATTCCCAAGTTGGTATATTCAAATGGTAATGCTTGTACTTTTTGACCTATGGTGAATTCTTCAACATCATCCAGCAAGGATAAAAACTTATCTATGCGGGCAGATGCTACAATTCGATCGGTTTGTGGGTCTAGGTAAACGTATACTAGGTAAGATTTGCCTACAGACATCTTTTCCCATTGTTGACCAAATGGAACTAATAGGTCCTTCATGAGGCCCCATTCTAGGAATACACCTATGGGGGTTACCTGCTTAACTTCCAAAAACGCAAATTGATTAATCGTCGCTAGAGGTTTTAGCGTAGTAGCAATAATCCGATCTTCAGAATCTCGGTAGATGAATACATCGATAAAGCCATCTATTTCATAGCTTTCTGGTACATACTGTAATGGTAGAAGTATTTCATCCTCATAACCATCTAAATATAATCCGAAGGGGACTTCTTTTACGATTCTTAGTCGATTGTATTCCCCAATTTTTAATTCATTTTCCATAAAAAAACCCGGTGATTAGCCGGGTGTAAAGGTATTCAATTTCTGACGTTAAACGACTACATTGTTTTCACGTAAGGCCTGATTTAAGGATGTCTTTAAATCTGTACTTTCTTTTCTTTTACCAATGATTAAAGCGCATGGTACTCCATAAGTTCCTGCAGCAAAGGTTTTTTGAATACTTCCAGGTATAACCACGGAATTTTCAGGGACAAAACCAATGTATTCTACGGGTTCTGGACCACTTACATCAATGATTTTAGAGCTACCTGTGATGGTTACACCTGCCCCTAAAACGGCTTTTTTACCGATATGGGCACCTTCCACCACAATGCAACGAGAACCAATAAAGGCTCCATCTTCAATGATTACTGGGGCAGCTTGAGGTGGTTCTAATACGCCACCAATGCCCACACCACCACTTAAATGGACGTGTTTACCAATTTGAGCACAACTTCCAACTGTTGCCCAGGTATCAACCATCGTTCCCTCATCTACATAGGCACCAATATTGACATAAGATGGCATTAAAATAGTTCCTTTAGCTAAGTAGGCGCCATAACGGGCAACCGCCGGAGGAACCACACGTACACCCAATTCTTTGTAATTAGATTTTAAACGCATTTTGTCGTGGTATTCAAAGATACCTACCTCACTTACTGACATCTGACGAATAGGGAAATACATTACAATAGCTTTCTTAACCCATTCGTTTACTTGCCAGCTTCCATCAGCTAATGGCTCTGCTGTACGAAGGATTCCTTTATCGACCTTTTCAACCACTTCTTCTATGGCTTGAATAACTTCCGGGTTTTGACGCAAGGAAGTGTCTTCCCAAGCTGATTGAATGATATTTTCTAATGAATTCATATAATATGTATGCAAAATTTGATAATACAAAGAACGTAGAAAATGCCTGCATAATCAATATGGCCATGGAATTATCTACTGGAAAAATGTGTTTAATGTATAAAACCGCCAAAAAACTTACTAAAATTTAACTTCAACTTTAATAAGTTAATTGATTGATTATCAGATAGTTGATAAATTGTTCAAAATAAAATTTGGTGAAAAACGAGCTAGAAATTAGCTAAAAAGACAAGTGACATTCTGTCACGCCCCTACCCTGCTGATTTTGCCGAGTCATTGGTATATGTAAATATGCAAAAAAAGCTTGAATAAAAAACGTATCCAATGAAATTTTTACAAAAATCTATTTAATTAGCCAAATGGATAAATATTTATCGAGGTGTTTACTTTTGTATAAAGTGCCTTCTTTGCGATTAAACATATATTTATCGTCCAATTTTTGAGAATTGGGGAAAAATGGCTATTTTTGATTTTAATCTGAAATCAAATTATTTGTATCAATGAAAAAAATTAAAGTAGCTATTAATGGATTTGGTCGTATTGGTCGACTTACTTTTCGTAGATTATTAGAAAAGGAAAATGTCGAGGTTGTTGCGATCAATGATTTAACAGACAACGCCACGCTGGCCCATTTGTTGAAGTATGATTCTGTTCACGGTCGTTTCAATGGAACTGTGACTTCTGATGCTGATTCTATTACTGTCAATGGAAAGTCAATCAAGGCATTAGCTGAGCGTGATCCGAAATTATTGCCATGGGGTGCTTTAGGAATAGACGTGGTGTTAGAATCTACAGGTCGTTTCGTTGATGAAGCTGGCGCAGGCCAACACTTAACCGCTGGTGCTCGTAAAGTTATTATCTCAGCTCCTGCTAAAGGAAATGTTCCTACAGTTGTATTGGGTGTAAACGAAGATACATTAACGGATGATATGACAATTATTTCCAATGCTTCTTGTACTACTAACTGCTTAGCTCCTATGGCTAAAGTTTTAGATGATGCATTTGGTTTGGAAAAAGGATATATGTCGACTATCCACGCTTATACTGCTGATCAAAACTTACAAGACGCTCCACATGCTGACTTACGTCGTGCGCGTGCAGCTGCTTATTCTATTATTCCTACTTCTACAGGTGCAGCTAAAGCGGTTGGTTTAGTACTACCTCACTTGAAAGGTTTATTAGATGGCTCATCCATGCGTGTTCCTACTCCAGATGGTTCTGTTACCGAGTTTACTGCTATCTTGAAAAAAGAAGTAAGCGCAGATGAGATTAACGCAGCTGTTAAAAAAGCAGCAGAAGGTCCAATGAAAGGAATCTTAGAATATAATACAGATGAAATCGTATCTATCGATATCATTGGTAATTCTCACTCATGTATTTTTGATTCAAAATTAACTTCTACTATGGGAACTTTAGTGAAAGTAGTAGGTTGGTATGATAATGAATACGGTTATTCATCTCGTGCAGCAGATTTAATTGCTCGCGTAGGATAATCATTAAAACATACAACAAAAAAGGGAGGCTTGCCTCCCTTTTTTATTTATTATTGATAGCCCGTAAATACTTGATTGAAAATCCTTTTCGATAAAAGATATCTTCAAATCGGGTTTTAATTCCAAAATGATCTTGATTCCATTCCGATTGATATAAATCCCAAGTCTGGATGAGTAATTGCCAAGGAGCTTTGACTAATTGTTCAAGTGAATAATCAAACAAGGAATCTGAATCAGTTTTCAGGTGAACGATACCTTGACTTTTCAAAACTGTTTGATATTTATCTAAAAAAAATGGGAAAGTTAACCGCTTTTTTTCATCACGGTCTTTGGGCCGAGGATCAGGAAATGTAATCCAAATTTCATCAACTTCATTTTCGTCAAAGAATTCAGGTAAATGTTGGATGTGAATTCTCAGAAATACCACATTTTTTAGTCCTTCTGCTTCAGCTTGCCTAGCACCTGCTGCCAAGCGATCCCCTTTGATATCGATACCTATAAAATTTTTATTTGGGAATAATTTGGCCAAACCCAAACTATATTCTCCTCTTCCGCAGCCTAATTCCAACACGATGGGATTCGTATTTTGAAAATAACTTGATCTCCATTTTCCTCGGCAAGCATCAAAAAAATCTTTTCCTGATTGAATAACCCAGGGAGATTTGATGGCTAAATCATATTTAAATTCTTTTCTTCTACTCAAAACTTACGCATTTATTTCAGCCACCAAATAGGTACTGCCAGTAATTAATATAAAATCATTTTTCTGTGTCGAATTTTTGGCCAAATCTATGGCCTTATTGACATCCTTCTCACATATACCCACTAATCCGTGCTCTAGTGCCATTTCTTGTAAATTTTCAGCTGAAAGGGCCCTTGGATTTTGTGCTTGGGAGAAAATATAATGAGCTTTCTTTGGAAATAATTTCAAAACTTTGTGAATATCTTTGTCCGCCACCATTCCTAAGATAATCCATAGATCACCCTGATTGAGACGCTCAACTTGACTTAATAATTGGCTTATTCCACTTTCATTATGTCCTGTGTCGGCCACTATCCATGGATTTTTCTGAATTTGCTCCCATCGACCGTGTAATTGGGTATTGATTTTTGATTTTTCAATACCTTGAATAATTTTTGTCCATTCCAATGGAATGATATGTTGTGATTGAATTTGCTCACACCAGGCCAATACACCAGCAATGTTTTTTACTTGATATTCTCCTGCATAAGGTGATAAAATTTCGAATTTCTCCTGCTGCTTAGATTTTCCAATTAGCCGTAGTTTATCTTGCTCATGAGTAATGCCAGTCCATTGAATTTGGTCTTCAGCAAAAACTATTGAGGAATTCATTTCCTTAGCCTTCTCTAGAAATACATTTTCTGAAAATGATTGTCTTTCTGAAATACAAATGGGAACGCCTTGTTTAATGATCCCTGCTTTTTCTGCTGCAATTAATTCAAGCCGGTCTCCCAAAATATCTTGGTGATCCCAGCTGATATTGGTGATAAAACAAGCTTTAGGCTGTATGATGTTGGTTGAATCCAATCGTCCACCAAGACCAGTTTCAATAATAGCCCAATCAACCTGTTGTTCTTTAAAATAGGAAAAGGCCATCAAGACAGTCCATTCAAAAAATGAGGGTTTGATATCTTGAATGAGCTGAATGTTTTTTTCTACAAAATCAACCACCCAATCTTCCGCGACATTTTGTCCATTTATTTTAATCCTTTCCGTAAATGATTTGAGGTGAGGTGAAGTATAAAGACCTACTCGATAGCCATGCTCCTGTAAAATGGAAGCCATAAAATGAGAAGAGCTCCCTTTTCCATTGGTTCCAGCAATATGCAAGGATGGGAATGAATCTTGTGGATTTCCTAGTCGGGCACAAAGCTGCTGTATATTCCCTAGTCCAGGTTTAAAAGCTTTTTTCCCTTCCCGATGAAATACGGGTAATTGGCTGTATAAAAAAGCTATGACTTCTTTATAATCCATTCGATGATGAAAAAGAATTATTTCGAATTGATTTTAAATACAATGGTTCCTGTAGAAACCTCAGGACGCTCCCCAGCTGAGGTTGGTTTAAAACTTAATTTTTCTACGGCTCTTTTGTATTTCTGAGCCACCGAGGCCGATAAGGTATTTTCAATGATTCTTAGGGAAATAATGTTGCCACTCTCATCAATTTTTAAAGAAAAACGAATGATGCCAGATTCATCCGAATCGTCATTGACTTGTGGTCTAGAGGCTAATGCCCAGCCCGTCATATTTAAGGCTACTCCATTTCCACCACCAATTCCTCCACCACTGCCCCCACCTTTTCCTTTTTGTCCGGAATAAATGGCTGAATTATTAATATCTCCGTCTAATTGACCTTTGTCACCAATTTTACCTTTATCATTTCCATTGGAATTTCCACCAGCAGCATCACTGGTACCTCGGGTACCATTACTGCTTGATTTCTTTTTGAATAATGCGGATTCATCTATTTTAGGTTGCTCCTCAACAACCGGCTTAGGAGGTTGAACGGCCGTTTTTTCAGCTGGTTTATCAGCAATTTTTACGGTACTTTTTACTGTTGAACTCAATAAGGGGCTCTCCTTGGTAGGCGTAGTCTTAACAATTTCCTTCTTAGGCTCTACTTTTTTATCAGCAGGTTTTGATTCAACTTCATTGAGTAAATCATTGGCTTGATTATGAGTTTGAATATCCCCACCCCCTTCATTCGTATTACCATAATTCACTTCAAAACCACCAGCTGGTATTTCCATTTTCACCTCATCGCCTGACCAAATATTTAAAGTCCAGAAAAGTAACAATAGCCCTCCATTGATTAAAATGGTGATTACTAATGCTTTTAACTGATTTTTTTTCTCAAGTTCTTTCTGTGCGAGAACGCTATTCATATGCTTATGGTTTAAACACCCAAATGTCTAATTTCTTTTGGCTTTTTAATTCAGCTGCCTTTTTATATCCAGCTTCCATACTGGCTTCTGTACCAATACTGACACGAAAATGGATGGCGTCTTCGTCTTTAGGTAATATTACAGCTTGATCAAAACCTTTCAACTTTAATTCTTGAATGGCCATTTCGGCTTTGGCTTGAGTTAAAAAACTCGCAGCCACTAAATAAACTTTCTCAGTTGCATCTTTCGTAGGGCCTTCTGATAATGCTTTTTTAGGTTCTTCCAATGGCGCATCTACAAGTGAATCAACAGGAATCTCTTTTTCTGTTGGAACAAAGGCTTTTGTTTCTGTAGGAACCGGAGCAGATTTTTCTTTTTTAATTTTAATACTAAAGGGGCTTAAAGAACTATTTACATAACGAGAATTGGGTTCTGTTAAAAAATAGGCACTAAGACCGCCCAATATAAAGGCTAGTAATGCATACACGTAGACTTTGGTACTTATTCTTTTAGGTGCTAATTCCTCTTGAATCTCCTCCAATTCCTCTTCGCTTATCTCTTCATGCAAAGACATGGATTTTTCTATTGGGTTTTCAATCAAAACCGGCTTGGAAATACTAGGCGAATTTGGTAAAGCTACGGGCATTAGTCCAAACTGACTTAAATCGAAATTTTGATCAGGATTTGGTGTAAACGCGATTTTAGATTCAGCTGTTAGGCTGAATGTCCCTAACTTGTTTAAAACCATGTGTTGCTCTGACATGAGCAAATCTTTCAATGATTTACTGAATTGATTGATTTGGTCAAAAGCAATTTTATGACTGATTCCCTCCTTTTTTGCCCAAGCGGTAGCCAAAATACCATCATCTGAACGAAGTCGCTCATTAAAGGCAATCCATCTTTTTCTAGGGTAAATGATTTCCTCCTTGGCATTGAATTCAAAATCTTTAACATTGACCACAAAACCCCCAAAATTGGGAATAATGATGCAGTCATGCTCATAGAGTAAGGTTTCAATTAAGTTGACAATGGAGTTATTAAGGGTCATATTAGAATGAATAAGCTACGCTTACGGTATAGTTTAATCCTTGTGAAGGGTAAAATAAATACCTTTCATAATTTTTTCCAAGTAAATTATTAGCGCTCACTGCTGCATTGAACTTTTTAGTGATTAAATAATTCACTTTTAAATTCAAATCAATGATGTCTTTCATGGCAACTGCAGTATTGGTTCTAGGATTCAAACCATAAAGTCCGTTCATATAAAATACATCAGGTGAAATGATGATTTTATCTTTAAACGTGATGGAATTGGTGAAAGAGATATTCATCGCTGGTCGGTGATAGGCTTTTTCTAAAGTACCTAAATTTTCATACTGATTGATATCGTATTTCAATACCGATAAAAACCGCTCATTCAATTGGTAATTAAATTGACCGGAGAAGTTCATCACTTGTGCCTTTTTCAAATCACCAGCATAAACAATAGCATATTTTGAACTATCAGCTGAACTAGGGACAAAAAAGGACAAATTACTGAACTCAGAATACATGAATTTAAATTCAAAATCAAAACTACGTTCATTGGATCCTTTAAATCCACCAAAAACATTGGCCGTTTGAGGGGTGTTTCTTAAATCAATTCGATTTCTCAACCAAGGATTTTGTGCCACCATTTGACTTAGGGTATTGAAATAAGTATCTCCTCCTAAACCTGCGAAAAAGTGGATAAAATTGGCAGCTTTATAATCCAATTTAACTACAGGGAATAAACTGGTGGAATTTAGGCTTCGCAATTTATCTTTCTCATTAACTACATTGATACCTGCGTGAATGGATACCCGGTCATTCTTGTAGAAAAAGCTTGGCTTTACACGATATAATTCTCTTCGGTTATTTTCTAAACTTGCATATTCGCTCATGGTCATATCCCCGGAGAAATGTGCCGACAAGTTATCATTGATGGTTAATACGGTTTGAATTTTACTATCCCAGATCCATTCTCTTTCATTTTGCGAAGTAGACATCATGGTTAAACCTGACGTGGCGATATAGTCAAATTTTGCATCTTTTTTGGCACTTGAAATGCTTCCTACATAATTAAATCGGTCATAATATACCCCAAATGTCCCATTGGCCATGTTGTTGAATTGTTCTTCAGGTCTTCCATACCAATTTGCTTCTACCCTTTTATAGCCTATTGATCCATTTAATAAATAAGAAGGTGTAAAAGTTTTACTATATACCTTAATCTCATTTTCGTTTCTACCAGAAAAACTCGTTGCAACGGGTCCTCTACGATTGGCGTCGTGGTTTACATATAATCCATGGAAAGAATTTTCATTTGGAGTAAATCCGAAATGGGCATTCATTAAGGTATGTCCGTAATTTCCGGCACCTACCTTAAATACATTTTTGAATTTTGGCCCATAGGAAGAGGTTAACTCATCTCCTTCTCTGGGATCCACTACGGAGGTGCTGATTTTGGGTAATTGAGTACCCTCCCATTTCCTGTCCACTAAATCGTATTTCATTTTACGGTCCTTGCGCAAATCTTGAGCTTCTTCCAATGGGTCAAAGCCGCGAGATACCTGAGGCTGTAATTCTATTTTTCGAGTCTTTTCTACTTCGATGGCTTCATCCTGGATAGAGCCTTCTCTTTTTTGGGCAAAACCCTCAAATGTGCCTAAGCAGAGTCCGAATGTAGCAGTGAATAGTACTTGTTTAGCTGTTCGATTGAATCTCATCTTATTTTATTTTAAGGGTAAGCTTTCTAATTTAGTTTTCGCAGTTTGTATTACTTCGGCATCGCTGGAGTTATCTACGATGGATTTTAAAGTGGCTCTCGCTTGTGGTATATTTTTCAATGCTATGAAATTATCTGCCAATAAAATATAAGCTTTACCCAAAATAGCGTCAGAAGCTTCGGAATAAGTATTTCTGAATTTATCTAAAATCATTTCACTGGATTCTTTAAATTTAGATTCCTTGAATAACAACGAAGCTAGTTTCAATTGGGCCGCAGCTCCTATATCATTTTTATCCAAATTGGTGGTTATGCCTAACCAATTCCTTTGATTTACTACATCACCCCCTGCCTCAAAAGTATTTGCCATTTTTTCTGCCAATTTGGCTTTATCCTCCTCGAGGATATCTTTTGACTGAATTAATTCATCGGTTATATAAGCAGCAGAATCTAGCATATTGGCCGCTAGGAATGTTGTCAATAGGCCATTGTTTGCTAAAATCTGGTCTTTAGGTCCTGTGTATTTTGTCTTAAACACATGATACCAATTGGCTGATGCAGAATAGTTCTTATTTTCCAATTCCATTTCAGCGCTACGTTGAATGGCCTTATTAATTTGAGGATGAACATTTTGTTCAATCATCTTTTTGTAGAAAATCAAAGCTTCTGGTTTATTATTGGTACGATAAGCTGCATCGGCAATTAAAAAAGTAGCTTCCACTAAATTCTCATTATTGGGATACTTCTCAATAAAGGCTTTCAATGGAGCAATGGCTTTATCGTATTTTTCACCTAAATATATCCCTTTGGCAGCGCGATATTCTAAATCCACGTTTTCAGCTTCATCCGGACTGTTTTTCTGAAAGTTTCCTAATAATTGACCGAAGTCCTCTGGCCTACCTACTTCATTTAATTCCTCTTGAAGCCCCACCAAGGCATCTTTAGCCGTTTTATCTGTTGGGAACTCCTGGATGATTCGCTTGTAATCAACGATAGACAATTCATGCTGATTGGTATTGGCATAAGATTGTGCACGTTTAAGTAAGGCTTGGGTAAAATATGGACTTTTCGGATTGTTCTCAATCAAATCGCTAAAACCAACAATGGCCTCTTTGTATTTATTGGTATTAAATGAAATGACATTTTCTTGGAACGCAGCATCATCCACATATTTTGAATTAGGGAATGAAGTTCTTAGTTGTTTGAAACTAGCTTTTGCTTCATTGTCGCGGTTCAAATAGGTCAAGGTTACTCCTTTTTGATACAAGGCATAATCCTTTTCTGTTTTGGCCAAATCTATGGCTTGGTTGTAATAGGTTAAGGCTTCATCATATTTTTTAGACACTAAATATGTATCAGCCAATCGTATTAAGATGGTTGGATTATTTTTAGCATCCGGACTTAACTTCAAGCGATCAACATAGGCCTTAAATAAAACATTGGCTTTATTGAAATCTTTGGTGTTGAAATAGGCATAGGCCAATCCCATACGTACCTTTTGTAAAAAGTCATTGGGCTTAGCAACTGGTGGAGTACCTATCAATAAGGGAGAATAAACCTGAATGGCTTGTTCATATTTCTTTTGTCGAGACAAAGCCTCTCCTTTCCCAAATAAGGCCTGAAATTTCAAGTCAGCACTTTCTGGATTTTCTGAGGAGGTTTGAAACAATTCCAATGCCTGATCAAATTTGTTTTCATTGTATGCCTTTACACCTAAATTATAAGTCAAGGTTTGATATGCGGCATTTAATTTTGAATTGCGATTGGCCAAACCTTTTAAATAATCCAAAGCAGCCTGAATGTTGTTGGAATGGATAAAGGCATCAGCTACCAATTCAGTGGATTCCTCTAAAAACTTACTCTTAGGGTATTTTTTATTGAATTCTTGAATCGCATAAATAGTTTCACTTGCCTTACCTAAGTCTAATAACACTTTGGCATGATTAAAATAGGCTTCTTCTTGTATTTGTGCATTGAATGCCAAGGCTTTAGCTTGTCCAAAAGCCTGCAAAGTAGCTTCTAGATTTCCTGACTTCAATTGGGATAATCCTAAAGTGAAAGCTGCATATTGAGCCAAAGTATCTTTTTTGACTGCCAAGGCTTTCAACTCGTCTGAGGCTTCGTTGAATTTATTGGTTTTGTACAAAGAGTATCCAAAGCGGTATTGAATCTCTGGAGTAATTTTAGTGGGATTAAGTTTCTTGTATAGGCTGTAGCTGATGGCTGCTTTTTCAAAATATGCGAGCTTAAACTGAACCTCAGCCACTAAAAGAGAAAGTTCATCTAGATTATACCCAGGCTTTTTCTGTTTTAAAATTGGTTCAGCATAATTCAATAATTCATTAAATTTCCCTTCATGGAAGTAGCACATGGCTATCCAATTGGGGATATCTTTTCTAAAACGGCTCGAACCTTCGGCTTTTTTAAAGTCTGTATTGGCCTCACCGTACCGCTTTTCTCCAAAATTAATGACCCCAGCATAATAGGCTGCAGCAAAAGCAAATTCTTCCTCTGGTTCAGCTTTAATTTCATTGAACAGCGGCAATGCTTCTCTAAGCTCCTTTAATTGATAATAAGAAACGGCCAGTTTGAACTTAGCTTCTAGATTAGTCTCAGAGGACTTACTTAAATATTTGATGGCTTTTTTATAATCACCGTTGTCGTAAAAGAAACTACCAATACCTCGCATTAATTTAACAGCTTGAGGATGCTCTGGATAATTGGCTACAAAACGATCGGCTACAATTTCTGCTTCAGGCTGACTCATGTACAAGGTACACATGGTCATATAATACTCAGCTAAGACTTTTTGACCCGCTTGCTCATTATTAAGTGGCTCTAAACTTGCTAGATAGGCTGAAAATTCTTCTTTGGCCGCAACATAGTTTTTTGAATCAAAATATTCTTTGGCCTGTCGGAAGTGTAGTGTCTGATCCCCAAAACTTAAGGTTTGTTGTGCCACTGCCGACCAAGAAAGCAAGAAAAATAAAATAGCTGGAATCCAGCAAAGTGTACGGTTTTGTTTTCTCATTTGTAGAAGATTACAGCATTCTCAATTACTACAATAATACGATTTTTCTTCCAAATAATTGTAGCGAACTCCCAATTTATTTAGGCTAATTTGGGGATACAATGGCCAATTTTAGTTTGATTAAGGCGATTTTCTTATCTTTATGGCCTACACCTGATCAACGTTTAATTTTTAAAAAATTCATGACAAAATTTACTAGAAATTCCTGGCTATTAGTCACACTTTTATTGGGAATCAACCTATTAGGCTTTGGTGCCTCCCCTGCTATACGACATGAAATCAGTATGGCATCCCCGCATACGCATTACTTTCAAGTTAAAACGACTGTCGATCTAAGCCAAGCCCACTGGAACAAATCCTATATTGATTTTAAGATGGCAGCATGGACTCCTGGTTCTTATTTGATTCGGGAATTTGCTCGCAACGTGGAATCTTTGACTACCCTTAAAAATGGACAATTGATTCCTGTTGATAAAATCAATAAAAATACTTGGCGTGTACCCATCAGTAAGGGTCAAAAACAAGTGAGTATCAGTTATGACGTATACGCATTTGAGTTATCTGTACGTACTTCTTTCCTAGATGATACGCATGGCTATATCAATCTTGCTTCTGTTCTACTTTATGTGAATGAGTTAGCTCAACAAGCTCAGGGGCTTCAAATTAACCCGCATAAATCCTTTCATCGAATTTCTACTGCCATGAAGCAGACAGCTCCGAATACTTTTGAAGCTAAGAATTTAGATGAATTGATTGATTCTCCGATCGAAATTGGTAATCATCAAGTATTCCAATTTAAAGTGGGTAATATTCCTCATCAGATTGCATTTTATGGTCAAGCCAAAGTAGACACGACTAAATTTATTGCCGATGTAAAGAAAATGTGTGAAGAAGCGGCACGCGTCATAGGTGTACATCCATGTGATCATTATTTATTCATCATACACAATTTACAAAGAGGTACGGGTGGTTTGGAGCATTTATACTCTACCACATGTCAAGTGTCAAGAACTGCTTACGAAACGGAAAATGGATATCACGGAATTCTTGGCTTATTATCACATGAATATTTTCATTTATGGAATGTGAAACGCATTCGTCCTAAAGCCCTAGGGCCTTTTGATTATGAAAATGAGAATTATACCCATAATTTATGGTTGTCTGAGGGAATGACTTCCTATTATGGAGCATTAATTTTACAACGTTCAGGGCAATCGACTACGGATGCTTATTTGAAATCGGTGGCTGATGAGATTTCTTCGGTTGAAAATACACCAGGAAACAAAGTGGAATCTGCAGCCTCTGCTTCTTGGGATGCTTGGATTAAGTATTACCGTCCTAATGAAAATAGCCGTAATTCCACTGTTTCATATTATTCTAAAGGATCGGTTTTGGGAACAGTCTTGAACCTTTGGGTGATTAAGCAGAGTCAAGGAAAGGCCAATTTAGATGATGTGTTCCGTTATTTATACCAAAATTATTATGTCAAATTACAGCGAGGATTTACGGATGCTGAATTAGAAAATGCTTTTTCAAAAGTGGCTGGAACTTCAGCAAAAACGATTTTTGAACAATGGGTATACGGAACAAAAACTCCCGAGTATGCCCAATTATTTAAGGAGGTTGGATACGATTGGGCGGACTCCAATGTGGGAAAATCCATTCCTTTTTTAGGTTTTAGCGTAACCGCAGGTAAAATCACAAGTGTTTTAAAAGGAAGTACAGCTTATGATTATGGTTTAAATGTGGGCGATGAAGTTTTAAAAGTCAATACAGAAACCTTTGAAAGCATTGAAAAATCTTTGAAAGACAAAAAAATAGGTGATACCTTATTATTTACGGTTCGTCGAGATGGATTAGAAAGAACCTTTGCTGTTCCAGTTGGACAATCAAGCATGGCTGCTTTTAAACTGACTACGATGAATCAATTGACCGAGGGTCAAAATTCTTTACGTGCTAAATGGTTGGGTAAAATTAACTAAAGCGTATGTTTGCCCATTTCGGCATACATGGAATGGAAATTATTTAAGACGAAATTTTGAAAGGAGGAGCTGGATGCCAGCTCCTCTATTTCTTTTTGAGAGGAAAAGTCCAAGACTGAAAATTTGTAGCTTTGTTCCAAATTAGGGGCTTCAAATTTTAAAATGTATTTGGAGTTCCATTCAAACAAGGAAATTCGCATGGATTCGTGGGGAATTTCTTTGATGAAATGCATATACTAAGCCTCTTCTACGATTTTAATACTTTGTATTTTATCTCCTTCGCGGATTAAATCAATCACTTCTAAACCTTCTACCACCTTACCAAAACATGTGTGTTTGCGGTCTAAATGTGCTGTATTGTTTCTAGAATGACAGATAAAGAATTGGGAACCACCTGTATTTGGTCCTCGGTGTGCCATCGACAAAACTCCACGATCATGAAATTGATTGTTACCCGTTAATTCACAGGGAATAGTATATCCTGGGCCACCAGCACCAGTACCTGTTGGATCTCCTCCTTGAATCACAAAATCAGCAATTACTCGGTGAAATGTTACTCCATCATAAAATCCTTTATTGGATAAATCAATGAAGTTTTTCACGTGGATGGGAGCATCTTCCTCATAAAATTTAATTTTCATCAACCCTTTATCGGTCAACATTTCTGCGTATGCCATAATTTCATTTAAATTTGAGGCACAAAGATGCGAATGAAAATTGAATTATTTAAATTGAATTCTTTTTATTGCCTAAACTAAAAACATCACATGTCTTCTATCAAACGACTTAGTCCCATTTTTTGCATGCTCTTCTTTATGGGGCTATTAGCTTGTGATTCTGAAAAGGAAAAAAAAGAAGCTACTCAATTCTTTTTACGAGGAAATCAAAAATTTAAAGAAAAGGAATATTTTGAGGCGATTAAATGGTATAGCGAAGCGATTTTGAAGAAAAAGGACTTTTCGGATGCGTATTATAATCGTGGCTTGATTTATGAGCAATTGGAAAAAAATGAGGAAGCTTTAACCGACTTCTCCGAGGCTGTTGAATTAGATGCGAAATTTGGTCCGGCATTATTTAAAAAGGTTGAAATGCTTCAAAATATGAAGCGATTGGATGAAGCCGAGCTTGAGGTACAAAAATTAGTTAAGTTGTTTCCTGATTCCTCAGCCTGCCACCGTTTGCAGGGAGATATTTTCTTTGAAAAGGAATCTAATAACCAAGCCTTAGCTTCGTATGAAAAAGCGATTCAGTTAGATAGCAATTTGGTGGAAGCATTGATCAATAAAGGAGTGGTATTACAAACCATGGGTGAATTGGATTTAGCTGAAAAAGCATTTCAACATGCCTTGCTTAAAGGAAAGTATAAGCATTTGATTTACAATAATTTAGGGTACTTGGAGATAGAAAGAAGGCAATGGAAATTAGCTGAAAAATGGGTTCGTAAAGCTCTAGAGATAGAACCTAACAATGAACTATTTTTGAAAAACTTAGCTAAAATTAATAAGGAATTAGCCCTTAAATAAGGCCATGTATTGTGCCAAAGCAGCAGCATTGATGCTTGAATTAGTTTCGATTTCCATCAATTTTGCGCGGTCGGACTCTTGAAAGAAGTTTTTTAGAGCGTGAACTAATTCATTTTCATTTTTAACGCTGATATAATTTATTCCAGCATCCTTTGCTACGTTTTCTGCATGAAAAACTTGTTGAGTTTCCATGAATTCTTCCAATTCAGGTAAATCTTTAGCTCCATCCAAATTTCTAAAAATACCTCCCCCACGGTTATTCATTAGTATAATTCTCCAATTATTGGGTAAATAGGAATTCCAGAATGCATTTTTATCGTAATGAAATGCCACATCACCAATAATGGAAATCACGAGATTGGAATTACTTTGTGCAGCACCCAAGGCTGTACTCAAACAACCATCAATTCCAGATGTTCCCCGATTAGCAAAAACCTCAATGCCTTTTGGCACGAATTTAATCCAATTTAAATATCTGACAGATAGCGAATTAGCTACATGAATTTCAGCCTTACTTTTTGGAAGAAATGGAGCTATTTGCTGAAATATATGTAATTCATTCCATCCAGAAGTAGATTGTACTTGCTGGGTTGAAACCATTTCATCGGCATTTTTCCAAGCTTGAAAATATGATTGCTGTTGATTTGGGATGTTCAGTTGGACTAATTCCTTTAAAAAATCAATTTTATCCACTTCTATCAGATGTTGTAAACCTTTGAATGGATCAGCTACAAGAGCCTGAGCATGAGGATTTATTTGCCATTCCTGCTTTTCAGAATTGGCTCTTAAAAATTGCTTGATTCTTTTGGTAACAAAACTTTTACCTAAGTGAATATGAAGATCGGGCTGTAGGATTTCCCAGTTTTGCGAATTTGCTAGAATCAAATCATGGCTATCCAGGGCAACTTCTGATAAATTGGCAATTGAATCAGCCAAAACAGGTATTCCTTTTTTCATCAATTCATCCATGAGGTCTTGAATTTGTTTGTTCAAGGCCATTTGTCCTACCGTGATTAGGATCTTATTGGAAGCACTGACATTCCTTTGAATAAATGTTTTAATGTTGATATCCAAGGATTTTTTAGCAGACCATCTTTGGATTTTTCTGATTGGTTTTGCTTGAGCTAAGGCTGCTCCTTTTTCCGGATAAAAGGGCTCTTGGATAGGAATATTGATCTGTACCGGCCCCTGTGGTACAGAAAAGGCTGACCAAAATGCGTCATTGGCTATTCTATTTCTATGCCAAAGTTCATCTGAAGATTCATGTGAACGAGTTGAATAGGAAAAATATTGTTTGGCATGAGCTCCAAATATTCGTTCCTGATATATGGTCTGCCCATCCCACTGTCCAATCCATTCTTGCGGTCGGTCTGCCGTTAGAATTATCAATGGTACTTCCTGAAAATAAGCCTCTGCGATGGCAGGAGCCATATTTAAAGCAGCGGAACCAGAGGTACAACAAAGAATTACTGGCTTATGAGATTTAAGTGCTAAACCGAGAGCAAAAAATCCAGCCGAGCGTTCATCACTGATGGAAAAGGATTGAATAGCTGCATGTCGACTTATCGCCAGCATGATGGGTGCATTCCTAGATCCAGGACAAATAACAGCCTGATTTACACCATGCTGGCTAAAGGTTTCGATTAGTTCTACAAGTCCAGAGGGGAAGGCCATAGGTAAAAAAAGCCTCGTGAGAGGCTTTTTAAATTATCCAAGATATGTTTTCAGTGCTTTACTTCTCGAAGTGTGACGTAAACGACGAATCGCTTTTTCTTTGATTTGTCTTACTCGTTCACGAGTCAAATTGAATTTTTCTCCAATTTCTTCTAAGGTCATAGCATGTTCTCCATTCAAACCAAAATACAAAGTTACCACATCGGCTTCACGCTGTGTTAAAGTTGAAAGAGCACGTTGAACTTCTCTACGTAGTGAATCATTGATCAAACCCGAATCAGGTTTGTCTTCTGAGTCATTTTCTAATACATCTAATAAGGAATTTTCTTCTCCTTGCACGAAAGGTGCATCCATGGATACGTGACGTCCAGAGATCTTTAATGTATCCACTACCTCACCGGTAGAGATTTCCAAAACTTCGGCTAATTCTTCCGGAGAAGGTTCACGTTCGAATTTTTGTTCTAACTCAGAAAAGGTTTTTGAAATTTTATTCAAAGAACCTACACGGTTCAAGGGTAAACGAACAATTCTAGATTGTTCTGCTAAAGCTTGTAAGATGGATTGACGAATCCACCATACGGCATAAGAAATAAATTTAAAACCACGAGTTTCATCAAAACGTTGCGCTGCTTTAATCAAACCTAGATTACCTTCGTTGATTAAATCACCTAAGCTAAGTCCTTGGTTTTGATATTGTTTTGCTACGGATACGACGAAACGTAAATTGGCTTTCGTGAGACGTTCTAAGGATAATTGGTCCCCATCTCTAATTTTTTGAGCGAGAATTACTTCCTCGTCTGGGGTCAACAAATCCACCTTGCCAATTTCTTGAAGGTATTTGTCGAGTGATTGACTCTCCCTGTTGGTAATCTGTTTGCTAATTTTTAGCTGTCTCATAGGGGCTTACAAAAGAATGAATGGGTTATAAAAACATATAACCCATGAAATAACATATTAGTTGTCAGAATTTTCTGAGCTACGTTCTGGTTTTGGTAATAACACTTTAGCAGATAAACGGAATTTTCCTGTTTTCTTGTCTACTTCTACCAATTTTACTTTCACTTTGTCTCCTTCTTTGAAAACGCCATCCATGGTTTCGATGCGATCCCAAGATATTTCAGAGATATGAAGTAAACCATCTTTTCCTGGTAAAAATTCCACAAAAGCACCAAATGCTTGAATGTTTTTTACTTTACCATCATAAACTTCTCCCACTTCTGGAATAGTTACTATACCCTTGATCATTCTAACCGCGTGATCCATGGCTGCACCATTCGCTGAGAATACACTTACATAACCACCATCTTCTTTTTCTTCGATGGTTACGGTAGCTCCTGATTGCTTTTGGATATCTTGAACCACTTTACCGCCTGGTCCGATTACCGCACCAATTTGGTCTTTCATGATTTTGATAACAGTAGCACGAGGAGTTTGAGGCTTGAAATCTTCTCTTACCTGTGGAATCGCTTTTTTCATCTCATTCAAGATGTGTAAACGACCTTCTTTAGCTTGAGATAAAGCTTCCACTAAAACTTCGTAGGAAAGTCCTTGAACTTTGATGTCCATTTGACAAGCCGTGATACCGTTTTCTGTACCAGTAACTTTAAAGTCCATATCACCTAAGTGATCTTCATCACCTAAAATATCAGAAAGAACGGCATATTTACCTGTTTTAGGGTCGGAGATTAAACCCATGGCAATTCCAGAAACCGGTGCTTTGATTTTTACACCTGCATCCATCAAAGCTAAGGTACCTGCGCAAACTGTGGCCATAGACGAAGAACCGTTAGATTCTAAGATATCCGATACAATACGCAAGGTATAAGGGAAATCTTCCATTTTAGGAAGAACTTTCTTGATGGCACGCATGGCTAAGTTACCATGACCAACTTCACGACGACCTACGCCACGATTCGGTTTTACCTCCCCTGTTGAGAAACCTGGAAAGTTATAATGCAGCATAAACTTATTATAACCTTGTGTCATAGGTTGATCGATGATTTGCTCATCCATCTTAGTTCCTAATGTCACGGTAGTTAATGACTGAGTTTCTCCACGAGTAAACACGGATGAACCATGAGGAGTAGGTAAATAATCTACTTCGCAAGTAATTTGACGAATTTCGTTCAATTTACGTCCATCCAAACGGTAGCGCTCTTGCAATACTAATTGACGAGCAGCTTCTTTTTCGATATCGTGGAAATAATGTTTTGCCAATGAAAGGTTCACGGTATGATCTTCCGGTAAAGAAGCAACATATTCGTCAACGATGGCTTTGAAAGCGGCTTTACGCTCGTCCTTTTTAGGATTAGCTTGCTTAGCTACTGCCAAATATTTATCGTAATAGTTTTTCCACAATTCAGCACGTAGTTCTTCGTCGTGTGTTTCATGTGAATAAGCACGCTTTTCAGTCTTATCTGTCGCAACAGTTAATTCTTTTAAAGCAGCACATTGTAATTTTATAGCTTCGTGAGCGATTTTCAAAGCTTCTAACATTTCTATTTCAGAAACTTCGTCACCTTCACCTTCCACCATTAAAATATCATTTTCGTTGGCAGCCACGATTAATTCTAGGCTGGCACCGGCTAATTCACTTACGGTAGGATTTACTTTATATTCCCCATTGATTTTAGCAATGCGAACTTCGGATATTGGTCCATTGAAAGGGATATCGGATACCGCCAATGCCGCCGCTGCAGCTAAACCTACAAAAGCATCAGGTAAAACTTCTGAGTCAGCTGAAATCAAATTAATTAAAACTTGCACGTCAGCATGATAGTCATCTGGGAATGTGGGACGCAAAGCGCGGTCCACCAAACGCGAGATTAGAATTTCATAATCAGAAAGGCGAGCCTCTCTTTTAAGGAAAGATCCAGGGATACGTCCGTTCGACGCAAATTTTTCTTGATAATCGACAGATAATGGAAGGAAATCCACTCCTTCTTTGGCCTCTTTGTTGGCTACTACTGTAGCTAACAACATCATATTTCCTGATTTGACAACAACGGCTCCATCGGCTTGCTTGGCTAATTTGCCAGTTTCGATTTGGATTTCCTTGCCGTCAGGCATTGAAATATGTTTTGTAATAATGTTGAATGACATACGTTTTTGAATAAATTGCTACGCCCTATGCGTAGAATAAAGATGTTTGTTTGATGATTCAAACTGTACCGCAATGAATAAAGCAGGGCTTCATGAAATGAAACCCTGCCATTAATCTTATTTACGAATACCTAATTCAGCGATGATTGCACGATAACGTGTAATATCCGTACGAGTTAAGTAATCAAGTAAACGACGACGCTTACCAACTAATTTCAAAAGACCTAAGCGAGTGCTGTGATCTTTTTTGTTTTTCTTTAGGTGCTCCGTCAAATGATTGATTCTGAATGTAAATAACGCAATTTGCGATTCAGCAGAACCAGTATCGATTTTTGACTTTGCTTTCCCTTTAGATTCAAAAATTTCTTGTTTTTTCTCGGGTGACAAATACATCTTTTACCAGTTTTTAAATTGTGAAAAATTAATTTGCAAAAGTAGGAATTTTAATGAGAAATTCCAAATATACCTGCTTATGCTTGGGTGGAAACTTTGTTCTTACGATTGTTCCAATAGGTTTTTATTCGATCCCAAAGAATTTTATAAAAGTCGGATTCAAATAGTCGGGAGTCTTTCAGTGCAATTTGTAAGAAATAAGCTCCAATTAGGGCTAAAATGCCGTTAGAGATCCATGCACCAATTTCGACTAGCACCTTCCCTTCTTTCGCCATTTTGTCGCCTTGTTGGGTTAAAATATACATTAGAATAAAGAATGAAACGGCTACTACCACTGGAATACCGAAACCACCTTTTTTAATAATCGCACCCAAAGGAGCTCCAATTAAAAACATGACCAAAACAGCAAGGGAATTGGTGAACTTGTGGTGCCATTCTAAATCTGTCTTTTTCAGTTCGGTTACTCGTTCGTTTAAATTGACTTCATTTGTTTGTCCAAAGGCAATTAAATTCTGAACTTCTTGTCTAGCCATTTCCTCCATAGGCCGATAGTCCTTATTAATTTTAATTTTTTCGGCTATTTTGGGACCTATCCATTTCGTGTTGAAATTCATGCTTCTTAAAGAGGCACCTACGGGTTTTCTGAAATAAACATAATAAACGCTGGAAGCCAAGGTGAATCCTTTTCTCATATTGCGAATGTTTTTTGACAAAGAGTCGGCATCATCGGCCAACTGGTTGTTATTTCGCATGATTTGGTGGTGTGCAAACTGGTTTTCTTCGGTTTTTTGTAAATCAAATCCAGCCAGTGACATGACTATTTTACTACGTTTGAAACTATGTATGGCTAATTCGGAAAGGTCATTTCCTGGGCCTCGGTCGGCATCTTCTATGTAATCTTTGCCATTGAATAGTTCGAAAATCAAATATTTCCGGTCTAATATGGTATACATTTGGGCAGAATCCGCTACGGTAACATGTCTGTTTCCATCATTACCTGTATGGTCATAAATGATGAGTGACTTTAAGGTTTTATTATCCGGAAATTTTTTTGCCACTTTGATGGAATAACCGGGAAGGTCATTGTAGAAAATCCCTTCTTTTATGTTGAGGGTTGTCTTGGTAGTTTTAATGTCATACAACAAGCTCCACCCTTTTAAGTTGGCCCAGGGTAATGCCACATTGACAAACCAAAACATGAAAACGCAGATAACCAGGGTCGTGACAAAAATGGGCCTAAAAATACGAAATATGGAAATACCGGCACTTTTTAGGGCAGTCAATTCGAAATTCTCTCCTAATTTTCCAAATGTCATCAGTGAGGATAACAAAATGGATAAGGGCATGGCAAGCGGTACGGTAATGAGTGAGAAATAAAAGAATAATTCGACGTAAACGGTGGCCCCTAGGTCTTTTCCAAACAGGTCGGCAAAGTAAAAGAGAACCAATCGTAAGAGGAAAATAAAAATGACAATAAGGAAAGTAAGAACAAATGGTCCCCAAAAGGCATTGAGGACTAGTTTATCTATTTTACGCATAATTAGCTTCCTACGATTTCTTTTAATTTATCGCAAAGATAATCCCAAAGTTCGGCAGCATCATCGTCCGACTTGAAAGTTGATGCACTATCACTTACTTTTAAATAGGTCGTATTGGAAAGTTCGCTTACATCTAATTTCAGTTCAATAAATCCTTTGGATGAATCATCTTTGGTATTGAAAAACTCGAATCGTACGAATTTATTCAATTTACTCTGAACTAAAGTTGCAGGATGATTTTCGTCATCCCAATAAAAATGAAAGGTACTGGCATTAGGTACGGTAACCTTGTCGGCAAACCATTGTTGTAGTCCTGAAGCGGTACTTAAATATGGATAAAGTACTTTTGGAGAGGCTTTTACCTCGTATTCAAACTCAAAATTGTTTGCTGGCATATTATGTAATTATTAATGGATTAGGCTTTACTGACAAAATTCTAGTCCTCTTTAGCAAAGGTATTATTTCTAAGCTAAATCCCAAATCTGCCACAAAATTAATCAATATTAAGAATTTATTTGTGACTGTAATCGCTTTCTGCTACCTTTGCAACGCAATTTGGCGGGGTAGCTCAGATGGTTAGAGCGTTGGATTCATAACCCAAAGGTCGGCAGTTCGATTCTGCTCCCCGCTACTTTTCATGTAAATTAGAAGACAAACTTAAGGGTTTGTCTTTTTTTTTGTGGTGGTTTTTGGAAGAGGTGGCGCTGTCGAGAGCCTCAGGCGCCTTTTTAACCTTAACTTTTACGCTCTGAAAGATTTTTGTGGTATGGAATGCTCTAAAAAAAAAGGTGGCTGAGGTGCTCGAAGCCACCTTTTATGAATTTGTTTCTTCGGCGCCTTCGAGAGCCTCAGGCGCCTGTTTAACCTTAACTTTTACGCTCAGAAAGATTTTTGTTGTTTAGAATGCATTAAAACAAAAGATGGCTGAGGTTATCGAAGCCACCTTTTTTGAATTTGATTCTTCGGCGCCTTCGAGAGCCTCAGGCGCCTGTTGATGAATTTATTATTTCTTCTAATATCTAGATTTATAATTTATCTAATTCTCGATATGCCTTCGATAGTTTGGGTAACAAATAAACATTACCATTAATTAAAGCTTCTTTTTTCTCTCTTCTCCACCTTTGAACTTGTTTTTCACGATTAAAAGCCAAATCAATTCGGGGGAATATTTCAAAATAGATTAAAGTTACTGGTAATCTATTTTTTGTATGGTTTGCCCCTCTACCCATTTGATGTTTTTTGAGTCGTTTTTCAAGATTTTTTGTACTTCCGCAATAAAAACTATCATCGCTACATCTTAATATATACATATATCCAATCATAAAAATGTGGTTAGGTTTTTGTGTCTAATTTAATTTTTCTTGTGGTTAAATTTCTGGGGCTTTATTAAATTATCAATTAGTTGTAAGTACCTTCCCGACACCTCAGGCGCCTTCGAGAGCCTCAGGCGCCATCTGGTGTACTATGGATGACTATTACAACTGAAGTTGGCTGAGGTCCTCGAAGCCACCTTTTTTGAATTTGATTCTTCGGCGCCTTCGAGAGCCTCAGGCGCCTGTTTAACCTTAACTTTACACCTTCAGAAAGATTTTTGTGGTGTAGAATGCATTAAAACATTAGGTGGCTGAGGTTCTCGAAGCCACCTGCATTACCTCATTTGAAAAATAAATCGGATATTTGTTCCCTGATTTTATCTCAATGTTTCTTTAACCTGTATGAATAAACCTCCATTCGATGCGATTTTCATGGAATTAGCTCAAAATTTAGCTTTGAGATCACATTGCACGCGTGCTCAAGTAGGTTGCGTGCTGACCAAAGAAACTCGTATTATTTCCATTGGATACAATGGTCCTCCAGCTGGAACACATAATTGCGATGATGAATTTGGAGAAGAAGGATGTCCCAGAGATTCTAAAGGATCTTGCTCCTTGGCTTTGCATGCAGAACAAAATGCCATTTTATATGCCTCTAAAAATGGGGCAGATGTAGAGGGTTCGACCATTTATGTGACCCTCTCCCCTTGTATATCATGTGCAAGGATTATTTACAGCATGAAAATTAAACGCGTAATTTACCTAAATTCCTATGCAGCCTATAAAGGGCTTCCATCTGATGAGGGAGTGGATTTCTTACGCAAATTTGGCGTGGAAGTTGAGGCTTACGCTGAAATGGACCTAAAATAGGGTGAAATATTTGGAAAGTAGTATGTAGAATGAAGAATGTAGAATGAATTTTGGATACTATTGCAATTCTACATTCTACATTCTTCATTTATAATTAATGATGATGCACCCCACCCTCACCATGAACGTGGCCATGAGCAATTTCTTCAGCTGTTGCTTCGCGAACCTTGATTACCTTTCCATTGAACATTAAATCTTTTTCTGCCAAAGGATGGTTGAAATCCATAGTTACAGTTTCTGGACCTACTTGTACTACCATACCCTGCATTCGGTTTCCTTGGTCGTCGGTCATTGGAATGAAATTTCCAACCTTTAACATATCGCTGGTATCCTGTCCTTCAATTTGAAAGATCGATTTTGGTAAATCAATAATGGCGTTCGGGTCCACCACACCATAGGCGTCCTCTGCTTGAATGGTGAAATCAAAGGTATCATTGGCGGACAAGCCATTTAAATTTGCTTCAAAAGCTTCTGGTAAGCCACTCAATCCATGAATAAATACCATAGGTTCATTTTCATCGACAATCTCTACCACTTCTGGTTGGCCTTCTTCATTTGGGAAGGATAATTGATATGAAATGAATACTACGGAGTTCGGTTTAATCTGCATATTGTTCTATTTTGCAGCAAACCTACGGGATTAATTTGTAAAGCTTGTTGCACTTTGATTATTATTTTTGGAACAGAAGCTTTTGATTAGCTTTGTATTTCGTTATAAATTCTATTTTTCCATGCAAAAAAGTGCTCAAGACGTATTAAAAGACATCAAACAACAAAAATTGGCACCGATTTATTTGATTCACGGGGATGAGCCATTTTTCATAGACCAGGTAGTTGATGCTTTTGAAAATAAGGTGTTGAGTCCAGATCAACAAAGCTTTAATCAATTTGTGATGTATGGAAAGGATCAAAGCTTGGGTGAAGTAATATCCTATGCTCGTAGATTTCCCATGATGTCTGACAAACAAGTCATCATTGTTAAGGAAGCGGTATTTTTAGAAGCCATGGTAAAAGGGAAAACAGATGCCAAGGAAAAAGGGAATTCGGATTGGAAAGCATGGGTAGATTATTGCGAAAGACCTACGGAGTCTACTATCCTTGTTTTTACTCTTAAAACTTTACTGACGGATAAATCAAAAATTTTGTCGCCCTTGGATAAAAAGGGAGTTGTAGTGGCTTCCAAAAAGATCAGTGAAGACCGATTGGGAATTTGGTTAAAGGATTATTTAGGATCACATTCCTTACATATTCAGGCCAATGCACAGGACTTAATGGTTTCTTTTGTTGGAACTGATTTAAAACGAATGGCCCATGAGGCGGATAAACTAATCGTCAATGTACCACAGGGCAAAGAAATTGGTTTAGACGAAGTTGAAAAGTTTATTGGGATTAGTCGAGAGTATAACTATTTCGAATATCAAAAAGCCATCGTTCAGCGAAATGCCGAAAAGGGACAGAAAATAGCTTTTTATTTTGCTGAGAATACCAAGCAAAATCCGGCTGCACCTATGCTAATCATGTTATTTAATTTTTTCTCCAAGGTTCTGCAAGTTCATGATTTAGGATCAATTTCTGACGGAGAAATGGCTAGCGCCATAGGTGTCAATCCTTATTTTGTAAAGGATTATATTATGGCAAAACGCAATTACCCACTTGGCAAGGTCGTTCGCATCATAGAAGCTATTAAAGATGCTGATTTACGCGTGAAAGGAGTTATTGGCAACAGTGATAAGGAAAGAGAAATAATTTTGGACCTTAGTTTTGAGATATTTAACCTTTAATTGATAGGTAAATAATCATCCGCTTTAACAAAGCCTAGCTGTCCCTCGAAATAGCAGTTTACCCAGATGTCCTTTTTTTGCCAATGGACGATTCTATTTCCTTTTTTTAGCATTTGTTTGACCGGTGCTGCTGAGGAGGCAAAATCTCTCAAATATGCCTTTTCCTTGGTGATTATCCCATATTTAAGTAAAGATGGAAAATTAGCAAACCATACCAAAAACAATAAATAAAAACCTAGGTAATACAAGCTATAGGCTTTGATTTTCATTTTTTTGACTTTTTTAAAGCTGAGAATTCCAACCACATAAAAAGCCAAGGCAAATAAAAATCCCATTAGGTAAGGAAAATAGGTAAAGTAAATCCACAGAAATTGATCCATGAGATTGATTTGAAAACCAGATAGCGACTGCCTATCCCCTATTTCTTGGAGCCTTTTAGCGATAGCAGGTCTATCCTGTTCTGCTTGCAGGCTGGATAAATAATATAATTCTTGTAGCCAATCGTTTTTGGCTTTAGCGATATAAGCTAATTTTAGGCGGATACTTTCATTTTCACTTCGCTGAGCATCAGCGAATGGTAAATAAATTTTTTCCGCCTCCAATAATCGATTGGATTTAAATAGAGAATCTGCTAAGGCTAATTGATTTCTATCTATTTGGCTATAAGCAGGTTGCCAAATGCCAAAAGAAAAAAGTACAAAAAATATAATTTTATTTAGATGGTACACTTGCATAATTCGAAAAACCGTACTAGTTTTGCACCGCAATAAGGGGAAAATGTTCTGCTTTTGCAAACTGAAGTTGGCCAGTGGCTAAACTTCCTTTCGACTCCAGAGTGGGTCAATTGATATACAAGCGTAAGCTTGATGATTCCGTAGCTCAGTTGGTAGAGCAATACACTTTTAATGTATGGGTCCTGGGTTCGAATCCCAGCGGGATCACTTCTAGTAAAATTAAAAGCCTCTAAATCAATCGTTTAGAGGCTTTTTTCATTTCAGGATATTCGTGACAATGATCTGAAAAAAATGAAAGCCCTTTCGGGCTCTCATTAAATAATCTAATCAAACTAAAAAACTTAATTCCAGGTACCAACGGCATATTGAAAAAGGACCATTTGATTTATGTGCCTCAACTGATCTATCTTTTTTAAGAGTTGATCTGAATTTAATTGCAATCGCTTTTGAGCAGATTGAATAAAATTATTTCCACCGGCATCCAAATGAGCTAGATCCTTGTAATACGTGAAGGCATAAAATTGACCACGTGAATCATCCGCTATGGGTACTATGGTTTGCCAAAAGCTCCATTCTTGTATCTCCCCTGCCTTGATTCGATCTTGGTGAACGCTTTTCATTTGCTTTTCGAAATTGACATAATTAAAGTAGTTTGAAACTGTAGTTTTCATCGTTTCTAACATGATAATGGAGTTCAAATCATTCGAACTTCCAGTACCCTCCAATAATTTGATTAGCATATTATTGGATACCGATTGTACCTTCTCTGTTTCAGCTAAAATGTTCGCAAAGCTGGGATCTTTTTTAACTAATTCCTGGTACTTATCCATAGGATACTGAGTGATTTTATTCAAATCAGAGCTAACATTGACAGAAATATAGTCATAATCGACACTGGCTGTCTTATAACCGTTTACTATAGGAAATGCAGCCCATTCATCAATAAAGCCCATTTCTTTTCTAATAAGATGAATGGTTTTCCACCTTTTTTCCAAGTTCATGGCTTCTTCTAAGCTATGTCCAGGTTTTAATTTGTGAAATGCGATGTTGGCATAAACGGTTTTTCCTTGCGCTTGTAGTTGAGTACTCACACTGATCATCACCAAAATGGAGAAGCTTAGAAAAAATATTTTTTTCATAGTTAAATAGATATGTTTTTTAATTGTTGGGAATGCGGGTTAAATAATCAATACGAATGGGATTTCTGAACTTAGCAGCTTTTTGATTTAATTCTGTCATCTTTTGATTTCCCTTTCTCGTTTCATTTCTAGAAGTTTGATGGGTATAATAATCCAATCTAGAACGATCAGGAAGCAATAACATAAAGGTATTGTTGGAATATCCCTCAATAGCTTGATAAGTGATGTAGTTATAATTAAATCCAGCTGCTTTTTCTTCCTTTAGGACCTCCTCTATGGTAGATTTAAATTCAGTTATTTTAGCCGATGGTACGGTAAAGAGTAATACCTTTCTAAAGTCATAATTTTCAATCTTGAAATCTGGAACAAGCATGGTATTGTTCTTAACTTGAACCCAAGTGGATCTACTAACAGGCTCTGCTTCATTTTCTCTCAATGATTTAGTAGCCTCAGGAAGCTCATCTATTACTTTTTTGGAAAGACTAATCCGCTGACTGGCATAGTCACCCAGATTTTTTTCTCCCGAAATAAAAATTAAACTGTAAATTTTACCCATTTCTGAAGAATGAGAAGCACGATTACTGACCAATTGCCCAGTGGTTTTTAACCACCAATTTCTAAGTATCGGATAGTTCTTTTTATACACATTTAAATCCGTCACCTTATTTTCATTTAAAATTAAATAGGTGTTTGGGGCTTCTTGTGCCAACATGAAACTGCTTGCCCATGTAATGCCCATTAATAAAAGAATGATTTTTTTCATAGTAGTATATTTATTGAAACTTGTGTTCACAATATTAGTATGCTACCTGCTCCCAATGGGACAGAATTAGGCTTTCATTTGTCCAAAAAATGATACAATTTGTCCGTATTTCGATCAAATACGGGTTCATGATGGGTCATTCACCCATTTTATTCCAAACCTTGGCTAATAAAATAGTAGATCCCTTTTTAATCAAAAATTAAAATATGATGGATTGAATTGAACTTAGTACATATCTACCACTACTTTGGTGGCTCTACCACTCACCGCCATTTCCATTGCCTTACCAATTTTGTTTAAAGGAAAGCGACCAGAAATAATTTTTCCTGGATGAATTTCACCTCGAGCAATCAAGTCGATGGTTTCCGCAAAGTCACTAGGATGGTCATAAATGATAGAAGGTAATATGGAAATACCCTCCCGGGCAATTTTTAATGGTACAAATTGTGCCAATTCATTAGCTAATCCTACTAAAATAATTTCGGAGCCTCTTGGAGCTGTTTCTAAGATTAAATTAGTGGCTTTGGCTACACCAACACAATCAAAAATGGCGACTACTTCCTGATCATATAAAAATGATGCTAATGATTCTTCTGGTAAAGATTTGGCTCCCATGGCGATGGCCATGGCTTTTTTTTCCTCGTTTAAATCTTTTACATATACCTGAAATCCTTTGCTTAAGGCCAATTGACATAATAAAAGTCCGATGGCCCCTAATCCAAAAATGGCTATTTTTTCAGTTGATTTGGCGGAACAACAATGTAATGCATGTACTGCCACGGCAAGAGGTTCAATGCAAACCGCATCTTGATCGGAAATGCCATCAGGTATTTTCCAACAAAATTTAGCATCAATACAGATATACTCCGCAAAACATCCAGGTGAATTAACGCCCAAAACTTGCTTGTTTGGACAAATATTGCCTTTTCCCTGTAGGCAAAATCGACAAGCTCCGCAGGGAATATTGGGCTCAATGACTACTCGTTCACCCATAGAAAAACCATGTGCTTCAGTTCCCAATTCTTCGATATGCCCCAATCCTTCATGGCCTAAAACGGTAGGTACAGCTAAGCTTCGATCACCCAAAAATAAATGTACATCTGAGCCACAAATGCCAGTTGATTTTAAACGGATTAAAACCTCATTCGACTTGGGAATTGGCTTGTCGAATTCTTTAAGGCTTAATTGATGGGGTTTTTCTAAAACGGCAGCATTCATAGTTTTTCAGATGGTAAGGTTCGAATAATCAACCCCATCACCAATAGTGGTAAAGAAAATAAGACAAATAATAAAGTGTTTCCAACTTGGCTATCTGATAAGATTCCGAATATGGCTGGACCTAAAATGGCACCTAGTCGACCAATACCCACCGTATATCCCACTCCTGTAGCTCGAATGGAGGTCGGATAAATACGTGAAAGTATAGGCCAAATTCCATTGAAACCTCCTTGGGCAAAAACACCGATGAACATCACCAAAATAAATATGAGTAGGGTATTTAATGTCAAAAAGGCATACAATTGCATGACAGTAAAGGCTGCCAACATATAAATGAAATGAGTCTTTTTTAATCCAAATTTTGAACCCAAAGCACCAATAGAGGATGAACCAATTGCTGCTCCAATATTGAGTGAAATACCCACATAGGTGGCTAATTCGAAGGGCATACCTGCGTCTTTTGCAATGGTGGGTACCCAGCTCATAACAGTATATAAAGTCATAAAACCAAAAAATGCAGCCAACCAAAGTCGCCAAGTATTGGGTTTAAATTCTTCTGTCAACAAAACTTTAACCCCTTGTTCTTCCGTCTTTTTACTCCTAAATTCTTCCGAATCTTTCATCACAAAAAAGACCAAAGCTGTCATGAAGGCTGAAAAACAACCCGCCAGAAAAAACGCATAGTGCCAACCTTTCATAGGAATAATTTCAGCAGCAATTAATCCTGTAAGAATAGCACCAATGGGCCATCCAGCTTGAATTAAGCCAACATTGAAATCTCGGTATTTGTCGTTAGAATACTCGGCAGCCGTGGTTGCAATGGTGGGTAAAATACCTCCAATTCCCAAACCTGTTAGAAATCGCCAAGCGAGAATCGGTACATAAGCATCTGCAAATGCTACCCCAAACATCCCCACACTAATCATAAACAATGAAATAATAAATATTCTTCTTCTGCCGTATTGATCTGCTAAGGGAGCTAAAGAAAAGCAACCTAGGGTCATTCCTGCTAAACCAGCACTAAAAATATAACCCATTTCAGCTTTTGATAAACCAAATTCACGAATGATTTCGGAACTAGAGAATGAAACAATAAGTACATCTATTCCATCATTGAAATTCATTAAAAAACACAAAGCCACCATTAATACCTGAAATGCAGACATGGGGGTATCACTGCTACTTATTTTTTGTTCTTTCATTATTCTAAAAATCCTCCTTGCGGTTTAATTCCTTTTTTTACCCAATTCCTTAATGTGTCAAATGATGTTGCCATTTGTTGGGCTGTAAAGGCACAATGAGCTTGCCCATTGGTGTATTTCACAATAAAATACTGATCTTTTTGCTGCTGGTGCACCATGTTTTCGTAATTCACCACTGCGTAAGTCGGTGGAATCAATTGATCATAAATCGTATGCACTAATAATACAGGCTTATTGATATTGCCAGTACGATCATATCTGGAAAATAATGGGTTGGGATTTTTAGTTGCCACTAATCTTTCTGCTAGCCGGTTCGTTAATAAATTATCCGGAAAACCTGAATAGACCGTTTGGAGGTTATCAAATGGATTTCCTCCGAATCGGATGGCTAAATCCCGGAGTACATTTTGATTAAAAAATAAGGAACCTCCAAGATCCTTTAATTTTAAGTCAAATCGCTTGGCGAATGCTTTTGCCAATACAGAATCCTTCTCCATGATAGCTTTCATGATTTGACCAATTTTAGGTCCAGCTTGGGCTAAATTGACATATCCCACAGATGAGTTTACATCAAAAATTTCTTTTAAACTGGGTATAATTCCAGGAAATAGCCCATTGAAGGTAGCGTACATATCAAATTCTTTTCTACACTGTAAATATGGCCTAGAAGATAATGGACATAATGGAAGAGCACCATGGTAATTTTCTCCATAATTTTCCATGATTCCTAAAGTAATTCCTCCTCCCATGGAATGTCCCATCATGAAGGTTGAATCAGGTTTAGCTACCTTTTTGACAAAGGCCTGTCGTAGTTCTTCTGTAGCATCTATACCTTCTGGTAATACAAAACCAACATCAGGGTAATCAGAGGCTGCTATGGCAAAACCCCGATCTAAAATGACTTGTAAGCGTTTATCTAATCCGAGGTTGGCATCTTGGGGCTTTTGACCTTGAAACTGGTAGCCATGGGCATACATGACTAATTTTTTATTCCAATTAGTAGGAATTAATATTTGGTATGTCCCTCCTTTTAGGACCCCAACATCTTTTTTTTCAATTTGGCCAAAGAGAGAAAAGCTGACTAATAAGGTTAATAAGATTACCTTCATGGTTAATTTTGGATTAAGTATTTGATGGTATTATTCGGTTTCAAACTTTTAAATTACCAAATTTTCTCCCATTTTTTCTAATTCTAATTCCTGAAAATAAATGAATACAGTCCAAATACACAGCCAAAATTACCGAGCATTTTTTGGATTGGAATTGATAGCTCAGTTTATTCCAGCTTATTTTTTAGCTATTAATATTTAGCTTAACTTTCCTTATCTGAAATTTGAGTAAGAAATTACTCAAATTGGGTTTTAAGGATTATACATCTATCACATTTTATTTGATTGGGATTATTTATGAAAAAATCAGTCTTTTTAGGTCTTTTTTTGCTTGTTTTCTTTTCGATTTCCACATGGACACCCCTTTGGGCTCAAAAGAATTCATTAAAGAACAGTCGGGTTTTGGTCTATACCAAAAATGGAGTGGGCTATGTCCATGATAATATTCCTTCGGCTGTAGCTTGCATACAAGATCTAGGACTAGCCAATAAGTTTTTAGTGGATGTTTCCGACGACCCTACTGTTTTTGCAGAAGCAAATTTGAAAAAATACACCTTGATTATTTTTACAAGTACCAACAATGACGTGTTTGCCACTGATGAGCAGCGCCTGGCATTTAGAAGGTATATTGAAGCTGGAGGAGGTTTTGTCGGGGTTCATTCCGTTACCGGTACCGAAAGAAAATGGTCATGGTTTAAATCAATGGTAGGTGAAACATTTACTTGGCATGCCAATTTCCAGTCCTTTTCTTTAATCAATATCAATCCTAAACATCCATCTATGGAAGGTATACCCGCTGTTTGGACAAAAGAAGATGAATGTTATTTTGGTAGAGAAATGTACCCGGGCATTCAAGTTTTGATGATGCATGATGTGCGTAGCTTGGATAAAAAGCAATCGGATTTAATTCAAAAGCATGTAGGTACATTTGGTGATTATTTCCCAGCGGTTTGGTTTCAACACTTTCAAGGGGGGAATATTTGGGTGACTACCTTGGGGCATTCTAAAACGGATTATCAAAATCCATCCTACCGAAATCACCTTTTGCAAGGGATTAAATATGTGGCAAGTCAATTCAAAGGAATTGATTTCAATAAGGCTTTTTCCACTGGCAAAGATGATCAATTAAGATTTGACAAATAGTACGGAAAATTTCTAATATTTGACAAAATATTAAGATTTGAGCGATCATTCTTTTTAATGAATCTTTTTTTATTTCTTTTCTATTTTAAAGGTTTAGGTGATTATTTCCAGGTATAAGGATATTAATTGTCAAATATTTTTCTACTTTTTGGAAAAATTTAATCATGGATAAAACTACTTATCTATCAGTAGACCATTATATTGAGTTTCAGGATTCGGATAAACAAGTGCGACTACAAGCTATTCGTAAAATAGTGAAGCAATTGCTCCCAGACGCCTTGGAAGTAATTTCATATTATATGCCGGCTTTCAAGTGGAAAGGGAAGATTTTACTCTACTTTGGAGCTTTTAAAGAACATATTAGTTTGTTTCCTCATGCAAGTTGTATTGAAGCATTTCAGGATAAATCAACAGATTATGTCATGTCTAAGGGTACCATTCAATTCCCAATGAATAAAGATTTACCTATTCAATTAATCCAGGAAATGGTCCAATACCGAATTCTAGAAATGGAACTCAAGTTTCAAAAGAATAAATTAACCTAGCATTTTAAACCTATTTTATCATATGATCAATCGTAGACATTTTTTACAATCAAGCAGCCTAGCTTTAGGTGCCTTAAGTTTCTCTCCTTCAAGTTGGTCCTGGGCAGGTGATGAACCAGAACTTTGCCGTGGAGGCTATTTTACAGAGGCCGAAGGAAAGGCGTTTTTGGAACAGCATAAACCCCAGAATCTTAAAGCTTGGAATAAACGCTCCGATCAAATACGAAAGCAAATCAAAGCAGGCATGGAATTGAATAAAATGCCTATAGCGCCTAAATCTACGCCTATTATTCATAGTAAAAAGGAATATAATGGCTATACCATTGAAAATGTAGCCTTTGAAAGTATTCCAGGATTTTATGTGACAGGAAACCTGTATCGCCCAGCTGAATTAGTTGCTGGAAAATCGTATCCAGGAATATTATGTACCCATGGGCATGATGGAGCAGCAGAAGGTAGGTTTAGAGAACAAACACAGCGCCGCTGTGCTACGCTTGCCCGAATGGGTGCTATTGTTTTTACCTATGATATGTTAGGGTATGGAGATGCACAGCAATGCTCACACAACATCAAAAAGTCTTTAAAATTACAGACTATTAATGGCACACGCGCATTGGATTTTCTTCTGAGTCTTCCACAAGTAGATCCTGAACGAATTGCTATGACGGGTGAATCGGGTGGTGGTACACAAACCTTTTTATTGGCAGCGATCGACAGTCGGATTAAAGTAGCCGTTCCCTGTGTCATGGTTTCGGCTCATTTCTTTGGAGGGTGCAATTGTGAAAGCGGCATGCCTATTCATAAGAAAGGTGATTATCAAACGAATAACGTAGAAATTGCTGCTTTAACAGCTCCAAGGCCTATGTTATTGATTTCCGATGGAGCCGATTGGACCAAGAATACCCCTCAAGTTGAATTTCCATTTATACAACATATTTATTCCTTATACCAGAAAGATACTTTAGTTGAAAATGTTCATTTAGCCAAAGATGTTCATGATTATGGTATAAACAAGCGATTAGCCCTATACCCATTCTTAGCCAAGCACTTGAACCTGGATATGAGTCTGATTTTGAATAAAAAAGGAGAAGTAGATGAAAATAAATCAGTCATATTGACCAATCAAGAACTTCGTGTTTTCAATGCTCAACATCCTCTGCCATCCAATGCCCTACAAGGTGACGATGCGGTGATGGCGGTTTTGTAAGTGAATAGGGATTAGGGTTTAGTGATTAGGGATTAGTTGTTAGGGTTTAGTGTTTAGAATATAGTTATTAGGGTTTATTGAATAGAATATAGTTATGAGGGTTTAGTGATTAGAGTATAGTGATGAGGGTTTAGTGTTTAGAGTATAGTTATGAGGGTTTATGGTTTAGGGATTAGTTGTTAGGGTTTAGTGATTAGAGTATAGTTATGAGGGGAATATAGTTATGAGGGTTTAGTGATTAGTTATTATTGTTTAATGTGTGCTTGAAACGATGGTAATGCTTTCATATAAATTGACTTTTTTGATCAATATATTTCAAGACTACCCCCTAACTCCTAACCCCTAAACCCTAACCCCTAAACCCTAACCCCTAAACCCTAACCCCTAACCCCTAACCCCTAACCCCTAACCCCTAAACCCTAACAACTAATCCCTAATCACTAAACCCTAATCCCTAACAACTAACCCCTAATCACTAACAATCAACACCTTCCCATTCCTCCCTGGAGTTTGATAAGCCTCAATGGCTTCTTGAAAATTCTCTAATGGATAGGTAGTAGGCACATCCATTTGAATACTTTCTTTAGCTAAGTGTTCAAATACCGATTTAATGGCCGAAAACCGCTTTTCAGAACTAAGACTTTCCATCCAACTAGTTAACCAAAAGCCCTTTACGCTTAAATTTTTAAAGATTAGTAAACCCGAATTTAATGGAATGTTTTCTAAGCTTAATAAACCGAATACATGCATGGTCCCTCCTATTTCAAGGCAATTTAAAATTTGAGCGGCAAGTTGTCCACCCACAGCATCAAAAATGGCTTGAACCCCTTGAGGAGCTTTTTCTTTGATGATCTTGCTTACTTTTTCATTTTCTGTATCAACTACTAAATCTGCCCCTAAATCATAAAGATGTCTTTTTTGAGCAGCTTGGCGAACCGTAGCTGCCACCCAAATACCTTTTTGCTTGGCCATCTGTATCACCAATTTCCCCCATGCCGAGGCTCCGGCAGTTATCAATAATTTATCTCCCTCTTTCAATCCACTGGCTTCCAACATGGCATAAGCCGTTAAGGGATTAATGAAAGCCTGACAAGCCATTTCATTGCTCATATTAGTAGGCACCGGAATAACCGAATTGACAGGAATACATACATATTCTTTCCAAGTTCCTATAGCCGTAAATATAACGCGAGTACCTATGGGATATGATTGATTACTATCTGTTGTTTCAATAAGTCCAACGGCTTCAAAGCCAGCACTACAAGGTAATTTAGGCTGAATACCATATAATCCTTGAATAAACATGATATCAGATGGATTGATATTCCTAGCTACAACCTTTATTCTAAGCTCATGAGGTTGCGGTTCAGGCATAGGGGATTCAACTAGCTTAAGGACATCTTTGGGTAATCCAGTTTGTTCAAAAATAACTTGTTTCATGCGGTTGGATTTTAAAAGCGGAAATAAAAAAGGAATATAAAAAAAAACTTGGAGAGCCCACCTAAATTTAGCTTAGAATGCTTAAATTGTTTCTTAACAAAACAATATTTTATGTATCCATTTACATTGTTTTCCCTAGAAGGGAAAGTGGCATTAATTACTGGTGCGAGCAAGGGAATTGGTTTAAGTATAGCAGAGGCATTTGCCCAGGCTGGCGCTAAAGTGGTTATAAGTAGTAGAAAACAAGAGTCTTTGGATGAAATGGCACTGGAGCTTCGCGAAAAAGGTTTATCGGTAGAAGCGGTAGCTTGTCACGTAGGTCATATGGATGAATTACAAGCTTTGGTGGATCAAACCATTGATTTATACGGACAATTAGACATTGTTGTGAATAATGCCGCCACTAATCCGGTTTTTGGTCCAGTGGAAGATACCAGCTTGGAAGCTTTTGATAAAATCATAGAGGTTAATTTAAAGGCTCCATTTCAATTGATGAAAATTTGTTTTCCCTATCTTAAAAAATCAGATGCTGCTTCCGTCATTAATATTTCATCCATTGGTGGATTATCGCCAGAGGCTGGTTTAGGAATATATAGTGTCAGTAAAGCGGCATTAATTTCCATGACTGAAGTATTTGCCAAAGAATGGGGCGAGCATGGTATCCGAGTAAATGCTATTTGTCCGGGATTAATCAAGACAAAGTTTTCGGAAGCCTTATGGGATAATGAACATATCTTAAAACACATGATGAAAAGCTTACCGATCAAACGGGTAGGAAAACCTGAGGAAATAGCTGCTGCGGCCCTTTATTTAGCTTCTGAGGCATCTTCTTATACAACAGGTACCGTTTTAACTGCCGATGGCGGATTTACCATTTAAACATTATGGAAGCTCTACCTCATTTATTTATTTCTGATCGGGTTGCTACTTTATTGCCTCAATATAGGCAATTTGTTGAGCAGCATATTTTTCCCTTGGAGCAAGGTGCTATTTATGGATCTTTTAAAGCTCATTTACCTGCTTTACATGATCTAAGGCGAAAAGCTAAATCTGCAGGTTTGTTTGCTCCCCATTTATCTTTACAGGATGGTGGTCTAGGTCTTAGCCTTTTGGAGTTTGCTTCTATTTCTGAGGTGCTGGGTCTAAGTCCTTTGGGCCATTTTGTATTTAATTGCCAGGCTCCCGATATCGGAAATATGGAATTGATGCACCGATTTGCTTCCGAAGAACTAAAAGCCAAGTACTTGCATGCTTTGCAACAAGGTGAAATACGTTCTTGTTTTGCCATGACAGAACCAGAACATGCGGGGAGTAATCCCATTCACTTGTCTACCAGAGCTGTGTTGGATGGAGATGAATATGTTATCAATGGACATAAATGGTTTACCTCCTCCGCTGATGGAGCACATTTTACGATTGTTATGGCGGTAACAGATCCTGAAAATACCAATCCCTACCAAAGGGCTAGTATGATTTTAGTTCCATTGGATAATCCAGGGTATCGACTTATCCGAAATATTCCCATCATGGGTGATGTTGGGGAAGATTATTTATCCCATGCTGAAATTGAATTTAAAGATTGCCGCGTACCCAAATCGAATTTAATTGGAGAAGCTGGAGCAGGTTTTGCATTAGCTCAAGAGCGTTTAGGGCCTGGAAGAATACATCATTGCATGCGTTGGATTGGAATCTGTGAGCGAGTAATGGAATTAACATGCAAAAGAGCCCTTTCAAGGGAATTAAATCCACATCATGTATTGGCTGAACAGCAAAGCATTCAACATGGAATAGCTGAAAGCGCGGCTGAAATTAAGGCTTCCCGTTTGATGGTCTTACAAACAGCTTATCTCATAGAGAAATATGGTTCCAAAGCTGCCAAAGAAGATATTTCAACGATCAAGTTTTATGTTTCTAATGTATTGATGCGTGTGATAGATAAGGCCATTCAAGTACATGGCGCCTTAGGAATCACCGATGACACCTTATTATCTTTTTGGTATCGTCATGAAAGAGGGGCTAAAATCTATGATGGTCCTGACGAGGTTCATAAGACAGTGTTAGCCAAAAGAATTATTCAATCCTATGCCAATCGATGATTGATTTACAGCGTGCATCCTTATTAGCCTATTTATCGGAACATTTACATGTTCCTGCATCTGATTTTCAAATAAAACCATTTAAAGGTGGGTTTTCCAATTTGACCTTTGGAATCGAAGCTCAAGGTAAAAAATGGGTTCTGAGGAGGCCACCATTAGGAAAGAAAATTTCCAAGGCACATGATATGGTGCGTGAATTTAGGATTTTGGAAGGATTGCAAAGGGCGGGTTATCAGAAAATCCCTAGACCCATTTTATGTTGTGAAGATGAAGGAATTTGGGATGCTCCATTTTTTATTATGGAACATGTCGAAGGGCCCATTTTAAGAAATAAAATGCCTGAGGGTTTAGATTTGGCTCCCTCTTTTTTTCAAAAACTATCGGCTCATTCTTTAGATGTTTTAATTGAATTACACCAGTTGGAACTAGAAAAGTCAGGTTTAGGACTTTTGGGTAAACCTGAGGGATTTGTTTCAAGGCAGGTTCATGGATGGGCAGAGCGTTATGAAAAGGCAATGACGGAGGAGATTTTAGATATGAATCATCTTGCTGATTGGTTGAAACAACATTTGCCCAAGGAAGAACAGGTAGGATTTATCCACAATGATTTTAAATACGATAATTTGGTCCTAAGCAGTTTTGAAAATCCAGAAATCAAAGCAGTACTTGATTGGGAAATGGCTACCGTGGGTGATCCCTTAATGGATTTAGGAACAGTTTTAGCCTATTGGGCGGAGGCTCAGGATCCCGAAATTTTAAAAATGTTTAATTTGTCCTATACAGAGGGAAATTTTACTCGGCAACAAGTCATTGATTATTATGCTCAGCATAGTTCCTTGAAGGTAGATAATATCCATTTTTACTATGCTTTTGGTTTATTTAAGGTAGGTGTGATAGCCCAACAAATCTACCAAAGACATGTGCAAGGTTTTGCACCAGATCCACGATTTGCTGCCTTAATCCATGTGGTTAAAGCATGTGGGAAATTAGCTGTTCAAAGTATCTTAACTCATCGAATTTAATATGGAAATCCAACAAGTATGTATTTTAGGTGCTGGAACCTTGGGTAGCCGCATTGGCTTTCAAGCAGCTTTATCAGGCTTTGAGGTTAAAATCTATGATGTCCATGAGGCTTCATTTCAATTGTCCAAGAAGATGATAGACAAGATTGCCGAAGGTTTGGTGTCCAGTAAAATTTATTCAACCGAAGCTATTCAGTTGGCTCTTGCTCGATTAAGCTACACATTGGATGATGAGGAGGCTGTAGCTTCTGCTGATATTATTTCTGAATCAGTAACAGAGGATTTATCTATCAAGCAAAAAGTTTGGGAAAGAATGGGCCAAATAGCCCCCGAAAAAACCATCTTTACTACCAATACGTCTTATCTCCTTCCCTCCTCTTTGGCCTCTTTTACGGGCCGACCTGCCCGCTTTTGTGCTTTTCATTTTCATGATGTTTTTTATTCAAGAATTGTGGACATCATGCCTCATCCTGGCACAGATACAGCGTTAATCTCCGTCTTAGAGGAATTTGGGCGGAGGCTTAATCAAGTTCCTGTGTTAGTCAAAAAAGAAAACCACGGCTATATTTTTAATGCCATGCTGCTGTCTTTTTTGGGTGCCGCAGGAAAATTATTAGTTAATGAGGTGGCTTCGATAGAAGATATTGATAAATCTTGGATGGTTAATTTTCATGTACCCATGGGACCTTTTGCCATCTTAGACTCGATTGGACTAGATACAGCTTGGCACGTAACGCATCAATTACCCGATGCTAATTCTAAGGCATTTGCGGCACTATTAAAGACTTATATTGATGCTGGTAAACTAGGCCAAAAATCGGGAGAAGGGTTTTATACTTACAAACCTTAATCAATGTAGAATGTAGAATGAAGAATGTACAATTAGTTGGTAGTAAAACTTTCCCATTCTTCATTCTCCATTCTTCATTCTTCATTCTTCATTCCCCATTCTTCATTCTTCATTCTTCATTCTTCATTCTTCATTCTTCATTCCCTATTCTCCATTCTTCATTCTCCATTCTTCATTCTCCATTCTTCATTCTCCATTCTCCATTCTTCATTCTTCATTCTTCATTCTCCATTCTTCATTCTCCATTCTCCATTCTTCATTCCCCATTCTTCATTCTTCATTCTTCAATCTTCATTCTTCATTCTTCATTCTCCATTCTTCATTCCCCATTCTTCATTCCCCATTCTTCATTCCCCATTCTCCATTCCCCATTCTCCATTCTTCATTCTCCATTCTTCATTCTACATTGATTACTCCGGATGATACACCCTCTTCGCTTGTTCCAAAACTTCTTTCTTGTCTAGGCTCATGCGTTTTACTTTCTGTGCTTGATATAGCGGTCTTTGGTCTGCAAAATGCGGACTATCTGTGTTTGAACTGGCTCCAAAGGTATTGACTGATTCGATGAAAGGTAATCCTCCATCTTTCGGGAATTTAACAAATTGTATATAGGCATCCCCACTATTCATTCGTCTTTTTCCACCTTCCATTTCCACGGACATTACAGCTGCTAAAACATCTGGCATTCCACCCTGTGGCCAATTTTCCTTTCCTCTAACCAGTCGTTGTACATCCCCTAAGTTTACATCAGTGCGTTTAAAATGTTGAATTAGTGTCTTTTGAATATACTCAAAAACTTGCACTGCTTCCTTGGAAGTCAATTTTTGATCTTGTCGACCGGCCATAATTTTAGGAACATGGTAATATGCCATCAAATAAATCAAAGCTCCTTGGCTTTCTGGTGCGGCCACATGATCCCAAGCTTGTAATTTTTCTACCAAAGGTTTGATATGAGGGTATTTTGAAGCATCCAATAAAAACAAAGAATCAGCTGCATAACCATAAGGAAATAAAATTTTCTTAGGTAATTGGCGGTCAAATTTGATACGTTTTAATTCTTCATAACTGATTTTTTCTTCTCCTTCCAATAATTCCTTAGCTCGGGCGCTTCGGTTATTATGATAAAGTTCATATCCGTCATTTGAATCAAAATCTTTGGGATTCAAGTTTTCCTGTTCCGCCGTGGCTAAAAATGGGGAGTGGTTGGTATTAAACAAATAGCCACTTTTGGGATTATGGTATTGTGGTAATGCTGAAAAGGGTTTAAAAGAGGTCCATAAACTAGCTCGGGTATTTCCTGGAATGGTGGATGACCAATTGTATTGTTTATCTGGATTTCGGAAAGGCATTTTACCATTGGAAACATAGAATATATGGCTGTCTTTATCTGCATATAATATGTTAAACATGGCCAAATGATTCTCTTCCAAAGCATTCTTGAATTCAGTAAAATTGTTAGCCCGATTCATGTGATACCATTGTTCTAATGCTTTGGCATCCATCAATGAAGGCAAACGCATAGAAAAATAAGCTCCTTGGGGACTTTTAACCGTTGGGCCATAAATAGAGCGATAGGCCATTTTTGAAATACTTATGGGCAATCCTTTAATTTTTAATTTGATTTTTCTTTTTTCTAAAGGCAACCATTCTCCATCCACTTGATACATGTTGGGATGCTTGGCATCTGTCTTCAATTGATAGACATCAATCTTATCTTGGAAATTAACCGTGTGGGCCCAGGCTAAATTAGGGCTGGTTCCGTGAAAAATCAAAGGAGCTCCGGGAAATAAGCCTCCAAGCATATTCCAACCTTCCTCACTTTGAAGATGAGCTTCATAGAAGGCTGTGGCACCTTCTATCGGTTGATGCGCATTGATCACCAACATATTTTCTCCACTTTCTGATTTAGAAGAATGAATGGCAAAAGAATTACTTCCTTCACCCGTAAATCCGGGTAAGTTGGCAATGCTGCCATTCAATAGTTTAGGTAAGGTTCTTTCTACACCACAAAACACGGCTACTGAAAATACCGTGGTTGATAAATATTCTTCTACATTTATCGGAAAAACATGTTTATTTAAAATTTCTTTTGGATGGGCATCGGCATATGCTTGTAAACCCAGCAGGTATCCTTTGATCAATAAAATGAATCGGGGATCCATGGAGCTAATTTGTTCTTCTACCAATTTCTTTGTTTGAAGTAGTCCGAATACATAATCCACGGGCGCTCCTTTTTTTCCAAGGTAGGTCCCTAATTTACCTTTTCCCGTTAAAATTAAAGTTTGTATGGTTTTGAAATCATCTTCTGCATGTGCCCAGGCCAGCCCATAAGCCACCTCGGCATCAGTGGGTGCAAAAATATGAGGGACTCCATAGGAATCCCTCGCTATTTGAATTTTTTCCGTTCTTATGATGGGGAAAGAATAAGTTTGCGCACTTACATTTTCCTGAACAATCCATACATATATAAAACAAACTAAACCTAGAATACGTAATTTCATTTACTATTGGGGTTACTGATTAAGTTGGCAAATAAGCGATAAGCTCCAGGTACACCTGCGGGTAATTCTCGGAAAAATACTAAGCCAGTATAAATGAATCGGCCTTTGCCATAAGGAGCAACAGCAATATTTCCCTTTTCCATTTTTTCACCAGGATCCATGAAACCCAATGGGAACTCAACATGTGGATCCGATGATTCACCAAGGTATATGCTGCGTTCTTGTACCCAATCTTGAAAATCATCTACCGTAATTTTATTGGGTTGATTGAAAACGGAATGACTGGCTATTAAAAATTCAGGTTGAGCATTTTCTCTTGTAATTCTACTACGTCCAACTTGAAATGGATATGGTGCCATTTGAGATTTCATGGGACCTAAAAAACTAGCAGTATTGTATTGAACCACATAATTTCCTCCATTATCGACATACTTCATTAATTCTGGATGAGCATTTCCTAAATAATCCTCTGTATTATACGCTCTAATTCCCGTTACAATGGCATCATATTTCTTTAACAATTCAAATTTCAAATCACTCTCTTTCAAGAAGTCGACCTGGTAACCCATCTGATTTAAAGCCTCTGGAACTTTATCTCCAGCTCCTTTTATATAAGCCACGCGTTTACCTTTGGCCACGATGGGACTGTGAATGATATCCAAACCTACCCCAGTGAAGTATCGCTGGGTAGGAATATGGGGGTATTCAATGGTATGTAGCTCCAATGAATCTATCCAATTCCCTTTTTCAGTGGTATAAGCCAAGGACAATTGATGGTGAATTTTGCCCATCTTTTTTAAGGCACTTTCTTGAAAAGTTATACCAAAAGATCTTTTTTCTCCTTTTTTTAGCCCCTTTTCTAAGGAAATTTGAGCTAGGGTTTCACCTAATTCATTTTTAATTTGAACGCTACCCGGACTAATAGCTGACATGGCAGTAATATTTACCAAAGTACTTTTACTTGTCTTAGATCCACTTGGTAATAACAGTACTTGAGAACTTAAAGAAAACACCGATTTAGGTGTAATGGCAATGGGCTGATAAATTTCTCCTTTCACTGGATCTACAAACATTTGTTGAACCGCTTTTTCAATTTGAAATCTTTCTCCCTCTAACTGAAAACTTACTTGAACACTCACAGCTGGGTCCACATCGGCTTGTCCAATTTTAAGCGGATCTTCCACAACAAAATTCCCTAAATTTCGTGCTTTTTGTAACCAATAAGGTTGGGTATATGCTTGATTTACAGGAATTTTAGAATTCCAGGTGAGCTTTCTCGAAGTATTAATTTTACCAGTAAAAGTGGTATCTTTTTGAAGTATTTTTACCTGTACATTTTCCAAGTTCAAAGGGCTTCTTAAAATGATTTCTGTTTTAAAATTTAACGTATCTCCGGTAGCAATGGTGCTTTGCTGGGTCGTTCCAGAAACATATAAAGCAGCAGCCTTTAAAATCCAATCATTGACTTGTACCCATTTTTTTTGTTGATAGCTGGATTTGGGTAATGCCTCAATGGATTTTTTTAAGGCAATCATCGCCTTGACGCTAGCATAAGGTTTTTCCCATTGGTAATTTTTAATGATTTCTTTTAATTGAGCTTCCACAGATTCGGAACCTGGTATTCTGGACCAAGAAGTGGAAATACCATCCCATAAATATTGTTTAGGGGCCTCTCCTGCTAAGGTTTCAAAATACTCCGTGCTTAAACCTCGATCAGCTGCAAATCCAAATCCTTGGCATTTGTGCTGACTTCTGCTTAAGGCGGCCAATTCCCCAGTACTTACTCCTAAAGCTGGAAGGTAATTACCAATTTGAATTTTAAATTGATTTTCATTGATGGTATTATTTGCTGATCCTGGAAAACGAAAAGTATTCCAAAGTAAACGTTTCGCTTGCCAAGTTTGTACTCCTCGACTTAATTGTTCGGGGAAGCGTTTAGGGTCTGCAGCTGCAGCATAGGCCTCTATGGCTAAAGCCGCAGAGGCTGAATGATGGCCATGGCCAGCTCGTGAATCTGGAGGAAACCTAGTGAAAATGATATCGGGTTGTAATTTTCGAATAACCCAGACTAGATTGGATAATATTAAATCATGATTCCAGGTACTAAGTGCTTCATCAGTGGATTTAGAAAATCCAAAATCTAAGGCCTGTGAGAAATATTGATGTGCCCCATCTATTCTACGAGCTGCGAGCAATTCTTGGGTTCTTAATAAACCTAAGGGTACACCTTGTTCATCACCAATCAAATTTTGACCTCCATCACCTCTTGTACAAGAGAAATAATTAGCTTCCCAATGTTGCTCTTGAGCAAACCATGTCAGCATATGGGTACTCTCATCATCCGGGTGTGCGGCTACGTGTAATACGGTTCCTAACACTTGGATAGATTGTAAATCTTCATATAATTGAGCATTGCTACGTTGAGCAAAACTGGGAAAACTACTTATGGCTAATAGGCAAAGAATTAGTTTTTTCATGGAATGATGGTAGGCTATGTATGTTTGGATTAATTATCCCAATTATCGGTACGGAAAAGATTGACTGGTAATCCTTCTCTGCTGAATAAATTAGGGATGGCGTCGTTGCTAAAAGAATAGCGTACAGCAACTGGATTGGGAACTTCTGGAGCAGAAACCAAAAGTGTATTTCCATCGATTTTCCCTTGAGCTGGATAAAATTTCTGGTCCTCTCCTGCAATCATTAAATGGGATGGATCACCATCCTTAGCTACTAATTTGCCATTTAATTCTCTAAAATAGATGCGGATTTTGCCTTTCTCTACCCGATGTCTGTCATATTTAGGATAAAAGATTGGACCGGCCTCTTGACCATAATTTTTCACCAAGGCCAAACTAGCAAAACGATGTGCGACTTCTACCTTTTTAGTTGGATGGATGTTACTTACATCCGGAACTAAATCACTCAGCACCACCATGGCCGTTTTTTCAATGGCCAAATTTTTAGTTTGCGCTTCTCTCAATTTGGCGCCAAAGTTATTCTCACCGTACTTGGAGTAAGGGGCAATTTGTGCAAAATAAAATGGAAAATTATTCTTGAATGCGGCTCTCCAAGAGCCAATCATGGTTTCCATTAATTCAGCATAGGTTTTGTATTGACCCACATTACTTTCGCCTTGATACCACAATGCACCTGCTATGGTGTATTGGGTGATGGGCGCTATCATGGCATTATAATTTAAGCCAGGATATACAGACCAAAATGCATTGGGCCTCAATTGCTTAGCTGCTTCCCATAAATTACTTTTTTTAGCTAGTACATCCTCCGGTGTCCATACTTCAGCAGGTGTTCCTCCCCAATTGGAATTTATAAGTCCCATGGGTACTCCTAACTTTTGATTTAATTCCTTACCAAAAAAATAGCCTATGGCAGAGAATGATTTCATGGCTTCGGGATTACAAACCACCCAGTGTGCTCTTACATCTTCTTGGGGATAAGATGAGGTCGCCTTAGGAATGTAGAAAAAGCGAATGTCCTTATTGACTGCATTGGGCATTTCATCCAAGGTTTCTTGGAGGTTTTGATCGCCACTCCATTCCATATTACTTTGGCCGGAAAATACCCAAACTTCACCAAATACCACATCTGAAATTTTGATGGTGTTTTTGCTTCCTTGAAACTCTATTTGATGGTTTCCTCCCGCTGCTGGTGTAGGGATTTGAATGCTCCACTTCCCTAAAACGGCTTTGGTTTTAAAGTGGGTGGTATCCCAATCTACATTTATTTTAACGGTCTCTGTAGGACTAGTAGTCCATCCCCAAAGAGTCACTTTACTTTTTTGTTGTAAGACCATGTGGTCTCCAATGATTGCAGGTAATTGAACATCCGCTCGACTGACAAAACTGGCTAGCAATAAAACAGCGGAATATAAAATCTTTTTCATGTAAGATAAATTTATGATTTCAACATATTTCTATTCCATGGCCCACGGTAAGGTCTTGCCAATAATGCAGTGGCTTGTGGATCATTGACAATAATTTTGGCACTTGGGTCATAAATAACTGGTCTGCCACCTAATTCCATAGAAACATTGGCTAATAAACAACTAGCTGTTGAAATATGGCCTTCCCCTATATCCGCTATCGGTTTAGATTTTTTATCAATAGCAGCTATAAAATCCAGCATATGTAAACGAGTGGCTGGGGCAGCATTGAGCTCAATACGTTCTTCAGTTAGATCCTCTGGATATTTTTCTTTTTCATAGACCACATCCATGTGTAAGCTTTTTTGCTTAGAATCTGTTGGAGTAAAGTCATATTTCATGGTGCTAGCTCGCAGAGTTCCTTTTTCGCCATAAATGGTTAATCCCCATGGATATTCTGGATCGTTTGGCGTACCCCAAGTACGGTGCTGCCATACACAGTTTAAACCATCATATTCAAATACCGCCGATTGGGTATCAGATATATTCGATTTGCCCTCTTTTTGAACATAGATACCTCCTTGGGAACTAATCCGTTTTGGCCAGCCTAAATCCAGCATCCAGCGAGCAGTATCAAACATGTGGATACACATATCACCCATGATGCCATTGCCATATTCTTTGAAAGTTCTCCACCAACGGATGTGTGGGCTTCCGTCATATGGTCTCATAGGAGCAGGTCCTGTCCACATATCATAGTCAAAATAATCTGGAACAGCCTGAACTGGGGGATTCCCATTATTTCTCATGTGGTAATAGCAATACATTTCCACATGAGCTACCTTACCTAAAAGGCCTTTATCAATGATTTCTTTTTTGGCGTGGATTAAATGGGGAGTGCTTTTTCTTTGAGTTCCCACCTGAACCACTTTACCATATTTGCGGGCTGCAGCAACCATCGCCTCTCCTTCTAATACATCCACAGATATTGGTTTCTGCACATATACGTGTGCTCCTGCCTTAACAGCGTCAATCATTTGTAAGGGATGCCAATGGTCAGGACTACCGACCAAAACAATATCCAATTCGTTTTCACTTAACAGCTTTCTATAATCACCATATAGACGGGGAACTTTACCTGATTTTTGTCTTTCACTGACTAATTTACCGGCTTGGTTTAATTGATTTTTGTCGACATCGCATAGTGCCACTACTTCTACCGGAACTACTTGAATGAGTCTGAATAAATCACTTTTCCCGTACCAACCTGTGCCAATTAAGGCAACCCTTAATGGTTTGTCTGGATGAATTAAATCAAGGCCATAAGCACCGAATTGAGACAAGGCTAAACTGGCAGTGGCACCTTTTAAAAAATGTCTTCGATTAATGTTAAATGTTTTCATAGCTAGAATAAAAAAGTTGATACCGATGATCCTGGAATTGAAAGATCAATGGTTTTATGTTGATATTGAATAGGTAATCGTTGATTTTCTTTCATCTCATTTTGGACCAATATACAGATTTTTTTATCCGGTCTAAGAAATGCTACCATGGATAATTTAGACGGGGAATTTAAACGGATTCGTTTAGAACCTGCTGGTAAAAACTGTGATGCTTGAGCTAAAATATAATAAGCCACATTTCGCTGAACGCCTTGGTATATGGTTAAAGCTCCCAAACACTCGGTACATCCTCCTGGACTATGGGGTCCTATGTTTTGGTCATTGGCTAAATTCCATTCTAAAGCTGTTTTAGAACCTTGATTCAGAGATCCAATAACTACGTTTTTCATATGCCACATAAAATCGCCATAAAATTCACCTTTCACTCCGGTCCATTGTTCAGTGAAATAGAGATTTTTATCTGTATGCTTTGTCCTTACCTGTGCTAATGCACTAATATCTCCATTGTATAAATGAAAGGCAGAACCGTCTACGTATTTACGAGCTTGAGGATCATTTAATATATGAATGGGGTATTCTGGTTTATCGCAATTATGATCATAGCAAATGATTTTAGTAGCTAGGCCATTTTTTTGAAATTGTGGACCTAAATAATCTCGGATAAACACTAATTGTTCTTCTGCGCTCATGGATAAGCTAGGATTATTTCCGGGATGCAAAGGTTCATTTTGGGGGCTAATTGCGTAAATAGATATGCCTAATTTCTTCATTTCCTGGATGTATTTGACGAAATACCGGGCATAAACATCATAGTAGGCTACTAATAATTTACCCCCTTTTGAATCCTTATTATCTTTCATCCAGGTTGGTGGGCTCCAGGGTGTGGCGAAAAGCTTGATCTTGGGATTTATTTGTAAGATTTCTTTTAAAAGTGGTATGAGAGCTTTTTGATCTTCTTGCAGACTAAAATGCTTAAGGGAAATATCTTCTTTTTCATGGCTTAAATCATCATAGGAAAATACTTTTTCATCCATATCAGAGGCACCGATACTTATCCTTATAACCGACAAATTCAATTGTTGAGGCTTATTTCCAAATAATTCACGTAAAAGATTTTTTTTGGTTTGGGCATCAAGCGCTTGTATTAAATGTGCACTTCCGCCTGTTAAGGTATAGCCAAATCCATCCAAAGTTTGATCAAGAGATTGTGGATCCACTACCACAGATTCATTCTGTTTTGAACTACTTGCTGATTTCCATGCTAGCTTAGGCATTTTTTGAAACATCTGTTTATTTCCAGGAAAGGAAATCCAGGATTCAATGGATTGCCCTTGGCATAAAATAGGATGTAACAAAACAAAAAGCATCCAAATGACCTTTGGATTTGCTTTAATGACCTTCATAAACGATGTATTAGAATGTAAACTTAAAGATATTCATATTTTGAAATTGTTCAATTCTATCTTACTATTTTTCAATAAAAAAAGCGAACCCGGAGGGTTCGCTCTGTGACACGGAATACTTGGATTTGGATTAAAAATAGCGGTTAGAAAATTCAGTATGTGTTTTGGAATTAGGCCCCATAAATATCCTTGCATAGATACGCATGATAGAAAGGCCATCTAAAATAAAACTTAAGGAAATTACCCCTGCCAGAGCAAATTGATCTTCGTGGATGTGGGAAAATATAACATCCTCTCCGATAAAGGTAGGTGTAATAGGAAAACCCGTTAATCCAAGGCAAGCCAATAAAAAGACCAAGGCAATTTTTGGATGTTCCTCAGATAATCCATGAAAACGATTTAAAAGTATTTTCCCCTCCAAACGGAATAGTCGCATGATGCATGCATATCCAATTAATCCAGCTAGTAAAATACCACTTAAATAAATCCATGTTTCTTTACTATCATAACTTTCATTAAACGAAATAGCTAAAGCAATGGTGATGTGGTTGATAATGACCAAAATCCAACTTAAGCGTAGGCTTCTTCTTTGCGTGAATGACTTAAAAACAAAGATTAATCCTATGCTTCCAAGAATTAGGGGCATATAACGCGTCCAATCTTGGTTAAAATAATTCCATTGCTTGATGATAAAGATGCCCAGTAAAATAGGAACAAAAATACCGATCAATCTTTTCACCGTAAGAAAATTAAGTTTATTTCCTGCCCATTTCATGGGATTCCATAAGTATTGGTACATCATGGAATCCAAATTCCATTCCTTTAGACAAAGCAGGTATAAGGTATTTTGGATTTTCTCTGGAAAGGAATTTTCCACCGTTTTATCCTTGGGTTCAAAATGGTAGAATTGTTCCCGAATCAGGTAACTAACCACAGAAGGAGAAACCAATAACTGGTAGGTTCTCAAAAATGCATTCCCTGCAAAATGAAATAAGGCTAATTTTTCAAATCCAAGGGAAATTTCAATGAAAATAAGACCAATTTGGGCAATGGATGAGTAGGCAATCTGACTCTTAACGGAAGATTGTACTCGGGCAATGCCCGTGGTTATCACCGCGGTAGTTAATCCCATGCAGGCAATAAGGATGCGAATGGAAATTTGATGTTCCCAAAATGGAAAAGTTCTTAACATTAAAAAGACACCAATGTGTACCGATAAAGACCCATAAAATATGGCACTAGAGGGAGTAGGCCCCTCCATAGCTCTAGGTAACCAAGATGAAAAAGGAAGTTGAGCTGATTTGGCACTTGCAGATACTAAAATCATCAAAGAGATAAAAACTCCGATAAAGCTATGCGTTTGCAAATGTTCATGGACCAATTCCGCATTGTTTAGTTGCGAAAATGTAATGTTTTGATGCCAAAGATGATGGCTCGCCCACATAGCTAATATGATTCCTACATCACCAATGCGGTAAATGGAAAATACCTTGACAGCATTTTTAACGGGTAAATACCGCTCTCGGTAAAAGGAAATTAGGAGAAAAGAAGATATTCCAAGCATTTCCCAGCCAATAAACAGGGTTTCCATATTGCCTGCTAAAATGGTGATGCTGTATCCCAAATAGAAGAATAAGGTGGTATTAAAAAAACGTTTATAACCAGGCTCACGATGCAAGTAATAGCGTGAATATAATGTCACCAAAAAGGTAAGTATAGCTCCTACTACTAGATAGACACTCGTGATGTAATCAAATAAAAAATCAAGCTGGAATACATAGTCACTGTTTTTAAACAGTATCCAACTGTTCATTTGCCATTCGGGAGCTCCTGAGAATAACCAATTGACAACGAATAAAATGGCAGCAACCAATTGTACTCCTAGAGTTCCAAAGGCCGTAAAGGAAATTTTCCTCTCTTCGTTTTTGGCTAAGACTAAGCTTATCAAAAAACCTGCCAGAGGAATCAAAATAAATATGGGAAGGTAATTTTGCATGATATTAGTCTTGTTGGATTAAATACACAGGAAAATTCTCTTGATTACTTTCCAATAAACCTTCTAATTCACGAATGTGATCTAGTTTTTTAGTTATCGGTAGATACGGATAGAATTGCCCTTTTTCAAATATGTGAATTTCCTTTGTTTCCGGATTAACCGAAGCCAAGATCACCCAATCGTTAATAAACCATTCATAGGTTTCTGCCGATTTTTGAATGGTTTGTAATACCACCTCAGGAAAATGCTCAACGATGAGCAATAATCGTATCGGATCATGGACCTCTGTCATTTGAGAAGGTAAACCAGGTCTCAAATCGCCATCGATACCATTGGCGACCCCAAACAATCCCATGACATTATGAGGTAATTTGGTTCCTGCACCCAATTTTTCACTATCCACCCTTGAAAAATAGTATTCTAAATTTATACCGCCACAAACAGGAGCAGCCGCTTTTAAAATATTTAATAAATAGTTCCCTTCTGGGTCAACTTGATAATCGAATGAGTTGAGAAAGGATCTTCGATCTAGAAAAAGACCCTTGGAAAGTTCCCTTCTCCCTACCAAACATAATGCATTGGTGGCATGATTTAATTCGGGGCGTGGCTCAAATAACGAAACTGAGCGTAAGCGAATTTTTTCATGAATCTCCTTGGGACTAAGCTCTGTATTGATGGACTCAAAGCGTCTAGATCGTTCTTTGGCATTTAAATCTAAGGCATTTTCAAATACCTTCACATGAGTGGCATGTAACGATAAGTAGTATTCATCTTTGATTTCATCATCATAAAAGACAATCTCATCTCGAGTGGTGTCGTGTAATGCGCCTACAAAAATGGTATTATCAGGAATTTCAATACCCCTTTCTTTTAAAATAGCACGTACCTCGGGCTTATTGGCCATTTTGCTGACTACACGAGCATTCACAGACCCGGCTCTTCCTGAACAAGCTCCACAGTCATAGGCTGCATAATGAGGATTATTAACCGAACTAGCTCCATGCCCAACAGCATAAACGATGGGTGCAAAATTTTTGACAAGCCCAATACTTTTAAGCATACCCTCTACCCGATTGGCCATTTCCTCAACTTTAAAGCCAATTTGTAAGCCATTTTCTTGCTCAAACAAGGCATCATAATCCACTTGTAATTGGGAAAATTTATCCATGTGCCGCAGCGATGAGGCTGTTGCCGGGCTCATACTAGGTTTGAAAATATTAGCAAATAATTTCAGGGCTGACCAAAATCCTAAGGTTTGAGAAATAATCCAGCCCGTATAAAAATTATGGCTATGCTTGGAAAAATACAGGTCTTTTTCCCGTTTCTTTTCATCGCCAATCTCTTTAATCAGGTATTTCGGAGTAACGGGCGCTGGGCATAATTTGGAATAAAATTTACCTCCAATGGGTTGGTAAAAGAATTCCACACTAAAGAATCCTGGCGTTCCATAGGTTTCACATTGGGGATCTATGCCTTCCAAATACCTTCGGAATGAACACTCTCGGTCATCGATACAAAATAATCCTTGAAAACTTTTTTCATGGATACTTTTCGATTGGCTTCCCCCCTGTTGAATTCCTGCTAATACCTGATCATAATAGGTCCATTCAAATGCTTCTTGGAAAATGGAGAGAATTTCCATGATCTCCGAATATTCAATTGGGTCTAATAAGGAAGGAAGTGGATGCTCCAAGGTATTACCCAAGCCTATCCATCCTTTGTTTAACAGATGATCAATGGTATCAATTTCCAACAAACACTCGAGCATGATTAAATCGTGTAGACTAATTTGCCTTCGATCTAATAAGGATTGTGGTAAATCTTCCACGGTAGATACCATTCCTGACCAACCCTGGTGGGCAAACTGCTGGTCAAAAAGGTATTGTTCATACAAATGTGGATGAGAACCTACTAAAATACTCAATAAGTCCTCTAAGGTTGTATGCTCATCTAGGAGCATATTTTTAGCTCTTTGACCTTTAAAAAGACTGACCCAGCTCTTTTTTTCTAATTCCTTGATGGCCTCTAAAAAACTTTTGTTTTGAATAGGGAAATGCCAAATAGAAATCCCTTGATCCAAATAACTGGAAATCAAACGAAATAAATTTGGATGAACCATGGAATCCAAATCAATATTATACACGTTCTTCCATTGACCTCTCAATGCACCTATTCTAGGACGAGGTAGACTGTCTAATTCTTGATGCAATAATTTATACTTCCATTGACTCGTCTTTTTGGCGCCTTTTTTATTTTCAATGACGCGATTCAATATATCATCATGAATACGTTTTTCATGATACAGTTTTCGAAATTCATCAATGCTAAGATAAACCTGATAGCCGAGTGTAGTTTGAGCCTTTCTCAGCGCCTCATGAAAAGGTAAATGTTGAAAGGCATGCAAAGTATTATGATGCACAAAATCCATCAAAGGAGCCTGTGCAGGTAAAAAATGTTTCAATTCATGAAGAACATGTTCTACATGAAATCCCTTATGTGTTGTAGTCATCTTCCTTAATTTATGTAAGCGATGTGCTTAATATTCTCACCGGTTTATTTGAAAAATGTTGGCTGATTGAGCGATAAAGCTCAAAATGAAATTATGAAACGATTGGTTTCTTTTTTCTAGCAGCCAATTTGTGTTCAGAAAGTAGCGTATGTTCATCCAAACCAATAATGGTAAATGTCCCTCCCGATGCTTGATATTCAGCTTCAAAGTGATGTAGATTTTCCATCACAGAATGGTCTACCAAATGTGTATTACTAAAATCCATGGTGACATGCATGCCTTGAGGTATGGCATCTAATTTAGCTTTTAAGCCCATATAGTTGGTAAAAACCGCAGCTCTAGTTACCTCTACTAAATATTGATCCTCATTAAATGATACAGCGACATTGGCCTTGAAGAAGCTGGATAATGGGGCTCCGTTCATTATATGTAACAGTATTTTGACCAACATACCTGCGCCAATTCCGACCAATAAGTCTTCATATAAAGTGAAAAATATTGTGACTAAAAAGATGGCCAATTGTCCTTTTCCAATGTTGAATATATGGATAAACTCTTTGGGATGAGCTAATTTAATGCCCACAGAAACCAACATAGCTGCTAAAGCGGCATTCGGAATAAGTTCAATAATGGGTGCGGCAAATACCACAAAAACCAAAATAAAGAATCCGTGGAAGAAATTCGCCCAGCGAGTTTTGGCTCCATTATTCACATTGGCTGAACTACGCGCTACTTCAGAAATCATCGGTAAACCGCCTAAAATTCCTGCTAAGGTATTTCCTATTCCAACAGCAATTAAATCCTTGTTTGGATTGGATTTACGTTTATATGGATCCTGCATGTCAATGGCCTTTACAGTTAATAATGACTCTAATGAACCGACCAATGCAAACATGATGACATACTTGATAAATACAATTTTATTGTTAAATCCAGCAAAGTCTACATTGACATGAATATTATCAATCAAGCTTCCAATTTTCACCAAAGCAGATGCTGGCTCTGTATGTTTGAAGTCTAAAAATATTTCGGCTGGAATGGCGATACACAATACAATTAAGGCAGCAGGAATTTTACGTAAAAAAGTAATAGGTACTTTCTGCCAAGTCATCATAATGATAAAACTTAGTATTCCTACAATAGCTCCATTTTGATCTAAATTCATGATAAATTGAGGAATGGAAGCAGCTAATTCAAATGGACTTTTACCTTTAGCTAAAATGGGATTGACATTCAATAAAACAGGAATCTGCTTGAATATGATGATTAACCCAATGGCAGCTAACATACCATGGACGGCGGAAAGTGGGAAGAAATCTACTAGTTTTCCCAACTTGAAAACTCCGAATAGAATTTGAATAATACCTGCCACGACAATTGCCCCTAAGGCATAATGCCAGCCTTGTTCTCCCCCTCCAAAATCCGCTACGGCTCCAACAATGATGACAATCAGTCCAGCTGCTGGTCCTTTGATGGTAAGTCTTGAACCAGAAAATAAACTGACAATAATACCACCAATGATGGCAGTTAATAATCCCATCAAAGGTGGGAACTCAGATGCTTTTGCAATGCCTAAGCTTAAAGGCAATGCCAATAAAAATACAATAAACCCAGACACAGCATCAGAACTGAAATTTTCTTTCAATCCTGCTAGTCCATCTTTTGGTAAGTTAGATGTTATATTTTTCATTTTTTTTCAGTTGATGCATGTATTTCTCTTGGCTAATAGAATCCAGAATTGAATCTCAATTCTTTAAAGAAAAATAAATGCGCAGTGGGAAATTTTGGATATGATCCAAGAAGGCGAATTGAATAAAGGATAATCGTACAGATTAATCCTACAGCCTAATATTCCTGAAAAGTATGAAAAATGGAGTGGATGAATAGCTATCTTCCATTTGTGATGGAATAGCTACAGATTTTAATGCCCCTGAATACGGGTTATTGAATGAGAAATGTCCTGATATAGGAAGGCCTGAAAAGTCAAAAAGAACATTTTCAGCTTCATCATCTTCCTCGGTAGTATCTCGATCTTCTTCAAATAAAAGGTTAAAAAAACTAAGCTCTTTTTGCTCTGTTTTTTTAACCTTCAAATGATTATCAATAGTACTTTCTTGTGTTATACCAATAACCTGCTTCATCGAGGCCGTAACCAAGAAAAAGAAGATACTGATGAACAATAAGTAGTGACGATTGAATTTCATATAAACCTATAACGGCACAAATGTATATTTAATTTCGTAAAGATGATAAAAATTCTACCACATCTCTAATTTCTCTCTTGCTCATTAAGCTTCCCATAGGTGGCATACTGGATGGAAAATTCTCTCTGGACTTAATCCGAGATATTGCAATTTTCAAAGGTTCTGCCTCAGAAGTTTTTAACTGAATCATGCTTTCCGTTTCAGAAATCACGGTTCCACTTACTTCGGTCCCGTCGGTTAATTTCAAGTTTATTGTACCGTATCCAGGGGCAATTCTTGCACTAGGTTCGATTAATGCTTGTAAAATTTGTTCTCTACTTAATTTAGCTCCAATACCCTTTAAGGATGGTCCCACGATACCCCCTTCTCCTCCAGCATTATGACAACGCACACACTGAACAGTTTGGTTTCGGTAAAAAATGAAATATCCAGCTTGAATGCTGCCGCCAAATAAAGCATCTTTAAATTCATCTGTTAATGTACCTTTCGTTTTTAAAGCATCTAACTTAGCAATAAGCATTTGAGACTTAGTCGCTTCTACCGCTTCCACTAAATCTAAACGGATTTCGCTAGATAATTTATTGCTTACCATCCTTTGGATTAAATCTGCTAACACATCTTCAGTTTTATCCACAGGCATTTTACCAATACTTTGTAATAACTGCTGCTGCTCAATTACACTACCTTTTTCAATGATGGGATTAACCACCGTAGATAATTGATTTTTCGAAAGCTCTACTTTATCCAAAAATCCTAAGGAAGCTCCACGAACACTTCGGTCAGCATCGTTCATTCCTTTTTGTATAATCAAGGATAGATTGGCATCTTTCAAGGCAACTAAAGAACCTAAATGTGCAGCTTTTACTTTCGCATTGGCATGATTTAAGAAAATTTGAGTTTGTTCACTTTTGAAATCTGTAATTTTTAATTCAGATAACAATTTCGCAGTGGCTATTAATACCTCTGGATTTGAACTGCGTAAAAACGCCGCAATTTTTGGTTGGATTCGTCCAACCACATCAGCTGGATTTCTTTGTAAAACACCCCTATGACGACCATCAACGCGGTCCAATACAGATGGATTCGCCCAAGAACCTAAGGTGGCGATGGCCTCTGCACGTATGACATCCGAAATATCATTGCGTTCGCTGAAATTGATTAATGCATCTATTTCTTTGCTACTTCCAACGCGTAAACAAGCATTGATCGCTCTGCGTAATAATGGTTCACCTTTCCAAGCTTTGTTGTTCAATGCCTCAGCTAAAGCAGGTAATGCAGCAGGAATGGATTCATCATCATTGATGGCTCTAGCCGCTTCTGTGGCAATGTATTCATCTGAATCTTGCAAAAATAAAGCAACCTGTGGACTAGCTAAACGACGAAGGACTAAAACTGCTGCTGTTTTTAAAGCGGTATTTGAGGATTTAGCTAATGCTACGATTGGCTCTTCTTTTCCTATCCTAGATAATGCCAATACCGCTGCATGTCGGATGTAGTGATCCTCATCATTATTTTTCTCTATCAACTTCAATAAAGTAGGAATAGCATTTTCTGATTTTATTCTACCTAATGCCTGACAAGCAAAGAAACTAACTCGTGGGTTTTTAGAATCTATTAATTGAATTAATCGATTCTCATGGTTTTTATTGAAAATATCTCCCAACACCTTTGCCGCTTGAGCCACAATCTCCTCATCTTGATCATTTAATTGTTCTCCAAGCATACTTCCCACGGAAGCATCATTAGCACCTATTTGGCCCATTCCCCAGATGGCATGAATTCTTGCTAATTGATTTTCTCTTTGTTGAATTGCTTTTTGAAAAATAGCGACTGAAGCATTTCCTCTTCTAGCTAATTCAAATTGAGCTTTCATGCGAATACGCAAATCATGGTAGAATAAAAGGTCGTACAATGCATCCACTGATTGTTTTTCATAATCCAATTGAATCAATCGTTTCGTTTCAGCTCTTTCTTTTTCTAAATCATTGTTGTTGCCATCTACGTCAATCTTCCAAACTCGTCCATATTGTTTAGTATCCCAGCCATTTACCCAGTCAGCCGCGTACAAGGCTCCATCTGGTCCAAAACGCATACCAGTAGGTAAAATTCCACTAACTACATCTTGTTCTGAATTGAAATCAAAAGAGGCCCCCTTCGGTTTTAAGTCAAATGACCAGATGTGAGAGGCATTAGGATTTCCAACAAACTCCACCAAAAAGAACTTATTTGTCCATTTTTTACCTAGAGCAGTTCCTGGGTTAAATAACATTCCCGTAGGTCCGTTGTGGTAATTTCTGATGGGAGGAATGATGTAAGCAGCTTGTCCTTTCCAACGAGGAACATATAATTTCTCATCCATCCAAACCTTATATAGGTTGTTTCCTGGGTCTGTATATTTACCATATTGCCAGTTGGATCTCCAACCTGCGTCAGAACCTTCTACGATATGCACTAAACGTTCACTTTCACCCGGATGATCGCCGTCATTGTCCGAACTGATTAAATTGCCATAATGATCAAAAACAAATTCGTGGGTATTGCGTAATCCTGAAGCAAATACCTCAAAATTACTTCCATCTGGATTCGAACGAACGATTACACCGGAATTCGGGTATTTATATTGCTTACCATCTACCGCAGTGATGTTGGCTCCAATGTCACCAATTTGCCAATATATTTTTCCATCAGGCCCTTCTATGACCCCCGACATCCCATGTCCACCGAAACCAATATGAACCGCATAACCAGTAGAGATAGAAACGGGATCAGTTAAGAGACCATTTTTCTTATTGTTTTTCAAACGCCATAAATCTGGTCCAACCGCAATGAAGGCATCTTTTTTACGCACCAAAATACCTCCAGCTACGTCCGTATATTCTTCATGAAAACCCTGATGAACACGTGTCGCCTGATCAGCTAGACCATCTCCATTTTTGTCCTCAATTTTCCAAACCTCTTCTTTTTCCACCTTCAAGTCGTTCACATCATGAATTCCATCTTGGTTTAAATCGGGTAACCATTCGTTTTTAGCTGAATTTTCAGGAGCAAAGGTTTTATGCAAAAAAGCCTTTCTATCGGCCACTGATTGAAATCCAATGGATTCGGTCATCCAATCTCTATGACCGCGGATATCAAATTCTGAATATTTCCCACGTTTAGTACGAGTAATGTAAACCGCACCTTTGTCATCCATATCCATAGCTACCGGATCTGGGGCTAATGAATCAGATGCAAAACGGGTAATTTGCAAACCAGGGGCAATTTTTATAGGTAATTTCTCCTTGGCCAACTTTGCTTTTTCAGCCAAATTATCTTGATCTTCCAGGATGACACGGTAAGTGTCTTTTTCTAAAGATTTACTGCAGGAATAGGAAAGAATGGAAACAAGTCCAAGGGCATATAAAAATTTCAATTTCATTATATATGATGGTTTTTGAAGGCAAAAATTTCAATCAGAATTACAAACATAAAAAGACAAATTCATATAATTTATACCCAATCGCTTTAAATAATCGAATCTAAAATGATAATGGATGGCTATTGTTAATTTTTTTAGGCTGCCCATGAAAAAAATGTATTTTTGTTTTACCAACATCAACACTATGAAATCGCGGATTATCTTACCTACTTTATCTTTGATCCTCCTTGGATTTGGCTTTTTAAATGCCCAGTCCATCTCCCCTAATCAAGTGAATCAATGGAAGGCCCAGTCGAAACGGGTTACCATTATCCGTGATGAATATGGCGTTCCACATATTTATGGAAAATCCGATGCGGACGCGGTATTTGGTTTATTGTATGCTCAATGTGAAGATGATTTCATGCGGGTTGAAATGAACTACATTGAGAAACTTGGAAGAAAAGCTGAAGTATTTGGAGCTCAAGAATTAGCTAATGATTTATATATTCGATTGATTATCAGTCAGGAAGAAGCTAAGCAAGATTATGCCAAAAGCCCCATCTGGTTGAAAAAATTGTTGAATGCCTATGCCGATGGCATCAACTATTATTTATACAAACATCCCAAGGTAAAACCAGCCTTATTAACACATTTTGAACCTTGGTATCCCCTATTATGGACTGATGGAAGTATTGGTGCTATTTCTACTGGAAGTGTCAATCAAGCCGAGGTGGCCAAGTTTTATGGTCTATCAGGGAATAAATTGAGTTATATTAAAAAGAATCCTTTGGATCCTGAGGCTGATTTGACTGGATCGAATGGATTTGCCATTGGACCGGCTAAATCAAAATCAGGAAATGCGCTATTTTATATCAATCCCCACGTTACTTTTTATTTTAGACCTGAAGTACATGTAAGCAGTGAAGAAGGATTACAAGTCTATGGTGCTGTTACTTGGGGACAATTCTTTGTATATCAGGGTTTTAATCCATACGGAGGTTGGATGCATACTTCCAGCCAGGTAGATGTAGCAGATAATTATGCCGAAACAACCCGTGATACCAAGGGAGGAAAAGAATTCCTCCTAGATGGCAAATGGCTACCAATGAAGGTTAAAAACATCGTATTGAATGCCAAAGGACAGCCCGCTCAAACAATTCAAGTCTATTCCAATCACCGAGGGCCTATTATGGCAGAAAGAAATGGACAATGGATTTCTGTTAGGTCCTATAATCGCTCCATGAAAAGTTTAATTCAAAGCTGGGCAAGAACTAAAACTAGAAGTTTTGAAGAATTTCAAAACGTAATGAAAATGCGGGCCAATACCTCCAATAATACGGTATATGCTGGAAAAAATGGACGAATTGCCTACTGGCATGGAAATTTTGTTCCTAAAAGGCAGCCTGATATTGATTGGTCACTGGTTCAAGATGGTACTAAATCAGCATTGGATTGGAAGGGTTTACATCCTTTAGAAGAGATTGTTCAATCCATTGATCCAGTCAGTGCTTGGATTCAAAATTGTAATTCTACGCCTTTTACTGTTTCTGGTGTTTCAAGCCCCCAAAAAGCTCAATATCCTGTTTATATGGCTCCTGATGCTGAAAATTTCAGAGACCGTAATGCCGTTCGCTTATTTTCTTCACGTGATAAAATTGATTTAGATGATTTAATTCGTCTAGGCTATGATCGTAAACTTATTGCATTTGAACTCCTTATTCCTGCTTTAGTTAAGGCAGGTGAAAAAAGAAATATGGCGGCTAATTCTCCATTTAAATTGGCTATTGATACCTTAAAACGCTGGGATTATCAGGCCAGATTGAGTTCAGTTGCTCAAACCATAGCCATACAATGGGGACAAAAATTATTAGAAAGAATACCAAGAAAAACCATGTTCGGAGGTGAAATTAATCTCATTGAAAGCGCCGAAGCCTATATCGCTTCATCTAAGGAGGAAGAAATGTGCCAAATATTGGATACGGTGCTCAATGAGTTAATCAATAATTGGGGAACATGGAATGTGGCTTGGGGAGATATCAATCGCCTACAACGCATTGGTAACCAGGTGGATTTGGCTTTTGATGATGCTAAACCTAGTTTCTCTGTTCCATTTGCCTCTTCTACTTGGGGCATGTTACCTTCTTATAACAGCAAACCCTTTGCTAACACTAAAAAATGGTATGGCGTCAATGGTAATAGTTTCATATGTGCGGTGGAGTTTGGTCCAAAAATCAAGGCTAAATCTTTATTAGCGGGAGGTCAAAGCGGTGATATTCAATCTCCTCATTTTTTTGATCAAGCACAAAACTATGCCGAAGGAAAATTTAAGGATGTTCATTTCTATTTGTCCGATGTATTAAAGCATCAGAAAACAGCTTATCATCCCTAATTTCCATTGTTTAAGCAGGCAAAATTTGTAAATTAGAAGGATAATTACTCGAATATGTCTCAATCTATTGTTTCCAGATTTCAATATGAAGCCATCTTTAATGAAGCTGCAATTGGCATTCTGGTGACGGATTCATCGAGTAATGTAGTCATGACCAATAATTTTGCTGATCGATTGTTTGGTTATGCGCCGAATGAATTAAAAGGTAAGAATATTGATATATTGATTCCCAATCATTTGCGATCTAGGCATCATGGGCATCAAGCCAAGTATGCTGAAAATCCGCAAGATCGCCCCATGGGTGTTGGATTAGATTTAAAAGCCAAAAGAAAAGACGAATCCCTTTTTCCCGTAGAAATTAGTTTAAGCCATTTTAAGGAAGACGATCAAATGTTTTACATCGCTTTTATCAGTGATGTGACCTTAAAACGCAAGGTAGAAATGGAGTTGATTTTGAAGAATCAAGAGATTAACCAGTTAAATGAAACCTTAGAAGAAGAAGTAAAAGCGAGAACTCAAGCCCTACAAAATACCCTAGAGCAGTTAGAGGCCAATACGATTGAACTTGAAAATTCCTTGCAAAAAGAAAAGGAATTGGGAGATTTAAAAACCCGTTTCGTTTCCATGGCATCGCATGAATTTAGGACTCCCCTAACTTCAATTCTTAGTTCAGCCACATTGCTTGAGAAGTATCAAAAAGCTGAGGAACAAGAAAAAAGGGAGCAGCATATTCGACGCATCAAAGCTTCTGTCAATCATTTAACCATGATTTTAGAAGAATTTTTATCCGTTGGGAAACTGGAATCAGGCCATGTAGAAATTCATGCATCCACCATCGAACTGGAACCATTGTTCTTAGAAATAAAATCAGATTTGATTTCTTACAAAAAGAATAATCAAAAGATTATATTAGATTTTAATGCTTCTGAAACTTGGGTCAGTGATGAATCTGTTTTGCGTAAAATTTTATTAAACGCTCTCTCAAATGCTTTGAAGTTTTCAAATGAAAATGTTGATTTAATTGTCAGAGAAGAGAATGACCTTTTGAAAATAACCATCAGTGACAAAGGAATTGGGATTAGTGATGAGGACAAAAAACATTTATTTCAACGTTTTTTTAGAGGCAGCAATGCCACAGTTATTCCAGGAACTGGTTTAGGATTACATTTGATTGATCGATATTTGGAATTAATTAATGGGCGAATGACTTTAGAATCTGAACTGAATCGAGGAACCCAATTACATATAGAAATACCAAGATTAAACCATGATGAATAAAATATTACTTATCGAGGACAGTGATGATATCCGTGAAAACACGGCAGAATTATTGGAATTATCAGGATATGTGGTGGAAACTGCTGCGGATGGTATAGAAGGAGTTCGAATGGCTCAGCAAAACCTGCCTGATTTAGTAATATGTGATATCATGATGCCGCATTTGGATGGCTTCGGAGTTTTACAAGTTTTTTCCAAACACGAACAATTATCCCAAGTACCCTTTATTTTCCTGACCGCCAAGACGGACCGCTCGGATATGCGAAAAGGCATGGAAATGGGTGCTGATGATTTTTTAACGAAGCCTTTTCAAGAGGTTGAATTGTTGCGTTCCATAGAAACACGTTTAAAAAAGAAATCACTTCAGCGGTCAGAAAGTCAAGTTGATACGGAATTACAATCCGAGGTTACCCTGGCACAAAGGGCCTTAGATTTTCTTGATTTTACTCATTTTGGTGGAGAAAAAAGAACCCACCATGTACAAAAAAAGCAAAGTATTTATTCTGAAGGAGATAGTCCATCTCGCCTATATTTTTTAGAAAAAGGTAAGATTAAAACCTTTCATACCAACCGAGAAGGAAAGTATTTCATTACCTCATTCATAAAAGAAGGTGAGTTTTTTGGTTATGTCGATATCCTAGAAAATCAAACTTATCGGGAAACAGCCGAGGCATTGGAAGAATCGGTTATTCTAAGCATTTCTACTACTGAGTTTAAGGATTTATTAAAGCAAAATATTCATTTAGAAATTTACTTTAGGAAGGCATTAACTACTTATCTCATGAAAAATGAGAAAATTTTAGTGTCCATGGCTTATCAATCATTGCGTTTGAGGGTGTCACTGGCATTGGTTGAGTTGGCAAAAACCTACGGTGATGATTTAACTAGTCCAGTAGTCATCCGACTTTCTAGAGAAGATCTGGCCTCACGTGTGGGTACAGCCACCGAAACGGTTATTCGTACGCTAAGTGATTTTAAAAAAGAAGGTTTATTGGAAATTCGAGGTAGTGAAATGACCTTGTTAGATGTTAATAAACTGGCTAATTTGCGTTATTAGGCCCAAAAGGATGACAAATGATGGGGCTTAATGGAGAGTTTTTCAAATAGTTAGAATGGCTCATCCCTATTCCCCACGCTCCTCGAAACAATAGTAAAAAGGCAACAGCCCAGCTCAGGTATTTGATATAATGCATGAGCTTTACTTGCTTTTTTTCTAACCATTGAAATCCCCAAATAGCCGTTGTTATGGCTGGTATGGTACTTAATCCAAAAATAAACATGGTCCAAGCGCCCAATATCGGACTTGGTTGTATTAATGCCAAGCTTAGACCACCGATCACTAATCCACAGGGTAATAAACCATTTCCCATTCCCAACAAGAAATGACCTGTAATCCCCATTCCTCTCCCCGACTTTTGCAATGGCTTACCTAGCCAACGGTACAAAAAATCAAATGAACTGTCCTTGATTTTTCCTGTGGAAAGAAATACTAAAACCAAACCCGCAAATAAATAATAAAAATGCCACCAGGCCGGAAAAATCCAAATGGAACCCATGCTTGCAACCAATAAACCTAGGATAGTATAAGTAACTATGCGGCCAACTTGATAGATGATTGTACTCAAATTCGCTTGTTGGTTTTTCTGCCTTAAATGCAGCATAATAGGGCCACACATAGCCACGCAATGCCAGCTACCAGCTAATCCAAGTAAACAGCTAAGGTACCAAGTTTGCATTAAGGAACTAAAATACGATGATCATCTAAATAGGTTTTATCAGCCACCATCCACTCTAAACTGATTTTCCATGGCCCCTTTACTAAAAAATCTCCAGAAATAGTCCAGGTGCTATCTTTTGGCGCTTTCAAGGTAAATACTTTGTCTTGAGCGGCAGAGGATGGTCTAAAGAAATTGACTTTGATATCATGTGTCCCAGCAGGTATACTTAATTTTACCTCTTTATTACTTTGGTTGAAGGCTAATTCGATTTTCTTATCCAATAGCTCCGTTTCCTTTCTTTGATCTATTTTCTTTTGAAATTTTTGTCCGTCTTCATAATAGTGATCCCCTACTAATTCGATGGTTTCATGGGTCATATTGACATAAAAATAGGCCATAAACGCTCCAAAAAGTATGAATACGCCAATGATGGCATGTCCCCAATTCAATGATTTTTTTTCTGTATTACTCATCAGGCTGTATAAATCTAGTTTTGATTGTTTCTTTTTTTCCGTCTTTATTCAAGATGTGAATTTCAACTTTGTCTTTACTTTTCCAAGCTCCCAAGGGCGCTTTGATAAAAAACTCAGACTTTACCATTTTTCCTGGTTCGATGCCGTTGGGAGGAGTTCCTACCCATTGTATGCGCATGGGAGCATCAATTTGGAATTGTAAATTTTGTAAATCCAGTGATTTGTTCAAAATCTCAATGGAATACAAATTACTCACTTCCTTGTTTTTTTCATCTAATTGGAAGGTCATTCCTGGGGTTCTCAATAAGGTTGTTTCCCATGGACTTCTTGTCAACAAAAGAAATGCAATAGCGGAGATTAATAAAACTAGGACACCACTGTATGCTCCAATCCTTAAATTGAATTTAAGTTTTTTCTTTTCATTGATGCCATTGACTGAATCATATCGAATTAAGTTTTTAGGCTTATTGATTTTTTCCATAACCTCATCACACGCATCAATACAAGAAGTACAGCCTATACACTCCAGTTGATTGCTCCCATTTCTAATATCGATACCAGTAGGACAAACACGCACACACCAGTGGCAATCAATGCAATCTCCTTGCTGACTCTGATCCACTCCTTTTTGAATTTTCCCTCTTGGTTCCCCGCGTTGATGGTCATAAGATACCAATATGGAATTATTGTCTAATAAAACACCTTGCAATCTGCCGTATGGACAAACTACGATACAGACTAATTCACGGAATCTAGCAAAAACAAAATAAAAAGTACCCGTAAACAAAAGAATGGCAAACAATCCTGCCAAGTGTTCTAATGGAGGTTCTGTGACCAACTTAATCCATTCTTTTTTACCCATGAGGTACATCAAAAAGGTATTTGAAATGGCAAATGACAACAGGATAAATAAGGTATGTTTACTTGCCCGCTTAATGATCTTAGTTGTATCCCAAGGCGCAGCATCTAATCTTTTTTGGGCTTTATCATCTCCATCGATCCAATATTCTATTTTACGAAATAGCATTTCCATAAAAATGGTTTGTGGACATGCCCAGCCACACCATACTCTCCCAAAAAGTACAGTAAATAAACTGATGAAAATAAGTGAAGTCACTAAGCCTAAAGCGACTAAATGGAAATCTTGAGGAAAAAATGGAACCCCAAAAAAGATGAATTTTCGCTCTATGACATTGAATAAAAATACAGGCTCCCCCTTTCTTTCTATCCAAGGAAGGCCAAAAAGTAATAACATCAAGAGGTAGGAAAAATACGTTCTTAGGCGATATAATTTACCTATAATTCTACCTGGGTATATCCAAAGACGTTTACCATCTTTGCTTTGATTATATAGATGATTACGATAATCATCATTTTCTAAACTGATATTTGACATAAAAAAGAAGGTCCGTTTCCGGACCTTTTTAACTTAAAATGGAGCCTTTTCTCTACAAGTACTTATACCAAATGGTTTATACAAGGGACAAAAACGAACGATTCCTGTCAAGGCAATAATGCCCGCAATTACATATACGACTACAGCTAAATTCTCTGGAATTATACCTGCATAAGTAAGGATACTAAGAGCTACCGCAGCAGCTATTCGTGCAATCCGATCTGTACGTCCAACATTCTGTTTCATATAGGTGAGTTTTGTTTACTATTTTAGCTCGGTTCCTTGTGGCTCTTTTGCCCCTGGAGGGTTAGTACCCTGCAAAGTTAAAATGTAAGAAGATACTTGCTGAATCTGTATAGGATTTAAAGTTTTATTCCAAGCAATCATCCCTTTTTCTGGAACACCATTGGTGATGGTATGAAACAAGTCTTTAATGCTTCCTCCATGTATCCAGTACACATCGGTTAGATTAGGACCCACTCCTCCTTGACCTTTATCACCATGACAAGCTACACAATTTGTCGAATAAATAGTAGCACCTTCTGTTAAATCTTTAGCGGCACTAATTACCTTAACATTATCCTCATTCACCGAATTAGCGAACTTCTTCATGTATTCCTCCCTGGCTTTTTCAGCTACTGCCACCTCTGATTTATATTCTGCCTCTTGAATGTTGCCATCTTGGGCCACGTGGTAATAGAATAAATACACCACGCCAAATAAGATAGTGATATAAAACAAATACATAAACCATGGGGGTGTTGGATTATCTAATTCAACAATTCCATCGTATTGATGCTCCATTTCTAGATCTTTTTCCTTTTCCAAGGGTTTTAACCCAGTAAATTTCTGCCACCAGCTTAAAGATGCTTCTTCCTCCTGTTTAGTCGGATCTAAGGTTAATTTCTTAAGTGCAGAAGCAAGCTGCATTGTTACGATTAATACCAAAATGCTTGTTAATAGAATCAAGCTGATTAACCAAATTTCTGTGAATGAATTAAACATATTGTTATGTATAAATGTTATCAAAAATGTTTTAGACCTATTCTAGGGGCATTTTTCTCATTTTATCGAGATGTTTTTTATCCATCCAGAACAAATAGACGCCTACCAACACAAAGAATACTAAGAATATCAATAAAGAGAAAATCATATAGGAATCTGCTCCTGGTATGGTGGAAATAAATTGCTTAAACATGGCCTTATTTTTTAGAAATGTCTGTACCTAATCTTTGTAAATAAGCGATCAAAGCAATAATCTCTTTGTCAGCACCTACTTTGATTTTTTCCTCAGCTAAACGTGCTTGAATCTCTTTGGATTGAGCTTCCAAGTCTTTCACGGCATTTTTGATTTGAACATCATCATATGGTACACCCAGCGTTTTCATAGCTTGTAACTTAGCCTGAGTTTGAGATGTATTTAGGCTTTGTTCATACAACCACTCATATGCTGGCATGATAGAACCTGGAGACATGGAGGCTGGCTCCCGCATGTGGTGATAGTGCCAAGAATCAGGGTACTTACCTCCTTGACGGTGTAAATCTGGACCAGTTCTTTTAGATCCCCATAAGAATGGGTGATCATAGACAAATTCACCAGATTTTGAGAATTCGCCATATCGTTCTGTTTCGCTACGGAATGGTCTTACCAATTGAGAATGGCAACCTACGCAACCTTCACGAATATAGATATCACGTCCTTCTAACTCCAAAGAGGTATATGGTTGAACTGCGGCAATGGTAGGCACATTGGATTTCACCATAAAAGTTGGAATTAATTCTACCAAAGAACCTATCAAGATCATGATCAATGAACCTATCAATAATTGAATAGGTCTTCTTTCAATCCAGCTATGCCAGTGTAAACCTTTAACTTCTTTTTCAGAAACGATAACCTCAAGTGGAGCAGCTTCTGCTGGCTCATTGGCTAAAAGTGAACCTTGAGCCATTGTTTTGAACAAGTTATAGGCCATCAAAATAGCACCGACTAAATACAAAGTACCACCTAAGGCACGCATTTGGTGCATAGGAATGATTTGCAAAGTTGTATCCAAGAAGTTGCCATATTGTAAAGTTCCTTCTGGAGTGAACTGTTTCCACATCATTCCTTGAGTGAATCCTGAGATGTACATCGGAATAGCATAAAATGCAATACCTAATGTACCAATCCAAAAGTGTGTTTTAACTAATTTTTCAGAGAATAAAGTAGTTTGGAAAATACGTGGAACCATCCAATACAACATCGCGAAAGTCAAGAATCCATTCCATCCTAAAGCACCTACGTGCACGTGCGCTACGATCCAATCGGTAAAGTGGGCTATAGCATTGACATTTTTTAAGCTTAACATTGGACCTTCAAATGTCGCCATACCGTAAGTAGTAATACCTACTACCATGAATTTCAAAATAGTATTTTCACGAACTTGATCCCATGCACCACGCAATGTCAATAATCCGTTGATCATACCACCCCAAGATGGAGCAATCAACATAATTGAAAATACAACACCTAAAGATTGCGCCCAATCAGGTAAGCTAGAATAAAGTAAGTGGTGTGGACCAGCCCAGATATAGATGAATATCAATGCCCAGAAGTGCAAAATTGATAATCGGTAAGAATACACAGGACGATTCGCCATTTTAGGAAGGAAATAATACATTAAACCTAAAAATGGCGTAGTTAAAAAGAATGCCACCGCATTGTGGCCATACCACCATTGTATTAATGCATCTTGAACTCCAGCATATACATAATAGCTCTTTAAGAAGGAAATGGGTAATTGTACCGAATTAGTTAAGTGCAAAACAGCCACGGTTACAAAGGTGGCTATGTAGAACCAAATCGCTACATATAAGTGACGCTCTCTACGCTTGATAATGGTTCCAAACATGTTGATACCAAATGCTACCCAAACTAAGGTAATAGCTATATCAATCGGCCATTCTAATTCCGCATATTCGTGCGATGTAGTAATACCTAATGGTAAAGTAATAGCCGCAGCTACAATGATTAATTGCCAACCCCAAAAGTGGAACGATGAAAGAAAATCACTGAACATACGTGCTTTTAAAAGCCTTTGGAGAGAATAATAGACACCTGCAAAGATGGCATTTCCTACAAATGCAAAAATTACCGCATTGGTATGCAGTGGACGTATACGACCAAAAGTACCGTATTGAGTTACGTTCATTGCAGGTTCGAATAATTGTGAGGCAATAATGACCCCAACGAGCATTCCAACAATACCCCAGATAATGGTTGCAATGGCGAAATTCCGAACGGTTTTATTGTCGTACGAGAATTGATCCAAAGTAGTCGTTTGTGACTTCATAAGCGTTTAAATTGAGATTAATTGATTGTCTTTTTTTCATCGTTTAGAATGCGCATCCCTGGAGTAATGAGGTCATCTTGCTGTCCTGTGCGCACAAACCAAATAAACGCAATCAGGAAACCGATGGCCATGAGTAAACTCAAAAAAATCATTAAGTACATTATTTCCATGGCATTCAAAATTTAGAGAACAAGGATTGCAGAAAGAGTTATTAATACTCTATACTACGCTGTAAAGTTCTTTTTATATCAGGGCTTAAAATATGATTTTCCTCAGCAATGTAGGTCATTGTATATGATTTCAATTTGCTTTTTACTTGCTTACCATATAGGTTCATGCCCCATGTTGCGATAACCAACATACTAATTGAATTAACAGGCATTAAAATGGCAGCTACTAGAGGTGATAAATTACCCTGAATAGCAAAACTTAATCCAATGGCATTATAAACCAAGGACAAAAGGAAACTCATTTTGATTAAATTCAGCCCTTTATGAGCGAATTGTAAAAATTCCGGTAATCGACTAAGTGATTGTCCTTGTAAAATGGCATCACTCGCTGGTGTAAAATGTAAATGATCGTCGGAAACAGCTACGCCAACATGTGCTTGCTGTAAAGCTCCGGCATCATTTAGGCCATCACCTACCATCATCACTTTTTTACCTTTTGCTTGTAATTCCCTAATAAATTCCATTTTTTCCATGGGACTGCATTCAAATTTCATATGGTCATCCGATGAAAACCAATCTTTTAAACTGCTGGCATGGCTGGCTTTATCCCCTGATACTAAATAGACATCGTACTGATGTTGTAGTTTTCTTAGCATATACTCTACTCCATCTCTGTTTTCCCATGGGAAGTCCCAAAATCCCAAGGACTCCTCTCCTATTTGAATAAATAATTGTGATTCAGATGAAAAGAAATCTTGTGGAGCCTTGTCATGAATGCCTAAGAATTTTGCAGAGCCAAGTTTTAGGGTGATATTTCCCCATTTTGCCTCTAATCCTTTTCCAGGAATTTCTTGGAAAGCGGCTAATTTGACCAAATTTCTTGTACCTAAACTTTGGGTATAAGCACAAAGCCGTCTAGAAAGTGGATGTGTTGATTGTACCGACAAGGAATACAATAAATCTAATTCTTGCTCACTTAATTCACGTTGTAAGTGACTTTTAGGAGCTTCGGATTTGGCTAAAGTTAAAGTACCCGTTTTATCAAAAACCAAGGTATCTACTTGTGCCATACGCTCTAAAGCTTGAATGTCTTTTATATAAAATTTAAATTTAGATAGCCACCGAACGCCATGGCCTAAAGCAAAAGGATAGGAAATAGCTAGTGCACATGGACAGGCAATAACCAAAATACTGACGACAGAGTTTTGCCATTTGCTAGGATCAATCTGCATCCAATAGGCTGCTACGATGGTCGCCAAGCTAATTAATCCAATAGTAAAATAGACGCCTACTTGATTAGCAAAGTTCTCCCAATTTTCCATTTTGAAACTAGGGTCTTTGAAGGCTTGCTGTTCCCATAATTGGGTTAAATGACTCTGTTGTAGGTCTTTTTTGACCTCAATTTCAATCATTTCACCATGGTGTTTGCCTCCTGCGTAAATTAAATTTCCCGACTGAATAGGGATCCATTCGCTTTCACCCGTCACAAAACTATAATCCATGTTGCTTTTACCCTTCATTAAAATAGCATCAGCGGGGATGATTTCTTCATTTCGGATTCGAAGGCGATCTCCTACTTGGATTTCGCTCAAAGGTGCTGTTTCTTCATTTCCTTGAATGATTTTGGTAATCACCAAAGGAAAATAGGACGTGTATTTTCTTTCAAAGGATAAAAAATCAAAGGATTTTTGCTGAAACCATTTGCCGACCAACAAGAAAAATAATAGACCCGAAACAGAATCCATATAGCCTGCTCCCGTATGACTTAAGATTTCATAAACACTTCGGGAATAACCAACTAAGACACCTAAAAGTATAGGCATTTCTATGGTCATCTTTTTTAATTTTAAATGGGCCCAAATGTTTTTGAAATAATCTGAACCGGAATAAAATAGGGCTACTGAGCCTAGAACTAAATTTAAGTAACCAAACAGATTTTTAAGATTTCCGTCCTCAATACCTAAATATTCAGGAAAACTAAATAGCATGATGTTACCAGCACAGAAGCCCGCAACACCTAGCTTGATGAAAAGTTGTGTTTGTTGAGAAAGTCTTTTTTTCTTTTCTTTTCCTTCCGATTCCTCAGATAAAAGTGGTTCATATCCGATTTTAGCCAATAAAGAAGCCAAATCCCCTAAACTGATTTCTTTTTCTTTAAACCAAATACTTAAATCCTTTTTGCCAAAATTCAATTGAGTTTTGATGATTCCTGCATTCAGCTTATGTAGGTTTTCTAATAAATACAAACAAGATCTGCAGTGAATACTGGGTAAATTGAAACTGACTTTGGATACTTCTTGATTGGAAAATTGTATTAATTTATCTCGAAAGGCTGGTTTATTTAAATAATCAAAGTTTTGATTGCTGGGCGATATACCCGGATTTACATCACACGTGTAGTAATTGCCTAATTCATGGTCATTCAGGAGCTCATACACATTCTTACAACCTTGGCAACAAAATTCTTTCTCTTCAAATTCGATGATTTCATCCACAAATGGCTCTCCGCAGTGGAAGCAATTTGTGGATGTCAGGGTGGTATGGACTTTTTCTTCCATCATATAAACAATCTTTTCTCAAAGGTCCTTTGAAAAAATTGCTCTGTTAATGATAAAAAGCAGTACAAAACATGAGCATTGTCATAAAATAAATTCCTGAGTAAATATACTTTCGTAAACAAATTTTAAAAAAGTATGGATCAGATGATCGAGACAGAACGTAAAGTATTAGCTAGCGGAATAGAAATCAACTATTTGGCTAACGAATTTTTGTTCCGTCAAGGTCAAAAAGCGGAATTTATTTTTTATTTTCAGGGCGGAGAAATCGCCTTAAAGTCGTTTAACTCTCCTGAAGGTATTATTTATCATGCTAATCCTATTTTTTTAGGAATTTCTGAGGTATTAGAAGGTAAAAAGCACACATTTTCGGCTGAGACCTTACAAACTTCTAAATTTCTAGTTTTTGAAAAGAACTATTTCTTGATGTTACTGCAAGAGTTTGATTTTGCGGCATCCTATTTTGAACAAAAAAGTAAGGAGTTTGATGCCGTATTTACCGAATTAGTTCCTCAGTGATCTTTGGTTTTAATTAAGAGGTTAAGCCTCTATAAAAAATAGAGTGGTAAGTTAAAAGGGTTGTACTGCCCTGCTTGATGATGTCGGGCAGGGCTTTTAATTTTAGAATGAAGAATGAAGAATGTAGAATGAAGAATTAAAAATTTAGCGTTGCTAACTAAATGTGGATTCTACATTCTACATTCTACATTCTACATTCTACATTCTACATTCTACATTCTACATTCTTCATTCTTCATTCTTCATTTTTCATTCTTCATTTTTCATTCTACATTCTACATTCTACATTCTACATTCTTCATTCTTCATTCTTCATTCTACATTCTACATTCTACATTCTACATTCTTCATTCTTCATTCTACATTCTTCATTCTTCATTCTACATTATATCAGCGGACTATCCTTCTCCTTTTTCAAGGTATTATACACGAGCCGATCCATCAAACCATTCATCCACTTATTTAGAAAGACCGTCAATTTTCCTTGAAAGGTTAATACTAAGGTCTTTTTCTTTTGTTCATAGGCTTGATAAATTTGTTGGGCAACTTCTTCTGCTGACATCATTTTTTCTTCATCACGCATGCTATCTCCCGTGATTTTACCTTCAGAATTCAAAGAAGTATTTCGAATATTGGAAGCGGTAAATCCAGGGCAAGCCGTTAGTACATGAACGCCCGTTTCTAATAATTCAGTCCTTAAGGCCTCTAAAAAGCCATTCATGGCAAACTTGGATGCCGAATACCCCGTTCTTACAGGTAATCCACGGTAACCGGCTATGGATGAAATACCAATAATGCCTCCTTTGCTAGCTTTAATGTAGGGTAAAGCTGCATGGGTAGCATAAACCGTACCCCAGAAATTGATGTCCATGAGTTGTTTTATCACCTTTAAATCTACATCCTCAAACATCGATCGCATGGAAATACCTGCATTATTAATTAATATATCAATGCGTCCAAATTCTTGCACTACTTCGTTTATCATCGACCTTGTTTGTTCCTCTGAGCTAGAATCGCAAACGATGGCCTTGCAAGCAATATTGGAAGCTGAAATTTCGCTCCAAGCTTCTTGCAACTTAGCTTCATTTCGGCCTGTAATAACTACCTGCGCTCCTTTATTTCCAAATTCAAATGCCAATGCTTTTCCTATTCCGGAAGAAGCGCCTGTGATGATGACAACTTTATTTTTCATAGACAAAATTTGAACTCAAAGTTAAGCTTTTATCCCATAATTGATTGACTAGCCAAATGAAAGCCCTATTTTTGTGCTAGAATTTAATTATGAGCGCCAGAAAATATAAAATCCCTCAAGTTTTAGAGCAAATTTCCATCCTTGATTTTGCTGCAGAAGCTAAATGTATTGCTAAAGTCAATGATGAAGTCATCTTCGTTCAAGGAACTGTTGCCCCAGGTGACATTGCCGATTTGCGTATACTCAAGTCCAAAAAGAAATTTAAACAAGCTCAGGCAATTAATATTCAAGCGCTCTCTCCTTTTAGAACAGCGTCTCCTTGCGAACATTTCGGCTTTTGTGGTGGCTGTAAATGGCAGCATGTTTCCTATGAAGCCCAATTATCGTTTAAACAGCGACAAGTAAAAGATAATTTAGAAAGAATTGCTAAAGTGAAACTCCCTGAATTTCAGCCCATTTTAGGCTCAGAGGAGGAATACTATTATCGAAATAAATTGGAATTCACATTTTCTTCTTCTCGTTGGCTTACCAACGAAGAAATAGGAAAAGAGGACTTAGGTTCCATGAATGCTTTAGGTTTTCACGTGCCAGGTCGTTTTGATAAAATCCTTCCTGTGGATCATTGTTATTTGCAACCAGATCCTTCCAATGCCATCCGAAACGGAGTACGTGATTTTGCTGAGGCCCATGGAATTTCATTTTATGAATTAAAAAATCAGCAAGAAGGCGCATTACGCAATTTAATTATTCGAAATGCGAGCTCAGGTGAATGGATGGTGGTAGTCCAATTTGCTTATGCTACTGAATCTGAGATTTCTTTAGTCATGAACTATTTGAAAGTGACATTCCCTATGATCACTTCATTGAATTATGTTGTCAACCAAAAAGGAAATGACACTTTTCATGATTTAGAAGTTATATGCTTCCATGGAAAACCATTTATCGAGGAACAAATGGAGGAATTACATTTTCAGATTGGTCCAAAATCCTTTTTTCAAACCAATGCCAAACAAGCGCTTCGATTATACCAATTGGTTCGTGAATATGCTGATTTACAAGGAGATGAATTAGTTTATGACCTATATACAGGTACTGGAACCATTGCTTTGTTTTTAGCCAAATTTGCGGCTAAAGTGGTTGGATTAGAGTATGTGGAAATGGCTGTAGAAGATGCCCGCATGAATGCTATTCAAAATAAAATTGATACAGCTTCTTTCTTTGCTGGTGATATGAAAAAGCTACTTACCCAAGAATTTATAGAACAACATGGTAAGCCTCAGGTCGTAATTACGGATCCACCAAGAGCTGGGATGGATGAAGATGTAGTGCGTCAACTTTTACAGGTTCGACCAGAAAAAATCGTTTATGTAAGCTGTAATCCAGCTACCCAAGCACGTGACATTGCATGGTTAGATGAGGCCTATGAGGTGGATGTGGTGCACCCAGTAGATATGTTTCCCCAAACCCACCATGTGGAAAACATCGTCCGTTTACGTTTAAGAAAAAATTAGAAAGGTTCGTTTAGCGGATCAAAGTCGGCTGGAGGCAAATTCATTTTGCTTCCTTTAAATACTGCGTCGCTATTTCCTTGTTCAAATTGAGAGGCTGTATCACCTAATTCACTTAAATTAAACACTCCGTTGCCATTTCCATCAGCAAATGGTTGAAAATCTAAGTCGCAGTATTTCGTGAACTTACCTATGAACTTCAACCATACATTTTCTAATGAACCAGAACGGTTTTTAGCCATGATGATCTCTCCCATCCCTGCAATGGAATTACCCTGCTCGTCAGTCGTTATACCATAGTATTCCGGACGATAGATAAACATAACCTGGTCAGCATCTTGCTCAATGGCTCCTGATTCACGAAGGTCAGAAAGTTGAGGTTTTTTATTGCCACCACGCGTTTCTGTTGAACGATTTAACTGTGACAAAGCAATGACTGGTACGTCTAATTCTTTCGCCAGTTGTTTTAAAGCACGAGAGATTTGAGCAATTTCTTGTTCACGGTTACCACTTGCCCCTTTCCCAGAGGTATCACCTGTCATTAATTGTAAGTAGTCAATCACAATCAGCTCAATGTTTTTCTGAGCTTTCAAACGACGGCATTTGGCCCTTAATTCCAAAATGGATAAGGCGGGCGTATCGTCAATATAGATAGGTGCTTGAAATAATTTATCAATCTTGGTATGCAATTGTTGCCATTCATGTGGCTCCAATTTCCCTTTTCTTATCTTTTCAGCTTCAATCTCCGCTTCGGCAGATACAATACGATTCACCAATTGTATGGAACTCATCTCCAGCGAGAACAAGGCTACAGCATGACCAAAGTCTAGGGCTGCATTTCTACAAGCTGAAACCACAAAGGCGGTTTTTCCCATACCTGGACGAGCCGCAATGATGATTAATTCCTGTTTTTGCCAACCTGAGGTATGACGGTCTAATTCAGTAAAACCAGATGGAATTCCAGTCAGTCCACTTTTTTGCTTTTGTTTCTTCTCTAATTCATCAATGGCCTTCTTTAGAATGTCCGACATACTCTCGTAATTCTTTCGAATATTAGATTCGGCAATGGAAAACAATTCTTGTTCCATTCGATCCAAAATTTGAAATACGTCGGTGGTATCCTCATAAGCCAATCGCTGAATTTCTGAGGATACATGAATCAATTGGCGTTTGATGTATTGCTCAATGATAATCCTAGCGTGAAATTCAACGTTCGAGGTTGAACTTACTCGAGATGTTAATTGGGCTAAATAACTCGTGCCTCCTGCTTTCTCTAGATCTCCGTTTATTTTGAGGTAATTGTTGACTGTTAGTAAGTCGACAGGTTGAGAAGCTTGAAACAAACCTTGAATGGCCTGAAATATTTTTTGGTGAGCCTCTTTATAAAAGGTTTCAGGTTTTAATAATTCAATAACATTGGCCAAGGGTTCCTTTTCCAACATCAATGCTCCCAGCAAAGCTTCTTCTAGCTCAGGCGCTTGTGGAGGAAGCTTTCCTAAGCCTAAATCACTTAATCGTGCTGGTTGATTCGTACGATTATAGCCAGAATTTGCTTTTTTAGAAATTGATGAGGGATTGTTTGATTCCATAGACTACAATTTTACAATATTTTGATAAAAATATCATTCTAATCAGCCGATTAAATTTCAATTATTCTCTATTTTAGTAAATATTTTTCACCTTAACTTTTTCATACTTGTTAGAAAAAATTATTGCCTTAACGGATGTGTCTCTGGTAGATTTTCTCGGAGTCTCAAATTCCAACTTAACCTTATTGACAGAAGCTTTTCCTCAGACCAAAATCATTGCTCGCGGAGATCAAATTACGGTTCGTGGTTCAGATGATCAAATTTCTTTGGTAGAGGCCATTGTCAATCAATGTATCAAGCATTTAGAAAAACATAGTTCTTTGTCGGCCAACCACATGAAGGCCTACATTGATTTGATCTTAAATCCCACCGGAGAGGAAAATGAAACTCCATGGGTGGAAGATAAAGACGTGTTGCTTTTTGGGACCAAAGGTTTAGTCATTAAAGTCAAAACCCCCAATCAACGAAAATTAGTAGAAGCAGCTAGTAAAAATGATATTGTTTTTGCGATTGGCCCTGCGGGAACCGGTAAGACATATACGGCAGTGGCTTTAGCTGTCAAAGCGCTCAAAAACAAAGAAGTCAAAAAGATTATCATCACCAGGCCTGCGGTAGAAGCAGGAGAAAATCTGGGTTTTTTACCTGGAGATTTAAAGGAAAAAATTGACCCTTATTTACGTCCAATTTACGATGCATTGGAAGATATGATTCCTGCAGAGAAATTGAAATTTTATATTGAGAATCGAACCATTGAAATAGCTCCTTTGGCCTATATGCGTGGTCGTACCTTGAATAAAGCATTCATTTTATTGGATGAGGCGCAGAATACCACTTCCATGCAGATGAAAATGTTTTTAACTCGTATGGGTATTCAATCAAAGACTATCATAACAGGTGATAAATCTCAAGTGGATTTACCTAAAAACCAGGTTTCAGGATTGGGGGAAGCAGCACATATATTAAAAGGTATAGCAGGGATATCATTTGTTGAATTAGACGGTTCTGACGTCGTTCGTCACCGCTTAGTTCGTGAAATCATTGAGGCCTACGGAAAACAAGAAAAATAAGATGGTTGAAATTATTCAAGCCAAATCACTAGAGGAAATTCACCAGGTTTTTGATATTAGAATCCAAGTATTTGTTGTAGAACAAGCTTGTTTGCCCTCAGAAGAATTTGATGAATTGGATGCACAAGCCCAACATTACCTACTTCTGGAGGATGGAAAACCTGCGGCTACAGGCCGTTTTCGTAAAACCGAAAAAGGAATCAAAGTCGAGCGAATTGCCACTTTGGCAGATGCTCGTGGTAAAGGATTTGCCAGTCAAATGGTTCGGCATATCCTGCAAGAAGCTCGAAATACTTATCCTGAGTGCACTTATTTCTATTTACATTCCCAACAAACTGTCATGCCCTTGTACGCAAGTTTAGGATTTGTTCCTTATGGTGAAACTTTTATAGAGGCAGATATTGTTCATCAAGCAATGGCTCTGATAATAAGTGATTAGTTCTTATGGTTTTGTGATTAGTGGTAGGTTTTTTCTCCAAATATAAAGATGAGTATGACAAAGAAAGTCGAATTAATATACCCTCCCGGAGAGGTACATTTTGTAGGTGATGGATTTAGAGTGCATAATTTTATTCCAAGCCGCTACGGTCTGGATATGCAACGAATGAGTCCTTTTATCATGTTGGATTATGGTTCCAAACATTACTTCTCTCCTTCTGCTGAAGCAAGAGGCGTAGGAGTTCATCCCCACCGAGGTTTTGAAACTGTAACCATAGCTTATAAAGGTCGTGTAGCTCACCATGATAGTAGTGGTGGCGGAGGAATCATCGGGGAAGGTGATGTGCAATGGATGACAGCAGCTTCAGGAGTATTACACAAAGAATACCATGAAGAAAGTTTTAGTGCTGAAGGAGGTGATTTTCAAATGGTACAGTTATGGGTGAATTTACCTGCCAAAGACAAGATGTCAACACCTAAATATCAGGCTATTTCGAATCAACAAATCACCAAGGTTGATTTAGGAGAAAATGTTGGCCTAGTTGAAGTTATAGCAGGTGAATACCAAGGTCATAAGGGCCCATCATCTACATTTACTCCAGTCAATATGTTGAATGCAAAACTGAAAGCAGGTGCTCAAGCGAGTTTCTCCTTTCCTGCAACCTATAACACTTGTTTATTAGTCATTGAAGGAAGTATCACCATCAATGGAACGGAAGAAGCCGAATTAGATCATTTGGCCTTGATGGAAAATGAAGGAGAAGAATTTAGTTTGGAAGCTAAAGAAGATAGTATTGTTTTGATTCTAAGCGGAGAACCTATTCATGAATCTATCGCAGCCCATGGACCTTTTGTTATGAATACTCGTCAAGAAATCATGCAAGCTTTCCATGATTTTAATTCAGGAAAATTTGGGTTTTTGGATTAGAGACCTAGCCATGCTAGGTCTCTATGATGTTATGCCAATTGATTTTTAAAAAGGAAGGTCATCTCCAGATTCAGCTTCCAATGGAGGAAACTGATAGCCACCACCAGCTGAAGGAGCTACATTAGGAGGAACTGACGGAGCCGACCCAGAACGATCTAAGCGATAAGCTCTTATTTCTGTATACCAGCGATCATTATATTCTCTAGATTCTACATTGAATTGTACTTTCACTATTTCACCTTCTTGTACCGGAGCTAAATCTTGAGTCTTGTCACCCCAGACCGACATACATACTTTTTTAGGGTATTGATCTTGAGTTTCAATAACAAATTCTTGCTTAATCCAATTGGTTCCATTGCGTCCTGTACCGGTTACCTCAGGAAGTTTTTTAATTAATTTTCCGCTGATTTCTAAAGCCATTCTGTTTATTCAGATTTGATGAAAACTTGATTTCCTTGCAAGTAAGCAAATATTTGGTAATTTTGCTAACCATTTTGGCGATGTGGTGGAATTGGTAGACACGCTACTTTGAGGTGGTAGTGCCGTTTTAGGTATGGGAGTTCGAATCTCCCCATCGTCACTTATTTTTTTATTCATAATCTGTAAATCATGTTGAAGATGAAACCTTACAGTGTGTTGCTTTACTATAACTACACCCCTGTGCCAGATCCTGAGGCTTATCGGGAAAAACATCACCTTTTTTGTATTGAAAACAATATCCTGGGCCGCATAATTGTAGCATCAGAAGGATTGAATGGTGCCGTCTCAGGCCTCAAAGAAGATTGTGAAAAATACATGAGGTGGCTGGAAAGTGATCCTATTTTTCAGGGTACTGACTTTGACTTTAAAATTGAAGAATTTGATCAGCATACGTTCAATAAATTACATGTACGTGTCAAAAAGGAAATAGTTCATTCTGACTTGCCTGTAAATCCATTAGAAAGGACTGGAAAGCATTTGAAGCCCAAGGAATTCAAAGAATTACTTAAAAACGATCCCAATGTAGTTTTAGTGGATATGCGTTCAAATTATGAACATGAATTAGGTCGTTTCAAAGGTGCTTACACTTTTGATATGGAAAACCTTCGTGACCTACCGGAACATGTACATGAAATTGAACATCTAAAGGATAAAAAAGTCATAACCTATTGTACAGGAGGTATTAAGTGCGAAAAAGCCTCTGCCTATTTATTGGAGAAAGGTTTTAAAGATGTGTACCAATTGCACGGAGGAATTATAAAGTATGGATTAGAAGAAGGTGGAGAGGATTTTGACGGTTCTTGTTATGTATTCGATAGTCGGGTAGCTACGCCTGTAAATCGTGTAAATCCAATGGTTATTTCCAAATGCCATGTATGCCAAGAACCTTCTGATCACATGGTAAACTGTGCTAATCCAGAATGTAATGAGCATTTAGCTATTTGCCCAGCATGTTTGAAGGAAATGGATGGGGCCTGTTCGCCTGAATGTAAAGATCATCCTAGAAAGCGGCCTTACAATGAAAAAGGATATTATTCCAAACAATCGGTAGGCTACTCTCCTATTCTTGGATTTAAGTCTTTCAGCAGAAATGCCAAAATTGAAGAAAAACAAAAAAAGGCTCATTCTTGAGCCTTTTTTATTTCATATAAGTGAAATTCTTGAATGAGTGCTGGGTTTTCAGGACTGAGTGTGAAACTAACCTCTAAATCCCCTTTTTCTCCTTCGATTCTGAATTTTCCTCTTAATTGGTTCTCAGGTACCATTTCATGTACTTTTTTTATTTTTCCAATTTTGCCAAATAAAGTTTCAGCCTCTTTTTTCAAAACAGGGATGAAATAATCTGAGAAAAAGTTAACGGCAAATAAGCCGCTTGATTCCGCTTGATTCCAGTGTGGCAATAATTGCATTATTTCACTTTGTCTTTGCTTCAAAATCGCCGAAATAGGTAAATCACGCTTGGGTAATGCCTTAGAATTAATCAAAGAATCAATAATTTTCAAGTTGATTCTGCCCATATTGGCATACGTCAAATTGCTGAAGGAAATAATGCCAAGTTGATAGTCAGGGAAAATTCGCCAATTACTCCCAAATCCTGGTAATCCGCCTGAATGTGATACCGAGGTTCTATTGGCATAATCTTTTGAAAAGCTTAAACCATAGGCATAGGCACTAAAGTTTAACCCTACCTGTCCGTTGGGGTATTTTTGTTGGGCATTCACTCCAATGAAATTCCACGGGAAATGCATTTCTCTCACAGAAGATCGCTTGATTGGTCCCGTTTCAGGGTCATTTCTTTCTGGCCAAGCAGATAAGTGAAAGGCTACATATCGACTAAAATCCTCCATGCTTGTAATTAAACCTCCCATGGCCCCATAAGCTCCGTCGTGTTCCAAAGGTTGCTCTACCCATGTGTCATTGATCCATCGATATCCTAATGCTAATTTGTTTTTAGGTATATCAGCATATTCCCAATAGGTGTCATTCATGCCTAAGGGCTTCAAGATTTGCTCTTTAATATAAATTTGATAGGGTTTTCCGCTTACTTTTTTTATGATGCTACCTAACAAAGCAAATCCCATATTGCTATATTCAAAACTTACCCCAGGGTTAGTTGAAAAAGAAATACCTTTGCTAAGCATCTCAGAAAAGGCTTTTTCAGAAATGCCCAATTGTCTATCGCCCCAGGGATTATCTTCTGGAAAGCCCGCTGCATGGGTCATTAAATGCCGAATGCTTATCTCTGGAGCATCTTGAGTCACATATCGTTGATTTTTTAATTCTGGAATGTAATGATGGGCCGGTTCATCCAATTGCAATTTCCCTTCATCACGTAACTTCAAAATGGCCATGGTTGTAAAACTTTTGGTCATAGAAGCTATTCGGTAATCCATCTGAGTACTTGCTGGAATTTTTTCCTTCAAATTGGCAAGTCCTATCGAATGGCTATGTATCAATTTGCCTTGATAAACTATTCCGTAAACCACACTAGGTAATTTTTCTTGCTCCGCATATTGTTTAAATAACTGGTCAATTGTTGGAATAAATGCTTTGATTTTTTCCTCTGAACCTTGTCCCCAAGCGATTTGAACACATAATGAAAGTAGGATAATACTTGAAAGTCTTTTCATCATGTTGAATTAATAAATGCCTTGAATGTGAATTTTTTGATCTCTTAAATAGATAAACTCCCCTACTTTCTTTCCTAAAAATAGGCTACCAATGGGTGATTCCGGTGAAATAACAAAATAGTCTGCCTGGTCAAAGGTCATTTTTCCAATACCCACCAACATATAATAAATTCCCTTGTCTGTTTCAATGATCGCTCCCTTATCAATGTTTTCATAATTTCGATGCAAGGGTATATGCTGGATAATTTGGAGTAAATGATTGTTTTGATCCATCAAAGCTGAGCATTTATCCATTTCTCTTTGCATCATTTCTCTACCCGTTTCATACTTGTCCCCAGCAGAACTCTTGGTGTCCGAATCCCGGGATTCCTTTGCTTGAGCATAGGCTAATTGAGCCTCTTGGATATTTTGTTCCAAACGCTGTATAACTTCTTGATAAATTTGAGATTTAATGCTTACCCAATCGCGCATATCCTTGATGTTCCAATGATTCTTTTGGGAAATTATCAATAAATTTGCTCATGACCTATTTCTCACCGACCGACTTGATTATAAATCCTGATGGAAGTTCTTACCATTTGAACATTCGTCCCGAGCAACTAAGTGATACCATTTTCATGGTAGGAGATCCTGAACGGGTTGAAAAAGTATCCTGTCATTTTGACCGTATTCATACCAAAATCCATAAACGGGAGTTTATCAGCCATTTTGGAGAATTGGCCGGAAAGCCAATTGGAGTTCTTTCTAGTGGTATTGGGGCTGATAATGTTGAGATAGTCATGAATGAATTAGACGCTTTGGCTAACATTGATTTTTCAACTAGACAAGAAAAAAAGGAAAAGCGTTCTTTGAATCTGATTCGAATGGGTACTTCTGGTTCCATTCAAGAAGACATTCCTGTAGATTCGGTTTTAATTTCTCAGGCGGCTATCGGTTTCGATAATTTGGCTCAATTTTATGATTTTAATTCAGATAAAAGCTTATCCCAGGCCGATTTACAACACTTTTGTCAGCAAATAGCTTACCCTCTACCCATTTATGGCGCGGCAGCGTCTGAAACACTATTGAATTTGTTTTCGCAGGATTCTTATTTTAAAGAAGCATATCGAGGTATAACACTAACTGCGCCTGGTTTTTATGCTCCGCAAGGACGTACTGTCCGTATGGAATCCATTTTACCCAATTTCCTGCAAGATTGCTCAGAAGCGTTTCTTGGTCCTGCTAAAATCACCAATATTGAGATGGAAACATCGGCATATTATGCTTTTTCTGGGGTTTTAGGACATGAAATGATTTCAATCAATGCTATTTTGGCAAATCGTAAAACGCATCAATTTTCACAAAATCCTGAAAAACAAATTACTCAATTGATTGAAAGAGCTATAGCACTCTTTTCATAATGTAATCATTCATGTAATAGCCCTCTCCTACGTGCAAATCAATTTCTTGGTCGATTTGAAACCCTCTTTTTATATAAAATTGAACGGATGAATTGTGGCGATTGACGTTTAATAGTAATTCCTTTTGGCCATTTTCATGCGCAAATTTGGCCACGAATTCCAGTAAGTAGGTTCCTGCGCCTTTACTTTTTTGTTGAGGCCTCAAATAGATTTTATGCAGCTTACCTTCATTTTCATTGACTGCCTCATAAGCAGCAAAACCAATGGCTCCCTCCTCCGTTTCTAACATAAAAAAATGGACATTCCCTTCCATTTGATTGCTTAAAACATCAGTTCGATACATCATGTCCAACATGTAGACACATTGCTCTTCACTCAAAATAGCACCATAGGTTGGCCGCCAAGCTTGAGCAGCTATTTCTTGTATGGTCAGAATATCAATTATTTCAGCTTTTCGGATTTGCATCGTGCAAAATTAAGGGAGCAAATTTGTAAATTCGTTAAAATTAATAAAATATGAGTCAAGAGAAACCACTTATTCTAATAGCTAATGATGATTCCATACATTCCAAAGGAATCAAAGTATTAACTGAGATTATGTCAGAGATTGGTGAAGTAGTGGTTGTGGCACCTGATAGCCATCAATCTGGCATGGGCCATGCCATCACTATGGGAACTCCTATTCGTGTGACAAAGACGGAAACTTTTGGTCCAAATATTCAATCTTATAAATGTTCTGGTACCCCTGCCGACTGTGTTAAGTTTGGTAAACACTATATTTTAAAAGGAAGAAAGATAGATTTGATGGTTTCTGGGATCAATCATGGATCCAATGCTTCCATATCAGTTTTGTATTCTGGCACCATGTCAGCAGCTATTGAGGCGGCTATGGAAGGAATTCCTGCCATTGGATTTTCTCTTTGTGATTATGCGGGTGATGCTGATTTTAGTCACTGCCATGATTTAATCATCAAAATAGCTCAGCAAGTATTAGCGCATGGTTTACATGAAGGCTTAACCTTAAATGTTAATTTCCCCGCCAAAACAGATGCTCCTATTCAAGGAATTCGGGTTGCTAGACAAGCCAAAGCTGTCTATCGCGAGTTTTTTGAAGAGCGAAAAGATCCTTATGGCCAACCCTATTTCTGGATGGATGGCTTTTTACATAATGAAGATCAAAACAATGGAACGGATTTAGATTGGCTGTCAGAAAATTATGCTACAGTTGTACCCGTTAAGTATGATTTGACTGATTATCAGGCTTTAGAAGAAATGAAACATTGGGATTTTACGATATAAGGGCTTTAACTTTTAGTATGGTTAATAGGCTTAATGCATCTTGAATTTCCCCATTTTCTGCCATTTGAAAGACCTCATGAACAGGAAGTTTCTTAATTTTTAAAGATTCTGTTTCTTCGGGTGCTGCAACTCCCATCTGTAGACCCTGAGCTAAAAACATGTACGCTTTTTCATCTGTGACCGAGTTGGATAGGTAACAAGTCCCCAATTCTTTCCAGTCTGTTGCTTTAAATCCTGTCTCTTCTTCTAATTCCCTTTTGGCAGCCTCTAATGGTATTTCTCCATCTTGAATGAGACAGCCACCTTCCGGTAACTCCCATGAATATTCGTCCAAAGTATAGCGAAATTGCCCTACCAAATAGGTATTTCCCTCTTGATCTATTGGAAAAACAGAAACGGCCGTATTTTTAAAATGTACGAGGCCATATATCCCTGCTTTATTGGATGGATTAATGACTTCATGATGTTCTATTCGAATCCAAGGATTATCATACACGGTATGCTTAGATAGTGTTTTCCAAGGCTTATCTTGTTCTTTCATTCCGTAAAAATAAGAGGAATTGATGTATCTTTGTGCATAATTTCTTCCCATGAAACAGCGGCTGCTGCTTATTACGTTTTCGGTCAGTGTCCTGATTTTAATTGGGAAGTTTTATGCCTATTACCTTAGTGGTTCCACGACCTTATTAACCGATGCCCTTGAATCCATCATTAATGTTGTCGCTGGTGCATTTGCCTTTTATTCGGTGTATTTGGCGTCTTTACCTAAGGACTTAAATCATCCTTATGGACACGGTAAAATTGAGTTTTTTGCCTCTGGATTAGAAGGTGTTTTGATTTTACTGGCTTCAGCCTATATTTTCCTTCATGCCTCGCAGCATCTTTTGACTAAGCAAGAAATAAAAAGTTTAGACTTGGGTATGGCCATTTCATTAGCTTCCTCAGCTTTGAATGGCATCATGGGGTATTTCTTGATTCAATCAGGTAAAAAAGAACATTCTCCTACCATGGTTGCTGATGGGAAACATTTAAGATTAGATGCTTATAATAGTTTATTGGTCGTATTAGCCTTGGCAATCACCTATTTTACCAATTGGCTTTGGGTCGACTCGGCTGCTTCTATCTTATTCGCAATTTTTATGTGTTGGCAAGGTATCCACCTTATTCGAACCTCGGTGGCTGCATTGATGGATGAAACCAATCCTAAGGTTTTTCGAATGGTAATTGAATGGATTACTAAAAACCAGCGCGATGAGTGGATTGATTTACATAATTTACGCGTGCAACAATATGGTGGAGATTTACATATTGACTGTCACTTAACTCTTCCCCGATATTGGGATTTACATCACGTTCACGAAGAAATTCATGCTTTTGAAGGTACCTTGTCTCAGGTTTTACCTACCCACATTGAAATTTTCGTGCACGCTGATCCATGCTTGGATGAGTGCTGTGCCCACTGTCAAATAGCAGATTGCCCTATCCGAGCTCATGCTTTTCAAGAAAAAATTGAATGGAACAATGTCAATTTAGCTTTAAACCAAAAGCATTTTTTAGAACAATTAAACCGTTCTTAAGCTTCCAATTCCTCCGTCAACACCTATTATTTGTCCTGTAATCCAAGAGTTTTCTGGTTTTAACAAGAATACCCCCAAATTAGCTACATCTTCGGCTTGTCCAACCCTACCTAGTGGATGACGTTTTCCTCCAGCCTCTACTTTCTCTGGAGTACTCAACAGGTTTTGAGCCAATGGTGTTTGCGTCAAGGATGGTGCAATGGCGTTAACACGAATTTTGAAGCTACTTAATTCTGCTGCTAAAGATCGAGTAAGACCCTCAATAGCGCCTTTTGAACTGGCTATAGATGCGTGAAAGCCCATACCCGTTTGTACTGCAACAGTACTGAACATGACTATGGAAGCACTTTCAGATTGTTTTAATGAAGGTAAAATGGCTTGAATTACCCGAACGGCTCCTAATACATTGATTTTAAAATCTAATTCAAAATCTGCTGTACTTAGTCGATGAAAAGGTTTTAAGACAATACTACCTGGGCAATAAGCCAGACCGTCGATAGGCCCTTGAATAGAAGCGAATACGCTATCATCTTCTTGGAGTGCATCCCATGTATAATTTTCAAGGCCTGGTAAATTAGATGCTTTTCTAGAAAAATTAAGTACACGATGACCAGCAGCACTCAATTGCTCGGCTATGGAGTAACCAATCCCTTGGCTAGCTCCTACTACAACATAGACTCCCATTATACCGACTGAATACTACCTAAAAATTCTTTTTTAGTAGCCTCTTCTTGAAATTTACCTCCGTAAAAAGAGGTTATAGTTGATGTAGCATCGTCTTTTACACCTCTAGATGAAACACATAAATGTTTAGCATCAATGTAAATGGCAACATGTTCTGTCTCCAACACTTTTTGCAAATGTTTGGCAATTTGCATCGTCAAGCGCTCCTGAACTTGGGGTCTTTTGGCATAATATTGAACGATACGGTTCAATTTCGATAAACCAATTACCTTACCCGAAGAAACATAAGCAATATGCGTTTTACCAACTATAGGTACAAAATGGTGCTCACAATTTGAGTAAAAACTGATATTTTTCTCAATAAGCATTTCATTGTAGCCGAATTTGTTTTCAAATAAAGCTACCTGAGGCTCATTCTTTGGATTTAAACCACTGAAAATTTCCTCTATATACATTTTAGCTACTCGCTTGGGTGTACCTTTTAAGGAGTCATCCGATAGGTCTAAACCTAAAGTCAACATGATTTCTCTGAAATGACCTTCAATTTTTTGGATTTTTTCTGCATCAGAAAGATCAAATGCATCCGATCTCATAGGCGTTTCTATCGAAGTCGCTATGTGATTATCCCCAATCTCATCATCTGTGAAATGGAAATTTTCCGTATCAATGAGCAGGGAATTCAACAAAATTTCTTTCTGTTTCATATAATCTAATTTTTAAGTCAAGGTTGGTGGCCAGTTCAGCTCTAATTTTTTGATAAATAATATAAGCAATGTTTTCAGCCGTAGGGTTCAAATGGGCAAATTCAGGAACATCCAAATTTAAATTCTTGTGATCGAATTTCTTGATAATTTCCCTTTGAACTAGATTGGAAACTTCTTTCATATCTATCACATAACCCGTTTCAGGATTAATTGTTCCAGTAATTTGCACAATTAATTCATAATTGTGTCCATGGAAATTTGGATTATTGCACAAACCAAACACTTCTTGGTTCTTTTCATCTGTCCAATTGGCATTATATAATCGATGGGCAGCATTGAAATGCTCTTTCCTAAATACACTTACACGGGGAAGCTCTATCATTTTTTTAAATTGGATATAAATTTACAGCCATATTTTGATTAAATTTCAATTTCATTTTCTAAAAACCGTTTAACTATTTATGAAAAGGCGAAACTTTATTTCTAAATCGCTGCTATATACGTCGTCTGCTGCCCTATTTCCAACTATTTTAAAAGGCATACCAACAGAACAAACAAAAGTGCGTTTAGGTTTCATTGGTGTTGGACTTCGAGGAAGAAATCATCTGGAAATGGCAATGTACCGTCCCGATGTTGAAATAGTAGCTATCTGTGATATTGATCCCAAAGCCATACAGATTTCACAAAAAATGATTCGTGATAAAGGCCGCCCAGAAGCAGCTGTTTATCAAAAAGGTGATCATGATTTTGAAAACTTAGTTAAACGAAATGATATCGATGGTGTCATTATTGCTACTCCTTGGGAATGGCACGTACCTATGGCCTTAGCCTCCATGAAGGAAGGAAAATATACGGGAGTCGAAGTCTCTGCTACCGTAACTTTGAAAGAATCATGGGATTTGGTGAATATGTATGAAAAAACAGGAGCCCATTGCATGATTTTGGAGAATGTTTGTTATCGAAGAGATGTATTGGCCGTTTTGAATATGGTTCGTCAAGGTATGTTTGGGGACTTAACCCATGTTCAATGTGGTTACCAGCATGATCTAAGAGAAGTTAAATTTAATGATGGGGTCAAAGCCTATGGCGGTGGAGTTGAATTCGGGGCTAAAGGTTTTTCGGAAGCTAAATGGAGAACCCAACACTCGATTGATCGCAATGGTGATATATACCCTACGCATGGTTTAGGTCCTGTGGCTGAGATGCTCAATATCAATCGCGGAAATCAATTTTTACATTTAACATCCATGGCTAGTCCAGCCTTGGGTTTACATAAATATGTGGTGGATAAAGGAGGGAAAGATCATCCTAATGCCAAGGTTAAGTTTAAATTGGGTGACGTAGTGACTACCTTAATTAAATGTGCGAATGGAGAAACCATCATGATTTCTCATGATACCAATTCGCCGAGACCTTATTCTTTAGGATTCCGTGTGCAAGGAACTAATGGTTTATGGATGGATGATAATAAATCGATTTATTTAGAAGGTGTTTCTTCCAAGGCACATAGTTGGGAACCGTTTAAACCTTACCAAGAGAAATACGATCATCCACTATGGAAAGCTCATGCCCAAGATGCTGAAAATGCAGGTCATGGTGGTATTGATTATTTCGTTTTAAGAGCTTTTATCGAGTCCATTAAAAATAAAGTAGCCCCTCCTATCGACGTTTATGATGCAGCTGCTTGGTCAGCTATTTCTCCACTTTCAGAAGAATCCATTGCCAAAGGATCGGCCCCTATTAAAATACCTGATTTCACTCGTGGAAAATGGAAAACGAATCAACCTATTTTTGCTTTACATGATAACTATTAAACCTTTATGACAACTACAAACAAACCTACCAACACCTCTGCTGCGCTATTAATCATCGGAATACTCTTTTTTGTATTTGGATTTGTGACATGGGTAAACTCCGTATTAATTGCTTTTTTCAAAGCAGCTTTTGACTTAAATAATTTTGAATCATTATTAGTTACCTCTGCGTTTTTTATTTCCTATTTTGTCATGGCTATTCCTTCTTCTTGGGTTTTAGCAAAAACAGGATTTAAAAATGGTATGTCCTTAGGTTTGATGGTCATGGCTGTAGGAACTATTTTGTTTGTTCCTGCTGCTCAAATGTCTAATTACCCCATGTTTCTTTTAGGACTATTCGTTATTGGTACAGGTTTAGCCCTTTTACAAACAGCTTCCAATCCTTATGTAACCATCTTAGGATCACCTGATTCCGCAGCCAAGCGTATTTCTGTAATGGGAATTTGTAATAAAGTGGCTGGTATTTTAAGTCAATTTATTTTTGGAGGTTTATTATTATCATCCACCACAGATGCCAAAGATTTAAGTATTGTGGTGACTCCTTATTTAATTATGACGGGAGTTTTGGTAGGATTAGCTTTATTGGTTCGCTTTTCTACCTTGCCCGAAGTGGAAGCAGAAGAAAGTGAAGAAGCTGCTTCAGTGCAACACGCTAGCGTTTGGGCTTATCCCAATTTAGTATTAGGTCTGGTAGCATTCTTTTTATATGTGGGTGTGGAAGTAATGGCAGGTGATACCATCATCAATTACGGTGTATCGCAAGGTATAGATATGGAAGTAGCTAAAACCTTTACCACATATACATTGTATGGTATGTTGGCAGGGTATGTAGTGGGTATCTTATTCATTCCTAAAGTTTTGTCTCAACAAAAAGCCTTGAATTACTCTGCCATTTTAGGGGTTGTGTTTTCATTAGGAACAGTTCTATTAGATGGTTATTATTCAGTGATGTGTCTGGCACTTTTAGGCTTAGCGAATGCTTTGATGTGGCCTGCATTATGGCCTTTAGCTATTAATGGTTTAGGTAAATTCACCAAATTAGGCTCTGCGTTGATTATTATGATGATTTCTGGTGGGGCTTTGATTCCATTATTGTATGGAGATATTGCCGATAGAATCCAAGATACCCAATTGGCTTATGTCATTATGGTTCCTTGTTACTTGTTTATTCTATTTTACGCAACAATCGGTCACAAAAAGAGTTCTTGGTAATAACATGAATGAAAAAGAGCCTCATCTTATTTTCATGAGATGAGGCTTTTTGTTTGTATTTCGTAAATTTGAGATAAATATACTACCTATGTCAAACCTCCTTCAGTCGTCTTCTGCTCATTTGATAAGCGATGGGAACATCTACGCTCCTACTTTATTTGGCTATCAACGGAGAGAAACGATACCTGTTTCCATTGGAGATCTGATGTTAGGTTCTGATTTTCCTATTCGAATACAATCCATGACCACCGTGGATACCATGGATACACATGGTTCCATTGAGCAATCCATCCGCATGATTGATGCTGGTTGTGAATTGGTCAGAATTACCGCTCCATCGGTTAAAGAAGCCCAAAATTTAGAGAATATTCGTAAGGGTTTACGTGCCAAGGGCTATAAAACGCCCCTAGTAGCAGATATTCACTTTACTCCCAATGCTGCTGAATTAGCTGCTCGAATAGTGGAAAAAGTACGAATTAATCCCGGTAATTATGCAGATAAGAAGAGGTTTGAAACGATTGAATATACGGAAGCTTCCTACCAGTCAGAACTAGAAAGAATTCGGGATAAATTCTTACCCTTGGTTAAAATTTGTAAAGAATACGGTACTGCCATGCGTATCGGTACCAACCATGGATCATTATCAGATCGTATTTTAAGTCGATATGGCGACACACCTTTAGGTATGGTGGAGTCAGCATTGGAGTTTTTGCGCATCTGTGAAGATGAAAATTATTTCAATATTGTACTTTCCATGAAAGCCTCTAATACTCAAGTGATGGTAGAAGCCTATCGTTTATTGAGTAAGAAGCTAGCAGACGGTCGATTTAAAGCTTATCCTTTACACCTAGGTGTTACCGAGGCTGGAGAAGGCGAAGATGGTCGAATTAAATCCGCGGTGGGAATTGGTACTTTATTGGAAGATGGTTTGGGAGATACCATACGCGTTTCTTTAACTGAAGATCCAGAATTTGAAATACCCGTAGCCAAGGATTTAGTAGAGCGTTATGTAGGTCGAAATCACGCCAATGCTCCTATCCCAAGTATTTCTAATCTAAGTCAGGGATTTGATTCTCCCATAAATCCATTTGCCTATACACGAAGAAAAAGCGTAGAGCGAGCTAATTTCGGAGGGCATCAGGTTCCACGTGTCATTGCCGACTTCTCTCATATGAAAAGTATTGGCATGGATGATCTAAAAGGTATAGGTCATTTTTATTTGCCTGAACCCGATAAATGGGCAATGAATGATTTGGGGGCGGATTATATATTTACCGGTTCGGTGGATTTGGATTTCATGCTACCCAATGGTCTAAAGCAAATTCAATCGGCCAAGCATTGGAGTCAATCCAATCCTTCAGAACATCAATTCCCTTTGTTTGAAGCAGCGGATTGGTTATCAAACTCCAAGAAGCATGAATCCCTTAATTTTGTTCATGCAGATGCTGAGGAAATTTGGACCAATGAAGTTTTAATAAATGCGCTTAAATCGGCTCAAAATGAGGTGCTTGTACTATCTTCAAGCTTTTCAAACCGAATGGCGGCAATTCGTCGAGCCTTTTTTGAATTAGAAAATCAAAGTATTTCCATTCCAGTAATTATACGGCTGAACTATCAAGATATTCCAGCCGATCAGTTTCAGCTTTATGCTCCTACCGATGCCGGTGCTTTATTGATTGATGGCTTTGGAGATGGGTTGATGTTGTCTCTAAAAGGCCTTCACGCACCAATATTCCTGATTAATTCTACCAATTTCGGTATCCTGCAAGCCTGTCGTGTTCGTATTTCAAAAACAGAATATATTTCATGTCCTTCTTGTGGAAGAACCCTATTCGATCTCCAAGAAACAACAGCAAGAATCCGACAAGTTACCGATCATTTGAAAGGTGTGAAAATTGGCATTATGGGCTGTATTGTAAATGGCCCAGGTGAAATGGCTGATGCAGATTATGGCTATGTGGGTATAGGAAAAGATAAAATTGCCCTATATCGTGGGCAAGAAGTTGTTAAAAAGTCGGTTCCAGCAGATTCTGCTGTGGATGAATTAATTCAATTAATCAAAGAAGACGGAATTTGGAAAGATCCGCAAGAAACGAACAACTAACATGAGTAGACTAAGAGAACAATTCAGAATTGGGGAGGTTTTTACTTACTTCATTCGGGTATTTCAAAAACCAAAACCAGGTGCACCAACGAATTTTAACATTCGTACGATGCACACGATTAATAAAATATCGATAGTGATGTTTCTGTTTTGTGTAGCTGTGATGATTTACCGCGCTGTATTTCGCTAGAATTATTTCATTCCATATTTGCACCACTGTGATTTAGCATAAGCCAAAGCCTTTTTATCTTTGGTTTTACCATTCACATAATCGCATAAATATTGGTACTCCTTGGGTCCTGGAGCATTAGGAAGCACAGCTAATAGTTTTTCAATCACTTGAATGGCTTGTGTGGCCTTCTTTTGTTTGAATAACAAGGAACTTTCAACCATCCACATTCTCCTTTGAATCGAACTGGCATCTAAACCCGCCTTGGTCATTTGATTCTTTATTTTTTGAATATCTGCCAAGTTGAGTTTATTTGCCTGAGAACTCGTCAAAACTATTTGAAAAATATTCTCATAACTCATTCTTACAGGATTCGCCTCATAAATTCTCTCATATGTTGGAATGTTATTGATGAAATAATCAAATAAGGCATTGTTATTATTCATCATCACCATCTGAATGGCATTGAAAGTACTTTGAGAGGTATATTGACTTGGATTTAAAGTCTTAGCAAATTCTTTAAATGCTAGGATATTCGAAGTCGTATCTCCAACAATTCGTGCGTATTCAGCGTAGTTTAATAAGAACTGTGGATTTTTATCTCCTGCCTTTAATCTTTTCCCATAATTCTGAGCATGCTCAGCAGGATTTATCGCCTTCTGAGCAATAGAATTCACATTAATGACGGAATTATCTCGCTCTCCAAAAATCTTTGCCCCTACAATTTGTAAGGTATTGGGATCTATGAAAATGAAAGTGGGAGTTGCATTAATGATGATTTTAAGCTTTTTCAACAGCTTTTGATTTTCCGGATTTCGAATATCCAACTGAAAATTGACAAATTTGGCATTGTACAATGCACCTACCTGGGGTTGAGCAAATGTGCCTTTAAATGCGTTGCAAATATGACAGTCAGGCGCATAAACTTCCATAAATAAAAGTTTATTCTGCTGTTTGGCCGCCGCTATTGCCGTATTAAAATTGCCTGTTTTAATAAAGTTTATTCCTTTTTGTGCCATGGATGGCAGGGTAAGGAATAGCAATAGGGCAATAAATGAAAATGATACTTTCATGTTGATGGATTATTGGCCTTTCTCAGCCGCAATGATTTCTTTCTTCAAATGACTCGATAAAGTCATGCACACTTGTTCAATTTCCTGAGAGAAAAAGGTATCACCAGTAGCTTGCAATGAAGCTTCTGAAACTGTCCCCAAAATTTCTATGAAAAAACGTTTCATGTCTAATACTTCCATGTCTTTGGTCCAAAGAGGCAAAGTTAGAGTGCCTTTATGATAGGGATCCCAAGTGGCCACTAATATGGCTTTGGTCTCCTCAATACCTTCGTTAGGGTTATCAGTAGCCGACCAAGATATTTGTTCAGGAATGTTATTGTCGTCTAAACTTATTTTGAAATTTATCTCAGATTGTTTCATTGCTTAATTTGAATTGTTTTTCGATTCAGGGATTAAATTCTATCCCAAATAAATCGTATTTTCGTACAAAAGTAAGAAAACTTAATGGTTCGAGCAGAAATTATTACGATTGGAGATGAGATTCTTTATGGGCAAATATTGGATACTAATACCCAATGGATTAGCCTTGAATTAGATAAAATTGGAATTAAAACCATACGGAAGTCGTCCGTAGGCGATCAAGAAAGCGAAATTTTAAGCATTTTAGAGGAAGCACAGCATCGGGCTGATATTGTATTTATCACAGGTGGCCTAGGCCCAACCAAAGACGATTTAACCAAGAAAGTCTTAGCTAATTTTTTTGGATGCGATATGGCTTATCATCCTCAAGCATTGGAAGATGTTCGTGTTTTCTTTGAAAAAAGAGGTAGAGAATTAAGCGATTTAAATCGGGATCAAGCCTTATTACCTACCAAAGCACAGTATGTGCAAAATAAACAAGGTACAGCTCCAGGTATGTGGTTTGAAGAAAAAGGAACTGTTTGGGTTTCCATGGCTGGAGTTCCCTTTGAAATGAAGGCCATCATGGAGGAATTGGTTTTACCACGTGTGGCTCAGCATTTTCAAACACCTACCATTGTTCATAAAATAGTTAAAGTAGTAGGAATCGGTGAATCCTATTTATCGGATATGATTCAAGATTGGGAATTATCTCTTCCAAGCCACATTAAATTAGCTTATTTGCCTTCATTGGGCATTGTTAAACTTCGCCTGACAGGATTTGGAGATAGTGTTGCTCAATTGAATCATGAAATACAACAAGAGATTGATCGTGTCATGCCCATCATCAAGCCATTTGTTTTTGGTTATGAAAAAGATGAATTATCTCAAGTCATTGGACAATTATTGGTCAAAAATTCGGCAACGATATCCTTAGCAGAAAGCTGCACAGGAGGTTATTTATCGCATTTATTTACAGAAATACCCGGAAGTTCTGCTTATTTTAAGGGCGCTGTCATTTCTTATGCCAATGAAGTGAAAATGGATAGTTTAGGAGTATCTCCAGAGATTCTAGAGAAACATGGAGCTGTCAGTGAAGCATGTATAATGGCCATGGCTAATGGCGTTAGAGAGAAATTACAAAGTACTTTATCATTGGCTAGTTCTGGAATCGCAGGACCAGACGGTGGAACGGAGGAAAAGCCTGTAGGTACAGTCTGGATAGCCTTATCTCACCCTCAAGGTGTGATTACTCGAAAATTACAACTAGCGGGCACCAGAAAGCAAATTATACACATGACGGCCCTCAACTGCCTGAATTTAGTTAGGAAATTTTTGTTAAACGAATTGACTCAATAGTTATGGCCATCATGGAAGTCATCATGCCTAAAATGGGTGAAAGTATCATGGAAGCGACCGTTTTAAACTGGTTGAAAAAACCAGGTGATTATGTGGAAGCTGACGAATTTATATTGGAGGTTGCTACCGATAAAATTGATACTGAAGTGCCAAGCCCCGTTTCAGGTTATTTACAAAAAATTATAATTTCAGTTGGTGAAATAGCTACCATTGGCAAGCCAATATGTGTGATTGATTCTACTGAAAATTCAGCAGACACCTCTCCTAGCCCTTCTACAGCCAATTTGTTTCCAGAACATGCGGAATTGGCTTTATTGACCGATGTAAGTTTAGGTATTTTAGGCCAGAATGAGGAAAAATCAAATCCTTGGATTTCACCTTTGATTAAACAAATTTGCCTACAGGAAAATGTCACTCAGAGAGAGTTAAGTACGATTAAAGGCTCTGGATTGGATCAACGCGTGACTAAAAAAGACGTTTTAAATTACATTGCAGTACGTAATTCCAAACGTATGATTGCCTCTGGAACACTGAGTCAAGGTCCCGGTTTACGATTACCAGGTGATGTCGTAGTGGAGATGGATCGTATGCGTAAAATGATTTCTGAGCGCATGGTTGACTCTAAGCGTATAGCTCCTCACGTTACTTCCTTCTTGGAAGCAGATATGACTGCTATGGTTACGTGGCGAGAGACAGAAAAAGCTAAATTTTTGGCTAAATATAAAGAGCCTATTACCTATACTCCTTTGTTGATAATGGCCACAGCGAAGGCCTTGAAGGATTTTCCCGGTATGAATATATCCGTGGAAGGGAATTACTTAGTTCAGCATGAACAAATTAATATTGGCATGGCAGTGGCATTACCCAATGGTAATTTAATCGTCCCTGTTATTCATGAAGTTGATAAATTATCACTTTTAGATTTGACCAAAAAAGTAAATGATCTTTCTAATCGAGCTAGGTTGAATAAATTAACTCCTGCGGATTTAGAAGGAGGTACTTTTTCTATCTCAAATATTGGATCCTTTGGTAATTTGATGGGAACACCGATCATTGTGCAGCCCCAAGTAGGTATTCTAGCCTTTGGAGTAATAGAAAAGAAACCAGCTGTCATTTCAGGTCCTCAAGGAGATCAGATTGCCATCCGTCAAAAGATGTTTATTTCCCATTCATATGATCATCGAGTGATCGATGGTTCTTTGGGAGGTGGTTTTCTGAAACGAGTTTCAGACTATTTGGAGAAATTCAATATTGACGATCACGAATTATAATCACCCATGGTTTAAAAGAAGCTCAGGATTTAATTCTGAGCTTTTTTTATGAATTTATCATGTAGTGCATAAAAAAAGCCCTGAATGAATCCAGGGCTTTCTGTGTATGTAAGGTATTAAAACTTAGCGTTCGGGTCCTTAACGTTCGGACGAATAATTTTCAACCAGGTTAATAATTTAACCATTGGATAGGTCGGATCAATTTCAAACCATTTGGTAGCAAAATTAACACGATTAGGTAATTTGTGGTGGTTATTTTGAAACAACTCTCCCATCATTAATACATCAACAACCAATGAGTTCTTGGAATGATCATGGTTGTCATAATTTTGATAACCATATTTATGTCCAGACCAATTTACAATAGCTCCGTGAACAGGCCCCATTAAAAAGTGAACAGGCAATAAAAAGAAGAATGCCCAGTGCATATCAAAATACTTATAAGCTACAATGTAAAAAGAAGAATAGGCAACTCCCCAACCAATGCGAGAAAGCCAAGAATCTCCAATTTTTTCAATTGTTTTTGAAACTGGGTAATCATGTTCAAAGCGATCTTCTACTTTTTGAGAACGGTTTAAAACAGCATTATAAATGTTTTTTGTTTTCCACATCATAGTAAAGACATTGCTTGAGAACATCGGTGAATGTGGATCTTTCTTTGTATCAGAGAACGCGTGATGCATTCTGTGTAAAATAGCATAGGCTCTAGGACTTAAAAAAGAAGAACCTTGAGATAAATAGGTAAGAAAATAGAAAAATTTCTCCCAGAACTTGTTCATTAAGAACATTTTATGCGCTGAGTAGCGGTGTAGGAAGAAAGTTTGACTAAAAAGGGATACGTACCAATGGATAATGAAAGCTGGAAGTACTAATTGCATAAATTAATAATAAATATTTGTACAAATTTAGCTACGAAAAGTTAAAGAATCTCTAGTATTTCAATATACTTTTATGATTTTTATCAGTTATGGATTCAGGAAGGCGTATTGAAGGATATTTACCCCCATTTTAAGGGCTGCCTCTCTTTTTTCAGCTGGATCATGATAAATACTTTCGTCTTCCCAGCCATTACCCAAGTCACACTCATAAGAATAAAAACAAATTAGTCTTCCTTGATAAATGAGGCCAAATCCTTGCGGAGCTTTACCATCATGCTCGTGGACTTTAGGTAAACCTTTTGGGAATGGGTAGGCTTGGGAGTAAATGGGGTGAGTAAAGGGTAGCTCAATAAAACTTAATTCAGGAAAAACTTTGGCCATCTCTCTACGAATGGATTTATCCAATCCATAGTTATCATCTATGTGTAGGAAACCTCCGCCCAATAAATATTTCCGTAGATTTTTTTGCTCTTCTTTATCAAAAAGCACATTTCCGTGCCCTGTGAGATGCAGGGAAGGATAATTCCAAAGCAAGGGGCTCGTCAATTCTACCGTCTCAGGTGTAGGATCTATACCCATTTTCTTTTGTTGATTGGCAAATTGAATGAGATTGGGCAAGGAAGTCTTATTGGCATACCAATCTCCTCCCCCTTTATATTTCACCTTGGCAATTTTAAACAAGGGATTTTGGCCATGGAGATTATTGGCAAATACGAGCAAAAAGAAGAGAAAAACCTTATTTTTCATGTAATAAATGAATGGCGTGGGTTGCGGCTAGTCCTGCTGTTTCTGTTCTTAAAATGGCCTTTCCTAGGCTAAATGGCGTCCAATCGCTCGATAATAATAATTCACTTTCTTCTTTAGAAAAATCTCCTTCCGGCCCAATCAATATATGATAAGCATGATTCAAGTGAATACTTTTTCCCAAACTGAGACTAGGAGGTTCAGAAATATAGGCAAAAAGTCTTTGTTCTTGTTCTTTTGGTCCTATCTGTTTGAGCAAATCTTTGAAAGATACAATGGGGTAAATTTGGGGCAAAAATAGATTTTTCGACTGTTTTAATGCAGAAATGACTATTTTCTCAAGGCGATGGGTTTTGATTTCTTTCCTTTCAGAGTACCTGGAATGAAAGAAACCTATGGATTGAATTCCAAACTCCGCACATTTTTCAACCATCCATTCCATCCGCTCCATTTGTTTGGTAGGTGCTATCCAAAGATGGATGGAATAGGCAGCTTTTTCCGATTTTTTAATTTCACGTAATTGATGAAAAGTCGTCTTTTTACTGGTTGATTGCTCAATTTTTGCTTCAAATTTTTGACCTAAACCATTTAAAATAAAAATCGGATCCCCCGCTTTTAGCCGGAGGACCCGATGGGCATGAATGGATTCTTCTTCGCTTAAAAAAGGGCTAGCAGTAGGATTTGGCTCATAAAAAACCGGAATACTCATGCTTACTCTTCTTCAGATTTAAACGAATATAAGGAAGTGTCTAATTGTAAAGCATTCGCGTTGAAATCAAGAATAAATTGTTCGATAACTTCATCCGTCAATGCAGGTACATAAAGAGCAGCTTCTAAGCCAATTCCAAAATCAAAATCTTTATCAACTTCTACATATTCACTAACCTTGATTTCATCATTTTCTTCCATTTCTTCGATGATTTCTAAAACCATCATTTCTACTTCTTCATCCAATGAATCGTTGGCTTGATATGTTTCATCTCTATTTTCAATAGGGACATACAGAGGGAAATGCTGGATGGCTTCTCTTTCCGCCGCTTCATATAATAAGCTAGAATAATGTAATTGAAGCGTACATAAAATTGCATCAAAGATAACCTCTTTTTGCTCAAAATGGCCCACAAATTGTATGTGGACCATTTCTCTATCATTGCTTACCGGAAGATCTTCGTCTTCGATCAAAACAAAAGTACGTTGTTCTGCAGCACAAAGCTCTTTCAAACGTTTGATTTCCTCGGGAGAAAATCCGGGATTGCTAATTTGTGTCATAAGGTGACAAACTATTTAATCATTAATAATTCTCTGTACTTTGGCAATGGCCACTCATCGTCGTCAATGATTAACTCAAGTTTATCCACTGCATAGCGAATCTCTTCGAAATAACCTTTAACCTTGGAGCCATACAAGAACGCTCTTTCTTCGATATTTTCCACATTATTTGCCTCTTTTCTTGCTTCCGTCATATCATTTTGTAATAAAACGATTTTCGAAGTGTACTCGGAGATTTTTTTAATCATTTCAATCGTCGGCGCATAATATTGAGGATTTATACCAATTTCCTTTTGTCCTTTTACATTTTCTACCAATTGAGTTTGGTATTTCAATGAAGTCGAAACAATGTGGTTAATTGCCATATCACCTAATACGCGTGATTCAATCTGGATTTTCTTGATATAGTTCTCTAATTCGATTTCATAACGAGCATGCATTTCCTCCTTGGAATAAATGCCATATTTTGTGAATAATTCGATCGATTCTGGGCGAGTATATACTAATAGGGCCTCAGGTGTGGTTTTCATGTTGGATAAACCTCTCTTTTCTGCTTCTGCTACCCATTCATCCGAATAACCATTTCCTTCGAAACGGATTTTCTTGGATTCTTTAGCATAACGCTTCAATACATTCATGATCGCCAACTCTTTCTTTACTCCTTTTTCTAATACAGCGTCGACCTCTTTGCGGAATAAGATTAATTGATTTGCAACAATCGTATTCAAAATGGTCATTGGAGCTGCTGAATTGGCAGAAGAACCAACAGCACGGAATTCAAATTTGTTGCCAGTGAAAGCAAATGGTGAAGTTCTGTTACGGTCTGTGTTATCCAAAATCAAGGAAGGGATTTTGTTGATACCCAATTTTAGGTATACGTTATCTCCTTTTTCTAATTGGAATTCCTCGATATCCTTCATGTTTTCTAGGTCATCCAAAACATTGTTCATGGTAGAACCTAAGAATACAGAAACAATCGCTGGTGGGGCTTCATTCGCTCCTAAACGATGCTCATTTCCTGAAGAAGCAATGGAGGCACGTAGTAAATCAGCATTGTCATGTACCGCCTTCACTACGTTTACGAAGAAGGTTAAGAAACGTAGATTTTCTTTTGGTTTAGATGATGGTCCTAATAAATTAACTCCCGTATCTGTTCCTAAAGCCCAGTTATTGTGTTTACCTGATCCATTGATACCAGCAAACGGTTTCTCATGGAATAATACCTTCAATTTATGTTTTACAGCTACTTTCGACATTAAGTCCATCAAAAGTGCATTGTGATCACATGCTAAGTTAGCCTCTTCAAAGGTTGGAGCAACTTCAAATTGTGCAGGAGCTACTTCGTTGTGACGAGTACGAACTGGCATACCTAATTTCAAGGCTTCAATTTCAAAATCAACCATAAAAGCATTCACACGAGTTGGAATCGATCCAAAATAGTGATCTTCTAATTGTTGACCTTTTGCAGGAGCGTGTCCGAAAACCGTTCTTCCAGCCATCATTAAATCTGGACGAGCATTATAAAGTGCTTCGTCAACTAAGAAATATTCTTGTTCGATACCAACAGTAGGAACTACCTTAGTTACATCACGGTTGAAATATTCTTTCACAACTGCAGTAGCTGCTTTATCAATTAATTCAATCGATTTCAATAATGGAGTTTTGTAGTCCAATGCTTCACCTGTATAGGATACAAATACCGATGGAATACATAAGGTAGCTGTTCCAGCAGCATTTTCCATGATAAATGCTGGCGAAGATGGATCCCATCCTGTATAACCACGTGCTTCAAACGTAGAACGAATTCCTCCATTCGGGAATGAAGAAGCATCGGGCTCTTGTTGAACTAAAGCTGAACCTTTGAATTTTTCTACCGCCTTTCCTGTACTTAAATCAATATCAAAAAATGAATCGTGTTTCTCAGCTGTAGTTCCTGTCAATGGTTGAAACCAGTGAGTATAGTGTGTCGCACCTTTAGAGATTGCCCAGGATTTCATCGCTGCTGCCACCTCATCAGCTGCATCACGATCTATTTTAGACCCCGTGTTAATGGCTGTTGTAATCTTTAAGTATGCTTCAGGTGATAATAATGAGCGCATCACCTCATCATTAAATGTCATATTGCCGTAATAATCACTTACTTTTTCAGTAGGGATTTTCACAACTGCAGTAGCTCTACTTTGAGCTAATTCAAGCGCTTTAAATCTGGTTATTGCCATGGTTGAAATTAGGTTATCAGTAACGTAAAAATAGGATTTTTGCGTGTTACTTGAAACAAATTTAATCTCTTTTTCCCGTATATCTTGTTATTTCATATAATTGCCATGTTTTTTATTTTAAGGATTACATGTGATAAAATTGTATAATTTTTATTTCAAAAAATTGTTTTTCTTAAAAACAGGTTTATTTTTGCATTGTATTTGGTACAAAAAATGAATTTTTAATAAAAACACGTTTAAAATCATGGCAAAATCTAAACTTGAATACATTTGGTTAGACGGTTACAAACCTACTCAGAGTTTGCGTTCTAAAACTAAGATTGAAAATAACTTCAGTGGTAAACTAGAAGACTGCGATATGTGGTGCTTTGATGGCTCATCTACTGAGCAAGCCCCAGGTGGTTCTTCCGACTGTCTATTGAAGCCTGTGTTCATTTGTCCAGATCCTGCTAGAAAAAATGCTTATTTAGTTATGTGCGAAGTATTGAACTCTGATGGTTCAGCACATGAGAGTAATGGTCGTGCTACTATTGAGGATGATGATAACGATTTTTGGTTTGGTTTTGAGCAAGAATATTTCTTGTGGGATCCAGAAACCAACAAGCCTTTGGGTTTCCCTGCAAACGGATATCCAGCACCTCAAGGACCATACTATTGTTCAGTGGGTGCTAAGAATGCCTATGGCCGTGATATCGTAGAGGAGCATTTAGACATTTGTTTAGAAGCTGGTTTAAATGTGGAAGGTATCAATGCTGAGGTGGCTGCTGGACAGTGGGAATTTCAAATTTTTGCTAAAGGTGCTAAAGAAGCGGGAGATCAAATTTGGGTAGCTCGTTATTTATTAGAAAGATTAGGTGAGAAATATGGTGTTGCTATCAACTGGCACTGTAAACCACTTGGCGAACTAGATTGGAATGGTTCTGGTATGCACGCTAACTTCTCCAATACTGCATTGCGTACTTGTGGTGAGAAAGGAACTTATGATGCCATTTGTTCTGCCTTTGCTCCTGTGGTAAAAGAGCATATTGAAGTTTATGGTGCTGATAACCACTTGCGTTTAACAGGTAAGCATGAGACTCAATCCATTCACCAATTCTCTTATGGCGTTTCTGACCGTGGTGCTTCTATCCGTATCCCTATTGCTACAGTAGAAAAAGGATGGAAAGGTTGGTTAGAAGATCGTCGTCCAAATTCAGCGGCAGATCCATACAAAGTAGCTTCAAGAATTATCAAAACTGTAAAATCAGCTAAGTATTAATAAAAGAGCTGTATAATTCTATAATTGCATGAAAATGGCGGATTTATCCGCCATTTTTGTTTTAAATTTGCAGCTTATTATTTTGCATGAAGAAGTTAGCTTTTTATACCTTAGGTTGTAAATTAAATTTCGCCGAGTCCAGTACCATTGCTCGCTCTTTGGAGCCCATGGGATTTGAACGGGTAGAATTCCAGCAATCTCCTGACCTATTTGTTATCAATACTTGTAGTGTGACAGATCAGGCCGATAAAAAATGCAAGAAAGTAGTCAAAGAGGCAAAAAAGATTAATCCAGATTCAGTTGTGGTTATTTTGGGCTGTTATGCTCAATTGAAACCCGAGGAAATTGTACAAATTCCAGGGGTTGATTTAGTCTTGGGGGCCAATGAAAAATTTCAATTGCCGGAAATTATTTCTCCTTATTTCTCCTCAGAAAAGAAAAGCACTTTACCCAAAGTGATCGCCTCAGAAATTCGATATGATTTAGATTACCATGCCTCCTATTCGGTAAATGACCGTACTAGAACTTTTTTGAAAGTTCAGGATGGTTGTGATTACCCTTGCTCCTATTGTACGATTCCTTTGGCGCGTGGTCAAAGTAGATCCAGTAGCATAGAAAATGTGCTAGGCTTGGTGAAAGAAATTGCTGATAAAGGTGTCAAAGAAGTTGTTTTAACGGGAGTTAATATAGGTGATTTTGGAATTCAGCAAGGTAAGCGAGTAGCTTCGTTTTTTGAATTAGTAAAAGCTTTGGATCAACAAAACGATATGCGTCGTTTTAGAATATCTTCTATTGAACCTAATTTATTGCATAGTGACTTGCTCCATTTTTTAGCTGATTCACAGCATTTTGTGCCTCATTTTCATGTGCCATTGCAATCGGGTTCTAATGCTATTTTGCGTTTAATGAAGCGTAGATACCAACGAGAACTGTATGCGGATCGAGTTCGAGAAATCAAATCACTTATGCCTCATGCTTGTATCGGAGTTGATGTGATTGTTGGCCATCCAGGTGAAACGGAAGAAATGTTTTTAGATACCTATCATTTTCTGAATGAATTAGATATTTCTTATTTGCATGTATTTACCTATTCGGAAAGGGCTAATACTTATGCGGTAGACATTCACCCTAAAGTAGATGTGAAGGTAAAGTCAGAGCGTTCAAAAATGTTACACATATTATCTGACAAAAAGCGTCGTGCTTTTTATGAAACCCAATTGGGTCTACTAGGAAAAGTGCTTTTTGAAGAAGCAAATTCGGACGGATATATGGAAGGGTTTTCAGAGAATTATGTGCGCGTTAGGGTGCCTTATGACCCTTTGCAAATCAATACCATTCAGCCAGTTCGCTACAAATCCATCAATGAGGAGGGAAACATGCGCGCAGAAATCTTAATTGAGCAATTCGTTTAATTTTTAAAACAAAAAAGCCGGAAACTAGGAGTTTCCGACTTTTTGATTGAAACAAAACCACAAGAACCATTACTTGCGGCTTTGTCTGTATGTTAGACTATTCCGAGATTGACTCGTCGTGCTGCGAAATGTCTAAACCTAATCTTTCTTCTTCCTCATTAACACGTAATGGAATGATCTTGTCCGTTACAATTAAAAGGATATAAGATACACCGAATGCAAAAGCAGAAACGATGGCAAGAGCTAAAATATGTTTTACGAATAAATCTGTTTCTCCGTAGAATAAACCGTTTCCTGCTACAGCTGAGTTAACAGCGCTTGTTGCAAAAATACCTGTCATTAACATACCCATCATTCCACCTACACCATGGCAAGGGAATACATCAAGGGTGTCATCTAAATTCGATGATGCTCTCCAGTGTGCAATGATGTTAGACACTAAAGCAGCAATAACACCGATGAAAATGGCAATGGGTAAGGTTACAAATCCAGCAGCTGGAGTGATAGCAACTAAGCCAACCACAGCACCAATACAGAAACCTAAGGCTGATACTTTTTTACCGCGAGTTACATCAAATAAAATCCAAGATAAACCAGCAGAAGCAGCAGCAATGTGCGTAGTAGCAAAAGCGGTTACTGATAAGGAGTTTGCCCCTAAAGCAGAACCAGCATTAAATCCAAACCATCCGAACCAAAGTAAGGCAGTTCCTAATAAAACGTAAGGAATGTTAGCTGGAGGCAAAATGTTAGATTCGATGTGGGACTTTCTACGACGTAAGTAAAGAGCACCTGCTAATGCAGCCCAACCTGCAGACATGTGAACTACGGTTCCACCAGCGAAATCCAATACACCTAAATTGAATAGGAATCCATCAGGATGCCATGTCCAGTGAGCTAATGGTGAATATACACAGATGCAGAAAAGCACCATGAATAATACGTAAGCTTTGAAGTTAATTCTTTCTGCTAATGCTCCTGAAATCAAGGCAGGTGTTATAACTGCGAATTTCATTTGGAAAAAGGCAAAAAGAGCAAAAGGGATAGTGAATTTTATTTGGTCAGCAGATCCTAAAGATAATTTGTGGTCAAACACGTTGTTGAACATAAAAAAGGTAGTTGGGTCACCAATCCAGCCTCCAATGGAATCTCCAAAAGCTAAACTGAATCCAAAAATCACCCAAATGACGCTGATTACACCCATAGCAATGAAAGATTGCAACATGGTAGAAATTACGTTTTTATGATTTACCATTCCTCCATAGAAATAAGCTAATCCAGGAGTCATTAGAAGAACTAAACCAGAAGCTACTATCAGCCAGGCTGTGTCACCCGTGTCAATTCCTTCAGTAGGAATTGACCCCGGAAGATCGGTAAACAATGCAAGTACCGCAACGGCAAGTAATACAAGAAGCGGAATCCAAGTTGGTTTTTGTGTTGTCATGTCCGTAAGTTTTAGTTAAATTAAAATTTGTATATAAAGACTGTTCCAAATGTGGCTTGTGATTTTTGTGCCATTCCATCACCATCGATGAATTGAGCTGTTTTGTAGGCGTCGGTTCTTAATTCAGGCTTGATTAAAAGGTGTCCCTCAGCAGTAGTGAAAGTAGCTGTTAATGTAAATGAACTTACATCTGTACCTACGGTCTCGCCAGCGGCATTGATTCCACGTAAAGCTCTAGCTCCACTCGTATTATCAAATACTTCGTAACGACCGCCTAAGCTGAAGTGATCGGTGAATGCATAGTTTGAATAAAGTGCAACACCACCCCATGTTTTGCTGTCGCCTACGCTACCACCACCTTGGAAATCTCCTGTTTGAGAACCGTAAGCGGCATTTAAGCCAATTAAATATTTAGGGCTAATTTGGTAGGATGTGGTTAAGTCTAATAAATTGTAACTGCCTGAATCGTCTTTTCCACTAGCTAAAGGAGCTGATTCGTTAGAAGTGATACCGTTGATGTATACATTCCAACCTTCTTTTGGAGCGAAAAAGAATTGGCCTATTAATCCTTTTGAAGAGTTGTTGTCATTTAAATTGTCTACGTTATTCACTATACCTAACATCAAGGCTGATTTAGAAGAGAAGGCGTAGTTGGCTTTTGCTCCTATATGGTAGAATGGACCATTGTTGAATAAGTTAGATAAGGAATAATTGTAATTCACTGGAGCGTCAATGACCTCATATCCAATGTGTGTTCCGAATTGTCCCACAGTAAAGGTCCATTTGTCGCTAGGCTTCCAGTTAAAATATGCTTGTTTGATAGCCAATGCTGTAGAAGCCTTTCCTGCTCCTAATGGTCCAACTACGTTTCCGTATTGACCAAGATCGGCATTGGGGCCGAAAGTTAAATCAACCACTACATCAGATGTTTTAGTCGAGTAGCCAAATTTGGTTTGTACTAAACCTAAGGAGAATTGACTTGATTTTTGATCAAATGCTCTTTCGTATCCTGAGGTACCTAAATTGCTACGATTAGTCGGATTGTTAAAATTTAACATATAGTACGAATCGATGTAACCCGAAAATGTAAATTTTGAACTCTCAGCTTCTTTTTCTTGGGAAAATCCCAAAAAGCTAATTCCTGACAATAAGAGGGTAAAGATTGATTTTTTCATATTCTTTAAATTTTAATGGGAAAATAAATGCTTGACTACGGGACAAATATTGTTTGAAAAAAAATACAAAACAAGAATTATTGATAAAAATTAAACCTAAAAATGATAAAAAGTTAAAAATATTACAATTTGAGGTTAAAAATTAAACCTAAAATTTGAATAATTACAAAAAATGGTAAAAATGAGATTAAAACAGAAACCTGTTTTTATGAAAATTGAAAAATTTGATTCTGTAATCTTAGAATAATATAAATTGTTAATGGGGATACTTGAAATCGCCGTTTGGATTAAACTGAGGGCAAAAAAAAAGACCCGCACTAGGCAGGTCTTTTCATTTATGCATATTGGTGTTAATTATTCCGCATGTAACCAGGCTTTTTTAGCCAATAAGGTTTCTTTATCCTCCACGTGATCTGGATCTGGAACGCAGCAATCAACTGGGCAAACAGCCGCACACTGTGGCTCCTCATGAAAACCAGTACATTCTGTACATTTGTCTGGAACGATATAATAAAATTCTTCCGAAACGGGTTCTATTGGAGCCTTAGCATCCATCGTAGAGCCATCTCCTAATTCTACTTCTGTTAAGGCGGTACCTCCAGCCCATGTCCATTCTACACCACCTTCATAAATTGCTGTATTGGGACATTCTGGTTCGCAAGCCCCACAGTTTATACACTCATCAGTAATAATAATAGCCATAATCTTTTGTTTAAGACCTTAATTGTCCTTTTTGAAAGAAATTTGTGCAATTTACATCCAAAATTTTGAATACTATATATTTTTAAAAGACTATTGCAAAATTTTTAGAACTTTGCATTCCATTTGCATGCTAAGAACCCTTTCATTTATGAGAAAAGCGTCATTTTTACAGCTCATTGCCTTTTTGGCTGACTATTTCACAAAGTCATCTAACAAGGAAAAAATAGAACTATTTATAGATAGAGCAAAAAATGAGAATCCTTGGTTTTCTGAGCACCTCATCCGAGAAGCTATGGAAGCGGTTCAGAAGCAATTTTTTGATGTGAAATCTTGGGAATTATTTTTTGAAGAACATCCTCTTCAAGTTTCAAATCCGAAAAAAGTTGGTTTGATTTTAGCTGGAAATCTTCCTGCCGTAGGAATACATGATGTTTTGATGACTTTAGCTAGTGGAAACGAGGCTTGTGTCAAATTAAGTTCTCAGGATAAATCCATCATGCTGCTTTATATACAAGCCATCCAAGAATTTAGTGTCGAAGTACCCATACAATTAATAGAGCGATTGCAAGGTATGGATGCTGTGATTGCCACGGGAAGCGACTTTTCTGGTTCTTATTTTGCGCATTATTTTGCCACAGTTCCGCATATAATTCGAAAAAATAGGACCTCCATCGCTATCATAGACGGAACAGAAAGCCAAGAGGATTTTCATGAATTAGCCAAGGATGTATTTTCTTATTACGGCCTAGGTTGTAGAAATGTATCTACCATTGCTTTACCTGCGCTTTTTGACCCAACTCCGCTCTTTGACGTATTAACTCAGTATCACTGGGTTTTGGATCACACCAAATATTCCAATAATTACCAATACCATAAAACCTTATTCCTATTAAATCAGATTCCTCATTTTGATTTAGGAAACTTATTAATTCAAGAAAGTGAGGATTTAGTCTCTCCCGTTGGTGTTGTATACCTGAAAAGATATCATTCCAAAGAGGAATTACAAACTTGGATTCAAACCTCGGAAGAGAAAATCCAATGTATCGTAGGATCTGAATCCTCTTTCACCCATCCCATAGCTTTTGGAAAAAGTCAGCAACCTGGTTTAAGTGATTTTGCGGATGGAATTGATACTTATGCCTTCCTTATTAGTTTGTCATAAATGACGTATTTCAGGAAATAAGCTCCTAAGGTACCCACTAGTGCTCCTGTTAATACATCCAAAGGATAATGTGCTCCAAGGTAAATTCTACTATAAGATACGAGTATAGCCCATACCAAAAGTAGGTTTCTGGCTTTTTTGTTCTGTGTCAATAAGTAAAATCCAATGGCTAAAGCAAAAGAATTGGCTGCATGTGATGAGCAAAATCCATAAAGACCTCCACAGCCATCCGGTAGGTGTATCCAAGACCTAAATACCTCTTCATGGCAGGGTCTTAATCTTTGAAAATAAGGTTTTAATATACTGGAAGAAACTTGGTCAGCCCAAACGATACAAAGTATCAAATAAGTAAGTGAAAGTAAAAAAATACCTTTCTTTTGTTGATATAGCGTATAAATCAAATACAAGTACAAGGGAATCCAAATCCAACGATTGGAGAATAGTACCATAATTTCATCTAAACCAGGCGCATGTGCTTGGTTGATCCATTGAAATACAATACTATCCCATTGTGGCCACATGACTAAAACTGAAAGATTTCACGTACTCGTTGGATAGTTGCTTCAGCGATGGGTTTCACTCTAGCCTCCCCTTCTTCTAATTTGGCCTCAATCTCCATTGGATTGGCCATGTAGTAGTCGAACTTTTCTCTAGCCTCTTTGAAATATACCAGCATGGCCTCAAATAAGGCTTGTTTGGCATGTCCGTATCCATAACCACCACGCAAATAATTCGTTTTCATTTCAGCCACTTGCGCTGGCGTGGCGATCAATTGATACAATTTAAAGGTGATGTCCTCATCTGGATTTTTAGGATCTTCCAATGGAGTGGTATCCGTAACAATCTTTTTGATTTGTTTTAGTAAATCCTTCTCTGGCAAAAACACATCAATGTAATTGTTCAGCGATTTGCTCATTTTTTGCCCATCAATGCCCGGGATGGTCATGACATGCTCCGATATTTCGGCTTCAGGGATGACAAAAATATCTTTTTGTGTCAATCGATTGATCACCCCTGCCATATCCCGTGTCATTTCAATATGTTGACGCTGATCTTTTCCAACCGGAATTAGCTCCGCATCATACAATAAGATATCAGCGGCTTGTAAAACGGGATAGGTAAATAGTCCTGCATTGACATCGGCCAATTTATTGGATTTGTCTTTGAAACTATGGGCATTGGCTAACATCGGGAAAGGCGTCACGCAACTTAAATACCATAATAATTCGGTATGAAATGGCGCTAGTTTCGACTGGCGATAAAAATAGGTATGTTGGGTATCTAGACCACAAGCTAGCCAAGCGGCCGCAATGGATAAGGTATTGGCACGGATGGTAGCCCCGTCTTTTAAACTTGTTAATGTGTGTAAATCCGCTATAAAAAGAAATGATTCATTGCCAGATTTCTTAGAAAGTTCAACAGCTGGAAGAATGGCTCCTAGGATATTTCCTAAGTGTGGTCGACCAGAAGATTGAATGCCCGTCAGAATGCGCATGCTTTAAAATTTATTGTTTTACAAAAATCAAGAAAATAGCGCGAAACTCCCAAAGTTTAAGGGTAAGTATTGACTTATTTATTTAAATTCGTTTATAAATTTTGTTTCAAATGCCCATGTCCATTCCTTCCTCTCTATTAAGCTTTTTATCTGATTTAAAAAATAACAATACGAGAGAATGGTTTGCAGAAAATAAGGAAAGATTCCTGGAGCAGAAGTTGGCATTTGATCAATTTACCATTCAATTGATTTCCATGTTTGCTGAGTTTGAAAACATGGATGGTGTAGAATTAAAGCATTGCTCCTACCGTATTTATCGGGATGTTCGGTTTTCTAAAGATAAGGCTCCTTATAAAACCTGGTTTTCAGCCAGTTTCTCAGAAGGTGGTCGTAAGTCGGGTTTAATGGACTATTATGTCCACATTGAGCCAGGAGGAAAATCGTTTTTGGGTGGAGGAATGTATGATCCTACTCCGGAACAATTGGCTTTATTTCGACAAGAGATCGATTATAATGCTAAGCATTTAAAAGGAATCATTCAGTCACCTACTTTTTTACAGGTATTTGGTGAACCGGTTGGTGACTCCTTAAAAAAAATGCCTAAAGGTTATGAGGTAGATCATCCCGAAATTGAATTGTTAAAAAAGAAACAATTATTTTTTTGGCGAAAATACAGTGATTCAGAGCTCACAAATCCCCTATTTGCCGATATGCTTATCAAGGATGCACAGGTCCTAAAACCTTATTTAGATTTCTTGAATGCCATTTTTTTTGATAAAGAACCCTTTTCTATTAACTAATTTATGCAGTTTTCGCATTTGCACAATCACTCTCAGTTTTCTCTTTTGGATGGTGCGTCCAAGATATCTTCCATGTTTAAAAAAGCTAAGGCTGACAATATGCCAGCGGTGGCTATTACTGACCATGGTAATATGTTTGGGGTATTCCAATTTGTAGCTGAAGCAGGAAAGCACGGAGTGAAACCCATTGTAGGATGTGAGTTTTATTTAGTGACGGATCGGCATAAACAAAGTTTTACGAAGGAACAAAAAGATAAAAGGTACCATCAACTCTTTCTAGCCAAAAATCCAGAGGGATACCAAAATTTGGTTAAGTTATGTTCCTTGGGATTCATGGAAGGAATGTATTCCAAATACCCTAGGATAGACAAAGAGTTAGTGTTGAAATACCATAAAGGTTTGATTGCCACGACTTGTTGTCTAGGAGCTAGTGTTCCTCAGGCTATCTTACGCTCCGGTGAAGAAGAGGCTGAAAAGGAATTTAAATGGTGGTTAGATTTATTTGGAGAGGATTATTACATTGAGGTTCAGAACCATCATATTCCAGAACAGCAAACGGTAAATGAGGTATTATTACGTTTTGCCAAAAAATATAATGTTAAAGTTATAGCCTCGAATGATAGCCATTATTTGGATCAAAAGGATGCCAATGCCCACGATATTTTATTGTGCATTAATACAGGAGAAAAGCAGTCTACTCCTACTTACAAGGATATAGAAGGCGATTTTGACATGAAGGGAAAGCGTTTTGCTTTTTATAATGATCAATTTTATTTCAAGACTACGGAAGAAATGACCCAATTATGGTCGCATATTCCTGAGGCCATTGACAATACCAATGAGATTGTTGGTAAGGTGGAAACCTTGGAATTGAAAAAGGATGTATTATTACCCAACTTCCAAATTCCGAGCACTTTTTTAAGTCAGGATGATTTCTTGGAACATTTGACCATGGAAGGCGCTAAAAAGCGCTATGTGGACATCAATCAGGAAATTGAGGAAAGACTTCGTTTTGAATTGCATACCATCAGAACCATGGGTTTTGCTGGTTATTTCTTGATTGTAGCCGATTTCATCAATGCCGGGAAAGATTTAGGCGTTTATGTTGGTCCAGGTCGTGGCTCTGCTGCAGGTTCCGTAGTGGCCTATTGTTTGGGAATTACCAATATTGACCCCATAAAGTATAATCTGCTTTTTGAGCGTTTCTTGAATCCAGATCGTAAATCATTACCCGATATTGATACGGACTTTGATGATGAAGGTCGACAAAAGGTGATTGATTATGTGGTTGAAAAATATGGTCGTAATCAAGTAGCACATATAGCTACCTATGGAACGATGGCTGCCAAAATGTCCATCAAAGACGTGGCTCGGGTTCTGGATTTACCTTTATCAGAATCCAATGCTTTGGCCAAACTAGTACCGGATAAGCCTAAAATATCCCTTGAACGTGTAATCAATGCACCATTAACTGGTGATGGCAGTTTGGCCGACAAAGAAAATTTGTCGAGTGAGGAATTGGAACAAGTGAAGCAATTAAGGCAAATAAAGGCTGATGGAGGATTGGCCTCAAGAGTTATAGAAAATGCTTTGGTCTTGGAGGGGTCGGTTAGAGGTACAGGTATTCATGCTGCGGGTATCATCATTGCTCCCAATGATTTGACGGACATTCTTCCTGTTGCTACCTCCAAAGACGTGAGTTTATTGATTACTCAATTTGATGGATCGGTGATTGAGAACGCAGGTGTAATTAAAATGGATTTTTTGGGCTTAAAAACCTTGTCTATTTTAAAAGAAGCCATACGATTAATCAAGCAAAATCATGGCATTACGATTGATTTAGATTCACTTCCATTGGATGATATTAAGACTTTTGAATTATATCAAAGGGCCGAAACCAATGGAACCTTCCAGTTTGAATCTCCTGGGATGCAAAAGCACCTGAAAGATTTAAAGCCCGATCAGTTTTCAGATTTGATTGCTATGAATGCCTTGTTTAGACCTGGTCCCATGGTCTATATTCCTAATTACATTGCTAGAAAACACGGTAGAGAAAAAATTGAATACGATTTGCCAGAAATGGAGGAGTATTTAAGTGATACCTACGGAATTACCGTATATCAAGAGCAAGTAATGCTTCTATCTCAGAAACTAGCCAATTTTACCAAAGGAGATGCCGATGTATTGAGAAAGGCCATGGGTAAAAAAGATAAGGCTACCATCGACAAAATGAAAGGTAAATTCATGGAGGGTGGTCAAACGAATAGCCATCCAGCTGATCGATTGGAAAAAATTTGGACCGACTGGGAAGCATTTGCTCAATACGCCTTTAATAAATCGCACTCAACTTGCTATGGATTAGTGGCTTATCAAACGGGGTATTTGAAAGCCAACTACCCTTCTGAGTTCATGGCAGCGGTACTTTCTAACTCTTTGGGAAATATTGAGAAGATTACCTTCTTTATGGATGAATGTAAACGCATGGGTATTCCTTTATTGGTACCTGATGTAAATGAATCAGAGAGGGTATTTGCTGTCAACAAAAAAGGCCATATTCGTTTTGGATTAGGAGCGATCAAGGGTGTTGGTGAGGCAGCCGTAGATGCCATTGTGGAGGAAAGAGCCAAAAATGGAGAATACACGGATATTTTTGATTTTGTTTCGCGAATCAATGTTCGCCAAGTCAATAAAAAGAGTTTAGAATCTTTAGCTTTGGCTGGTGCCTTTGATTGTTTTACGGAAATTCCTCGTTCTCATTATTTCCACGTAGATCAGGAAAATACCACATTCATAGAAAAGATTGTTCGGTATGCATCTCGAATGGCTGAATTGAAAGCTAGTGCTACCCAGTCCCTATTTGGTGAATTGGGAGCAGGAACCGGAAATGATATCGCCAAACCTAGGCTTCCCACCGCTGAACCATGGTCGGTTATGGAGCAATTGAAAAATGAAAAGGAAGTTGTAGGCGTTTATATTTCTGGTCACCCGCTGGATGAATACCGCATAGAAATCAATAATTTTTGTAATTCAAGTGTATCGCAATTGGAACTTAAAGGAGGCAATGTTCAATCAATGGCTGGAATAGTTACCAAAATGAATGTGAGAACTTCAGGGAATGGAAATCAGTTTATGATTTTTAGCTTGGAAGATTTTTCAGGAACTACGGAGTTCGCGTTATTTGCCAAGGATTATATTGAATTTGAACGCTTTATCGGCCTGGATCGATTGTTATTTATTCAAGGAGTTTATAAAAATAAAAACTCTTATTCGGATCAAAAAGCCTTTAAAATTCAATCCATTGAGCTATTGTCAGAAATTTTATCTTCGCGGACCAAGGAAATGAAACTTTCTTTGAACTTACATAGTTTAAACAAAACTTCATTGGAACAATTATTGGAGACTTTGGAAAGACATAAAGGAAACAAAAAGTTAGTGATTGAGGTTTACGATGAAGAAGAACGATTGCAACTAGATTTTATGTCGAGAAAAATGCAATTAAATATTGAAAAGTCCTTAATGGATGAATTGGCAGAAATAGACAATATTACGGTGAAATTGATATCTTAATTAGCCTGTTTTTCCAATAAAAATAATAAAAATGTTAATTTTGAATCTTAATAAAAATAAATCATGGGAAAATACGTAGAGGCAACTGATGCCAATTTTCAAGAGTTAATAGGATCTGATACACCTGTATTAGTAGATTTTTGGGCTGAATGGTGTGGTCCATGTAAAATGATTGGACCCGTTGTAGAGGAATTGGCAGGTGAAGTAGAGGGTCAAGCGATTGTTGCGAAAATGAATGTCGATTTAAATTCAGCTGTACCAGCATCTTTAGGTATTCGTTCTATCCCTACTTTGATGGTTTTCAAAAATGGTGAAATGAAAGAGCGTTTAGTGGGCGGTAACTTACCAAAATCAGTTTTAGCTGAGGCTTTGTTGAAGCACGCTTAATTTATTGATTAACTTCTTGAATAGCCTGTAGCAAAATGTTGCAGGCTATTTTTATTTCCTCTTCTGTAATCACCAAAGGTGGTGCAATACGGATGGAATAATCACAAAATAAAAACCAATCGGTTATTAAACCTTGCTCAATACAAGCATCGATCACAGCCTTGACAGTTTTAAAAGAATCTAATTCAACGGCCAGCATGAGGCCTATTCCTCGCACTTCTTTGATGCTGGGATGAACCAAAAGGTCTTTAAATAATTGACTTTTCTTTTCAACCTTCTCTAATAATGCTTCCTCAAAGATAGTTTCTAAGGTAGCCAAAGATGAGGCACAGGAAACAGGATGTCCTCCAAAAGTAGTGATATGCCCCAGAACAGGTCTTTCTGTTAAAGTTTGCATGATTTCCTCTGGAGCAATAAATGCGCCTATAGGCATTCCCCCTCCCATTCCTTTGGCTGATAATAAAATATCAGGTTCTATTTCCATGGCTTGAAATGCCCAAAAGGTACCTGTTCTTCCAAAGCCTGTTTGTATTTCATCTACAATCAATAGGCAGCCGGTTTCCTGGCAGCGCTGTTTTAATGCCCTAAAATAAGCTTTGGAAGCTAATCTTACACCTGATTCCCCTCCTACTATTTCTATGACAATAGCAGCTGTTTTATGAGTGATTTGTGTTAAATCTTCTACTGCTCCATGACGAATATGGCGAATGTCAGGAAGCAAAGGACGAAAACTATTTTTGAAATTTTCATCACCTGCCAGGGATAAAGCCCCTTGCGTAGCTCCATGATAGGCTTGAAAACATGAAATAATTTCTGTTCTACCGGTATATCTTTTAGCCAATTTCATTGCGCCTTCCACTGCTTCAGTTCCAGAATTGGTAAAATAAACTTGATTCAATCGGGTTGAATGTGTTGATTTTACTAGAGCTTGGGCAAGTAGGACTTGAGGACTTTGAATGTATTCTCCATACACCATTAAATGCATATACTGATCTAATTGCTTTTTAATGGCGGAGATCACCTTTGGATGACGGTGACCTACATTGGATACGGCAATACCCGAAATTAGATCCATATAGGATTTTCCTTGAACATCATATAAGTAAATATGCTCAGCTTTTTCAATTTCCAAGGCTAAGGGTGCATCAGAAGTTTTAGCAAGATGATCAAGAAAAAGTTGTCTATGAGTAATGGCCATAATCAAAAGAAAAACAAATTTATCTTCTTTACGTTAGGAATGGTAATTCTATTCACTACTTTATTTTACCCTTTGTCATAAATTCAGTTTACTTATCAATTCTGGAACTATTTTTGTTACAAAATCCCTAAGATGAAATTTATACAACTACTTTTTAGCCTTTCTGTTATCATTCTTTTTGGTTCTACAATACGCGCGCAGCAAATTCACGGAACGATTCGAAATAAACAAGGTGAAGTGATGCCATTTGCTACGGTTTGGGTATCGAATTTGAATAAGGGTACCGCTGCGAATGAAGAAGGTAATTATTCCATTAAAACAGGAATAGGAAAGCACACATTGGTGTTTCGGTATTTAGGGCATAGTCCAAAGACCTTCAGCATTGAATTAGAAACATCCAATTCAGATAAATTATTGGATGTGATACTAGAAGAACAAGCCGTGGCTTTGGCAGAGGTAAATGTGGGAGGTTTAAAGGAAGATCCAGCCATTGGCATTATGCGGAGGATGATTGCAATGGCGCCATTTCATTTAAAAGAATTAGATGCCTACGAAGCCAAAGCCTATGTTAAAGGCTCAGGGAAAGTAACTGAAGTAAGTTCCTTAGTGAAAATGTTAGGTGGGAAAAAAATTGAAAAAGAAATGGGTGTTAAAGTCGGCAGCACCTATGTTTTGGAAGGAATAAATCAAGTTAGTTATCAAAAGCCCAACCGATTGCAAGAAAAGGTAATTTCCAACCGGAATAACCTTCCTCCTGCTTTAAATCAAGGATTGAACTTACGCGTTACGCAAACGAACTTTTATCGACCTAAAGTATGGGGAGGTTTATGGTCGCCCTTTGGTCCACAGGCATTTCAACTTTATCGGTTTGCCTATTTAGGTAGTTTTACACAAGACGGATTGACTATCAGCAAAATACAAGTGCAACCTAAGGCCAGTTATGATGATTTATTTGAGGGGACAGTTCAAGTAGTAGAGGATACTTGGAGCATTTATTCCTTCCAATTAAGATTTAAAGATTCCAATGGGTCTTATGGATTTACACAACAAAATGCCCAGTTTCAGGGAGTTTGGATGCCTATTCAATATGATTCTCAAGTTAATTTTGATGCATTCGGGATTAAGGCAAATTTTAGATACATCACTCAAATCAAACAATATCAAATAAAGGTTAACCCTGCTTTTTTAGTAAAACCTGCCATCATAGAAGAGAGATTAAATAAAGAACTAGCCAAAGAGATAAATCGAGAAAAGATTAAAGATCCCAAAATGGCCTTGGGGAAAGAGCTGACTAGGAAAAAGTTAAAAGAGGTTTTAAAGAAAGTAGACAAGGAAGAAAAGAAGGAAAATCTGGTCAAAATGGATGGTTTGACATCTGATTATACCTTTGAAGTGGATTCTACATCAAAAAATAAACCCGAGAGTTTTTGGGAAGAAGAACGACAAGTACCACTAACCGAGGCTGAGAAAGTGGGATATAAGGAAGCAGATAGTTTATGGATTGCTGGTGCAGATAAAAGAAGGAAGGATTCTATCAATGCTTTACCCACGTTCAAATTTGGTCATTTGCTTTACGGTAAATTATATAATTATGAAAAGAATTTCATCGGTAAAAGTTTGGATTTAAGCTCCATAGGTGGGGGATTTAATGCAGTAGATGGATTTTACCTGGATAGAAGCATTGTATATAGAAATCGATTTGGTAGAAATAATTACCTGACTTTAGGGGCAAATATGCGATATGCCATAGCTCGTTATCATTGGAATGGAGATGTGTTTATGGAGCGTAATTTTGATGAGAATAGGCAGTATATCAAAGCTGAACTTGGTAGTAATGTCTTCCAAATTAATCGAAGTAACCCTATTTCGCCATTTTTGAATATGTTTTACTCTGTCATTTTATCAGAAAACTATGTTCGATTATTTCAAAAGAACTATGTGAGTTTAAATTATCAATACCAATTTACACCTAGCTTACGTTTCCTTTCCTTGTTTGAATATAGAAATAGAGAAGTTTTAAGCAACTCAGTGGAACATGGATGGTTAAATCAAGATAAACATTTTGAACCCAATATGCCTGAAAATGTAGCTTGGGGAAATCAAATTCCTGCAAGAGCTAATCAGTGGGCTAGTTCTCTTGGATTTCGATGGCAACCTAAAGCCACTTGGAATCGATTCAACGGCGTTAGGAGAATAAATAATAATGAAGGCCCATCTTTTAATTTTATCTATGCATTTGGAACGGGTGATGATCAATTTCAACGTTTGAACTTTGATTATAGTCAATTCATCAATTTAGCGCGATTAGGTACTTTGAATCTTCAAATGTCCTATACTACTTATTTACAAAAAGCTACTAATTTTTTAGATTATAGCCATTTCAATGGGAATCAAACCAATTTTATAAGTGCAAATGAACAATCATTCCGGTCCTTGCCTTATTATGCTTTTAGTACTACAGACTCTCATATTAAACTGTATATGAAATGGGAACCAAGAAAATTACTATTGAGTCAGTGGAATATCTTAACCCAATATGGCATTAGAGAATATGCCGTGTACAATCGACTTCAAATTCTACAAGGAGTCAATCAAGGTGCTTATCAGGAGCTTGTTTATGGAATTTCGGGCATCGGTAAATTTTTGGGTTTAGAGCTTGCTTATCCTATGAGCAATTGGGTTCCAGAGCGCTTCAAGCTCTTGCTTAGATTTCCTTTTTAGTTGTTTTTTACGCCAAAATTCTTATTTTTGTGACAAATTTTTTTGGAATAATCTAACACACACTTTATGGATTCAATTGTTTACTTAGTTCCTGCTTTTGGTATAGTAGGATTGTTGTACACGGCTTGGAAATTTAGCTGGGTATCGAAGCAAGATGCTGGAAATGACACAATGAAAGAGCTTTCGGGATATATCGCAGATGGTGCGATTGCCTTTTTAAAAGCCGAATGGAAAATATTAGCCTATTTCGCAATTCCCACTGCGATATTATTGGCGTGGTTAGGAAATCAGGAAGGTCCTGGATTTCACTCTTCTCCCTTAATTGCCGTTGCCTTTTTAATCGGAGCCATATTTTCAGCAACTGCTGGTTATATCGGTATGATTGTAGCTACGAAAGCTAATGTTCGTACGGCAGAAGCTGCTAGAACTTCTTTGGCTAAAGCATTATCTGTTTCATTTACAGGAGGTTCTGTTATGGGAATGGGTGTTGCAGGTTTGGCTATTTTAGGCTTAGGTGGCTTGTTTATTACATTTTATCAAGTTTTTGCTCAAGGTCAAGCTTTGACTTCGAATGAGATGAAAACAGCGATTGAAGTATTAGCAGGTTTTTCATTAGGCGCTGAGTCAATCGCTTTATTTGCTCGTGTAGGTGGTGGTATTTACACCAAAGCTGCAGACGTTGGAGCAGACTTAGTAGGTAAAGTAGAGGCAGGTATTCCTGAGGATGATGTGCGTAATCCTGCAACTATTGCGGATAACGTGGGTGACAATGTGGGTGATGTGGCTGGTATGGGTGCCGATTTATTTGGTTCTTATGTGGCAACAATTTTAGCAACCATGGTATTAGGCCAGGAAATTGAAGTAAGTGACAACTATGGTGGCTTCTCCCCTGTTTTATTACCTATGTTAATTGCAGGGGTTGGTTTATTAGCTTCTTTGGTTTCAACTTTCTTTGTACGAATTAAAAATGAAACTGATTCTGTGCAAAATGCCTTGAATACAGGAAACTACTTATCGATTGTCATCACTTTTGTAACCTCTTATTTCTTGGTGAAGAATATTTTGCCAGAAACATTGGTATTACGTGGATTCAGCTTTACTGCTATGGATGTGTTTTATTCCATCATTGTAGGCCTTATTGTAGGAACCTTGATGTCTATCATCACTGAGTACTATACGGCTATGGGAAAACGTCCAGTGGACTCCATCGTTCAGAAATCAGGTACAGGTCATGCGACTAACATCATTGGTGGTTTAGCTGTAGGTATGGAATCTACTGTTTTACCTATTTTGGTTTTAGCAGCAGGTATTTACTTTTCTTATTTCTTTGCAGGAATTTATGGTGTATCCATCGCGGCAGCTGGTATGATGGCAACTACGGCTATGCAATTAGCGATTGATGCTTTTGGTCCGATTGCAGACAATGCAGGCGGTATTGCAGAAATGTCCCAATTGCCTGCTGAGGTTCGTGAGCGTACAGACAATTTGGATGCAGTGGGTAATACCACAGCAGCAACTGGTAAAGGATTTGCTATTGCTTCGGCGGCTTTGACTTCATTGGCCTTATTTGCTGCTTTCGTTGGTATTTCTGGTATTACGCAGATTGATATTTATAAAGCAGATGTATTAGCCGGTTTATTTGTTGGCGGAATGATTCCTTTCATTTTCTCTGCATTATGTATTTCAGCTGTAGGTAAAGCAGCTATGGAAATGGTGAACGAAGTTCGTCGTCAGTTCCGTGAGATTCCAGGTATCATGGAATATAAAGCTAAACCAGAGTATGAAAAATGTGTGGCTATCTCAACTGAGGCTTCTATTCGTCAAATGATGTTACCTGGTGGTATAGCTTTGTCAGTACCAGTTATCGTTGGTTTTATTATGGGACCAGAGGTATTAGGAGGTCTGTTAGCAGGTGTAACGGTTTCAGGCGTTTTAATGGGTATTTTCCAGTCGAATGCTGGTGGTGCTTGGGATAATGCTAAGAAATCATTTGAAAAGGGTGTATTAATAGATGGTGTAACTTATAAGAAAGGTTCTGAGCCGCATAAAGCTGCGGTAACGGGAGATACAGTAGGTGATCCATTTAAAGACACTTCTGGACCATCAATGAATATTTTAATTAAGTTGATGTCCATCGTTTCTTTAGTTATTGCTCCTTACATTGCAAAAACTGACGGCAAGGTTTCCCACGTGGAGAAAGCTCCTGTTGTGATGAAAGTGATTGCCAAGAAATAGTTTTACATAAGTTGTTTGAAAAAAGGGTCCATCCAATAGGGTTGGCCCTTTTTTAGTGTTTAGTGATTAGTGTTTAGTGATTAGTGTTTAGTGATTAGTGTTTAGTGATTAGTGTTTAGTGATTAGTGTTTAGTGATTAGTGTTTAGTGATTAGTGTTTAGTGATTAGTGTTTAGTGTTTAGTGATTAGTGTTTAGTGATTAGTGTTTAGTGATTAGTGTTTAGTGATTAGTGTTTAGTGATTAGTGTTTAGTGATTAGTGTTTAGTGATTAGTGTTTAGTGATTAGTGTTTAGTGATTAGTGATTAGTGATTAGTGTTTAGTGATTAGTGTTTAGTGATTAGTGTTTAGTGATTAGTGATTAGAGATTAGTGTTTAGTATTTAGAGTTTATTGTTTAGGTTTTAAGGATTAGTGAATTTGGGATAAGTTCTTAGTATATGGTGAATGGAATTACAGGTTTTAAATTTCTTTCTCCATATTACTTCAATTAAGCTCCTCCCTTCTTTACCATTCGAATCAACAATCCCTAACCCCTAACCTCTTTACCCCTAATAAAAAACGCCTTCCAATTGGAAGGCGTTTTTTATCTCTATCAGAAAGATAACCTAGAACTAAGCAGTTAATTTACCTCTTAATGCTCTTGGAATATCGATCGTTGCAACTGGGTTAGACATTGGATTCAATATCTCACATCCTTCCACAACTAATTTGTTAACTTTTACTGTTTGTCCTAGATCTAATCCAGAAATATCAGCAGTAACAAAATCAGGAATGTTTTCAGCTAATCCTTTCAAAGTAACTTTACGTAACTTTTGGATCATTTTACCTCCTTTGATAACGCCAGGAGAGTTACCAATAATTTTAATAGGTACATCGATCTTAATAGGCTTGTTATCAACAATTTCTAAAAAGTCAACGTGTAAAATCATTTCGTTTACTGGGTGAAACTGCGCATCTTGTAAAATAGCGCGGTATTGATCACCTTCGATGTTTAATGATACTTCATAAACATCTGATGAGTAAAGTAAATCACGGAAAAGAATCATCGGAACAGCAAAGTGAACTTGCTCTTTTCCACCATACAATACACAGGGAGCTAAAGCTTCAGTACGCAAATCTTTCGCGCCCTTACTTCCGAGATTCGCTCTTTTATACCCTACAATCTCTAATTTTTTCATGTTGTTTTTGTTAAGTTTCCAGTCTTTCGCATGTGGCTATCCCCTGAAAACGGTTGAAATTAATATTTAATAAATAATGAACTGATAGATTCGTGATCTCTAATTCTTCCGATTGCCTTTGCAAATAACTCAGAAACGGTAAGAACTTTAATTTTGGCACATTCTTCTTTTAAAGGTATGGTATCCGTTACCACCAATTCGGTTAACACAGAATTGGAAATGTTTTCGTAAGCCTTACCAGATAAAACAGGGTGAGTAACAATTGCTCTCACCGACTTTGCACCTTTATCCATGATTAATTGAGCGGCTTTGCACATAGTTCCACCTGTATCAATTAAATCATCCACTAAAACAACATTGGCACCCTCTACATCACCAATTAATTGCATGGATGCAATCTCATTCGCGCGTTTTCTGTGCTTGTCGCAAATAACCATATTGGCATTAAAAAACTTTGCCATATTTCTTGTTCTCACTACACCACCTACATCTGGTGAGGCAAAAGTGAGGTTGTCAAGCCCTAATGATTTCAAATAAGGGATAAAAATCGCTGTTCCTTCCAAGTGATCTACCGGAAAATCCATGAAACCTTGAATTTGTCCAGCATGTAAATCAATGGTCATAAGACGATCAGCACCAGCCGCTGTCAACAGGTTCGCTATCAATTTGGCCCCAATTCCTACTCTTGGTCTATCTTTTCGATCTTGACGAGAATATCCAAAATAAGGGATAACAGCAGTAACGTAATGGGCAGAAGCTCTTCGTGCAGCATCAATCATCAACAATAATTCCATCAGATTATCAGCCGTTGGAAAAGTGGATTGAATGATAAATACATCGCAACCGCGAACTGACTCATCAAAACTTGGAGACATTTCTCCGTCTGAAAAGCGTAATGTCGTAGCTGCCCCCAAATCTTTACCGTAGTATTTAGCAATTTCTTTGGCCAAATAATTGGACGCTGAACCTGAAAATATTTTTACTGCATTAATCGCTGCCATTTGGGAAAATTAAGGAACAATGGTGGTGTTTATCTGAAATAAGGCGCAAAACTAGTGAATTTTGCGCCCTTTTACAATTTTATACTTTATTTAATCGAAGCACGAATGATATTCAATGCTCCTCCTGCTTTAAACCATTCGATTTGTTGGGCATTATACGTATGATTTACAGGGAAACTATCCTTGCTTCCATCAGCATGTACTAATTCAATCGTTAATGATTTTTCTGGAGCAAATTCATTCAAACCAATGATATTAATGCTATCATCTTCTTGAATTTTGTCGTAATCAGCTTCATTAGCGAAAGTTAAAGCCAACATACCTTGCTTCTTCAAATTGGTTTCGTGAATACGCGCAAAGGATTTTACCAATACAGCACGAACTCCCAAATGACGCGGTTCCATAGCTGCATGCTCACGAGAAGAACCTTCTCCGTAATTGGTATCTCCTACTACGATTGTTCCAATTCCTGCAGCTTTATAAGCACGTTGAGTATCAGGTACAGCACCATAAGCTCCTGTTAATTGGTTTTTCACATTGTCTGTTTTTTCATTGAAGAAATTCACAGCACCAATCAACATGTTGTTAGAAATATTGTCTAAGTGTCCACGGTATTTCAACCAAGGTCCAGCCATAGAGATATGGTCAGTGGTACACTTTCCTTTAGCTTTAATCAATAATTTCAATCCTTTCAAATCGGTTCCTTCCCAAGCTGAGAATGGAGCCAATAATTGTAAACGGTCAGATGTAGGCGAAACTTTTACTTGAACACCTGAACCATCCGCTGCAGGAGCTTGATATCCTGCATCTTCCACAGCAAAACCTAATTTTGGTAACTCATCTCCTGTCGGTGCCTCTAATTTCACCTGTTCTCCTTTTTCGTTAGTTAAGGTGTCAGTTAAAGGATTAAACGTTAAATCACCAGCAATGGCCAAAGCCGTTACAATTTCAGGTGAGGCCACAAAAGCATAGGTATTCGGGTTTCCGTCAGCACGCTTAGCAAAGTTTCTGTTAAATGAGTGAACGATGGTGTTCTTCTCTCCTTTTTCAGCACCTGGGCGAGCCCATTGACCGATACAAGGTCCGCAAGCATTGGAAAATACAGTTGCTCCAATAGAATCAAAGGTTGAGATAAAACCATCTCTTTCAATGGTGTAACGTACTTGCTCAGAACCAGGTGTAATCGTGAATTGGGCTTTTGTTTTTAAACCTTTAGCTGCTACTTGTTTCGCTAGTGAGGCTGCACGGGCAATATCTTCATAAGAAGAGTTGGTACAAGAACCTATCAAACCAACTTCTACTTTTGTAGGCCAGTTATTTTTAATGGCTAATTCTTTTAATTTAGAAATAGGTGTAGCCAAATCTGGAGTAAATGGACCATTTACATGTGGCTCTAAAGTATCTAAATCAATTTCAATAACTTGATCAAAATAGGCTTCAGGATTTGCATATACTTCCGGATCAGCTGTTAAGTGTTCACGAATACCATTGGCTAAGGCTGCAACATCCGCTCTTCCTGTTGACTCTAAATAACGAGCCATGGAGTCATCATAACCAAAAGTGGAAGTAGTAGCACCAATCTCCGCTCCCATGTTACAAATGGTTCCTTTTCCTGTGCAAGACATGGAAGTAGCACCTTCTCCAAAATATTCTACCACACAGCCTGTTCCACCTTTTACCGTAAGAATACCTGCTACTTTTAAGATAACATCTTTAGCGGATGTCCATCCATTTAATTTTCCTGTTAATTTAACTCCAATCAACTTAGGGAATTTTAACTCCCAAGCTAAACCTGCCATGACATCACATGCATCAGCACCACCAACACCAATGGCGATCATACCTAATCCACCAGCATTTACTGTGTGTGAGTCAGTACCAATCATCATTCCACCTGGGAAGGCATAGTTCTCTAAAACAACTTGGTGAATAATACCAGCTCCTGGTTTCCAGAATCCAATACCATATTTATCTGAAACAGATGATAAGAAATCATAAACTTCTTTATTCTTATCAACTGCCACTTTTAAGTCGGTAGAAGAAGCTACTTTAGCTTCAATTAAGTGGTCACAATGTACGGTTGAAGGAACGGCAACTTGCGGACGTCCTGCTTGCATAAATTGCAAAAGGGCCATTTGAGCCGTTGCATCTTGCATTGCAACACGATCTGGAGCAAAGTCTACGTAAGAACCTCCTCGAGTAAATGTGCTAGAAGGTGTTCCTTCCCACAAGTGACTATAAAGTATTTTTTCCGTTAAAGTAAGCGGTTTTCCTGTCAATGCACGTGCTGCGGCAATTCTAGCCGGCATGCGATCATAGACAGCTTTAATCATTTCAATATCAAAGGCCATGAGTCAATGTTGGTTTTAATAAATTGTTCGTAAAATTAATAGATTACTGCCACCTTTTTGCCACTTTTTGTAAATATCATTTCCTTTAAAGCAGTTTTTTGTGAATTTTACATTTTAATTGACTTTTTACCGAGTAATTTTTTAACCTTGATTGGCCCGAATTGAGATTTAAACTGATTTCTTCTTTTTCTTTTTTCCTGTATTTTTCCGCCTGCTACCTCGCTTTCGGTCAAAAAAGCAGTTCGATGGATTCCTTGATTAACAAGGCCATGGAATTAGCTCCTCAGCATAGTGCATTGATGGGTCAATTTTCAGCCGAGGTCATCACCAAAGAAAAAGGTCGCTTTAATCAGGTGATTGGTTTAGCTAAAAATCGACTTAAAAGAAATGAAGGTATACAAGAAGGTCAATGGTACGGAAATCAGACGCATGTTAAAGTATATGTCAAAAGCTTGAATCAAATGATTCATGAAATCATTGATGTCAAAGGTTTCCATAAAAAATTTCCAAGGCCTACCCTATTTTTCTGGCCCGATTTCTACCAGGATTTTATTGGAACCAATTGTGTATCTCCTTTAAATTACCAAGGACGAGATTATTATTCTTATGAATATTCGGGTGATACTTTAGTGAACGGACAAAAAGGTTATCAATTTCAAGTCAAACCTACCTCCACGGGAGATCGATTATTTAGTGGTAAATTGACTCTAAATCATTCAGGCTGGATCATTCGATGGGAAGCTCAAGTAGAATCTGATGCCATATTCTACTACATGGATTTGCAGCATCAATGGGTAAACCAGGCTTGGTTACCCAAGGCCGCATACTTTAAGCTATCGGGTGGGCTAATGGGTAATTACGGTGAGTTTATTTTACAAGAGGAAGTGCAGCAAGCTCCCCAAAGCTGGAAAGCTGATGCTAACTTTCAGGTTCCGAATCAGATAAATGAGCGATTAAATTTCGCAGAAATAGGTTTTGATGAAGTTTTTGCCACCCAATTATTAGGAAATTTTCATCAATCCCTATTGAGAAAATGGAAGTCGCGCCCTCAAAGTGGGCTCATTACCATGGATTCCGTTCGTTATGTGAAGCGTGAAGAAGTCCAACATAATACACAGGATGACCAATTTTTTCAAGGATCTATGAGCTCCAATCTCCTGGAGGCCTCCATCGATACCCTACGAAGAAGTCCTTTTTCTTTAAATCAATTAATTTTTTCAAAGTCCTTTTATTTCGGATCTAGACAAAAAGATTTTTATCCTTTTGAAATCTATTATAAATCGCCTGTATTTGATTCAAATTTCAATACAGCAGAAGGTTTTGTGGCAAATGCTAGTCTTTTGTTTCGGAAAAGATGGGCCCGTTATCAATTTTTGGAAGCTGAATTTTTAGGAAGACGTTCCTTTGGTTTGAATCGAAATACAGGCTATGTGAAATTAAGGTACAAGACAGATTCTTTTGATATATCCATTTCTCAGGGGGATTTTGTCCAACAAATGAATCCGGATAATTCAATTTCTCCTGAAATGAATACGCTGTCAACGCTTTTGTTGAAAAACAATCAAATGAAAATCTACCGTAAGGAGTTTTGGAATTTAGCCTTGATAAAGCGTTTTTCCTCTAAATTCTTTTTTAAAGGAAGTGTTGAATGGGCACGTAGAAGCCAAATGGATAATACGACTGACTACTATTGGTTCAATTATTTGAATCGAAAATTCACAACGAATAATCCTCAAAATTCGGAATATCCACAAGAAGGTTTCTCAACTTATAAGGCATTTATAAGTCAAGTTACCTTGGGTTTTAGACCTTTTTTAACTCAATATTATCGAAATCATATTCGTGAAAGTGAATGGGGATCTTCACCTTTAATTCTATTTAAATACCGGGCAGGCTGGAAAGGAATAGCCGAATCATCAGCTCAATTTAATATGTTAGAAGTTTCCTACTTACAAAATTTAGCGCTCTCTCCTTGGATAAAATCTGGCTTTATTATCAATGCGGGTACATTTCTTGGACAAGCTCCAGAAAATTTTATTGATTTTAAGCATTATAATGGTACCATGAATTTAGTTCTGGCAGGAGAAATGTTGGCCTCCCATCGTTTAGTGGGTTATTATCAAAATTTTACTGCAGGAGCGAATCAGCGTTTGAACGTGAATCATTATGCCTACAGCACTGCGGGTTCATATGTGGAAGGATTATCCTTATTCCAATTTTCAAATCTTTGGTTAAAGCCCTTGTTGGGTATGAAAAAGTCCTATGTAAAAGAAGTTTTAATCGCCAATACCGTGTTTATCAATAATCAAAAACTTTTATATTCAGAAGTAGGTTACGGTTTAGATGGTCTAGTTAAAATTTTCCGATTGGAGGCGATTGCTAGTTTCATCAATGGGAAATTCAATTACGTAGGTTTACGATTAAATCTTAATTCAAGAATTCGGATTGGAAACATCCCAGATTGATTGAACTAATAGATTTTTTTTCATTGCTTCAAAATCATTCGCTAGAAATTCATTTTAAGCAAGTATATTTGAGGTCATTTTTTAGTATACATAATTCAATTTAATAGAATGGCAAAAAATTTGGTCATCGTGGAGTCGCCTGCAAAAGCTAAAACCATCGAAGGGTATTTGGGTAAAGATTTTGTGGTGAAATCTTCGTTTGGTCACGTGAGAGATCTCCCAATCAAGGGTGATAAGGCAATTGATATTGAGCATGATTTTACGCCAACCTATGTGATTTCACCCGATAAAACTAAGGTGATTTCGGAATTGAAGAGTTTAGCAAAATCATCTGAGGAAGTTTGGTTAGCGACTGACGACGACCGTGAGGGAGAATCCATTTCATGGCATTTAAAAGAGGCATTAGGTCTAAAAGACGACACCAAAAGAATTGTTTTTAGAGAGATAACGAAATCGGCTATCCAAAACGCCATTTTAGCTCCTCGTAAGATAGATATGGATTTGGTGAATGCCCAGCAGGCTCGCCGAATCATGGATCGATTAATTGGATTTGAGCTATCTCCTGTTCTTTGGTCTAAGGTTCAAAAAGGACTTTCTGCCGGACGTGTTCAGTCTGTGGCGGTTCGACTGATTGTAGAAAGAGAAAAAGAAATCGAGAAGCATGAAAGTGTAGGGACCTATAAGATTTCAGCCATTTTTAATTTGCCAGGTAAAAAAGTGTTAAAAGCTGAATTACCTAAGAATTTTAACACAGAAGAAGAGGCCGTGGCCTTTTTGAAGAAATGTGTGGGGGCTGATTTTAGCATCAAGAGTTTAGAAACTAAACCCGCTAAAAAATCACCAGCGCCACCTTTTACGACATCAACCTTACAGCAAGAAGCATCTAGAAAGTTGGGCTATTCCGTGGCTACTACCATGCAAATTGCTCAGAAATTATATGAATCGGGACGTATTTCTTACATGCGTACTGACTCAACTATGTTATCCCAAGAAGCAAGAGATAAAGCTAAGGCTGCCATTGAGGCGGCTTATGGAGCTAAATTTCACCATGCTCGTCAGTTTAAAACCAAGAGTGAAAGCGCACAAGAGGCCCACGAAGCCATTCGTCCAACAGACTTTGAAGTAAATTCCATTTCTGGTGATGCACGTGAAAAACGTTTGTATGAATTGATTTGGAAGCGTGCCATAGCTTCTCAGATGTCGGAGGCTGTTATTGAACGTACGACGGCCCAAATTCAAATTTCTAGTACTTCTGAATTATTAATTGCTCAAGGTGAAGTAGTTACTTTTGAAGGGTTCTTAAAAGCTTATTTGGAAGGAAAAGATGAGGAAGAGGAGGATGAAAACAAAGATATGTTACCTCCCTTATCCATCGGACAGGTACTTGAATTGGCTGAACTAAAAGCGCAAGAACGTTTTTCTAGGCCTGCAGCTCGCTATACAGAGGCTAGTTTAGTAAAAGCCTTGGAAGAAAAAGGAATAGGTCGCCCCTCTACTTATGCACCTACCATTTCTACTATCATCAAAAGAGCCTACGTGGTAAAGGAAGATCGTCCTGGTAAAGAAAGGGAGTTTCAAACGTGGATTTTAAAGGATCAGGAGATTGTTGGTCAAAAGAATACTGAAATAGTAGGTACAGAAAAAGCTAAATTATTTCCAACTCATATAGGTACCTTGGTTACCGATTTTTTAGTCGAGAATTTCGAAGAAGTAGTAGATTATACCTTCACGGCTGAAATGGAAGATGAGTTTGATAATGTCGCCAAAGGTAAATTAGCTTGGACGCAATTGATGAAAAACTTTTATGGTTCTTTTCACCAGACCATTGAAGATAGCAAATCGATTTCTCGTAGTTCCGTAGGTGGAGGAAGAGAATTGGGAGTTGATCCTACTTCTGGAAAGAAAATTTCCGTTCGATTGGGCAAATTTGGGCCATTCGTTCAACTAGGAGAATCTGGTGAGGAGGAAAAACCTGTTTTTGCGAATCTTTCCAAAGATCAGTCCATCAGCAACCTAACCTTAGAAGAGGCCATTGCATTATTAGAGCGTCCGAAGTTACCTCGTGAAGTAGGGATTTATGAAGATAAACCTTTGATTATTGGTGCCGGAAAATTAGGTCCATACATCAAGTATGATGGTAAATTTACGAGTTTACCTGATACAGAAGATCCATTTACTTTGGATATGCCAGGGGCCATTCGTGTATTAGAATCTGCTCAAAAAGTAGCCGAAGCAGAAAGTTTGGGTACTTTTGAGAATGAATTAATCTCCACCGGAAAAGGAAGATTTGGTCCTTACGTAAAACATGCTGGCAAATACTATTCCTTGGGTAAAACGGATAATTTGGCCAGTTTAACATCCGAAAGAGCGATTGAAATTATTTTGGCTAAGCGAAATTTAGAGGCAAATAAATTCATTAAAGAATTTGCTGAAAATGACCAGGTTAAGATCGTTAATGGCATGTATGGTCCATATATTCAAATTGGTAAACGTAATGTCAAGATCCCTAAAGATCAGAATCCTGCAGAATTAACATTGGAACAATGTTTAGAGCTTGGAGAACAAGCACCAGCTCCCAAAAAAGCTAGAAAAAAGTAGTAATAACATTTAATTAAAGGGTATGAGTCAAATTATTGATGGCAAATTTGTTTCTGAGACAATGAAGGCTTCGATTGCCAAAGAAGTACAAGAATTGGTAGCAGCCGGTCAAAGAGCGCCTCATTTAGTTGCCATTTTAGTGGGTAACAATGGTGCATCCGAAACCTACGTAGCCAATAAAGTGAAGTCTTGCGAAGAATTAGGTTTCACTTCTACCCTTTTAAGATTTGACCCGACGATCACTGAAGCTGAATTATTGGCCGCCGTTCAAGGCGTAAATGATAATCCTGACATGGATGGACTGATTGTTCAACTTCCATTACCAGATCATATTAATCCGGACAAAGTCATGGAGACCATACATCCTTCAAAAGATGTTGATGGTTTTCATCCAATCAATATCGGGCGAATGGCCAAAGGTTTACCAGCCTATATTTCTGCCACGCCTCAGGGGGTATTGGACTTATTAGCTTATTACAATATTCAAACTTCAGGAAAGCATTGTGTGGTGGTTGGAAGAAGTCAAATTGTAGGTTTACCTATGTCTATTTTAATGCAAAGAAATCATCCTCAGGGGAATTGTACCGTGACCTTGACACACTCAAGAACTCCAAATTTAGAAGAAATTTGTGCTCAAGGGGATATTGTGATTGCTGCTTTAGGAAAGCCTGAATTTATCAAAGCCGCTCACATCAAAGAAGGTGCTGTGGTCATCGATGTAGGCTTAACGCGTGTAGAGGATCCAAGCAAAAAATCTGGCTTTGCATTGAAAGGAGATGTCGATTTTGCCGATGTTGCCCCTAAATGTTCTTATATCACCCCAGTACCCAAAGGAGTGGGTCCTATGACCATCGTCTCATTGATGAAAAACACTTTGCTGGCAGCTAAAGGAACGATATATCCTAAAAATTAATCTTCTTTATACTCGATTATAATAGCGATGAAAAACTCCCAATGGAAGCTTTTTATCGCTATTGTCATTTAAATATAATTCTCCAGATTCAGCAGAAGAAGGTACGTCAAAAATACCATTCATGAGATTTTCTACGACCAAAGTAGAAAATCCAAGCGAGTACACATTACTTAATAAGAGATGCTCAGCTGGATCTAAAATTTCTTTGACAGACAATAACAAATCTTCTATTTGTTCTTCCAAAACCCATTTTTCACCGTCTGGGCCACGTCCATAGGCGGGTGGGTCTAAGAGTATACCTTGATAGAAATTTCCTCTCCTAGCCTCTCTTTTGACAAATTTTAAGGCATCTTCCGCCATCCAACGAATGCCATCTAATTTGGAAACTTCCATATTTTCCCTGGCCCAAGATAAAACCGGTTTTACCGAATCTACATGGGTTACTTCCGCTCCCATTTGTCGGCACACTAAACTCGCTCCGCCGGTATAAGCAAATAGGTTTAAGAACTTAGGATTTGTTTTTTTAAATAATGGAATTTTTTGTGCTAAAAACTCCCAGTTAGAGGCTTGTTCAGGAAATAATCCTACATGTTTAAAAGAGGATAAGGATATTTTAAACGATAAATTCAATCGTTCTGACTTATATGGCATAAACCATTTGTCTGGTACTTTTCCTTTTATCTCCCATTGGCCACGTTCTTGACTTCCTTTTTCTTTTTTGAAATGAGCATGACTTAATTTTTGCCAATCATTCTCAGTGAGAGATTTTGCCCAAATAGCCTGAGGTTCAGGTCTTCTAACGGTAAATTCTCCAAATTTTTCCAGCTTTTCAAATCCACCTGAGTCGATTAACTGATAATTTTCTCCCCAAAATTGTGGAGTTTCAATGGCAATGGATGTGGACTGCTTCAAAATTATTTCTGGATTTCTATCTTATTTAAAAAATATACGGACCTACGTCCTTCTTCATTGGAGATCGTTTGATAACCATTGGCTAGGTAATATGGCCCAAACCAATAATTTAATTCAGAACTACTGCTTCTCCTGATTTTATCACCTTCATTATCCGTGCTAATGTTTTGAATACTCTCACTTTCTGACCTTCCTTGATTTCGAATTGTCTTGGTGATAATTTGATTGTTCAAATTGAATGAAAGTACGATTTGATCACCTTGTATTGAGGTTTTGATCTTTTGAATCAATTTTGGTTCTTTTAAATCTTTCATATCAATGCAGTGATCCCACAAAATATCACCTTTCTCATCCAACTCAACGATCACAGCATGCGTATAAACCCAACCATCAAATTGTTGTTGATTACCATAATAATTAAATCCACGGTAGCCCCATGGACTGTAATAGCTGGAATAAGGTGAGTATAATCCATAATATCCATAACCCCAACGGTACGGATTATAGATCATGCTCCAAGGAGAATAAAAGCCTCCTAGTCCCATCATGGTGCCATATGGACCGAAATTATTGTATTTATAATCTGGGTAAAAAGATTCTGCCACCACTATGTAATGGTCGCCCTTTTTAATGATTTCATGAATTAATAAGCGATAATCCAATCGGAGATCTTCCCCTTTACTTTCTTTATCCTTGATTTTCTTTTCTTGTTTTTCCTTTTGTTTTGGCGTCAAAAAGTTAAAAAAGTTGGAAAACTTGGTGAAGCTATGAAATTTAGATTGCAGTAATTCGCCATCCAAATATGAATTAAAATAGATTCCTTGCGAACTAGGTCCTTTGGATGAGCCTATGGTTGTTTTATGGCCATAAGTACCTACAATTACTTGTAATGAATCGTTTAACTGTGTTGATTTGGCATTCATCATAGCAAATTCCTCGTTGGGATTCATGATGATTTGCCCGATTTGTCCACCATCTTCATCAAAAGATTTGATGATTAATTGATAATTTTTAGCTCGATTTCCAACAGAGTACGTAACATTTACTTGTTGTTGTATGGAGTCTAAATCCATGGACTGAATTTCAGCTTGCCCTTTTACCACAGCTGGGAGTATACGCGTTTTTCTTTCTTTTAAATTGGTAAATAAAATGACAGGCTGATTGTTTACAATACCGCCAATGAACAGTGATTCATTCAAGGCTTTGAAGTTAGAAATCTCCATGCGGTCCACGGAATAGATTTGAAACTTCTCATAACTACCTTTGGATACATTCACACGAACAATTTGGTAGGAATTACTCTTAAAACGACTAAAAAGCAGGTTAAGTGATTTTCCATCGAAACTATGGTTAACATAATCCAAGCCATTATCAATGGTTCCATTGGTATACCAGACTTGTTCCAAGTTAGTGGAGAATTTTTGTATACTAAACTCTTGTTTACCTAACTGATTTAATATAATAACTCCTTGATTACCAATGGGTATGGTAAAAGATTCCAAGTCCTTTCCTCCTACTGGAAACTCAATTCTTTTACCAACTTGGGCATTAGCTTGAAAAATAAGAATACTTAGAAGGCTAGAAAAAAGAAATAGCTTGAATGGAAGAAAACGTTTCATAATATTATTCTGTTAGGCTCATGATAATATCAAATTCGGGTTTGTCAACTGGTGTTACAGAAAGTCTAGACTGCTTAATTAGGGCCAAGTTGCTCAAACGTTCATCTGATTTCATCTGTTTTAGTGTGACGGATTTTTTAAACTTTCGAATGGGAACTAATTCAACGACCACCCAGCGTGGATCGTCGGTAGTGGGGTCAGGATAGTGCTCCTTACTTACTTCAGCTAATCCAACCACCTCTAGGCCCTCATTGGAATGATAAAAATACACCCAATCCCCTTTCTTCATGGCCATCATATTGTTCCTAGCTTGGTAATTTCTTACCCCATCCCAAACTGATTTACCTTCTTTAACGAAATCATCCCAAGAATATTTGAACGGTTCTGATTTTACTAACCAATGATTCATATCAAGGAAATTTTGGGAATTTAGAGAAATCAGGTTTTCTTTTTTCTAAAAAGGCATTTTTACCTTCTTTCGCTTCATCCGATAAATAATAGAGTAAAGTAGCATTTCCTGCTAATTCTTGAATACCCGCTTGACCATCTAATTCAGCATTAAATGATGATTTAAGCATACGTAATGCAATCGGACTTTTTTCTAAAATGCGCTCACACCATGAAATGGTAGTTGCTTCTAATTGATCCAAAGGAACTACTTTATTTACTAAGCCCATTTGAAGTGCCTCCTGTGCATCGTATTGGTCGCATAAATACCAAATTTCTCTAGCCTTCTTTTGACCTACTACCCGGGCTAAATAAGATGCGCCAAAGCCTCCGTCAAAAGAACCAACATTGGGTCCAGTTTGTCCAAAACGCGCATTATCTGCGGCAATGGATAAATCACAAACCACATGCAATACATGGCCACCACCGATAGCCCAGCCTGCCACCATGGCAATAACCGGTTTAGGAATGGTTCTGATTTGTCTTTGTAAATCCAAAACATTTAATCGAGGTACTAAATCTTGTCCAACATATCCCCCATCTCCACGCACACTTTGGTCTCCACCTGAACAAAAGGCTTTTCCTCCTTCTCCCGTTAAAATTACTACACCTACCGAGGTGTCTTGTCGGGCTAATTCCATGGCTTCCGACATCTCCTGTACCGTTTTTGGGGTAAAAGCATTGTGTTTATGCGGACGATTGATGGAAATTTTGGCAATTCCATTGTATTGTTGAAATAGAATTTCTTCGTATTCCTTGATCGTTTTCCAGGGAAAATTTGATGTCATGGTTTATTCGTTTTCTTGGTTGTAAATCACATCCCAGGTATGGTCTGCTAATAAAGTTACTTTGGCTAAAAATCGGCTATATTTAAATGAGCGACCCCATTCATGAGGGGCTACCAAGGATAATAAATCCGTACCGTTTTCTTTTTCGTATAAATAGTAGGTTTCACTGATGATGGGTTCAAACCCCATAGCTGCATCGTAAATCCTTTCTGATATTTCTTTTCTTTCTGCTAATAATTTGGCTTGCTTCGCCAAAACTTCCATCTGCTCGTACAGCTGGTTCATTTGTCGATCCGTCTGCTGTCTCATCGCTTTCACCGAACGCCCCTTGGTTTTCCCCATATCCTCCGGTTTAATAACGGCTGAGCCCGCTGTATGGGCATAAGGTAAAAGTCCAGGGTTTTGGGCGACTTTATCAGGATTGATGGGATTCAAGAAAGGATCTTCAGACATGCTCAATTAATTAAGGTAAATCCTAGCTGTAACCCTCAAAATTAGAGAATGTTTGGTTAATTTTGGAATGATTCATTGAATATATGCTGGTAATTTCTCCAAAGTCCAATTCCTTCCCCATTCCATCCACTCCATTTGAAACTGAGGTGATCGAATTTTGTCAATCATGGAATGCTGGAAATGAGTGGTTTGAATTCCATACTTCGGGTTCAACGGGGCATCCCAAAGCTATTCGAATTCATCGGGATCAAATGCTGCATTCAGCACAATTAACGGGTCAATGGTTAGGATTACAAGCTGGTAATACGGCCTTATTATGTTTACCTGTTAAATTTATCGGAGGAGCCATGGTGCTTGTTCGGGCCTTGGTTTGGGATTTAGAGCTTGTCATCATAGAACCAAGTAATCAACCTGAAATACCGACTGATTTTTCTTTTCATTTGACTTCATTGGTACCCCCACAGTTGCAATATATTTTGCAAAATGAGTCCTTATGTCTGCCTTTTCAACAAGCCAAAGGAGTTTTAGTAGGCGGTGCCGCCATTTCTATCGATATTGAAAATCTGGCCAAACAGCAAGGTTTCCCTATATATTTAACTTACGGAATGACGGAAACGGTCTCGCATATCGCCTATCGACCCATTTCTTTAGAAATAGATGAATACCTGCGCCCACTTCCAGGGGTGGAACTTAAATTGAATCAGGATGCTTGTTTATGCATAAAATCCAGTGTTACTTCAAATGCATGGATTGAAACCAATGATGTAGCGGAATTAAGGGAGGATCAAAGTTTCAGGATATTAGGACGTAAGGATTTTATCATCAATTCTGGTGGAATGAAATTGATGCCCAGCCTTATTGAAAAGCATATTCAAGCATATTTTGTTAAAAATGGGCTTTCTAATCGCTCATTTGTAGCTGGTATACCCGATAAAGTATATGGTCAAATAGCTGTTCTTTTTATAGAATCAAAATTGAATCTGGCTTTAGATGCCCCATTAAGGCAATATTTATTGCGTCATTTGTCCTCAAAACAAATTCCTAAGTTGATTATTTACTTACCAAACTTCTTATTTAATTCAAATGGTAAATTGGATAACCTGAAAACGGTAGCTTTGTATCTCCAATCCTTATCCAAAGAATCTTCTGCCCATGACAAATTTTAATTTATTTTACGAGAGTGCCAATAATGTGCCGGCTCCCTATCATTTCGAAGCCTTGATTCGATTTGTTGAGTTTGGCTCCGACAATGCCTCTTTGGACGTAGAAATACAATATACCGACCGTGAAGATTTTTCAAAAGAAGAATTATTGGCGGAAGGCTTACCAACCGAAGAAACTTGGACTTGGAAAGGAAGTATTTCGCCAGCATGGCAACAAAGATTAGCCGCTAGATTTGATACCTATAAATCGGGATCTTGTAAGCCAAGGGATGAAGAACCTTTCATCATGTTGGAATATCCTAACAGTACCACCAAAGTGCCTAGAATGCTTGAAATTGAAGAAAACTTAATTCAAGAGTTTATTCAATCCATTTTCGAAACCGCAGGTAGAGAATTGCCCTTGTTTCTGGGCTTTCAGTTTAAAAATGAATTAGACGAATGGGTAAGGATTGAAGGTGAGTTGTCTTTTCAACACCTGAACTTTACCTATCAAGAATCAGGATCGGTTTTAAAAACAATTTCGGATTGGGATCGTTTACAAGCTTTAATGAATACCGTTTATATAGCTGATTTTCAATCGGATAAAGCTAAAGAAGAATTGAAGAATACCCAGTCGTTTGCGGTTTATCCTGGTGATGGTTTATGGTATGTAGCTGGGGATTCTTTACGAAAGCCCTCTGGTAACAATCGGTATTTTGATGGTTTAGAAAACAGTTTAAGAGAAATATTTAAGACTTAAAATCCATGGTTTCATCAACAGAAGATCAAATTGCAGAAGTATTTTGGATTCAAAAATCTACCTTATCACGTCTTAAAAATACGACGTATAAAGAACGTATTGAAAAATTGAGATCCATTGAAAAATACATGATTTCTCATAAAAAGGAATTGTTTGATGCTTTATATGATGATTTTAAAAAACCTTCCTCTGAGGTAATATTAGCAGAGTTGCTGGGAGTAAAAAGAGAAATTGATCATATCTGCTCACATCTGAAATCTTGGATGAAACCGCAAAAAGTAGATACTCCTCTTCTACTTTTAGGTACCCAAGGTTACGTCCAAATGGAAGCCAAAGGTATGTGTTTAATCATTGCTCCATGGAACTACCCTTTCAATTTAGCCATCTGCCCCTTACTATTGGCCATCGCTGCTGGTAATGCCGTAATATTGAAGCCATCTGAATTAAGTCCTGCGACCTCTTCCTTTATAAAAAAGATGATTACGGTCCTTTTTGATCGAAGTGAAGTGGCTGTTTTTGAGGGAGATGCTTCTGTTTCCACTTATTTATTGGAACAAAAGTTTGATCACATATTTTTTACCGGTAGTCCCATGATTGGGAAATTAGTGATGAAAGCAGCCGCTGAGCATCTTACTTCGGTAACCCTAGAGTTGGGAGGTAAATCACCTGCTATCGTAGGGCCAGAAGCGGATATTGAAGCATCAGCACAAAAAATTGCTTGGGGTAAATTTTTGAATAATGGGCAAACATGTATTGCTCCAGATTATGTATATGTTCATGAAAGGCATTATTTCGCATTTCTGGAAGCTTTAGAAAAATCAGTTAACACGTTTTACAATCCCGAGAAAAAAGGTATTCAGCAAAGTAAAGATTATGCTAGGATTGTCAACTCAAGGCATTTTAGTAGAATCGTGAATTTGTTAGAAGATGCTAAACTTCATGGTGCGAATGTGTTATTTGGAGGCGAAACGGATGAAAAGGACTGTTACATGGCCCCAACCGTATTGACCAACTGTCACCATGATATGAACATCATGCGCGAGGAGATTTTTGGTCCTATTCTACCCATTTTGGTATATAAAGATGAACAGGAAATTATCGACCAATTAGCGAAAGAAGAAAAGCCACTAGCTCTTTATATTTTTTCTGAACAAGAAGAGTTTACTCAGCATATCCTAAAAAATACGAGCTCCGGAGGTGTGGTAGTAAATGATTGTCTGATACATTACGGACATGGAGAGCTTCCATTTGGAGGTGTAAATAATTCAGGAATAGGTAAAACAGGTGGTAAATATGGATTTATTGAGTTTTCTAATCAAAAATCTGTGTTAGTTCAACATAGTCGAATGATGAAATTTTTATATCCTCCCTATCATTTAAAGGTCCGTTGGATGCTTGATTTTATTCTAAAATGGCTTTAAAGAAATTATTTATTGTTTGGTTGGTTTTAGGCCTATGTTTTATTTCTAAGGCTCAATTAAATTATGCCCTATTAGATCAAAATCCAGCATCGATTCAATGGAAACGCATTCAAGTACCCAATCAGCCGATACAAATTATTTATCCCAATGATGCTGATAGTTTAGCTCAATTGACTGCTTATTACCTAGAAAAACATGTCAATCAGGTTGGAAAAACACTACCAAGTAAACTTCATCCTTGGAAAGTTGTACTTCAAAATAGGGGAATATATTCCAATGGATTTGTTAGTTTAAATGCCCCCAGAGCTGAATTTTTTACTATTCCTACCCAAAATCCTGCCTTAGTTGGGACGAATGAGTGGTTGGAGATGTTGGTTAGTCATGAGACTAGGCACATGTTTCAAAACGAGTTAGGTCGACAAGGTTTAGCTAAGTTTTTTAGAAGTTTATGGGGGAGTAATGGTCAAGCATTGTACTCCAATTTAATCATTCCTAATTGGCTTTGGGAAGGTGACGCGGTAGAGACAGAAACAAAATTAAACCCAACGGGTAGAAGTAAAATCCCTGAGTTTTATTTGCCCTTGCATGCTTATTTAACCGAATATGGAATACCTTCTTATGGAAAATTGATGGGTAAGTCATATCGACAATATGTCCCTAATCATTATATTTTTGGTCAATTTTTAAGTCAATATATTCGAAAAAAACAGGGTGATTCTGCCATTGGTTTAATCTGGCAAAATGCCTTGCTACGCCCCTATCCTTTCGCTTTTTCTTCTGTTTTGAAGAAAAAGACAGGTTTAAGTATCGACCGCTTTAGTCAATTGGCTTTGAAGGAATTACGGGATTCTATTCAAAAAAATAAAATATCTCAGACTGAGCCAGGTGAACAAATCAGTCCAAAAGTCTCCAAAGGTTTTACTCCTTATAAATTTCCATGTTGGATTTCTGAAAACACTTTTGTCGCTATTAAATCTGGTTTTTCTACAATTCCTGTTCTAGTAGAAATAAGCCATGGAAAAGAAAAAGTATTGTGCAAAATAGGTCCGATGGCAGAAATGAATATGTTATCTGCCACTTCGCAATGGATCGTTTGGTCTGAAATTAAATTTGATCCTCGATGGGGACAAAAACAAGGTACTAGATTGGTATTATTCAACCGAGAAACCAAAGAAAAGACTTTTTGGGATGGTGATGAAAAATGGTTAAACCCCTCTTTAAGCCAAGATGGGAAATTAGTGTTAACCCTTGTTCAAAATAATGCTGGTTCCTCGCACCTTTTGCTTTTGGATGTAGAAACAAGGCAATTGCTTAAAAAAATACATATTGCTGCTGGAGAACAAGTACTTCATGCCCGATTAGCAGATTTGAATAGAATCGTCTTCATTGTCAAAAAACAATATCAAAAATCGATTCGAATTTTGGATTTAGAGCGCTTAAACTTGCTTCATGAAATTCCATTAGGAAGTAACAACATTGCTTCTCCTTTTTTGCAGGGGGATTATGTCTATTTTAATGAGCCCGTCAATGGAATTGATCAAATTGTGCGTATTCATCTAAAGAAACATCAAAAACAGGTTATCAGCAATGCTCCATTTGGTGCATATTCTGCTCAAAGTTGGAATAACGAAAAGGTTATTTTTCAAACTTATCGTGCCTCAGGAGACGCTATTGTAGAGAAAAAACTAAGTGATCATGCCTGGAATACTTTAGAAAGCAACCCAGTAAAAAAACCATTCGATGAAATTAGACCGGCTTATGCTACTCAAAAATACTCCAAATGGAACATTTTTAATGTGTATTCTTGGGGACCGCTAATTGCTGCTCAAGGAAATCAATTGGAAGTCAGTCTATTATCTAAAAATATCACCAATACCTTCCAAGCGGGCTTAGGATATCAATTTGACCCTAATGAACGATCGGGTACCCAATTTGCCCGTTTTTCTTATCAAGGGCTATATCCCATTTTAGATGCCTCCTTTCAAAGTAGTCAGCGAAGTACCAGCTTGTATATTGATAGAAAAGCTCCATTAGATAGTTTAAGAACAGACAGATGGACCCAAACTAAAGGCGATGTAGGCATTCGCTTACCAATTAATTTAACTCATTCGGCCTTTTCAGAATTTTTAACCTTGTCTACTACGTATTCTTTTTTTCAAGTCGATGGTTATGATTTGCCATTGAGATATAAAAATGAAGCATTTAATGGCATGTATTCATCCATGACACATGCTATTTCCTATTCTAAATTATTAAATAGGGCCTATTGGGACGTACAATCACCTTGGGGATATCAATTTGGATTTAATTGGCAAGGAACTCCTTTTAGCCAAAATTTGAAGTCTGAAATTTGGTCTGTTCAATTAAAAACTTTTGTTCCTGGATTATTTAGGCACCATGGTATTTCCTTGCGTGGGGCATACCAGCAACAATCTAATGGAAATTATACATTTGCCAGTACTTTAGCATTACCTCGTGGTTATACCACTGTTTTGTATAATCGATTGTATACATTTTCAGCAGATTATAAGTTTCCTATTGCCAATACCGATTTTAATGTGGGTAGGTTATTGTATGTAAAGCGATTAAAAGGAAATATATTTTTTGATGCTTCACAAGGTGAAAATATCGCAAAAGATGGATCAACCACCACCACTTTCCAATCATTCGGTGTAGATTTGTCCTCCCAATTTCACTTGATGCGTTTTTCCCAAACATTTGAAATCGGAGTACGTTGTTTATATAAATCTCAAACAAAGCAAATCGAGTGGTATCCTTTGGTAATCGATATAGGATTTTAATTGTTTCTTGTATAGGCTTGTTGGGTTTCAGCATTCTTTTGTTCTCCTGTGAAACAAATCAGGATTCAAAAGGCGAAAAAATACCTCCGGCTACGGCATTTTTAAAAGGTGAGGATCCTCAACGGGTGATTCAATATATTAGTGCACTTCTTGAGGATAAGCCTTCTTCTTCGCTATATTACTTACGTTCTAAGGCCTATTTTAAACAAAGGAAATATATCTTGGCATCCGAAGATATTCAACGAGCCTTGCAGATTGAATCTGGGGATTTAGATTATTTATTTCTTTCAGCTCAGCTTCATTTTCATTTAGAAGAATATACAGAGGCATTAAAAGATGCTAAATCATTGGAGGAAGCAGGCTTTGCTACCCCTGGTTTATGGATTTTATTGGCAGAAATATATGCCCAGCAAGGTCAAGTTAAAATGGCTAATTACTATTTGGCTAAAAGTTTAAAAGTAGGGCTTTCTCCTAAGGATAGAGTGTATGTTTATACTTTACGTAATCTTTCTGTAGGCGATACCCTAACCTGGTTAAAAACGGTTCGAGATAGTAGTCAGGTTTATCTCTCCGAAACGCCGTTGGCTCGACTCTATTTTCAGCATCAAGGCGATAGGTTAGCGATGCTCGATTATCAAGCTCAACTTTTAGCGGCAAGGAAGAAATTTCCCAATGACCCACATTTATTACGTTATTGGGCTAGATTTTTGGCAAAGATTCATCAAATTCCAAGAGCAGAAAAGGTGTATGCTAGTGTTTTGGCCGCTTTTCCCAATAACCCAAGTTTATATGCTGAATTAGGAAGTTTTTATTTCAAAAACAGGGATTATTACAAAGCAATAGCCTTTTTTGACAAAGTGCCTTCAGGAAGTCCTTACAACACGGAAGCATTGTTTACCAAGTCGATTTGTTGGCTCTATTTAGGAGAAAGATTGAAAAGTATAGCCTTATTGGATTCAGCCCAGCGATTATACCCTGCTGATAATCGATTTAAGAGTCTACGATATCGATTAATGAATCGAAATTCAGATTCCACCCACATTCAAAAGGATAGTTTGTCAACAGAGACTCCTGAAAATTAAAATACGCTCCTAATATTCCTGCTTAATTTGTAAATTGCATAAAATTTGTACGAATGATAAAAATTACCTTTCCCGACGGAAATATCCGTGAGTATAATTCAGGTGTAACGCCTATGGAAATTGCCTTGTCAATTTCAGAAGGTTTAGCAAGAAATGTGTTGGCTGCCAAAGTGAATGATCAAGTAGTGGATGCCTCTACTCCTATTCAATCCGATGCGCAAGTTCAATTATTAACCTGGAATGATAACGAAGGTAAAAAGACATTTTGGCATTCATCTGCTCACTTAATGGCAGAAGCGATTGAAGCTTTATATCCAGGAACTAAGTTTGGTATTGGTCCGGCTATTGAAAATGGGTTTTATTATGATATTGATTTAGGAGGTAAAGAATTTGGAAGTGATCAGTTTAAGCAAATTGAAGACAAAATGCTTGAATTGGCCCGCCAAAAGAGTGAATATTTACGTAAACCAGTTGCCAAAGCTGATGCTATCGCCTATTTCCAAGAGAAAGATGATGAGTATAAACTAGAACTTTTAGAAGGTCTGGAGGATGGCTCAATTACCTTTTATACCCAAGGCAACTTCACGGATTTATGTCGTGGACCACACATTCCACAAACGGGCTTTATCAAATCGGTCAAGTTATTGAGCGTAGCGGGCGCCTATTGGCGTGGAGATGAGAAGCGTAAACAAATGACCCGTATCTATGCCATTACTTTTCCTAAGGCAAAAGAATTAGAAGAGTATTTATTCTTGTTGGAAGAAGCTAAGCGACGCGATCATAGAAAATTAGGAAAAGAACTGGAGTTATTTGCTTTCTCTGAAAAAGTAGGCCTAGGTTTACCTTTGTGGTTACCTAAAGGAACGATACTTCGTGAAAGATTGGAGAACTTCTTGCGTAGAGCCCAAGTACGTGCAGGCTATTCTCCTGTAGTGACTCCTCATATTGGAAGTAAAGAATTGTATGTGACTTCAGGTCACTATGCTAAATACGGTAAAGATTCATTTCAACCAATTCATACGCCGGATGAAGGAGAAGAGTTTTTATTGAAACCGATGAACTGCCCACACCACTGTGAGATTTATAAAACCAAACCACGTTCTTATAAGGATTTACCTTTGCGTTTAGCAGAGTTTGGTACAGTTTATCGCTATGAGCAATCCGGAGAATTACATGGACTTACGCGAGTACGTGGTTTTACTCAGGATGATGCGCATATTTTCTGTCGTCCAGACCAAGTGGAAGATGAATTCATGAAAGTGATTGATTTGGTTCTATATGTATTCAAGGCATTAGGTTTCAATGAATTTTCAGCCCAGGTTTCATTACGAGATAAAACAGATCGAGAAAAATACATTGGTCGCGACGAGGATTGGGAAAAAGCCGAAGCCGCAATCATTAAGTCGGCCCAAGAAAAAGGCCTACCTTATGTGGTAGAATATGGCGAGGCTGCATTCTACGGCCCTAAGTTAGACTTTATGGTACGTGATGCCTTGGGAAGAAAATGGCAGTTGGGTACCATCCAAGTTGATTATCAATTACCTCAACGATTTGAACTGGAATATACAGGGTCAGATAATCAAAAACATCGCCCTGTGATGATTCACCGAGCACCTTTTGGTTCATTGGAGCGTTTTGTGGCCATTTTGATTGAAAATACAGCGGGAAATTTCCCATTGTGGTTATCCCCCGATCAATTGGCCGTATTACCTATTTCTGAGAAATACGAGGATTATGCCAATGAAATCTATTTGCGCTTACAAGAGCGTGATTTAAGGGGTTATGTAGATCACCGTGATGAGAAGATTGGTCGTAAAATTCGTGATGCTGAAGTTTCCAAAGTACCCTTCATGATTATTGTAGGAGACAAAGAGCAAGCTGAAGGATTGGTGAGTATCCGTAAAAAAGGTCAGGGGGATTTAGGTTCTATGACTTTAGATGCGTTTATGGCTATTGCACAGGATGAAATACAACAATTGACGCACGATAAATAGATTTATTGGCGATTATCAATTGCTTGAAACTCTTTTGTTTGCAAATGCGTTAAAATTGATATAGCTTTCGAATTGAATTCAAGAATTAACAATAATTATTAAACGAAATTTTACTTTATGGCTTTACGCCCCAATAACAATTACCGAGGAAACAAACGAGAAGAGGAGCCTTACAGAATCAATAATTTAATCCGTGGGGTTGCAGAAGTGCGATTAGTTGGAGAAAATATTGAGCAAGGAGTTTATGAGTTTTCCAAAGCTTTAGCCATTGCTGAATCTCAAAGTTTAGACTTGGTGGAAATCTCTCCGAATGCCGTTCCTCCTGTTTGTAAGGTTATTGATTATGCTAAATTCAAGTATGATCAAAAGAAAAAGCAAAAAGAGATTAAGGCTAATGCTACGAAAACCGTCATCAAGGAAATTCGTTTCGGACCTAATACCGATGAGCATGATTTTAATTTTAAATTAAAACACGCCGTGAATTTCTTAAAAGAAGGTGCTAAAGTGAAGGCTTATGTTCACTTCGTAGGACGTACTATTGTGTTTAAAGAACGCGGGGAAATGTTGTTATTGAATTTTGCCAAAGGATTAGAAGAATTTGGTAAACCTGATGACATGCCTAAATTAGAGGGTAAGCGTATGAGCATTATCTTCTCCCCTAAGGCTGCTAAGAAATAATTTCAATTTTTTTTCATCAAAACAGGGAATTAAAGGGTATTTTTTATACTTTTGCATTCCCAATTTTAAATTTAATTTTTACAATAATGCCAAAAATTAAAACCAACTCTGGAGCAAAGAAACGTTTCAAAGTAACTGGAACTGGTAAAATTAAGCGTAAACACGCTTTTCATAGCCATATCCTTACTAAAAAAACGACTAAGCAGAAGCGTAACTTAGTTCACGCGACCTTAGTTTCTCCATCTGATATGGACCGTGTAAACTTAATGTTAGGTCTTTAATATCAATTTAAGTTATTGTTCAACCAGAAATAAGGCCTAAAGTACTGTAAAAAGTCGCCTCAATTTCAAAAAACAAATTTCTATGCCACGTAGTGTCAACCATGTAGCTTCTAGAGCTCGCAGAAAAAAAATTTTAAAATTAGCCAAAGGCTTTTATGGTCGCGGAAAAAACGTTTGGACTGTAGCCAAAAACAAAGTTGAGAAAGGTTTGCAATATGCATACCGTGATCGCAAAGTAAAGAAAAGAGATTTCAGAGGATTATGGATTCAGCGTATTAATGCTGCTGCTCGTCAAGAAGGAATGTCTTATTCAGCTTTCATGGGCAAATTCAACAAATCAGGAATGACTTTAAACCGTAAAGTTTTAGCTGATTTAGCGATGAACCACCCAGAAGCGTTCAAAGCAGTAGTTAATAAATTAGGTTAATCCTTAGTTTAAATACTAATAAGAAAGTCCCAAAGAAATTTGGGACTTTTTTCATGCCCGTCATGTATCTTTGTTCTACATCCAACAGCTCATCAATTGAATCGCTCTGTTTATTTAGATTATGCTGCCACCACTCCTGTTGCTCCTGTTGTATTGGATGCTATGATTCCCTATTTTAGTCAACAATATGGTAATGCGGGCTCCAATCAACATATATTTGGATGGGAAGCAGCTGATGCTGTTGATCAAGCAAGGAAAACCATAGCGGCTTATTTTTCTATCAAGCCCAATGCTGTATTATTCACTTCAGGTGCAACGGAGTCAAATAATTTAGGGATTTTGGGATTGTTGGAGAATGAATCTCCTGGCCACATCATAAGCTCTGCTATTGAACATAAAGCTGTATTAGAGCCTATGGCCTATTTAGCATCCAATGGTTGGGATGTTACCTATCTTTTACCCAATGAATTTGGTGAAATTAGTTTGGAACAAATTCAGGCTGCTCGAAAGCTAAATACTCGTTTGGTTTCCATCATGTGGGTGAACAATGAAATTGGTACGGTAAGCGATATTTCTGGTATTGCCCTATGGTGTCAAAAAGAGGGTATATACTGCCACAGTGATGCTACTCAAGCTTTAGGCAAGTTGGATATAGCTCAATCATATTTACCTGATTTATTGAGTTTTTCAGCTCATAAAATCTTTGGTCCTAAAGGAATTGGAGCACTTCTTGTTAAGGAAGGTATAGCCTTACAAGCTCGACAATTTGGCGGCTCTCAAGAACGAGGGTTACGAGCGGGTACATTGCCCGTTCCATTGATTGTGGGATTAGCTAAGGCTTTTGAAGGGATCCCACAGCTTTTGGCTTATTTGCCAGCCATAGAAGCCATTAAAAGCGATTTAGAAAGTTTATTTAAAGAGAACTTGGGACATCGTATTGTGTTCAATTCTGTTTCTAAGAATCAGATTCCTCATATTTTAAACTTTTCTATTACGGGATTGGATTGGGAACGACTTTTTAGATCTATGCCATTGTTGGCACTATCCAATGGTTCAGCTTGTAACTCGAAATCAACTTTCCCATCGCATGTGATTAAAGCCTTGGGGAGAGATGACGAAACGGCCTTGTCAAGTGTACGGATATCATTGTCTCATTTGTATTTAATGGAAGACCATGAGTGGGTTAAAAATTACTTCATTCAAAGTTTACAAAAACTGCTAATATGAAAGATTGGATTCAAATAGTTAATCGATTAGAGCAATTATTAGTTGAAAATACGGACTTAGCCTTAGCTACGGTGGTTCATGTAGATGGATCGGCATATCGTAGACCTGGTGCTAGGATGTTAGTTACTGGAGATGGTAATTGGTGGGGAGCTATAAGCGGGGGCTGTTTGGAAGGAGATATGTTGAAAAAAGCTCAAATGGCCATGATGCGGCAACAAATCAAAACGGTCACTTATGATACTCGTGAGGATGATCCTTTTCAATTAGGAGTTGGTTTAGGTTGTCAAGGTTTGATTGATATTGTGATAGATCCTATTCGTTCTCATTTAGAGGCTATTTGTATTGCCATGAAACAAGCCATTGCTTCCAATGAGCCTGGTGTTTTGTGTAGTGTATGGGATGAAAATAAACTAGATCAATTTGAATTTAGCTATATAACTGAATCCGTGTTACATCACTTTGATACAGAAAAAAAGCAGGTGCTAGAACAAAAAATAGCTCAATATCACCTGAATCAAAATAAATCTACCTTATTGGAATACGTTCCTCCTATGCCACGTATTTGGATTTTTGGTAATCAATTTGATGCCATGGCGCTGATTCAACAAATCCAACTTTTAGCTTGGGAAATACATTGGGTAGGAAATACACAGAAGATGAATCCATTAGCTAAGAAGTCGGTACATGCTATTTATGATTGGGAAGCTGAATATTCCATTCTTCCCAATGATTCTTTGGTCATGATGACCCATGATTTTGATCGAGATGTGTTTTTGATGAAGAAATTAAGTTCCTTAAGCCAATTTACTTTTTGGGGTATTTTAGGGCCACAGAAACGCATGGATAAATTAGAAGATCATTTATTGAAATCAGGAATAGCTATTTCTGACTTAAGAAATAAAATTTCAAGTCCCATTGGCCTTGATTTGGGCGCAGAAGGTCCTGAAGAAATTGCCATTTCAATTGTAGCTGAAATAGTTGCACAGAAAAATAATCGCGACGGCCAACCTCTAAAATTCCGAAAAAAGCCCATTCATGGCTAAGCCAAGATTTTCTCTTGGAAATATAGATATAACTCAAATAAGTTTACCAACAAAAAACTCCCAGCGTAACTGCTGGGAGTTTAAATAAACCTCTAAACCTATTTAACTATTTTACTTCCTCGAAAGCTACATCTTCCGCTTCACTTGAGCCATTGGCAGAAGCATCCGCTGTGTTTTCTGTAGTACCTGCAGTTTCACCGGCAGCATACATTTCTTGGGAAGCAGCAGTCCAAGCTGCGTTGAGTTTTTCTAATCCAGCATCAATAGCTGCTACATCTTGGGAAGCATGCGCTGTTTTTAATTCAGCTAAAGCTCCTTCAATGGCTGATTTATTTCCTTCGGAAAGCTTCTCTCCATATTCTTTCAATTGCTTTTCAGATTGGAAAATTAAAGCATCAGCTTGGTTGATTTTCTCAACACGCTCTTTCTCAATTTTATCGTTCGCTTCGTTGGCCTTTGCCTCGTTGCGCATTTTTTCAATTTCAGCATCAGTTAAGCCACTGGAAGCTTCGATACGAATCTTTTGCTCTTTACCAGTACCTTTATCTTTTGCAGATACTTGTAAGATACCATTGGCATCAATGTCAAAAGTAACTTCAATTTGAGGAACTCCACGCTGTGCTGGTGGTAATCCATCTAAGTGGAATCGGCCTAATGAACGATTATCCTTGGCCATAGGTCTTTCTCCTTGCAATACATTTAACTCAACAGATGGTTGGTTATCAGCGGCAGTAGAGAAAACTTCCGACTTCTTAGTTGGGATTGTTGTATTAGCTTCAATTAACTTGGTAAATACACCACCCATTGTTTCAATTCCTAAAGATAATGGAGTCACATCAAGTAACAAAACATCTTTTACTTCTCCGGTTAAAACCCCACCTTGAATAGCAGCACCTAATGCAACTACCTCATCTGGATTTACACCTTTAGAAGGTTTTTTCTCAAAGAATTTTTCAACTTCTTCTTGAATTCTAGGAATACGAGTAGAACCACCAACTAAAATCACTTCGTCGATATCTGAATTAGAATACCCCGCATTTTTCATCGCTCTTTTGCAAGGCTCCAAAGTGCGTTGAATTAAACTATCAGCTAATTGTTCAAACTTAGCGCGAGTTAAATTACGAACTAAGTGCTTAGGAATGCCATTTACGGGCATGATATAAGGCAAATTGATTTCAGTGGATGCTCCAGAGCTCAATTCAATTTTTGCCTTCTCAGCAGCCTCTTTTAAACGCTGAAGAGCCATTGGATCTTTACGCAAGTCAATGTTCTCATCGGCGATGAATTCTTGTGCCAACCAATCAATGATTACTTGGTCAAAATCATCACCACCTAAGTGTGTATCTCCGTCGGTTGATTTTACTTCAAATACCCCATCTCCTAATTCTAGGATGGATACGTCAAATGTTCCACCACCTAAGTCGAACACCGCAATCTTCATGTCCTTACCTTGCTTATCAACACCATAGGCTAAAGCAGCGGCTGTAGGCTCATTGATGATACGTTTTACCTCTAAGCCCGCAATTTGACCTGCTTCCTTAGTAGCTTGACGTTCTGCATCGTTGAAATATGCAGGAACTGTAATAACTGCCTCTGATACAGTTTGTCCCAAATAGTCTTCTGCAGTTTGCTTCATCTTAGTCAAGATCTGCGCAGAAATTTCTTGTGGAGTATATAAACGATCACCGATGCGAACGCGTGGGGTATCGTTATTACCCTTTTCTACTTGGTATGATATTGTTTTTAATTCAGAACTAACATCACTATATTTTTTACCCATAAATCTTTTTACAGATGATATGGTATTTTGAGGGTTGGTAATCGCTTGTCTTTTGGCAGGGTCTCCTACTTTACGCTCACCATTCTCTAAAAACGCTACAATTGAGGGAGTTGTCCTTCTTCCTTCTGAGTTAGCAATAACAACTGCCTCATTTCCTTCCATAACGGCCACACATGAGTTGGTGGTACCTAGGTCAATTCCAATAATTTTTCCCATGATTATTATTTTATTTTTTCACCACCATGTAACAAGGAATATGCCATGAAAGTCGTTTTAGGGAAATGCTGACATATTGTCACATACTACCTTGCGAAGAATAAAATTCAATAATTTTCGTCAGTAAATAGGCATATATGTTATCTTTGTATCAAGAAAAAATGTTCAATTATGTCTGAATTTAATGACTTTACTTGGGTAGAAGGTTCAGAGCCTCATCGTCAACGTACTAGAGAAATTATTAAAAAACATCCGGAGGTAAAAAAACTTATAGGTAAGAATCCTAACACTATTTGGTGGATTTTAGCCTGTGTGGGTTTACAAATTACACTTGCCTATTTTTTAAAAGATTCCCCTTGGTGGTTAATTGTAGCTGTGGCTTGGTTTGTTGGAGCTTTCCCAACACACACGCTTTTCGTATGTATCCACGAAACGGCTCATAATTTAGTATTTAAAAAGAATTCTTGGAATGTGTTTGCTGGTATAATAGCCAACTTTCCTTCCCTATTCCCTACGGCCATTTCCTTTAAGAATTATCATCTAAAGCATCATGCTTTTCAAGGGGTTCATGAATTGGATGCTGATTTACCGGATTATTGGGAAGCGAAATTGATCAATAACTATTTCATAGGAAAAGCCATATGGTTATTATTATTTCCTTTTTTCCAGGCTGTTCGCACCATACGTTGTATCGAATTGGCAGTATTTGATCGTTGGGTGATTATGAACATCATAGCTCAATTTGCTTTTGATGCATTAATCGTGTATCTATGGGGTTGGCCTGCCTTAGCTTACATGGGTTTAAGTTTCATGTTTTCTGTAGGTTTGCATCCGCTTGGAGCGCGTTGGATTCAAGAACATTATTTGGTTTTGGATAAAAATCAGGAAACGTATAGTTACTATGGTGGGTTAAATGGAATTAATATGAATGTGGGTTACCACAATGAACACCATGATATGCCTTCAATTCCTTGGAATAACCTTCCTAAATTAAAAGCAGCAGCTCCTGAGTATTATGACAACCTAAAATACCATACTTCTTTTGTTAAGTTGTTCTTTACATTCTTGTTTTCTCAAGAAGTAGGTTTGTATTCACGAATTGCTCGAAGAGAACGTGGTGGTGTGGTATTAAGTGATGTTTCCACTCCTGATATTGATTTGGCTAAAGAATAAATAACCTTTATTGGATAGTGAAAAGGCCTCATTGAGGCCTTTTTTTATATCATAATACTTGAATTAGCCGGAATTTGAACCTTTTGCTGATGGATAACAATTTCCGTTTCGTGCTTGGCTAAATTTTGAACCTTTACACCTAATGGATTCACTTCTATTTCTAAGTGATCCTTCCTGAAATTAATTTTGAAGCGATAACTTTTCCATTGTTTAGGTAAGAAAGGGGCTAAATGAAGTTGATTATTTTGTACGCTTTGTCCTGCGAAACCTTTAATGATGGACATCCAGGTACCAGCCATGCTGGTGATGTGGCAGCCATCTTCTGTATCATTATTATAATCATCCAAATCTAAACGGGCTGCCCGGGTATAAAATTCATAGGATTTATCTTCTTTACCCAATTTGGCAGCTAAAATACTATGCACACATGGACTTAATGATGATTCATGTACTGTGAGTGGCTCATAAAATGAATAATTTCTTTCAATTTCTTCTAAACTAAAATCTGACTCAAAAAAGTACATGCCTTGCAAAACGTCTGCCTGTTTGATGTAGCATGAGCGTAATATTCTATCCCATGACCAATGTTGATTGATGGGTCTTTGATGAGTTGGAATTTGGTCTACTGGGGCTATTACTTTATCTAAGAAGCCATCTTGCTGTAAATAGATTTCCCTTTTTTCATCTCGAGGAAAGTACATATGTTGCACAATGTGCTCAAAATCAACTAATTCGGTTGGGTTAAAATGAGAATTTTTAAATTTGATTGCAGCTTCTTCTGGGTATAAAGAGCTTATTTCGTGGTACACTTCTTGTACATATTTTAGGCACCATGTAGCCAAGTAATTCGTATACCAGTTGTTGTTTACATTGTTTTCGTATTCATTGGGACCTGTAACTCCCAGCATTACATATTTTTGAAGGTTTTCAGACCAATTAACGCGTTGTTTCCAAAATCTAGCAATCGCTAATAAAACATCCCAGCCGTAATCAAGTAAATGTCGTTTGTCATCGGTGTATTGCACATAATCATGGATGGCATAAGCTATAGCGCCATTTCGATGGATTTCCTCAAAAGTGATTTCCCATTCATTATGACACTCTTCTCCATTCATGGTTACCATGGGATACAAGGCTGCCCCATCATCAAAACCCAGTTTTTGTGCATTTTCAATGGCCTTTTCTAATTGTTTCCAGCGGTAAATCAAAAGGTTCTTAGCTACCTGAGAAGGTGCAGTGGAAAGGTAAAAGGGAATACAATAGGCTTCCGTATCCCAATAGGTAGATCCACCATATTTTTCACCTGTAAAACCCTTGGGGCCGATGTTTAATCGATCATCTTTTCCTGTGTATGTCTGATTGAGTTGAAAAATATTAAATCTTATCCCCTGCTGTGCCGCCACATCTCCTTCTATGAGAATATCGTTGCTATTCCATTTTTCTGCCCAAGCTAATGCTTGTTCTTTTAACATTTGATCAAATCCTTTGGAAGAAATGTTTGATAAATAGCTAGATAAATGGGCCTCAAAGTCTGATGTAGGGTGATTTTCTGAACTTAAATTAACGGCATATTTATAAATACTAGTCGTTTTATTTTCATATACCTCTACTTCGTATTGTAAGGAACTATATTTTTCTTTTGTCTCAGCTTTGGATTGAATAGCTAATTTTTGCCCATCTTGGTATATATGAACTTCTTGTCCGGTAATGACTTCAAAGTGAGTTTTTTTAGTTCTTGACCAAACGAAGGAACGATTATCGGAGCTTCCAACTTTTACTTCATCCCAAAACTTTTCTTGGTAATTGGAGTCTTTGTTTTGAATGTCACCATCAATGTAAGCATGGATTTGTATCGTTCCGGAAAAATTAATGGGAGTTATTTGGTATGAAATAGCACCAGATTCATCGTCTGCCATGCTATTAAAACGCTTTGATTCTATTTTAAGTCGTTTGCCATTGGATAATGAAATATCACACTTTCGAAGTAAATAGCCCTCCTTCATGTTTAATTCCCGATAAAAATCATGAATAATAGCTTTGTTGAGGTCTACTTTCACTCCTTCAATGATCACATCAATACCAATCCAGTTGGCGGCATTTAATACTTTAGCAAAGTATTCTGGATAACCATTTTTCCACCATCCTACCCTTGTTTTATCGGGATAATAAACCCCTGCCACATAATTCCCTTGAAGCGTTTTACCAGAAAAAGATTCTTCAAAATTGGCTCTTTGCCCCATTCTTCCATTACCCAAAGAAAAAACAGATTCCGTTATCTCGTTGAATTCTGGATGAAATTGATCCTCTATCACTTTCCACTCATCGTGTTTTAAATAATGCTTCATAAGAAATCTAATTGGAGTAGATTAAAAAAACTGGATTACATTAAAGGCTTAATAATTCGGTGGCTTGAATGTCTGTAAAGGATGTAATGATTCTATCTGCGCCATGTAAAACTACAGAAGACCCTATTCCCACTACTTTCATCCCGCCTGCTTTGGCTGCATCAATTCCTGCTTGAGCATCTTCAAAAACAATACATTCAGCTGCCAAAATGCCTAAAGCCTCGGCACCTTTTTGGAATACCTCCGGATCGGGTTTGCTTTTAGAAACACTATTACCATCAATAATTGCTTGAAACCAAGTAATTAAGCCTGTTTTTTCTAAGATGATTTTGGCATTTTTACTTGCAGATCCCAAGGCTATGAGGTATCCTTGATCCTTTAATTGAGCCAAAAATGGGAGAACTCCTGGCAAAATTTCACTGGGATTCATATGTGAGATTAACTTGAGGTATGTCTCATTTTTTTCTAGAAGCCAAGCTTCCTTTTGTTTTTCGGTAGCCTGAAAATTGGCCCAATGCAATATTTTTTCTAGTGACTCCACGCGAGAGATACCTTTGAGTTCTTCATTTTGTTGATGACTTAACTCAAAATCAAATTGCTTTCCTAAAATTTTCCAAGCTTGAAAATGATATACTGCAGTATCTACGAGTACGCCATCTAAGTCAAAAAGACAGGCCTTATACTTCATTTTATAATTTTAAAGTTTATGCTATTGATCAAAAATACAAGTTTTCCTGCTGGTTAAAAAGCGAAATTTGGCTTATTTGAGGCTTTAATCTTGTATTTGGTGAATAAATTAACTTTATTTAAATTAGAATTATACCAACCTATTACCCATAATTTAGGTTTTGATTACACCTTATTCAAATGAAAGAAAATAGCTCCCATAAATTTATTGTCTATCAAATGATGTTTCATTTATGGGGTAATACCAATACAGATTTAGTTTATCATGGATCCTGCCAAAGAAACGGGGTAACTAAATTCAAGGATGTTTCTTTGAAAGCCTTGGAGGCTTTAGCTAAAAAAGGATTTACCCATATTTATGCCACAGGCATCATTGAACATGCTACCATGGAGGATTTTACAGCCTATGGTTCTCCTCTAGATCATCCTTCTGTAGTCAAAGGAAGAGCAGGCTCTCCCTTTGCCATCAAAGATTATTATGATGTCAATCCATTTTTAGCTTCAGATCCTGCCAAAAGAATGGAAGAATTTGAGGAAATGTTAAAAAGAATACATCAGGCAGGTTTATTTCTAATTTTGGATTTTGTTCCCAACCACCTAGCTCGTCAATATTATTCAGATAAAAAGCCAAAAGGTGTTTTCGATTTTGGTGTACATGATCAGGTAGATAAGGCCTTTGATCCGAATAATAACTTTTACTATCTACCTGGGACAAAGTTTTCTGTGCCAGAGGGTTTAGAAGTACCGGTTCCTTATACAATACCCTACATTGAAATTCCAGCGAAAGTCAGTGGAAACAACGTATTTTCGGCCCAGCCGTCCAAAGATGATTGGTTTGAAACAGTTAAATTAAACTATGGGATCGATTTTCAGCAAGATCAAAAAAATCATTTCGATCCTATCCCTGACACTTGGCTAAAATTATTGGATGTACTCGTTTATTGGACAAATAAAGGGGTTGATTCCTTCCGTTGTGATATGGCGGAAATGGTGCCTGTTGAATTTTGGTCTTATGTGATACCTAAAATTAAATCAATTAACTCCAAGGTAACTTTCATTGCAGAAATTTATCAACCCTACCGCTATCAAGATTATATTTTTAGAGGAGGATTTGATTATTTATATGATAAAGTAGGTTTATATGATGCTTTGAGAAGATTAATGGAAGAAAGGCCTGAGGCTACCGTGGAGGATATTACTCGGGTATGGCAACAAGAATCGGGAGAATTTTCAGAGCATATGTTACGGTTTTTGGAAAATCATGACGAAACTAGAATCAATAGTCCAGGTTTTGCTCAACATAATTTATGGTCCACCATTCCTGCTATGGTTGTTACTGCCTGTTTACATCATGGTCCACTTATGTTGTACATGGGTCAGGAGTTTGGAGAACAAGCCAATGAAGTGGAAGGCTTCAATCAAGCCCAGGACCGGACGAGCATGTTTGATTTTTGGCGGGTAGAAAGCCATCAGAGGTGGATGAATGGTGGAAAATTTGATGGTAAATTATTGTCTAGTCTAGAAAAGCAATTAGATGGTTTTTATATGGATTTATTCCAATTTGTGCATAAACATACTGCCATTCAAAAGGGTCATTTTTTTGATTTACAGTATGCTCAACCCGATTCCTATCCAAAACGAAAAGTATTTTCATTTCTTCGTTATATAGCCAATGAAAGGTTATTGATTGTATGTAATTTTGATTCTCAGCATGACTTTCCAGTTCAAGTTCATATTCCCCAACTTGCCATGGATATGATGGAAATCACCAGTTGTAACTTAACATTAAGGCAAGCTTTTGTTCCTCCCATGTATTCAAACACAAGCAAAAAGGCAGATAAGTCCATATTACCTCCCAATAGTGTGTATATTTTTACTATTTCTTAAATTTCTAATAGGATTATGAGGCTAATTTTTTTGTTAGTTTTCAGCTTGTTTTGTCAATTGACTTGGGCCCAACAAAAATGGATTCCTTTGGATTTGCAAAGTCGAATTTCTTTGGCTCAAAAAAATCAGAATCATGTGATTTTGGCGGAGTATTTTATAGGTAAACCCTATATAGCCAACGCTTTATCCTCTGAAAATCCTGAAAAAATTTACTTTTCCCTAGAGGATTTTGATTGTGTCACTTTTATTGAAAATGTGATGGCATTATATGCATCGAAAGGACAAGATTCTTTATTTAGAAAGCACTTAATTTATTGGAGGTATTCTGATCCAAAAGACATACGATTTGAAACTAGAAATCATTATTTTACTTCTGCCATGGAGCAATTAATACGTGATCGAATGGTCATTCGTATTCCTTCGTCGGAAACATTGGAAATTAAAAAGACCTTCACATTTTTGTCTAAATATTACCAGAATAAGCAAAAAAACATTTCAATTGCGGCTTTAGAACAAGTAGAAGCGCAACTGAGGATTAGTTCATTTGGCTATATCCCCTCGGCCAAGGTAAAAAATATACTCAGTGGCATAAAAGAAGGTGACATTATTTCCTTTGTTTCTAAAAGAAACGATTTGGATGTTCAACATACAGGTTTTCTTACTTTTCGAAAGGGAAATTGGCATCTTTTGCATGCATCTCAAAAGCAAAAAAAAGTTTGTATATCCGATAAGAATTTAGTGGATTACTTGAAATCACATCCCTCCTTTCTTGGCATTCAGCTTTTTAGACCTAATTTTATTAAATGAAAAAATACGACTTTGATCAAGTAATTGATCGTAAAAATACGGCAAGTTATAAGTGGGATAATCCTTTGTATAATGGCAAAGCGATGTTGCCTATGCCTGTAGCTGATATGGAGTTTGCTGTGGCCGATGAGATTTTGGAAGCTTTAGATAAAATTACCCAGCATGGAGTATTGGGTTATTCTCTTGTACCTGATTCATTGAAATTATTAGCTCAAAAAAAATTAAAAGAAGATTACCAATGGGAAACTGAGCTAGATTGGCAGGTTTGGCTACCGGGAATTGTTCCTGGGATAACCTTGGCTTGTGATATTTTTGCCTCTGAAACCCGAGGGGTGATGACGGCCGTGCCTGTATATCATCCTTTTCATTTAATACCCACTTGGTTAGGTAGACCATTAATTACCTTTCCTATGGTACAAAAGAATGGACGTTGGAGCTATGATTTTATAGCTTTTGAGGAAGCTTTAAAGCAAAAACCTGGCGTGTTTCTTTTCTGTAACCCTCATAATCCCGGAGGGACGGTTTTCAATCAGGAAGAAATTCAACAAATTGTTCACTTATGTAGACAATATGATTGTATGATTATTTCTGATGAAATCCATGCTGACTTACGTATTTATCCTCAATCCAACCATATTAGTATCGGGAAATTTATCGAGGATATTCCTTCCATTAGCTTTTTCGCCACCTCCAAGGCTTTCAATACAGCAGGCTTGGGTGGATGCGTAGCCATCATTCCACACAAAGAAACCAGAGATGCTTTTTTCAAAAAGACCTTAGGATACATGCCTATGCTCAGTCGACATAGTATTGATGTTATGTCGGCAACCTACCAGCACGGCTCTAATTGGTTGTCCCAGTTATTATCTTATTTAAAAAAGAATCATGATTTTTTGTATGATTTCGTTCAAGGTCAAAAAGGATTGGATATGCTGCCATTGGAAGCGACCTATTTAGCTTGGATTTCCTATGATGCTTCCTGGGGTGATTTACCAGAACGTCTATTGGAAAATGGTCTTCATGTATTGCGGGGTGAACAATTTAAAGGTAAAAATTTCATACGTTTGAATTTTGCTTGCCCTTTTTCACAGGTAGAAGAAGCTTGTACGATTATTGCCAATTTGTCGCGATTAGATGATTAAAATAATTCGATTTACCTTTTTTTTGCTGGTATTATCTCTGCTTATTGGGCTCATTATTTATGTCAAAAAAGAAGAGGAAAACGAACAGATTTCAGCTTCTAGCTTAGAGGAGATGGATTTATTACAGCGCTATCAAGATTCTTTACATGGAGTTCCAAAAATTGAGCAAACCGATAAGGAAACTTATATGGTTACAAAAATAGAGGACTTTGAAGCAAGGGTTGAGCAGCAATCAAGCCAGGTATCATTACAAATCAGCAAAAGTAATCAACGAATTTTTACCAAGAATTTAGCTGATTTTACCTTTCATCAAATACTATCCACCGATTTGAATGGAGATATGAAGCCAGAGTTTTGGCTACTGCTAAAAAAGGGTAAAAACAGAAAAATATTTGCTTTTGAATACGACAAAGGAGGAATTAAATCCTTTGATTTTCCTGCATTAAAAGGTCGTCAAAACTTTGGCTACGCAGGAAATGATAGTTTACATGTAGATAAATCTTATATTGTAAGGACATTTGATTTTCATCATGATCCCTACGCAGACCTAACTGAAGGAAGAAGATCATGTTATTATAGTTTTGGCATAGACCGAAGCTTTGTATTAAACAAAACGTTAGACTTAGAAAAAATTCGACAATGAGTGAGCAAAAATTAAGATCGCAACAATGGTTTGGTAAGACAGGTAAAGATGGATTTATTTACCGGGCTTGGATGAAAAATCAGGGTATTCCTGATGATTATTTTCAAGGTAAACCTGTCATTGGTATTTGTAATACTTGGTCTGAATTAACACCTTGTAACGCTCATTTTAGAGAATTAGCTGAATTTGTAAAAAAAGGTGTTATTGAAGCAGGCGGATTTCCGGTTGAATTTCCTGTGATGTCTTTAGGTGAAACTTTGATTAAGCCTACTGCCATGTTATACCGTAATTTGGCCAGTATGGATGTAGAGGAATCTATCCGAGCTAATCCCATTGATGGTGTGGTTTTAATGTGCGGATGCGATAAAACGACCCCTTCCCTGGTAATGGGTGCCTGCAGTGTAGATTTACCTAGTTTGGTTATTTCCGGTGGACCTATGATGAAGGGGAAGTTTAAAGGAAAAGAGATTGGCACATCGGATGTTTGGCGTTTTGCAGAAGCCTATAAATTAGGTGAATTATCTCAAGCAGAATTCATTGAAGCAGAAGCTTGTATGGCTCGAACTCCTGGCCACTGTGCTGTGATGGGAACGGCCTCAACCATGGCTACAATGGTGGAAGCCTTGGGTCTAAGTTTACCTCAAAATGCTGCCATTCCAGCAGCAGATGTACGCCGCAAAGTTTTAGCACAGCATTCGGGTCGGAGAATTGTTGAAATGGTTAAGGAAGATTTAAAACTATCGAAGGTTTTAAGTCGGGAAGCATTTGAAAATGCCATTCGGGTTAATGCGGCTACGGGTGGTTCTACCAATTTTGTAATTCACTTGTTGGCCATAGCTGGTCGCATCGGGGTAGAATTGGATTTAAATGACTTTGATAAGTTTTCTAAGCAAATTCCATTATTAGCTAATATTCAGCCATCTGGAGTGCATTTTATGGAGGATTTATACTATGCAGGAGGTTTACCCGCATTGATGAATCAAATGAAAGAATACCTACACACGGGAATTATAACAGTCAATGGTAAAACTGTAGGTGAAAATATTGCCAATACACCGATATATGACTCCAACATTATATCGACTATGGATAATCCATTTAAACCGGATTCAGGTATTGCTGTAGTAAAAGGAAATTTGGCGCCAAATGGTGCCGTAGTTAAACCAAGTGCGGCATCTCCAGAGTTATTTAAACATCGTGGAAAAGCTGTGGTGTTTGAGAATATTGAAGATTATCATGCTCGAGTAGATCTACCTGATTTGGAAATTGATGAAAACTCTGTCATGGTTTTGAAAAATGTGGGACCCAAGGGTTATCCAGGTATGGCAGAAGTGGGAAATATGGGTATTCCCAAAAAGCTATTGGAAAAGGGCGTAAAAGATATGGTACGCATTTCTGATGGACGAATGAGTGGTACAGGATTTGGAACAGTGGTATTACATGTTTCACCTGAATCTGCCGCTGGAGGACCATTAAACTGGGTTCAAAATGGAGATTTTATTAGTCTGGATTTAGATAATCGCTCAATTCACTGGGAAGTGTCTGATGAAGAATTAGAGGCGCGTAAAAAAGCACAGCCATTTCAAGCTCAAGCCCATATTCGTGGCTATGTAGGTTTATTCATAGATCGTGTTTCTCAAGCTCATGAAGGTGCCGATTTTGATTTTCTTAAAGGAGGCTCGGGCTCTGTGGTTACGAGGGATTCACATTAATTTATCATTTGTAAAGGGCTTTACTGGAGATTAAAGCCCTTTTTTATTTTTATAAATATGTTAAAGTATATTGTTACTGGTGCGGCACAAGGTATTGGATTTGAGATAGTTAAGTCTATTTTAGTTCAAGGAGACTATGTAATTTGGAATGATATCAATTCAGAACAAATTGAGAAGGCTAAAACCCAATTACATCACCTAGGTTTGTATCAGTTTTATTGTATTTGTGCCGATTCAAGTTCACAGGAGTTTTTAGACGAATTAGGTTCCTTGGTGGATGAAACCCCAGGTACATTGGCTGGATGTGTGTGTAATGCTGGTATTACCACCTTTGGTGATTTTTGGTCCTATACACCAGAATCTTTGGATCAAATTCTCAAGATTAATATTAAAGGGACTTTCTTTTTGGCTCAATTGGTGGCAAAGAAATTGCGTAATGCAGGAAATGGAGGAAGTATCTTATTGATGTCATCCGTTACGGGTCATCAGGCTCATCCTGATTTGGCAGCTTATGGAATGACTAAAGCGGCATTAAATCAATTAGCTAAGAATTTGGTGATAGACCTCTCCCCTTTTAAAATTCGAATTAATACCATTAGTCCGGGAGCAACTTTAACGGAAAGGACGCTTTCTGATCAGGATTATATAAAAGAATGGTCTGCCATTACTCCGATGGGTTATCCGGCTACTGTGGAAGATATTGCTCATGCAGCCCTCTTTTTCCTTTCTCCTCAATCGAAACACATTACAGGTCAGTATTTAGTAATCGATGGTGGTTGGACTTCCGTGGGAATACCTCCGAAGTAAAGTAGAATGTGAGAGAGCTTTTTTGTCTATTATTGCCTTAATTTAGGTAAGACAAGCATGCATACTGGGCGATGTGATTACCATCGATTGATGACAAACACTATTTACATCACTTCCAATTTTTTTCTAAAAAGGAAATCCAGTTTTTGTGGCATATTTTTTCGATTTCCAAGTGGGAATATCCTCTTTTACTGAGCAAATCAGGGATTTTTTGCAGATCTGCAATGGATTGTATGTCGTATGGACATTGTTCGGTTCCAAATCCTCCATCTAAATCAGTTCCTAAACCAACATGGTTGGTATTTCCTGCTATTTGGCAAATATGATCCAAGTGATCAATCATGGTATTTAAGCTGACCCGCATGTTCAATGGCGTTGATACTCCCCTAACCCATTTGGGAACCATCATCCACGCATCTAGGGGCATACCAATCACAGCTCCTCTGCGAATCAATTCTTTAAATTGCTCATCGGTGAATTGTCGGTTATGGTCAACCAAAGCCCGACAATTATGATGGCTAGCCCATACAGGACCATCGTAATGTTCCATTGCTTCCCAAAAACTATCATCACAAAGATGTGTAGCATCAAGAATTATGCCTAATTGCTTCATTCTATCCAATAATGCTTTGCCATCTTTTCCCAATCCTCCGGTGGCATTGGTGCCTTGAGCATATCTTCCAGGGCCATAATGTGCTGGACCTAAAGCTCTTAATCCATACTTATAGGCAATATCCAAATGATCTACCGTGATGATGGAATCGGCTCCTTCTAGACTTAAGATATAACCAATCTTCTTTTTAGGTTCCTGACTATTATTCCAATAGTTTAGGTGAGCCTGTAATTCAGCCCAATTACGAATGGGACTTAATTCTCCCAAAGCTTCTAATGCTTGATAATAGGCTAATTGCCCTTGGGTTTGAGCCCAGGCTTGTTCTGGAGAATGCCAACCAGGCAAGGTGGAATTTTTATCTACATACCGAGCAATTTGTGTGGCAACCACAATACCAATATTTCCTTTCCTCATTTCATCTAATGAAATCACTGCATTCCCTCGATCGGGTTTGTCTGTCATTCCCTTTTCCCTCTCATTGATTTCTTGTAAGGAAGACCTTAAATCACGATTCCATTCTAGGGCATTCATGCTTAGGTCTAAATGAGCATCGAATAGTAGCATCTTAAATATTGATTTTTCTGTTTCTGGCCTTTACTTCCCATAAACCTGTAAATTCTCCTCTGTCAATTACTTGTAAATGAGAATGCAAAGCTACGGTTGGACAAACATGGTAAGGAATTAGATAAAATAATTCACCTATTTCAAAGGTATCTGAATCATTAACTTCCACAATTCCATGTTCCTCACTTTGACTCAAGAGTTTACATTCAGGATGGTCTAAGAAGCGAACACGGTTTTCAATGGAATTTTCTGCAGCAACGGATTTATGTCCTAAATCTAAGCAAATAGTAGTTTTACTAGGTTTTGAAATGATTCTACTGACAAGGTAAAGCGCTGGTAAAAGGCTATTTTCAGAATAAAGAGCTGCATAACCTGCATCAAAAAAAACAAAAGTACCTGGACTACACACGTACTTAGGATTTTGGTGATGCACTAAAAAACTAGGTGTTCCCCCTACGCATAATTCTAAGTTGGGGAATTCAGTGGAAATGGATTGCGTTAATGCCTCAAATTCAACAAAATCTCGTTGAACATGTTCCTTCCTATCGGCTAAATTTAAATCCCGAATATGGCCGTCATAGGCATGAAGTCCTTGGATATGTAAGGCAGGAAGAGTTTTTATTTGTTGAATTAAAGACGCTGCCTTTGTGGGAATGATTCCTGTCCGATTCATTCCTACGTTAATATCGATAAATACATGAATACTTTGTTGGCGGCTTTCAAAGACCTTAGAAATAGACTTGGCCGCTTCAAAATCATCTACCAAACAGGCAAATTGACTATCTGGATACCTTTGTACTAATTCAGCCAAACGAAGAATATAAGGCCCAGTGGCCTGCATGCTTAATAAAATGGAAGGGGCACTGGATAAGGCTAATAATTCAGCTTCAGCTATCGTAGCGCATTTGAATTTTTTAATACCTGCTGCTAGGAGCAAATCATTCACTTCTTTTGTCTTATGTGTTTTAATGTGAGGTCTCAATCGATCTGGATTGCCTCCTACTAAATTAAGTACATAAGAAATGTTGTGTTTTACCTTTTCAGGAAAGACAATTAATCCTGGACTTTGAATAAGCTTACTATTCAGGTTCATATTAAATTAATGCACGGTCTAAATGCGTATATCCACCATCAACATGAATTAATTGACCAGTTGTATGGCTTGATTTTTTAGACATTAGAAAAGTAACCATATCACCCAACTCCTCAGGCGTAGTCATGCGTTTACCCAATGGTATTTTTTCAGTAATGGATGCTAAGGTTTCTTCAGGATTAGGAAGCGTTTTTAACCACCTGTCATATAAAGGAGTATAACATTCTGCCACGATGACCGAATTTACCCGAACTCCATCTTTCAATAATTCAACAGCCCATTCACGGGTTAAGGCATTTCTTCCTCCATTGGCAGCTGCATAAGCAGAAGTACCCCCTTGACCCGTTTCTGCCACTTTAGAACCAATATTCACGATAGCACCTTTGGATTGAATCAAATGTGGGAGGCAAGCCTTAGCCATGAGGTAATAATGTATCAAATTGGAGTGCAAGGATTGCATAAATTTCTCGTAACTCCCTGAAGCTAGACCTACACCATCATTGATGCCTGCATTATTCACTAATCCATCAATGCGACCAAAGAATTTAAAAACCTCATCTACCACGCGCTCACATTCCTCAGGACGGCTTAGTTCGGCTACAAAGGAAAATGCTTGTCCTCCTGTAGCTTGAATTTTGGCAATGGCCCTTTCATTATCCTCTTTATTTCTTCCTACGATGGCCACCATAGCTGATTCTAAAGCTAATGATTGACTAATTCCTTCGCCAATTCCTTTGGCACCGCCAGTAACAATGATTACTTTTTCTTTAAGTCCTAGGTTCATTATAGTTCTACTTGATAAAAAGCTAAACAATTATTCAATTTAATATCTGATTGTTCTGTTTCAGATAAGTTAGAAATACTCTCTTGAAATACTCCCAACCATTTTTCTAAATCTGAAGCTACTAATACTACAGGGTAATCGGAACCCCAAACCAATCTTTTCGGTCCAAAAACTTCTAAGGCGTGCTCTATCGCCTCATTGATTTCATCTTTAGTCCAAGATGTCCAATCTGCTTCTGTTACTAATCCTGAAATTTTCGCAAACACATGTTCCAATTTTTGGTAGCCTTGTATATCTTTTTTCCACTCACTTAGATTCTTAGATTTAAATGGCGGTTTAGCTAAATGATCTAAAATTAGTTTTTGATTATCTAATTTTTGAGCAAAAAGTACACTTTCTTTAAGTTGATGTGGGTAAATTAAAATATCATAAGTAAAGTCAAATGCCGCTAATTGTTTAACTCCATGTATGAATTGTGGTCTTTGAAAAAATAAAGGATCTTTCTCCCCTTGAATGACATGTCGGAAACCAACACATTTTTCAAATTGAGAAAAATATTCCAAACGACTTTCTAGATGGTCATTTTGTAAATCTGTCCATCCAACCACACCTTTGATAAAATCATTTTGCTCAGCCAAAGCCAGCAAAAAAAGTGTTTCTTCTTCAGATGAATCAGCTTGCACAGCGATACAACCTTCGATACCATTTTTTTCAAAAATAAGCTGACTTTCATTGGGGTAAAAGTCAGTCTGAATTTTGGCCATGTCGTCCGTAATCCAGGTATCTCTTTCTGGTTGATAATTCCAAAAATGTTGATGCGAATCGATCATTTTTACGCTGTATAGGCAATAGCCTTTTGCTTTTGTTCTCCTAAACCATCCATTCCTAATGTCATGACATCCCCTGGTTTTAAAAATACAGGTGGATTTAATCCTAAACCAACGCCATGTGGAGTTCCTGTCGAAATGACATCTCCTGGTAATAATGTCATGAATTGGGAGATGTAGGAAACTATTTGTGGAACGTTGAAAATCAATTGTTTCGTATTACTTGTTTGAAAACGTTGACCGTTGATATCTAACCACATGTTTAAATTATGTACATCCAGAATCTCATCTTTGGTAGCCAAAAAGGGTCCTAAGGGTGCAAAAGTATCGCAACCTTTGCCCTTTGACCAGTTCCCTCCTCTTTCTAATTGAAATTCTCTTTCTGAAACATCGTTGTGTAAACAATATCCAGCCACATAGTCATAAGCATCTTCTTCATTTACGTAGGAGGCTTTTTTCCCAATGACAATGGCAAATTCTACTTCCCAATCTGTCTTTACTGAATTTTTCGGAATGATTACATCATCAAATGGTCCACTTAAGGCAGAGGTACTTTTAAAAAATAATATAGGTTCGGTTGGTATAGCTGCACCAGTTTCTTTGGCGTGATCAGCATAATTTAAACCCACACAAATGATTTTGGAAGGACGAGCTACACAAGATCCTATTCTCTTAGGATTAGGTATTTCTTCCAAAATTTCATTTTGAAGAACATTTTCTAATTTAGCTAGGCCTCCTTGTTCAAAAAAGGATTCATTGAAATCTTGAAAATATGGACTTACATCAAAATATTTACCATCGATTAAAACCGCTGGTTTTTCATTATTAAGATCTCCTAGACGTACTAATTTCATAATATAATTTTAGAGAGTATTATTTAATATCTTTTAAAACAGACCACATGGTTTCAGCTAAAAACTTGTTTCCAGACTCATTTAAATGAACACGGTCACTTGTTAAAATGCCGGATTCTTTATTCTCTGGATTATTGTTTTGCTCATACGTCAAAAAGGCCTTACGTAGGTCTATTAATGAACAATTATTGTTTTTTGCAATTCGTCGAATGATATCTGAATATCGATTTAAATCTCCATCATTTTCGTTGGTCGCATCATAACGTTCCCCAATGACGGTGGGTGTACATATTACAACCTTACTACCAGCTGTTTGCACCTTCTTGATCAAAGCGTTATAAAAACGTTCGAATTTATCGGCATCAGTGCCCGTTCTAGAGGATGTTTTATGCCAAACATCGTTTATTCCAATATAAATAACCGTTATGTTAGGTTTTTTTGCGAGTAAATCTTCTTCATGGCGCAGGTATAAATCATAAATTTTATTACCACCTATTCCAGCGCCAATTAGTTCATATTGATCTCCAATGCCTTGTGAAGCAAGCATACCTTGCAATTGGGTTATATAACCCGTTTTGGACACTCCAGCTTGAGTAATGGAATCCCCAAAGAAAACAATTTTAATAGGATTTGCTGGGCTAAATGAACTTAATGAAGCCATTAATAAGGCTATGGATAAAATCAACTTACTTTTCATGTGATTTAATTTAATTGTTTAAATAGGTAAAACCGCCATCTATTGGATAGTCGCAACCCGTGATAAAAGATGCTTCATCTGAACATAAATATAAAGCTAAATGAGCAATTTCTTCTGGCTGAGCCATTCGACCAATGGGTTGGGTTGCAGATAATTTTGCAAACATTTCTTCTTGTTTGTCAGGGTAATTTTTTGCGATAAATCCATCCACAAAGGGTGTGTGAACTCTACCTGGTGAAATGCAATTGCAACGAATACCAAGTTTAACATAATCTTTTGCCACCGATTGGGTCATGGATCTAATGGCTCCCTTGGTCATGGAATAACCAAATCGATCAGGTATTCCTACGGATGCGGCCACTGAGGCCATATTAACGATTACTCCTTGGGATTGTTCTAACATACCCGGAATAAAAGCTTGCATACAATGAAAAGCCCCTTTTACGTTCACATCAAAAATGGATTGAAATCCTTCAGAGGTGGTATTTTCCAAATTCCCAATTTGAGCAATACCTGCATTGTTGATTAGAATATCTACTGTTCCCAAATCAGCCGCTAGGTTTTTTACTGCTTCTAAGTGGGTAATATTAATGATATGGAGTTTCGATAGACTTGAGATACTTTTTAATTCTTTTTCCGTTTGACGGGACCCCGGATTTTCTAAGTCTATTATGTGAACTTCCGCTCCTTGTTTTGCGAATAGTAATGAAATTGCCTTTCCTATGCCAGATCCACCACCTGTTACAACAGCCTTTTTATTTTTTAATGAAAATATCATAGCGTGAAATTTTTATAATGAAACTCCTCTTCTCCAGAACATAAAATCATCCTGCCCAAGCTCCATGGCTTTGGTATTGATTTCACCTGAAGCTAAACGAATGACATAATCCAATATTTCTTCACCCATTTCTTCTACCGTTTTCTCACCAGAAATAATAGGCCCACAATCTATATCAATGATTTCTGGAAGCTTTTCTGCTAAACGAGTATTGGTTGATAATTTTACCATCGGACTAATTGGATTACCTGTTGGAGTTCCTAAGCCTGTTGTAAATAATTGTACAGTAGCACCAGCTCCAGCCATTCCTGTAGTAGCCAATACGTCATTTCCAGGAGTGCAAACTAAATTTAAGCCATGTTTTTTGGCATATTGGCCATAACCTAGGGCATCAACAATGGGTGATGTACCTGCTTTTTTGGCAGCTCCTGCCGATTTAATGGCATCAGTAATTAAACCATCTTTGATATTACCCGGTGAAGGATTCATATCAAATCCTGCTCCTACTGCTTCAGCTCTTTTAGCGTATTCACGCATTAATTTGCCGAAATTATCAGCCACTGTGGCATTCACAGAACGATTTTGTAATTCTTGTTCTACTCCGCATAATTCTGGAAATTCAGCTATCATGACTGTTCCGCCCAGGGCAACTAGCAAGTCTGCTGTATGTCCTATAGCAGGATTGGCTGATATACCTGAAAAACCATCAGATCCTCCACATTTAACGCCTAAACGAAGTTTTGATAAGGGAGCATCACTACGCTTAATTTTATTGATTTCTACCAAACCTTGGAAGGTTTTTAAGATAACTTCGCTTAATAAATTTTCTACGCCACTACCCTCATCTTGTTGCTGTTCAAAGAAATGAATGGGTTTAGAAAAATTCGGGTCAATTTCCTTTAATGTATTTTTAAAAGTCTCAATTTGAGAATGTTGGCATCCCAAACTTAAAACGGTGATACCACCTACATTGGGATTGACACAGTAGCCTGCCAATAAGGCACAAAGCATGTCTGAGTCATCCTTGCTTTCTCCACAACCACTTTCATGACGTAAAAATTTAATACCATCTACCTGAGGAAATGAAGCTGATTTTTGAAGTAACTCACCTTTAAAGGAAACTTTAAGTTCATTGGTTTTTAACTCCTGACCGCTTTCTAATTGTTTTTTTAATTCAATAACTTGATCGGTAAATGGATCGTTTTTTTGAAAACCTAATCCCTTGATAAAGGCATTTTTCAATAATTCTACATTTCGGTTTTCACAAAATACCAAAGGAATTACTAACCAATAGTTCTGCGTGCCAACTTGACCATCTGGTCTGTGATATCCTTTAAAAGTTTTGTTTTTCCAACGATCTACATTAGGAGCCGCCCAAGTATATTCTTTTTGCTTCCCCACAAAATCATGAGATGCATGGTGCAAATTAAAGGTATGGATTAGTCCTCCTTTCGGAATATCTTGTGTAGCCACGCCCACCAATACTCCGTACATGGTGGCTGTTTGTCCTTTTGGAATATCTAGCGTGCTAAATTTATGTTTGGCGGCAATATCATCCTTCAATATTATCTCTTGTCCTTGATGATGGATGATCGTTCCAGCTTTTAAGTCAGTTAGGGCAACAAGTAAATTATCTAAGGGGTGTATTTGTAAATAAGAACGGGACATTAAAATAGTTTTAAATTATAATTTAAATATGTTTTTGGTTAACACCCATTTTTCTCCTTGCGGAGTTCCGGGTATGATTTCTTGAAATTGACTCATGAGTTGTTCCCAGGCTTGCACTTTTTCATTGGAAGCATCTAATTTACTTTTTTCCTCAAAACTAAAGTGGTCATGGGCCACAATTTCCATGACTAGTCTATTTTCAAAGCGGTAAATTTCCATGGATTCAATTCCGGATGCACGAATACTCTCCGCAATTTCTGCGGGGATGTTTTGATGATAGTTTTCATAGGTTTGAATAAGTTTAGATTCGTTTTTTAGGTCCAGAAGTAGCATAAATCGTTGCATAATCCTAGACTTTTTGGATTTTAAATCCTTGGTACGCGTAATATACTATAAACACAAAGCATAGTAACGGAATGCCTAATGCCAAAGACGGTCCTATTTTAAATAAATAAGCCGCAAATGGCGGAATAATGGCTCCGCCTACTATCGACATGATAATTAGGGATGAGGCCAACTTAGATCCTTCTCCCAAATCTTTACATGCCAACGCAAAGATAGTAGGAAACATAATGGATTGGAAAAAATATACCATCATTAATGCAACAACCGCTAAGATACCTCCACCTAACATGGCTATGATGATGGATACAACGGATCCAATGGCATAAATTCCTAACACTCGGTTTGATTCATATTTTCCCATAAAATAGGTACCAATGAACCTCCCCACCATAAATAAAATAAAAGCAAAGGATGCATGAAAGCTAGCAATTTGAGTTGCTGTCATGCTTTCTGTGGTTTGATAAATTTTCTCCACAATCCATAAATTGGAATCTCGGGCAAAATCTAATTTAAAATCAACAAAATTCCCCCAAAGCGATACCTGGGCTCCTACATTACAAAATTGAGCAAAAATGCCTAATCGTAAATGTTTGTTTTTCAGCAAATTAGCAATGGAAATTTGTTGATTACTTACTCTATTCTCTCCTGCTGCTTTTACTTCAGGCATTTTGGTAATGGCAAATAATATAGCTACAATGGCCACGATGAGACCAATAATTAAATACGGCCCTTGCACCGATTCAGCCTGACTTACTCGTATGGCTTCTGCTTCAGCTGCCGGTAAAGCTTGTATCATGTCCCGAGTATATTCCCGGTCTGAAAAAATAAATATACCTCCAATTACTGGCCCTAAGATGGTACTAATTCCATTAAAAGATTGCGCTAGATTAAGTCGGAAATCTCCTTTTTTAGGGTCTCCAAGCACAGTTACGTATAAATTGGCAGCTGTTTCAAGAAAAGCTATTCCACTAGCAATTAGAAATAAGGCCCCTAGAAAAAAACTGTATTGACGCACAGCCGCAGCTGGATAAAATAAAAATGCGCCAGCAGAATAGAGAATCAAGCCCATTAAAATTCCCATTTTATAACCAAGCTTTCGCATCACTATTCCAGCAGGAATGGCCATGACGAAGTATCCCATATAAAAGGCGGTTTCAACTATATTTGCTTGCCATCGCTGAAGATCTAGGGCTATTTGAAACTGTTTGACTAATGTCCCATTTAAGCTATTGGCCAAGCCCCAAAGGAAAAATAAGCTAGTAACTAAGATGAAAGGAAGTAGATAATTAGTTTGGTCTTTGTCTTGACTTAGTTCTAATTGTTCTTCAGGGTTTATGGGTAGCGCCATATTTTGACTTTTGGTTAAAAAGAGTTTAGCAGCTTTAATTTACCTGCTTTTTTTATTAATTTTATTTTTAACCTCATTAATCTTATGTTATTTGTTAAAATAATTCAATCAAAATAGATTTTCTCATTATAACAGGTTTATTTTTAAGCTATTTCAATATCTATTTTGGGTGATAAAAGAAATATTCTTTCATTTATGTTTTTACCACTGTAAATATATTTCAATGCGATTCTTAGTACTACTTTTTTTGTTTTCAGGTCTTTCATTTTTCAGTGTTGCCCAAAAAATAGCTCCACTTGCTCCTCTGCCTTCTGCTAAACAAATTCAATGGCAAAATTTGGAGTATTATGGATTTATTCATTTTAACATGAACACTTTTACTGATGTCGAATGGGGAGAGGGAATTGAGTCTCCTAGCCTTTTTAATCCTTCTGCCTTAGATTGTAGGCAATGGGCCAGAATAGCCAAAGCTGCTGGAATGAAAGGCTTAATTCTGACAGCCAAACATCATGATGGCTTTGCTCTTTATCCTTCTAAATTCACCGAACATACCGTTGCCAAATCCCCTTGGAAAAATGGCAAAGGAGATGTAGTAAAGGAATTATCTGAAGCTTGTAAGGAATTTGGATTGAAACTAGGTATATACTTATCTCCTTGGGATAGGTTTCATCCTGCTTATGGTACAGATGCATACAATAAAATTTATGCTGAAATGCAAAAAGAGTTATTGATACAATATGGACCCATTTTTGAATTTTGGTATGATGGAGCTAATGGAGAAGGTCCCAATGGAAAAAAACAAGTGTACGACTGGCCATTATTTCATTCCATGGTGAATAAGTACCAACCCCATGCAGTTCAGTTTTCAGATAATGGACCAGATATTCGCTGGGTCGGAAATGAACGTGGTTATAATTATGAGACATCTTGGAGTCCAATCAATAAAGACGAAATTTATCCAGGCTATCCAAAATTTGATTTGTATAAAAATGGACAAGAAAATGGAAGTCATTGGGTTGCGCCAGAGGTAGATGTATCCATTCGTCCAGGTTGGTATTATCATGCAAAAGAAGATAATCGAGTGAAAAGTCCTGATTCCCTCATGAAGATTTATGTGGCTTCTGTAGGTAGAAATGCCAATTTACTATTAAATATACCTGTAGATAAACGAGGATTGATTCATCCCAATGATTCAGCTTCCATGATGGGATTTGCTGACTTGAGAAAGAAAAGTATCATCAATTTATTGAATTCAAAGTCAACAAAATATGAGGTTAGTTCGTCATTTAATGCACAATATGCTATTTCCCAATTGAGTGATCTAAACGCTTCAAGCGCTTGGTCACCATCGAAAAGTGACTTAAAACCTGAGATTCAAATACATTTAGCAGAAGCCAAGTTGGCTAATTCCCTACTGTTGCAAGAGCCTATAGCCATGGGACAAAGAATTAAATCTTTTAAAGTGGAACTAGAATCCGAAACAGGAGAAAAGTGGTTTTTACATGGAAAAACCATAGGACATAAACGAATGATTACCTTCCCCGAGAGGAAGGTAAAACATATTCGTATTATTTTGGAGGATTACCGGGCACAGCCATTAGTTTCTAACTTGGCCCTGTATCGAATTATTTCAGCACGTAACGAATCGCTTTTCCACTAAACGTGTATCCGTTGGCATATTGGGTGCTATAAACTTGGTACTTGACATCCATCAAGGCACTAGCACCCATTTCAGTGGCTTTTTCCACCATTTGACTCAAGATTTCTTGTTTCTTTAATTGGTGATTTCCTCGATTGAGCATTTTGCCATTGACTGTCTGATTATTTTCCAAAGGAACTTCACCAGATATACTGATGCTTTCAATAATCTCATATGACTGCTTTGGGCTTTCATTGAAATAGAAAACATCGATGGCATATTTTACCGGTACTTCGAATCCTAAACCATCATGCCTGTCTACTCCCCCATCTTTAAAGTTAGGTGAATAATAGGTAGAAGGTTTGACGTTTTTGGAACATGCGGCCAAAAAAAACAACAATCCGAAACTTACTAGTTTAAATGCTTTCTGAATCATAGATTAATACTCTGTCCCAATACTGAGCGCAGTTTTTGATGAATTCTAAATGAATGGGTGCCGTTTGATAATAATCATGGCCAGCTTCATCCGAAAAAGTGGTTAATAAACAATAATCATATGAACGATCAATCACAGGACGATCCGTATTGGCAGGTTTTCCCACATTGAAATCTTTCACCGTTTCTACCTTCCCTAAGGATAATACTCCTGCTTCAAATTGTTGGATTTCTTCTTCGCTTAGGCCTTTTTTTAACCAAAAATTAACTACGTGTACAAACATGATTTAATTTAATAAGTTTTCTTGTTGAATAATGCGATTCAATTTTACCCCTAATTCCTCCGATGCTTCGGCTAAAGGCATTCTTACTTGGGCTTGAATCATACCCTTTAATGCTAAAATCTTTTTGACCCCTACTGGATTACCTTCTTCATATAAATAAGGATCAATGGCCAAGAAACTGCCCAATGATTTTCTAGCTTCAGCAAAATCGCCTGCTAAAGCCGCATGAATCATTTGAGAGAATTGATGAGGAAACGCATTGGCAATAACTGACATAACACCTACCCCACCAACTGAAATAATCGGAACAGCCTGCACATCATCACCAGAAATTAACAGAAAGTCAGCTGGTTTATGTGCTGCTATTTCCATGCATTGCTCAATGACACAGGAAGCTTCTTTTACACCAATGATATTTGGATGTTCTGCCAAAGTCAAAATGGTTTCAGGAGATAAATTAATACCTGTTCTTCCAGGAATGTTATAAAGAATGACAGGAACTGGACTGGCATCTGCCACTGCACGGTAATGTTGAATGACACCACGTGCACTTGGTTTGTTATAATATGGACAAACAGATAAGATGGCATCTATACCATCAAATGATGTTTGTTTGATTTGTGCAATTAAATTTTCAGTATGGTTTCCACCTAAACCATACACGATGGGTAAATTTCTGGAATTGGCTTCCTGAACAGTTGCAATGATTTTTTTCTTCTCATCAGCACTTGTGGTAACAGATTCGCCAGTTGTTCCTTGAACTACTAAATAATCGACACCGCCTGAAGATACGTAATCAACAAGTTTTCCTAAGGCAGTCCAATCAATCGTTCGATCGGCTAACATAGGTGTAATTAGGGCTGGTGCTACCCCGTGAAATTTAGGTAATGTATGCATGAGCTAGTGTAGGAGAGCTAAAAACTCATCCTCTGTGATAATTTTTATAGATAATGAAATTGCCTTTTCTAGTTTAGCAGGCCCCATATTTTCACCTGCCACTAGGTAATCTAATTTAGATGAAATACTGGATACAACCTTGCCTCCATTGGCAACAATCTTGTCTTTTAATTCCTCTCTTTCGAAGTTTTTAAATACGCCCGAAATTACAAAACTTTTTCCGACCAAGGCTTCTCCCTCCAAAACTATTTCTTGAATTTCTTCTGATAACTGTACCCCGGCTTGCCTTAAACGTTCTATTTGTTCATTATTATCCGAATCATCAAAATAATCTTTTAAACTACGCGCTATTCGTTCTCCTATTTCAGGTACTGCTACCAATTCCTCCAAACTTGCTTGTCTTAATTGATCTATGGAATGAAATTGCAAAACTAGTTTCTCTGCAATGGTAGCACCAACATGTCTAATTCCTAAGCCAAATAATACTTGTCGGAAAGGAATGGATTTAGATTTCTCAATGGATTGCAAAATGTTATTAATCGATTTACTTTGAAAACCTTCTAATCCTTGGAAATGACTTTCATTTAATTGATAAAGATCAGCTATGTGATGTATGATGCCTTTCTCAACTAATAAATCAATCGTTTCTACTCCAAGGTTTTCTATATTTAAAGCTTTCCTTTGAATGAAATGTTCTATTTTACCTTTTATTTGTGGTGGACAATGTTTATCGTTTAAACAATAGTGATTGGCTTCTCCTTCTTGACGAACTAATGGACTTCCACATGACGGACATTCTTCGGGGAATTGAAATAATGGAGCATAACCTTGTCGTTTGGCTACATTGACAGAAGTGATTTTTGGAATAATTTCTCCACCTTTTTCAATGAAAACACTATCCTTTTGGCGTAAATCTAATCGCTCCATTTCATTAGCATTGTGCACAGACGCTCGCTTAATAACCGTTCCAGCTAAATAAACAGGCTTCAAATTGGCCACGGGTGTTACGTTTCCAGTTCTACCCACCTGGTAGCTAATGCTTTCAATTTCAGTTTCAGCTATTTCTGAAGGGTATTTATAGGCAATAGCCCATCTTGGTGATTTGGCCGTAAATCCTAATCTTTCTTGTTGGGCATAATCATTGATTTTAATAACAATACCATCTGTATTTAAGGGTAAATCATGGCGTTTATCCTGCCAATCATGAATGTATTGTAGAACTTCGTTTATTGTTTGGCATTTTTTCCAAGTAGGTGAAACAGGGAAATTAGCCTGGGTAAGAGCTACTAAGCTTTCTTCATGGGTCTGAAAAGGATTTTCATTTCCTACCATGGCATAAATGTAGCAAGCCATATTTCTACGAGCTACTTCAGCAGAATCCTGCATTTTAAAAGTTCCTGAAGCTGCATTTCTTGGATTCGCTAAAGGGGCTTCACCCATAGCAATCTTTTGTTCATTTATTGCCTCAAAGGAAGTTAAAGGCATATAACCCTCCCCACGTAATTCAAATTCTCTAGGAAACAGACTGGAATTTAGTCGGAGCGGTAATTCTTTTATGGTTTTTACATTGTTGGTTATATCATCTCCCCGAGTTCCGTCTCCTCGAGTAACTCCTTTTATTAATTTTCCATTTTCATACCAAAATGATAAGGCTACCCCATCAAATTTTAGTTCGCAAATGTATTCATATGATTCTCCATCTAATCCTTTGGCAACTCTTTCGTCAAAATCTCTTAAATCCTGTTCATTATAGGTATTACCCAAAGAAAGCATGGGGAATCGATGAGTAACGCTTTTGAATTGCTTGGTGATGGTTCCTCCTACTCGTTGGGTAGGACTATCGGGAAGGGCAAATAATGGATTTTCTGTTTCTAATTTTTGAAGTTCTGCTAACAAGGCATCGAATTCCTGATCTGAAATTAGGCTTTCATGCTGCTGGTAATAAGCTTCATTATATCGATTAATTTGATGGATTAATTCCTCCATCCTCATTTTCACATCCATGTCTCAATTTTTAACAACCTAAAGTTAAATGGAAAGCACTAAGAAATAAACCTTAGCCAATAATTTTCATACCTTTGCAAGATGGAAAGTTTAATCATCGCCCCTTCAATTTTAGCTGCAAATTTTGCAGAACTTGGTTCCGAAATTGACATGTTGAATGCTTCTGCCGCAGAGTGGATTCACATAGATGTTATGGATGGAATGTTTGTTCCCAATATTTCTTTTGGTTTTCCCGTTTTAGAAGCAGTCAATAAGCGGGCTACTAAAGTATTGGACGTTCATTTAATGATTGAAAAACCGGAAAGGTATTTAGAAGCGTTTGCAAAAGCTGGGGCGAAAGTTTTGACAGTGCATTATGAGACTTGTCCTCATCTGCATCGTACAATCCAACAAATTAAGGACTTAGGTTGTTTGGCTGGTGTGGCATTGAATCCTTCTACCCCCGTTCATGTGTTGGAAGATATTTTACAAGACCTGGATTTGGTTTTAATTATGTCGGTAAATCCAGGATTTGGTGGACAAAAGTTTATACCCAATGCCATAAAAAAGACCAAAGAATTAGCTGATTTAGCTAAGTTAAAAGGTATTGCAAATTTGAAAATAGAAATTGACGGTGGGGTTTCTGCCTCCAATGCCCGTGATTTAATTCAAGCTGGTGCCAATGTATTGGTAGCTGGTAATTTTGTTTTTTCCTCACCAAATCCCCTTGAAACCATTGCCAATTTGGTGAAACTAGGTAACTAAACATTCATGAATTTGAAAATCCGCTTAATTTTTGGAATTTTCTGTTGTCTGCTTGTTTTTAGCTTGCCCGCACAGCGTGTTCGCTGGGCTAGTAAAGTTATTTCAGTTTCTAGTGAATATTCTGACCCACTCCTGGGCTTGGAATATAGGTCATTACATATATTAGGTAAACCAAGTAAATACCCCACTTTTAGTAATAGTCCGAGTGCTTGGCAGTCTTTAACCCCAGATAACCCAGCAGGAGAATATATTATAGTTTCATTTGATAGTTTAACCAGCGTAAAGCAGGTGGCTATTTTTGAAAATTTCGGTGCTGGGTCTATTGTTCGGGTAGATGGATTGGATGAAAATAATCGCTTGATTTTATTAAAAGAGTTTAGCCCCGGCTATGCGCTAAAATCGGCCCAAGTAACCAGCTTCAAACTAGCTTCACCATCGGCACCCATTAGGGCGATTAAAGTTTCCATGAATTCGGAGAGGGTTCGCGGATATTCGCAAATTGATGCTATTGGTATTTCAGATTCTGATGTACCCATTGAAGAAAGTTTGAAATTGAATAAGGATTTGAATGCCTATTCTTACAAAGAAAATTTGGGTAAAGACATCAATTCGCCCTACAATGAAATTTGCCCAGTCATTAGTCCAGATGGTAAAAAGTTATATTTTACTCGATGGAAACACCCTTCCAACATGGGTAAAAATAAGAACCAGGATATTTGGGTTTCAAATTGGCAAGCAGACACAAAAACATGGTCTAAAGCAGAACTCTTTCCTGAACCCATCAATAATGATGAAAATAATGCAGTCTGCGGTATTTCTCCCAATGGCAAAACCATGTTATTAAATAACGTCTATCGCAATGATGGTCAAATGGAAAAAGGTGTATCTATGTCATTTTTGCTTCGGACGGGCGACTGGAGTTTTCCTAAGGCTTTAAAAATATTTAATTTTAAAAATAAGTCTGAATTTTCTGAGTATTCCCTAGCTCCTAATGGAAAAATATTGGTTATGACCACGGAAATGAAAGATTCCTTTGGTGGTAAAGATATTTATGTCTCATTTTGGAAAAATGATGATAGCTGGACTGAACCTAAAAATATAGGTCAGGTTGTTAATACCGGAGAATCTGAATCCACGCCTTTCATTGCCCCTGATGGAGTTACCATGTATTTTTCATCCAGTGGACATGTGGGTTATGGCAATAATGATATCTTTTTAACGCGTCGCTTAGATGATACTTGGTTAAATTGGTCAGAACCAGAAAACTTAGGACCCATTGTTAATACCCCTCAGTGGGATGGATACTTTTCCGTGGCGGCACAAGGTGATTATGCCTATTTTAGTTCCGTTGAGAATTCCTTAGGAGCAGAAGATATTTATCGAATTAAAATACCTGAAAAAGCTAAGCCGCTAACTTTGATTCAAATGGCTGGTCAAATTCTTAATCAAGATTCTCAAGAGGCCATCGCAGGTAAAATTTTAATTAAATCAGTTTCTGGAACAGATTCACTTTTGGTGGATTATGATCCTTATTTAGGTGATTATAGTTTCATGTGGCCGGCCAAAAAGGCATTTACCATGCAAGTATTGAAAGATGGCTATATCTGTCGAGTTGAAAAGTTTGATTATACCTCAGAGCGCAACTTTAAATCGATCCAAAGGAACCTTTTGATAATTCCAATTCAATTGAATAAGCAATATCAGATTCCTAACATTAACTTTGATCAGAGTAAAGCTGAATTAAGCCCAAGTTCCTACGAAGAGCTAGATAAAATTGTTAAGATTTTAAAGGATAATACTAGCTTCAAAATACTTTTGGAAGGCCATACGGATAATCAAGGGGATTGGAATGAAAACATGAAGCTTTCCCTAGAAAGAGTCGAAAACGTTAAGATTTATATCGTTTCAAAGGGTATTAGTCCAAACCGAGTGCGCGTGAAAGGTTGGGGCGGAACCAAACCGATGGCGAGTAATATGAGTGAAGAAAGAAGAAAATTAAATAGAAGAGTGGAGTTTACGCTTCAAGGAGATTAATGAGCGATCAACACGCAGTATATTTCAAGCAATTAAATGGTATTCGCTTTTTGGCGGTATTTCTAGTCTTAATGGACCATTGGTTGGTGCCCACCATCCCTTTTCCACTAGGACATTTGGGCGTAGTTATATTTTTTGTTTTGAGTGGTTTTTTAATCACGCGTATTCTATTCCAAAGTGCGGATGATGTGGCCGATCGAGGACATTCACCATGGAAAAAAATCAAAATATTTATCCTGAGAAGATCTCTTCGAATATTCCCAATTTATTTCCTTTTGCTAGGTATTGGTGGTCTTTTTCAAATTGATCCCTTTTATAAAGTCTGGAAATGGTTGTTTTTCTATTTACCTGATTTTTACATTATGATACACCGTCAGTGGATTGGTGTATGGGACCATTTATGGTCATTGGCTGTAGAGGAGCAGTATTATTTAATTTTTCCCTATTTCATCCTGTTTTTACCCCGTAAATATTTTGGAAAATTATTTCCATGGATGATTGCCTTAGGTTTTTGTTCTCGTTTGTTTTTTTACCTTTTTGCTAGCCATGATTTTAAAGAATCAGCCTGGATGTGGTCCTATGTTAACCCGCTTAGTGCGGTTGATAGTTTTGGTCTGGGTGGATTATTAGCTTATTTCTATCACTACCATCGTTCCGTATTTAAACAAATTAGTGATTTTCCTTGGGTACTTATCCTCTCCTTGATTTCCTTTTTTCTTGTACTTTGGTTTTCCCATTTAGCAGAATTCACCTACGATAATATTTGGTTTATCGTCATTGAACGTAGTGTTGCTGCGGTATTTTCCTTCTTTTTAATCGCAGAGGCTGTTGCTGAAAGGCAACATGTATTTGGCCGTTTTTTGTCTTTATCCTGGGTAGATTACTTAGGTAAAATATCCTATGGTTTATATTTGTACCATAATTTTATTTATAATTATTATCATCAAGAAGGAAATACATTATGGTGGGCTATTTCTAAATATATACCCCTATTTCAAACAAATTTCCTTAATTTTATACTATCAAAATTTTTCGTCAACCTAATTTTATTACTATTTGTTGCCAGTGTCTCTTGGTTTGTTATTGAGAAACCCATAAATAGTTTCAAGGATAAATTAAAATAATATGAGTTTGGAATTAGTGGTAGTCATACCTGCTTATAATGAAGAGGAATGTATTCAGCAAGTAGTAGCTCATTGGATAGAAGGTATTTCCGCCTTTGTCAGTCCTGATCAGTTTAAATTACTCATCATAAATGATGGTTCTAAGGATAAAACCGGGACGATTTTAGATGAAATATCAGGTAATTATCCCAATTTAATTGCCAAACATCAATTGAATGGTGGCCATGGAAATGCGGTAGTAAACGGTTATCGCATGGCGGTGGAGATGAATCCTACCTATGTTTTTCAGACAGATTCAGATGATCAGTTTGATGTGAAAGATTTTGGGAATTTTTGGGAAAAAAGAAACCAATCTGATTTTATTTTAGGATACCGAAAAGTACGTCATGATGATCCCTTTCGATTGGTCATTACCCGTATATTAAAATACTCTTTATTATTCATTTATGGAACCTACATTGACGATGCCAATATTCCGTTCCGCTTATTTAAGACTAGCTTCTTAAAGAAGTTATTGCAAGCATTACCAGCTCAAACGCCTTTTGCTCCTAATATATTTTTAGCGGTTTTAGCTAAAAAATCGGGTCAAAATTTATTCAATATTCCCGTGATTCACCGGGAAAGAGAAACGGGAGAAGTCTCTATACGTCATTTCAAATTACTTAAGGTTTGCTGGCAAAGTTTCAAAGAATTATTAGCCTTTAGAGTTCATTTAAACAGTTTAGTTAAAGAAATTACCCAAGGAAAATGAAATATACATATGTCATCCTAGGTGGAGGACCCACTGGTTTAGGTGCAGCTTATCGTTTAAAAGAATTAGGAATTACTGATTTTATTGTACTTGAAAAGGAAAGCTTTGTTGGTGGTTTAGCCACCAGTTTTGTGGATGATCAAGGTTTTACTTGGGATGTAGGCGGCCATGTTCAGTTTTCTCATTACCAGTATTTTGATGATTTGATGAAATTGGCCTTGGGTGAAGATGGTTGGTATACCCATCAAAGAGAATCATGGGTTTGGATCAGAGATCGTTTTGTCCCTTATCCATTTCAAAATAACTTAGGTTATTTACCCAAAGAAGAACAATGGCAGTGTTTACAAGGATTAATTGAATTATACAAAAATGGTCCTTCCAATAAACCCGCTAACTTCAAGGAGTGGATTTTAAATACTTGTGGACAAGGAATTGCCGATGTATTTATGTTCCCATATAATTTCAAAGTGTGGGCCTACCCTCCTGAAATGATGAATGCCAATTGGGTTGGTGAGCGTGTAGCTGTCAGTGATTTAGGTCGTATTGTTGAAAACATCATTTTTGAGAAAGATGATCTTTCTTGGGGACCCAATAATCTATTTCAATTCCCTAAAACTGGGGGTACTGGTTCCATTTGGAAAGCGGTGGGGGAATTGATTGGTGAGGAATTTTTCAGATTAAATTCTACGGTTAAATCGGTTGATTTAAAGGCACACCAAATTGTCCTAGAAGACGGTATTCAAATTGAATACGATCAAGTGATGAGTACAATTCCATTAGATATTTTTACCCAAAAGTGCCAAGATCTTCCTACCGAGGTGGTTCAGACGGCTCAGGGTTTAAAGCATAGCAGTACCCATGTGGTAGGAATAGGTTTAAAAGGTAAACCTGTAGAATCATTAGCTAAAAAATGCTGGATGTATTTTCCTGAGGCAAACAGTCCTTATTACCGCGTTACAGTATTTTCCAATTATAGCCCTAACAACGTTCCTGATCCAGCTAATCAATGGTCATTAATGGCCGAAGTGAGTGAATCAGCCATGAAACCCGTAAATAAAGCTACATTGATTGAAGATACCGTTAAAGCTATGTTAGAGGATGGTTTAATAGAATCCGAGGATCAGGTGATCTCCAAATTTTATTTCTCTACAGCTTATGGTTATCCTACTCCTTCGATTGAGCGGGATGGAATACTTAAGCAAGTTTTACCGGAATTGGAAAAACATGATGTGTATAGTAGAGGTAGATTTGGTGCTTGGAAATATGAGGTATCTAACCAAGATCACTCCATGATGCAAGGAGTGGAATGGGCCAACCGCATGGTACATCAAGTACCAGAATTGACCCTTCCCTTCCCGAACACGGCTAATGCGATGTGGGGTAAATAATTTTACCCTACAACAATACGATTAAGCTTTTAAATATCGCTGTTAAGCGAATCGCATCCATGATGCGTGCTTCCGTAGCACCGTGGTTAAGTACTGATTGCTCATGAGATTTAACGCACATTTCACAGCCATTGATGGCAGAAACAGTTAAACTCGCTAATTCAAAGAATTCTTTGCCTAATACTGGGTTCATCATGATGGACATTCTGATTCCAGCAGGTGCAGTATTATAAAATTCTTTGCCTACAAAATGCTTGAAACGATAAAAAACGTTATTGGCATTTAGTAATGAAGTTAAGGCATGAATTTCATTGATTTCCGCATCCGTTGCTCCTTTGGTTTTGGCTAATTCAGTCAATGAATTAATCGTAATCTCATGCTTTTGATTAACAGAAACGGCTAAAGCCAATAATACAGCTTCTTTTTCTGTTAAGGTAGCATACTTTAATGCATTGGAAACGTTAATCTTTAAATCTTTGATGTAACGATTTTCCGTAGCATCTAATTGATCCAATAATGGAAATTGACTAGTGGCAGGTAAATTAATTTCGGCTAATAGATTATCTCTAGTTTCACTCATGATCTTATTGTTAAAAAGCCCCAAATGAATGGGGCTTTAATTAAAATTATAATGTAGCCTCTCCAGCTTTCCAGTTACATGGGCAAAGCTCATCTGTTTGCAAAGCATCCAATACACGTAAAACTTCATCAACATTACGACCTACTGATAAATCATTGGCAGAAACCCAACGAATGATTCCATCTTGGTCAGCGATGTAAGTAACACGGTAAGCAACTTTCTCATCTTCAGTTAAGATTCCTAACTCTTCAGCTAAACTTTTAGAAGTATCAGCTAACATTGGGAATTTTAAACCGCGTAAATCATCATGATCTCTTCTCCATGCTGCGTGTACAAACTCAGAATCAGTAGAAGCTCCAATTAATAAAGCATCACGATCTGAAAAATCACCTGCTCTACGGTTGAATTCAGCAATTTCAGTTGGACAAACAAAAGTGAAATCTTTTGGCCACCAGAACATCACCATCCATTTACCATCCTTTTTATGATCTTCTGCAGTAATCGTTGCAAACTCCTTATCTTTTTCTAATGACACTACTGCTTTTTTTTCAAATGCTGGAAACTTACTTCCCAATCCTAACATGTGTGTAGACATAATATTATTTGTTTCGTTTAAATATGTTACAAATTTCGATAAGTTATAACTATCAAGCAAATCTATATTTACTATATTTGTATAGTTTTAAACTATACGGTATGACTATCACCCAATTAGAATATATTGTGGCTTTGGATGACTTAAAAAGTTTTTCCAAAGCGGCCGATTTTTGTTGCGTTACCCAGCCTAGTCTTAGTATGCAAATACAAAAACTAGAATCGGAGTTAAACATTATTATATTTAATCGAAAGGATAAACCATTAAAAGCCACATTGCAGGGAGAAGAGATTATTCGTCAAGCTCGTGTTATTTTAAAAGAAACCGCTACTCTAAAGGACCTTTCAAAAGGTTGGAGTAATCAAGTAGCAGGAAATGTGAGTATTGGGGTGATTCCCACCATAGCTCCTTATTTGATGCCTCGATTTCTTTCGGGCTTCCAACTAAAATTTCCAGACCTTCACATTAATATTTCTGAAACAACTACCTCTAATATTGTGAAGGAAATTAAAGAAGGTAAACTCGATATAGGAATTTTGGTTACTCCATTAGGAGACCAACTGATTGAAAAGCATTTATATTATGAGGAACTGTATTTGTATTCCAATCTACAATCAGAGTCAGGCGAAATTTGTCAATACGTAGAGCCTGAAAAATTATGGCTTTTGGAAGAAGGACATTGCCTATCTAGCCAAATTAATTCCATTTGTAATTTGAAGTCGGGACAGACTTTAAGTCCGAGAATCACATATCAAACAGGAAGTTTGGAAACGATTGTTCGTATCGCTGAGGATGCGGGTGGTCAGACTATCATTCCGGAAATGCTATATGACTTTTTAGATGACAATAAACAGGAGCATGTTTTCCCTCTACCCTTTCCAAAGCCAGTTCGAGAGGTTTCATTAGTGTATTCTCCCAGTTATGCACGCAAAGGAATCATTCAGGCTTTACATCAAGAAATTTTGTCGGTGGTTCCTGAATCATGGCGCGAATTAAATGAACGAAATATTATTCCGATCTAAGTACCTCAGGATTAATCTTATTAAGCCTAGCCATGTAAATTAAGCTTAAAAGAAATACTAAAGCTAGAACCAAAATTCCCAATCGCATATTGCCAGTTAATTGAATTAATAGGCCAAAAATAAAGGTACCAATTACGGTTGAAGCCCTGTCACAAACATCAAAAAAACTAAAATAGGAGGCAGTATCCTTTTCATTTTCAGGACATAGTTTAGCGTATGTAGCTCGTGAATTCGACTGAATTCCACCCATGACAAATCCTATTGCCGTAGCCAATAAGTAAAAATGAAAGGTTTCATGGACAAAATATGCAGAGCAACATACTATGATCCAAAAAACAATTATCAAGCGTATTGCATTTACATTCCCGATTTTTTTTGATAAATAAGCACAAATGTATGCTCCCGGTATGGCCACCAACTGAATCAATAATATAGTAATTATCAATGATTCAGAAGGTAAATGTAATTCTTGGCTTCCAAATAAGGCTCCTAGAAGCATAACAGTTTGGGCACCCATGTTATATAAAAAGAAGCCTAGTAAGAAATTTTTTATTGATGGAATGTGAGTGATTTCATGAAATACTTTTTTGAGCTCTTTAAAACCACCTAACCACCATCTAGGATGGTCTTTTTCTTTCTTGGAAGATTTTGGTAAATAATAGAAAGGAATTTGAGCAAAAATAAACCACCAAATTCCCACCGTTAAAAAGGATATCCTAGAGGCCATTTCTACGGAAATACCGCCATATAAATTTGGTGCCAGAATCATACTTAAATTCTGTAATAAAAGTAAGACGCTCCCTACATAACCTAAAGAGAAGCCTTTGGCACTCAATTGATCAAAACGGTCAGGACTAGCTATTTCAGGCAGGAAGGAATTATAAAAAACCAAACTCCCACCCCAACCAATGATGGAGAACAAAAAACCTAAAGAACCTAACAAATACTGCCCTTTGGTAAAAAGATATAGAAGCATGCAGCTAAAGGCACCTAAATAACAAAAGAAGCGCATGAAATTCTTTTTGCTTCCTGTGTAATCGGCAATACCAGATAAGAAAGGCATCACCACTGATAAGACTAAATAAGCCAATGAAATAATGTAGGAATATACGACAGTATTCTGAAGCGAAAACCCAAAAATATCAATTAACTCAGGATGTTTGCTTCCTAAAACAATGGCGGCAACGGGGAAATAAATGGGGAAAATGGCTGAAACAATCGTTAATGAATGTACTGAATTGGCCCAATCATAAAAGGCCCAGGCATTCATCGTTTTTTTATTATTCAACACCTGTTCCATCCCTTAAAATAAGCCTAATTGTTCTCCTGTACCTGTTTCTTTTTGATCCGAAGGTAAGTTTTTGACCTCAAATGGAATGTCATCAACATCAGAAGCCTCCGTTTCAGTACTTATTTCTTCTTCATTACTTTCAGATATGGGTCCGTCCGCTTCAAAATTACTATCCAGATTTTTTATGATAAATTCTGGTTCATCATCTCCATCAGGATTTTCTGATTCTGCTTGTGATGGAGCCTTCTCTTCCGTATCAATGAATTGTAAATCAGTAAGTTTGGGATAATTTAGTTTATTGCCTATCGCCTTCCAGCCTCGCACGTCACCTAATTCAGCAATCGGTAATAATTCTACCTGATTGGTTTTTCCATCTGCTTTATGCTTTATCTGAACATTTGGAGCATAATTATCCGTAGCAGCGATTAATCTAGATGCTTTATGGTCTGAAATGAATAGGAATTTCTTGTCGATGGTAGTAGTTTCTAATTTAAATCGTTTGATAAAATGATTTTTACTAGCTCCATCAAAATAGGCAGCTGAAATGATGCTGTTCGCTTCGTATTTTTTCAAATACAATATCTCATCTGCCGTATATCGGTTGGTTAATTCAAAATTGGTTAATTCGTAATTTCCCGATTTGTATAACACTAAAATACTGTCTTTAGGCTCAAAATTGCCTATAAACTGACCATGTTCATCTCTATTTAGTCGACCTACTGTGGCATCATACCAAATATCCACCCCACCTAAAGTGGAAACTCCCGCCGATTTTTGAACAATTTTACGAACAGGGTATTTAGTCAAAACATTACCTAAAGATTCACGACCTTTAATAGCTAATTTGGCAAAATCATAATCAAATTGCTTAATTTTAGCTGTGCAATTGGCAGTTAAATTGATTTGAATTACTTCTGCTTCTCCATTTTCATTGGCAGAGAAATAGGTGATTTTTGATTTTGGATTATCACTCACTAGTTTATATTCCCTATCTCGAGTTACTGATGTCACTTTGAATCTTTTGACATAAGAAATGCCATTTTTTCCATCAAAATAAACCAAATTGTAAACTTTTCGATCGTCGTTTTTCTTGAATACGGAACAATATAATATGTCTTTTCCAACAAATACTTTTTCTTGTACTTTGGTCACAACGCATGTTCCATTTTGTCGAAATACAATGATATCATCGATATCCGAACAATCCATGATGTATTCATCCTTTTTCAGACCATATCCAATGAAACCATCTGCTCGGTTAACATATAATTTCTGATTGGCTGCGGCTACCACTGTAGCAGAAATGGTGTTAAAGTTTTGTATTTCTGTTTTACGCTCTCTTCCTTTACCGTATTTATTGAGTAGATTTTTAAAGTAATTTATGGCGTATGTAATCAAATTAGCCAAATTATGTTCTACTTCAGCCAATTCTTCTTCCAAACGTTTCATGGCTTCATCTGCCTTGAAAGCATCAAATTTAGAGATACGTTTAATTCGGATTTCTAGCAAACGCAAAATATCTTCTTCAATGATTTCACGGTAAAAATCCTTTTTATAAGGCTCTAAACCTTTATCGACCATCTCTATCACTGATTCAAAGGTCTCACATTCCTCAATATCCCGATAAATTCTATTTTCAATGAAAATTTTCTCTAAAGAACTAAATAGGATTCGCTCCATGAGCTCCGCTTTTCTGATTTCTAATTCTTGTTTTAGCAAATCAACGGTTTGGTTGGTGCTTACTTTTAGAATTTCAGAAATTCCTACAAAGTGGGGCTTTTCGTCAATAATCACACAGGCATTGGGAGAAATTGAAATCTCACAATCTGTGAAGGCATACAGGGCATCAATAGTCACATCTGGTGAAATACCTGGAGCTAATTGAATTTGAATTTCAACATCCTTTGCTGTATTGTCAATTACCTTTTTAATCTTAATTTTTCCTGTATCATTTGCTTTGATGATGGAATCAATCAAAGATGTAGTGGTAGTAGAATAAGGTATGTCTTTGATAACCAGAGTTTTCTTGTCGATTTCTTCAATCTTTGCTCGAATTCTGATTTTTCCACCGCGTAATCCATCATTGTAATTAGAAGCATCTAATAAACCTCCTGTCAGAAAATCAGGCAGCAATTCCACTTTTTTATTATTCAGTAAATCGATGGAAGCTTGCAAGATTTCACAGAAATTGTGTGGCATGATTTTCGTAGCCAAACCTACGGCGATACCTTCTACCCCTTGCGCTAATAATAGGGGGAATTTAATAGGTAAAGTGATGGGTTCTTTTTTACGACCATCATAAGATAATTGCCATTTGGTGGTTTGGTTATTAAACACCACATCATTGGCAAACTTAGAAAGTCTTACTTCGATGTATCGAGCTGCTGCAGCACTGTCTCCTGTGCGCATGTCACCCCAGTTACCCTGGCAATCAAACAATAGTTCTTTTTGCCCTAGATTAACCATGGCATCGGTGATGGAGGCATCTCCATGCGGATGGTATTGCATGGTTTGTCCTACTACGTTCGCTACTTTGTTAAAGCGGCCATCATCCATTTCCCGTAGCGCATGTAGAATCCTTCTTTGTACAGGTTTTAATCCATCTGCTACGGCTGGAACGGCGCGTTCAAGAATAACGTATGAGGCATATTCCAAAAACCAATTCTCATACATTCCTGCCACTGCAATTTGATTTTGCAAGCTGCCATCCAATGATTCATCCATATAAACTATCTATAATTTTAATTCCCCAATTTTTAAGTGGAATAATTGGTATAAAAATAAGGCTGTGGCACCCCAAATAACTTCACCTTCAAATTCAAATTTTGGAGCCCAGTAGCTCTCATTTTGAATTGTTAATTGATGTGCTTTTACTTGCGAGTTATCTTGGAAATGTGATACAGGTATTTCAAAAATACGATTTATTTCTCGTTTATCTAAAACGTAATTTTGCTTTTCTTCTAAGACCGCAAAATAAGGTTGAACCCAATAATTGGAGACCATGACCCAAACAGGTTCCATAGCTCTTAGGGCTTCATAAGGAACATCTATGCCAATTTCTTCCTTTACTTCCCGAATGGCAGTAACCTTTAAATCTAGATCATTTATTTCCTGTTTCCCCCCAGGAAAAGCCATTTGTCCCGAATGAGCACCTTCATATTCGTTTCTTTTAATTAATAAAATGGTGTCTTGTAGCTCATTTTTTTGAATAATAGCCACCACGGCAGCATGTCGAGCATTAGCCTTTACCGTTTCCATTTTCATGAAATTTTGATGCAAGTCAAAAATAGGCTCAAACATTTCTTTCATGGCCACCTTATTTAGCAATAGCTTCTGCACATCGAATGCCATCCAATGCCGCCGACATAATTCCTCCAGCATAACCGGCACCCTCACCGCAAGGGTATAAACCTTTGATTTGGGGATGCTCTAAACTTTCTTGATCTCTAGGAATTTTAACGGGTGATGATGTCCTACTTTCCAAACCGATGATTTGTCCAATATTAGTCGAAAAATTAGGAATCTTTTTGTTAAAATCACTCAAACCTAATGCCAAAGGCTCAGCAATAAAATCTGGTAAAAAATCACGCATTTCTCCTGGGATTAATCCCGGGACATAGGAGGTATCATGACTGGATTTACTCGTTTTCTTTTGAATGAAATCTTGGGTCAATTGTGAAATAGCCTTTTGAGTAGCGCCTGATAATTTATGTGCTTTTTGTTCTAATGACTCTTGCAAAAACATGCCCGCTAAAGGTCCTTCAGATTTAAATGCTGCTAAATCATGTTCAAGTAAACTAACAACAATCCCAGAATTGGCATAGTGTGAGTCGCGTCTGGAGGGCGACATACCATTGACTACTACTTGATTCTGGCTGGTGGCTGATGGTACAATAAAACCACCTGGGCACATACAAAATGAAAATACCCCTCTTTGTAATCCCTTATACTTGGTTTGACTAACCAAACTAAAACTTGCCGGAGGTAAATATATGGGCCTTTCTTTAGTTTTATATTGGCAGCTATCAATCAGTGATTGACGATGTTCTATTCTAACTCCTATGGCAAATCCTTTCGACTCAATCAGTACGTTTTTATTTCTTAATAACTCAAATATGTCACGCGCGGAATGCCCTGTAGCTAATAAGAGTTTATCGGCTTGAAATTCTTGATTATGAGCCGTGACAACTCCCTTTATTTGCTTATTTTGGATGATAAAATCGACTACTTTTTGGTGAAAATGCACTTCCCCACCAGCTTCAATAATAGCTTGCCGCATGGAAGCAATGATGGCGGGTAATTTATTGGTTCCAATATGAGGATGGGCCTCAAATAAAATATTTTGATCTGCACCATGTGCTACAAAAGTTTCAAGGACCGATTTAATATCGCCTCTTTTCGTACTTCTGGTATACAGTTTTCCATCGGAGTAAGTCCCCGCTCCTCCTTCACCAAAACAGTAATTACTATCGGAATCAACGATATTAAAACGATTGATGGCAGCTAAATCACGTCGCCTTTCACGTACATCTTTTCCTCTTTCCAAGACGATGGGTTTGAGGCCTAATTGAATAAGTCGAATCGCAGCAAATAAACCTGCTGGGCCACTTCCAACGATGATAACGCGCTTAGCTTCTGTGGATAGCGGGGGTAAATGAGCTAGATGTTCTAAGGAAAAATCATGCTCTTTTTCATAAAATCCAATGCGTAAATTGACTTTAATTTGTCTACTTCTCGCATCGATGGATTTCTTTTCAATTCGATATTGGCAGCTATTTAATAGATTTGTACCTAATTCAGAAATAAGAAAGGCTCGTAGCAATTCAGGAGAATGAGCAATTTCTGGACCGACTACAAAATCTTTTAGTTCTAACATTGCGTAAATTTGTACGAATTTACAAAAATCCTCTCTTTTAATGAATAAGCTGAAGCATCAAGTTAGTCCCTATTTATTACAACATCAACATAATCCTGTTCATTGGCAACCATGGGGACCGGATGCATTAAAACAAGCTAAGGAGGAGGATAAGCTTATCTTAGTTAGTATTGGATATGCCGCTTGCCATTGGTGCCATGTCATGGAAAAAGAATGTTTTGAAAATCAGGAAGTAGCTGATTTAATGAATAAATATTTTATCAACATCAAAGTTGATCGTGAGGAAAGACCTGATGTGGATATGATTTATATGGATGCCATTCAGCAAATGGGATTATCAGGTGGATGGCCATTGAATGTATTTTTGATGCCGTCTCAGAAACCATTTTATGGTGGCACCTATTTTCCAAAGGCTAAATGGATGAATATTTTATCATCTGTACAAAATGCCTTTGTGGAACATCGGGCAGAGTTGGAGGAATCTGCAGAAGGATTTGCTAAGGCAATTTCTGATCATGCTGATCTATTTCAAATGACTGATTTAGAATTAAGTCCAAGCTTCATACCTCAATGTCTAAAAATCACCGTTGGTAATATGGATCCCGTATTTGGTGGTATGAATAAGGCACCTAAATTTCCATTGCCTTCTCTCTTACGATTTTTAGAGTCTGTTACTCCCCTTTTAGCTCAGCAAACCAATGCCTATAAAGCTTCTGAAATTCAATTGAATAGAATGGCTCAAGGGGGTATTTTTGATCAAATAGCGGGTGGGTTTTCAAGGTATTCAGTTGATTCAGAATGGTTTGCTCCACATTTTGAAAAAATGTTGTACGATAATGGTCAATTATTGGAAGCTTATGCAGCGGCTTACCGTCGTACTAAAAACCCTCTCTACGCTGAAGTATTAACACAAACGATTCAGTTTTTAACATCAGAGCTATTAGCAGAAAATGGCTTGTATTATGCATCTTTAGATGCTGATAGTGAGGGTGTTGAAGGTTTATTTTATACTTGGCATTTTGAGGAGATCAATCAATTAATCCCTTCCCTTTCCAATCCTGAGTTTTATAGGGCATATAGTATCTTACCCAATGGCAATTGGGAGGATAGTCGGAATATATTATTTAAAAAAGAAGCCATTTTAAATAATCAATTCAGCGATGAATTAGTCAAGCTTTCTGATGTTAGAAAAACGCGTATAAGACCTGAGACAGATACCAAGCAAATTTTAGCATGGAATGCTTATGTGCTATCAGGATTAATAGCCTCTTCTCAAGCGCTAGCCTCTAAAGAGATATTACAAGATGCTATTCATTTGGCAGGGGCTATTGAACAACATTTATTGAAGCCAGATGGTAGCGCTTTGCATCAAGCCGCTTACACAGATAGACCTATTGATGGTTTTTTAGATGATTATGCCGCCACTGCACTGGCTTTCATTCAACTGTATTTATCTACTTTTGAGGTCAAATATTTAGATATTGCCGATAGCTTAGTTGAAAAAGCCACAGAATTATTTGAATCCAAAGATGAGGGTTTTGCTTTATACCATTATGCGCAAAATCAACATCAAGAGCTGATTGCTGATAAGGTGGAGTTTACAGATTCTGTTTGTCCATCCTCCAATTCCATGTTATGTGAAGCATTGTTGTGCTTAGGTTTAATTAACTCACAGGTTTCTTGTACATTAAGGGCAAAGCAAATGTTGGAAACGGTTATTTCTAAGGCTCAAGCAAATCCAGCCTATTTTTCTAATTGGCTACGGATTTATTCTCAATGGTTTGAAAATCCACAAGCCACCATCAAATTTGATCATTCATATGCCTTGGAAAAAGGCTTAATGGAAAAATTGAATTCTTTGGAATTATCCCTAATACCTGTTGAAAACCTTCCAAAGGATAAGCATTTTTTAGTTTGTATTGGCCATCATTGTTTAGCCCCTGTGGGTACTTGGGAGGAAATGAAAGATCATTTGAAGGAGCTTATTTAATTCTTTCTGGATTTTCAGAAACAAAGGCTCCCCAACCTTTTTTAGTCCCTTTGACGGATGAGGAAATGTTGTTTTGATGAAAATGGTGGCAAATAGCTATACCTAAGGCATCCGTTGCGTCAAATAATTTGGCATCTAATTTAATACCCGCAATAACCTCAACCATTTTAGCTACTTGTTCTTTGGAGGCATTTCCATTACCTGTGACAGATTGCTTGATTTTTTTGGGTTCATACTCAACTATGGGGATACCTTTTGAAAAGGCGAGTGACATTACCATACCTTGAACACGACCCAATTTGAGCATAGATTGAATATTTTTACCGAAAAATGGTGATTCAATAGCTATCTCATCGGGTAAAAATTCTTCAATTATTCCTAAAACTCTCTCATGAATTTTCAAAAATTTAGCTCCTTGGGTGGTATATTTTGTCAGGTTTAAAACACCATACTGTAAGACAGTTACTTGAGCTTTGCTAATTTTCAATAAGCCATATCCCAAAAAGCGGGTGCCTGGGTCAATACCTAAAATTATTTTTTCTGCACCTGAACTCGTAATTTGCATGAATATTGGATCTGAAAAACATGTTCATTCATCGCTTACCTTCTTTTGTGCCTGCTATTTTCCCTAGTTTGATTTGGGAAAAGCATCAAGCATCGAAAGACAATCAAGTGTATTTCACTTTTGATGATGGACCTAGTCCTGAAATTACCAATTTTGTTTTAGATGAGTTAGATAAATTTCAAGCAAAGGCGACTTTTTTTTGTATAGGTAAAAATATGCGCCAATTTCCTGAATTAGCTCATGCCATACATTCAGCTGGTCATAGTTTAGGTAATCATACCATGAATCATGTGAATGCATGGAAAGTACCATTTCATGAGTATATCGAAAATAAGCAAGCCTGCGATCAGGTATTTAATGATTTAGGAATTCCAAGTATAGGTTTTAGACCTCCTTATGGGCGTGTGAACCGAAAGATGTTAAAAAATGCTGATGAATTGGGTCCCATTTTTATGTGGTCCTTACTAACAGGCGATTACCATTCAGGCTTAAGTGCCTCATCCATTACAGGCCATTGTTTAAAAAATATACAAGCAGGGTCTATCATCGTTTTTCATGATAGCCAAAAAGCTTTTCCTCGTTTAAAATTAATTTTACCAGAATTTTTAGCCTATTGCTATGCCAATGGCTTTCAATTATCCGCCCTATGATAGATACCCATGCACATTTATACGATGAACATTTTACTCAGAATTGGGAAGTTCATCTTCATGAAATGAAAACGGCTGGAATTCAAGAAGTTTGGTTGCCTAATTGCGATCAGGAGTCTTGGGGGGCATTATGGGAATTATATGTAGCCAATGCTACATTTTGTAAGCCGATGATTGGTTTGCATCCAACTTATGTAAAAGAAGATTTCGAAGAACAATTAAGCTTTTTGGAACAAGAGTTACAAAGCAAAAAAGTGCTTGCCATCGGAGAAATAGGTTTGGATTATTATTGGGATATAAGTTTCAAAACTCAACAAATAACAGCTTTTGAAAAACAATGTCATTGGGCTTTAGAACACCATCTTTGGATTGATGTACATTGTAGAAAAGCCTACGCCGACTTAATCGCCATTCTCAAAAAGAAGGAATTTAACGATGTAAGGGGTATTATTCATTGTTTTTCAGGTGATGCTCGTGAGGCGAAAACGCTGGTTGACTTAGGCTTTACCTTGGGCATTGGAGGTGTGCTTACCTATAAAAATGCCAATCTGTTTCAAGACATTCAAGAAATACCCTTAACGAATATAGTCCTAGAGACAGATGCTCCTTATTTAAGTCCTGTTCCCTACAGAGGAAAACCTAATTCGCCCGCTTATTTGGGATTAATTGCACAAAAATTAGCAGACTATAGAGAAATGCCTTTGGATGATGTGATACAAGTAACCAGTACTAATGCTAAAGCTTTTAAGGCTTACTCAAGCTTTGAATAGCGAATCAATTTTATCTTTCCATATTCTCATGGCATCTTGTAATTTAATGACATGTTTATTTTTTGATTTTTTAAATTGAATCCAATTACCCTGAAATATTAATTTGCCTTGGTGTAAAATCCCTACCTGCTGACTTAAACTTAGGATGTCCACTAAATCGTGGCTAATTAATAAACAAGGGATTTTTTCTTCCGATACCACCTGTTTAAAGATTTCAGAAAATTCTAATTTTTGTTCGGTATCTAGTTGACTAAATGGCTCATCTAAAACCAATAATTCAATGGGTTTACTGATAGCCTCTAAAAGCGCTAATTTTTGTCTTTCTCCCCCAGAGAGATGTTGGATTTTGGTGTTTTTTGCTGCCTTTAATCTGAATCTAACTAAGTTTTCCCGAATAAATTTTTCTAAATCGCTGCTCGTCATTTTTTGACCTAATCGTCGTAAATACTCTTCTACGGTATGATGGGGCATTAAATGTAAGTTTTGTGGGACATAGCCAACTTCTTTAAAGACCTTGATTAAACGATCCATTTGGGTGTTTAATTCCTTGCCATTGATGCAAATAGATGCCTGGGGTTGAACAGTTTGTCCCACAACAATATTGGCTATGGTACTCTTTCCTGATCCACTTTTTCCGATGAGAGCAAATATTTCACCTGCTTTTACTTGAAAATGTATATGGTTTAAAGCAAAATGACTTGTAACTTGGTGGTGATTAATTTGAATCTCTAACATTTAAATGACATTTTATGCTACTGTGTGGAATTGATGTAGGCACATCTTCGATTAAAGTTAGTATTGTTGATGCTGCTAAGCAAACAGTTCTCTTTTCTTGCTCTTATCCAGAGACAGAAAATGAAATTTATTCACCTCAGCCCGGTTTCGCTGAACAGGATCCTGCGCATTGGTGGTATTGTACCCAGCAGGCTATTTTAAAGGGAAATGCATCTGGAACTTATAATCCTTTGGACATACATGCTATAGGTATTTCTTACCAAATGCATGGTTTGGTGGTATTGGATGTGGATTTGCAGGTTTTGAGACCTTCTATTATTTGGTGTGATTCAAGGGCAGGCAAGTTGGGCGAAAAAGCTGCCTTGGCTCTTGGTGAGGCTTATTGCCAATCACATTTATTAAATTCTCCAGGAAATTTTACCGCTGCTAAATTAGCTTGGGTTAAGGAAAATCAACCTGAAATTTTTGATAAAATTAAGCATGTTGTTTTACCAGGGGACTATATTGGAGCTCAATTGACCGGTCAACTTACTTGTTCCCCTTCTTCCCTATCTGAAGGAATTTTTTGGGATTTTAAGGAAAATAGAATTTCAACTGAATTATTGGCTCATTTTGGATTTTGTTCTGGTTTATTTCCTAAAATTCATCCTGTATTTTCTGATCATGGTCAAATTTTGCCAGAGATAGCCGCAAGTTTAGGATTGAATCAGTATGTGAAAGTAACTTATAAGGCGGGTGATCAACCTAATAATGCTCTTTCTCTAGGCGTTTTAGAGCCCGGTGAGATAGCTACTACTGCGGGAACCTCTGGTGTTGTTTATGGGGTTAGTGATGAACTGAAATATGATCAAGGTAATCGGGTTAATTCATTTGCGCATGTTAATTACCATGAGTCCCTTAGACGAATAGGAGTTTTGATGTGTATTAATGGTACGGGTATCATGAACCGTTGGTTGAAACAGAATTTTTTCAACTCCTATTCCTACCAACAAATGAATGAGATGGCTTCTCAGTCTGAAATTGGATCTCAAGGCTTAATCGTCATGCCTTTTGGAAATGGAGCAGAACGAATTTTTCAGAATAGAGTTATTGGAGCTAGTTTTCAACAATTGGATTTGAATCGTCATCAATCCGCGGAGATTTGTCGGGCTGTTCAAGAAGGAATCGCTTTTTCTCTTGTTTATGGGATTGAATTATTGGATATGGTGGGTATTACACCTCAACGATTAAAAGCTGGTCTCGCCAATATGTATTTAAGTCCAGTATTTAGTCAAAGTATAGTTAATGCGGCTCAAATAGCAGTAGACTTAATGGATACGGATGGTGCCATGGGTGCAGCTTTAGGTGCAGGAATTGGCATTGGATATTTTAATTCCCCTAAGGAAGCCGTATCTCAATTGAAGATTATTAAAACGATTGAGCCGGATTTGAAAAATATGGATGCTACGGCAGAAGCCTATGCTAATTGGAAAAATTTCTTACCTGCTTAAAAAAGTAAAAGCCTCCTGAATTTCAGGAGGCTTGTACCCAGAGCCGGAGTCGAACCGGCACGGGCTTGCACCCACGGGTGTTTGAGACCAGCGCGTCTACCAATTCCGCCATCTGGGCAATTCTTAATTGCGACACAAAAGTACTTCAAATCCTTCGATTTATCAAGTACCTATTTAATAATTTCTTAATTATTCGTAGCGTAAGGCCTCTACTGGATCTAGTTTAGATGCCTTAAAAGCAGGGTAAATTCCTGAAAATAAGCCAACTAATATACACACGATAATACCAGTGATCATCCATATCCAGGGTATAATAAAACTAGCATTTCCGGAACTGATTCCTTGAGCAATTAAGTTTCCAATGGGAATAGCAAGGACAATTCCACCAATGCCTCCTAAAAGACAAATCACAATAGCTTCAATCAAAAACTGTTGTAAAATTCTAAATGGAGTAGCACCTAGTGATTTGCGAATACCTATTTCACGGGTTCTTTCTGTCACGGAAACCATCATGATATTCATAAGTGCTATGGCAGCTCCTAATAAGGTGATAAAGCCAATCACAAATCCACCGATACGTAAGGAAGATGTAATGTTTTCAAAACTTTTAGCGATTGAATCCGAGCGATCTATAGAAAAAGAATCTTCAGAACCGATCGGATCCATCCTTACTTTACGCATTGCGCCTCTAGCTTCTTCCATAAAATCATCTAGATTTTTCACTTTGGTAGAAGAGGTGGTTATATCAAAGGTTAAATTCCTTCCAACCGCCATTTTACGTCCAGTTTCTAGTGGAACCATGATCACCCGGTCATCTCCCCCACCCATCATACTTCCTTTTTTTTCTAAAATCCCAACTACCTTCAACTTTTGACCACTGACAATAATTTCTGAATTAACCGGATTTTCTTTTTCATATAATTGATCAATTACATCCACTCCTAATAAACATACATTATTGGCATGTTGATATTCATGGGTAGAAAAATTACGACCTAATCCTACTTTATAACCCTTTAATTCCATGAAATTATCATCAATACCTACCAATCGAGTATTAGGATTGGTTTTTTTTGACCCATGCTTAGCAATGGCATTGAAGTTAACATTGGTTTTAAGTGATACTTTCCCCTTGGCACTAAATAAGGTTTTATATCGACTAGCCTGTCGGTAATCAATATTTTTAAATCTTTTTTCTCTTTGTCCCTCTCTTCTAATTTGCATGGCAGGACGATTTCGGATATCGAATGAATTAGCCCCTAATCCTGAAAAAGAATTATCTACAGAGCTTTGTATGCCATCTATGGCCGTTAAAATTCCTACCAATGAAGTAATTCCCAGTGAAATAATTAAGGCGGTTAATATCGTTCTTAGTAAATTTCCTTTGATCGATCTTAAACCTTCAAATACGTTTTCCTTAAGATTCATGTTGTTCTCCTACCGTTTAAATTTTACCTTGCAATTTATTAGTTTATTTACGTCTTAAGAAACCAATGAAAGGCCTAATTCTTCCATTAATCATTTTTTGTTCATCTATCTGTCCAATACTGGCCAATAAGCTGTTGATTCCCATGGATGATAGTCAGACGAATCATTTAAAAGCCTATGGTTTTACCTATAAAGTTCTTCAAGGTGAAGACGCAAAAGTATCTTGGCTTTTAAATTACCGAGGTGGTTCTTTCATGATGGACTATATTCCTTATTTTTCAAAGGATTTATTAAGTAAGGGGGTAGCTTATCAAATTATTTCGGACCAAGCTGCGGCACAAATTTTAGCAGAAGTTAATTCCGAGAGTTCGAATATGGAACAGGCCACTTTACAAAAAGTTCCCAAAATTGCTCTATATTCCCCTAAATCTGCTTCTCCTTGGGATGATGCCGTGTCATTAGCGCTTACCTATGCCGAAATTCCTTTTGAAATAATTTATGATCAAGAGGTATTGGATGGAAATTTGGCAAAATATGATTGGGTACATTTACACCATGAGGACTTTACGGGCCAAATGGGTAAAATGTTTACCCAAAAAGATCAAGTTTGGTATCAATTGCAATTGCAAGAAGACCAGCAAATGGCCAAGAAAAATGGTTTTTCCAAGGTTTCTCAAATGAAAGGTAAAGTAGCCTCCATGATTAAAGATTTTATGCTTGGAGGAGGTTATTTATTTGCCATGTGTACGGCTACAGATACATTTGATATAGCTCTCTCTACCTTAGGAATGGATGCTGTTCCAGCTTTTTATGATGGAGATGCTACTTCCTCCAATATCAGTTCAGATAATTTGAATTTTAAGAATACTGTTGCCTTTAAAGATTTCTCTTTAATCTTAAATTATCGGGTCAATGAATTTTCAACAATTGATTCGGCCCCCAATTATACCCAAAGACCTATTGCAGAAGAAAATGATTTTTTTGAATTGAATGAGTTTTCAGCAAAATCAGATATGATTCCTTGTATGTTGACCCAAAATCACCAACAAGTAATTCATGGTTTTATGGGACAAACCACAGGATTTGCGAGTGCTATGGTTAAATCAGAGGTTACTATATTAGCAGAAAATGAAAGTTTAAAAGAGGTGAAATACCTATATGGACAAGTTGGGAAAGGATTTTTTGCTTTTTTGGGTGGACATGATCCTGAAGATTATCAACATTTTGTCAATGAAGAACATACCGATTTAAGTCTTCATAAAAATTCACCTGGGTATCGTTTGATACTCAATAATATTTTATTCCCTTCTGCTAAAAAGAAGAAACAAAAGACCTAATTTAATTTTCTTAAATAATAATCCTCACCTCGCACTAATACACCTTCTACCAGAGTAGTGTCAGTACCTAATCGGATATCCCCTACTTGTGGTTTAAACACATTTTTACTAAAAAATAAATACTGAGCATCGGATGGGATGTTTTGAATACCTTGCTCAAAAGGATTTAATGGTATAAGCCTCCTAGAAAATTTGGCTCCCCATAATGGATATTCAAAGTCATCATTGATTGTCCCCAATGCAACCACTGCATTTTTAGGTACTATTTTTTCGAAATTTTGATATGCTTTGGTTATATCCGGACGATTGATGGTTAAGGCAGCTACGCGATCAAGTTCTAAAATTGATTTTTTTCCATAGGCATTAAAAGGCAAAGCTCGTATGTTTAGCCCCAAAGTGAAAATAGCTGAAAGACATATCGTAACGACAAAAATTCCCAAGAATATACTGGATAGTATCTGTTGTTTTTTCTCAAAAATAAAACTAGAAACATAGGTCAACAATGGGAATAAAAATATGGCTGAACTTATCATATACCGGCCTTTCCAGGGGTCGTATGCTGCTGTAAAAGCCAGGGTGGCAAAATGTATTGCAAAGGCCAACAAAAACAATGCCATGGTCCAATTTGGCCTTCTGACAAACATCAGTAAACTAGGGATAATAATGAAGATAAAAATACTTCCATAAATGGGGCTACCATTATAGAATTCGAAGCGTTTATCAAATGTAAAAGGTACTATGGTGAATTCTGTAACTTTCTCTAAGCCCAAATGTAACCCTTGGTCCATTGCTCGGAATGTGGCTTTCATGGCATGATTAACTTTTTCTACAAGCATGATATTTCGAAGACCATCCAGGTTAAATAAATCAAAACCGTATCTAACTACATTTCGGCTCCCTTGAACTAATAAATTTCCTAGACTTCCTGCTCTTTCGACAGATTGGTGCTGTGTCGCAGTAGGTGGCCCGATGGGATGACCATAATGTATGAAATTAGCGATATAACCTGTGGCTGACACATTCAGCACTAAACCTAATATATGCGCTAAAAACAAATGTTTTACCACGAAAAAAGTACGTTTCTTTAATGCTGGTAAAAAGCAAAAGGCGTATAAAATAAGTAATGGAATGAAAGAGAATACAAAAGTAATTTTATGGCTAAGGGCTAGTCCGAAAGTAAGTCCTGCCAAATATAAATAAATGGTTTTCTCTTGTTTTTTATAGGCTACCAAATAATAAACTATGGACGATAAGTATGCCGCCAGTACAATATCTGTTTCTGTGGTGATGGACTGCATGAGCGCATTCGGCAGAAATAGGAAAATGATACTTAAAAAAAGTCTAGTTTTGAATTTGAATCCTAGATTTTTTAGAATTCCATAAATGCTAAAAGATAAGATCCAATAGGCTCCAATATTGGGTAATTTAAATAAATATTCATTGTACCCGCTCATGAGAAATGGGTAAACTTGCAAAGAACAAAAACTTCTGGGATAAGTGTCTATATTCCAATTTGTTCCTATAAAATGAGACATGGTGCCCCTTTTTAAGAAATATATGATTCGATTTAAATGCCCCGTCATACTATCCCACTCGTTGGGAGGGCTATTAAAAAGTAAGGTGATTTGTAAGGCTGTGATTACTAGAAAGGTCCAAAATAAGCAAGCAAAAATAAAACGCTCAATTCCAGATAACTTTAAATATGTTTGATGTGTCGTTTGTATGGCAGTTCCAATGACCTTAAAAGCAGAAATATGTTCCATTTCAAATGCAAACACAGGTCTTTGGAAGAAATAATACGTAAAAGAGGTAATAAAAAATGGAATGATGGCCCATAAAATACGGCTATTCCAAAGTTCTAAAGCGGATAATCCATAACCGGTAAGGATAACACTACTGGTATATATGGTAAAACCAATGATTAAGATTTCTTCCAAGTTTTTATTAGAAATCTTAGATGCAACCTTGTAATTCATTAAAATAAATGAAATGAATGCTATCCAATACATAGTTTTATTTAATTAAAGGATTGATTCACTAAATCCGAAATCAATCTGATTTCTTCTTCGCTTATTTCGGCACTTAAAGGTAAACATAACACTCTTAAGGCAATATCTTCAGAAACCGGACAAGATTGTTTTTCTACAAAACTTAGGGTATTTAAAGATGGATAGAAATACCTTCTAGGATTAATTTGTACTGCATTCAGTTTTGAAACGGCTTTTAATAAACTTGACTCAGTAGGAAACATGACAGGATAATAGCTATAATTTCTGTCAATATGAGGGTTGAACTTAATCGAATCTCCTGGTACATTTAAAAGCTTATCATAAAGTTCACAAGCCCATTTTCGGTATTCTTTAATTTGATCAAAATGACTTAGATTAACCAAACCCATGGCTGCATGAAACTCTGAATTTTTTCCGTTGATACCTGCAGAAAAATAATCATCATTCTTATGTCCAAAACTACGTAATTCAATGATTTTAGCCGCCAATTTTGAATCGTTCGTAATCACCGCCCCTCCTTCTACACTATGGAATACTTTGGTAGCATGAAAACTACAGGTACTTACTGTTCCATAGTTAAAAATGGATTTACCTTTATAATTCACACCAAATGCGTGCGCACCATCATAAATAAGCGGAATATGGTATTCTTTAGCTAATTCCTCTTGTGCTTCTAAATCTCCTGCATTACCATACACATGAGTAGTTAAAATAGCTTTTGTATCAGGGCTTATTTTGGTTTTTATTTGAGCTGATTCTACCGTTAGGCTAATGGGGTCGATGTCAGCAAAAATAGGTTTGGAACCTTCCCAAATAATTGAATTAGAAGTAGCACAATAAGAAAATGGCGTGGTGATAACCTCTCCTTGAACCTGAAGTGCTTTTAAGGCTAATTGTAATGCTATGGTACCATTGGTAACAAAAATAACATGATCAACCTGTAAGTAATCTCGAAGTTTTTGTTCTAATTCTCGTAGTAAAGGGCCATCATTGGTTAAATGATTGCTTTCCCAAATACGCTCTAAATAACTGACATATTCTTTTAAATCAGGTAAGAACGATTTGGTGACATGTAGCATAATTAGATAGAATCAGAAAGTTGACGAATAGGGAAAGGAAATACAGGTCTTACATAACCTGGCCATTTCCCATACCAAGTAGTATCTTCCCTATAATCAGCAATTTCAAAGTTAAATACTTCTTCGAAGTTATATAAGACGATGGACTTATCCTTAACAACCATAAAAGAAATGTGGTAAGTACCATCATTTAAGAAATGACCAGGTATTTCTAGGTTAGCTTGCACCAGACCAAGTCCAAAGGTTCCGGCAGGAGTTCCGACATTAAAAATACATTCACCTGTACTAGCAAAAAGATGTAAACTTACATTCAATTGTTGATTGGGTTCCGTATTCCAAAATTCAATACCTATATTTATCTTGTTTCTAATGTCTAGGTAAGATTGCCCTTCTAATAGTTCTGGTATGAGAGTAGCTCTTTTTAAACGGATTTGTTGGGACCCTGGAGCCGAATCAAATGTATCATAATTTTGCTCCAAACGATTCGTTTGAAGAGCCGCCATGTAATTGGAAAGTACTTCTCCCGTTTCGCCAAATTGCTTAACCTTTCCCTTCTCTAAGTGCAAGGTTTTATTACATAAATTGGCTACAGCTGTAAGATTGTGACTAACAAATAGTATCGTTTTATCATTGGCAGCTACTTCTCGCATTTTACCCAATGATTTCTTTTGAAAATCAGCATCGCCTACGGCTAAAACCTCATCGACAATCAGGATTTCAGGGTTTAAATGTGCTGAAATTGCAAATCCCAAACGTACATACATTCCTGATGAATAGCGTTTTACCGGAGTATCTAGAAAACGTGATATTTGCTCACCTGCAAAATCCACAATTTCATCAAATTGTGATTTTATTTCTTGTTTGGACATGCCTAAAATGGCACCATTTAAGAAGATATTTTCTCTACCTGTTAACTCGGGGTGGAATCCCGTACCTACCTCTAATAAACTAGCTACCTTCCCTCGTACATGAATTTCTCCACTGGTGGGCTTGGTAATTTTGCTTAGGATTTTTAACAATGTAGATTTCCCTGCACCATTACTACCTACGATTCCTAATTTATCACCTCGGTTTAAGGCAAATGAAACATCATTGACAGCCCAAAAAATTTCTTTTTCTTCTTTTGTCAATAAATTCTTTAAACCATTTTTTAAGCTAACTGCCCCTTTATTGGCTGATAGCTCATATTTTTTTGAAACGGAATCGACTTCAATAATGTGCATAAATGTTATAAATAATCCACGAAGGAGTCTTCTCTTTTATCAAAAATGATAATGCCTAGGATAAATACCGCAACACTGGCTATGATACTAATGACTAAATTTTGACCAGTAAGTAAATCATATTGGTTAATTAAACATGCTCTAAACAATTCCACTAAACCTGCCAATGGATTAATCATGTTGTAGTACAAAAACCATGATTTTTCAGACAATTGTTTCGTAGTATAAACAATAGGGGTAGCAAAAAATCCATACTGAACGATCAAAGGAACAATTTGCTGCACATCTCGAAATTTGACTGAAAATGAGGCAAATATTAATCCCAAACCTAAGGCAAATAAACTAGTAATAAATAAGGCTATTGGCAAGAATACAATATATGGTGAAATGCTTTGATGAAGACTTAGTGCTAATATCAGATATACGACCAAACCCACCAGGAAATCTACCAAAGAAACCGCTATCGAGGAAAAACAAATAATTAAGCGCGGAAAATATACTTTAGAAATTAAATTACTATTGACCAAAATAGAATTACTAATGGCTTGAAGTGAATTGGCAAAATAATTCCAAAATAGAATTCCAGAAAATATGACCAGTTGAATTGGATAGCCTGAAATGTCTTGAATTTTAGCAACTTGCTTGTAAGCAAATAAAAAGACGAGCATCGTGGCTACAGGTTTAACTACTGCCCAGCTTAAACCCAATATTGTTTGTTTATATCTTACAGAAATATCTCTCTTGGCCAGTATGATTAGTAGTTCCCAATCACTACCTATTTCCTTGAGTTTTTGTTGTATAAGGTTCATGTAATCTAGGCCATTAATTCTTTATAGACACTTCGCATATATATCAATAAGGAAGTTATTAACATTCCAATGACCATGGCTACTAACGTGATAGGTCCCCAAAAATATACTTCAATTTTTGTTGGTAATTCTGAATCAGAAATGATGGTAAATAAAGGAGATTCTTTAATCAGGGAGAATTTTAAATTGTCAAAATTTCGAACGGCTTCAAAATACATACTTTGCAATTGAGATGAGTTCATTTGTAATCTTTCAGCCGTAATTCTAGCCCTCTGATATATAATTTGTTGATTTTGGTCATTGTAATTCGCAAGCTTTCCTTGAGTATAGTACAAGGCAGATCGCAATGAATCCACTCGCTTATCCATGATCACCAACAATTCTTTGGATTTTTTCGTCTTAGTCTGAATATAAAACTCAGTAACTGTTTTTAAATAAAGTTTTGACCAGGTATAACTCAATGTATCATTACGTGTTTCTACAGTCATGGTTAAAAAAGAAGATTTAGGATTCTCATTACTGATCACCGTATTTCCTTTCAGGTATTCATAAATGGCATTCATGATATTTCTATCTTGCTCATTCGCTTTGCTTGGATCCGTAATTTTAAATCGATAATCGAAAAAATCATCAGGTAAATCACTCCATTCATGCTTTCTTAAATCAGCTTTTTGCAAGAAAAAATTAGCGAATAAATCTTCCTTATCCCCAAACTTTACACGAGTTAACATCGCTTTTCTGAATAAAGCTTTTGTCTTTAATAATTCCTTGAAGTTTTCTCCACTGAATAAGGAATTACTAGCAGTAAAGCCACCTAATCCCAAGCTGCTAGCTATATCAGCTAATCCTCCACCACCAGAACCCTCTGAATCCATGACAAATACAATCTGTGCTTTGTATATTTTATTTTGGCTACGAATTACCTCAACGGTAATACCCAAGACAAAGCCCACCAACGCACCAATAAACAGTTTTTTACGATGCTGTTTGAAAAATGGAATCAATAAAAAGCACTTAAATAATAAGCGTTTGAAAGAAAATTGATCAGATCTTAACTCTGCCATGTGTTTAGTTTGTTGTAGCTTTAATTAAGGTAATAATACCAATTAAACTAGTAAGCGTTCCTGTAAAAATTGATACCACCGAAACGATTTGTTGTCCTGTAGCTACTTTAGATTTCTTCGGAACGATGATCTCTGCTCCTTGCTCAATTTTTGGGTGGAAACGGAAAAATAAGAAAGATTTAGTTCTCTTAACCGATCCGTTTGAATATATCACATAGGCTCTTTTTCTAGCAGAACTAGCAGTAAATCCACCAGCCTCAGAAATGAAACCATAGAATGATTTACCATCGATATATTTTACGCTGTTAGGATATAATACCTCGCCAGAAACTTTTACGGTTTGTGGTTCTTTCGGAATATCAATGATGTCACCTTCAAGCACATATAAATCATCTTCGCCTCCCGGATTTTTTAATGCCTTAACTAAATCAATACCAATGGTTTCCTTCGTCTTTACAGTAGCGGCTGGGTCTCTTTGAGCTGTAATTCCTGTAAAATTGTCCTGAATCTCGTTTAATTGTTCCGCTTTTCTATTCTTTTCAAATTCAGTCAATTGGACTTTACGGATTAATTTTGCCCCTTTAGGATAGGCTTGTTTATTTAAACCTCCTGCTCTGGTAATAATTTCACTTAAGCGTTCATCTTTTTTTTCTAAGCCATATACACCTGGATAAATCACTTGCCCTTGAATAGTAATGAACTGTTGTAATTCATAATTAGGCGATGAACGAATAAACACCTCATCATAAGGTTGTAATTCAAAAGTTGATGCAGTCTCATCTAACTGCAACTTTTTACTAATGGAGAAACGTATAATTTCCGCAATTTGAGAATTGATAGGGGTATTATCTGCCAAATTCTTTTTTCTTCTTACAATTTCAACCACTCCTGTAGCAGCGGACTCTCTTAAACCTCCTGCTTGAAGGATTAAATCTTCCACCGTCATTTTTTCTACATAGGGAAGGGTTAATTTCAATTGACGGTTAATCAATTGATTAGCGGCATCATTGGATTTTAATTCTTCAGATATTTCACTTTCTATTTGAACAGCGTTGTTGTCGATGTTACCATCCGAATTTGCAAGATTACTTGATTCTTGCGAAGTAGCTACTTTACCTGCATTGCTCTCTGATTTATTTGTCCTGTCAGATTTGTTTTCAGAAGCATTGTCGTTTCGCTTTAAATTGATTTCTCCGTGAATAGTCACAGTATACCCCTCTTTTAAATCTAAAATGGAGAAAATAGAGATGTTATCTTCTCTTCTTAAAGCAATATCCTTGGCTTTATTATTCAGAATATCTTTTAGATTAACGGATAAATTCGTTTTAGATAAATCTGGATTAATGCGTTGGATTAATACACGATCTAAAAAAGCATTTTCTTTTAATCCTCCAGCCCTTTCAATTAATTTCAATAAACTTGGACTTCCTTCTAAAGCAAATTGACCAGGTCTGAAAACCTCTCCCACGATACTTAATTTGTTTTCAAATCGATCTTGATTAACCGATTCTACTTGAATAATATCACCAGTTTGTGGATTAAATGAATCCATTAAAGCCGTGTTGAGGTCAATCAACTTTCTTTCTCGGTTAGTATACCGCGTGATTTTCACTAAATCCTTGAAAGCATCTTCCGTAAAACCTCCGGCAAAATCTTGGATTACTTTGGTCAAGTTTTCATTGGGCATTATTTCAAATAAAGCTGGCCTTTTTACTTTACCTCTAACTTCGATTCTATTTTTATACACCCCTACTTTAATGATATCCTGATCATGAATATTGACATCATTCTTCTGAATTCCAGCAGTTAGGAAATCATACAAATCTATATTGGCAATAACTTTTTTATTTCGAATCAATTGGATTTCACGATAAGTTCCGTTTTGATTAGGCCCTCCAGCAAGGTATAATACATTCATTACTCGTGCTAAGGAAGGAACAGAATAAGTTCCAGGAAATAAAACCTCACCCTGCACTGTTACATTAACGGTACGAATACTACCTAAAGAAATAGAAGCATATAAATTGGTACTACTTGGTCCACTACCCTCTTTTCTAAGGCCTACAAAAATCTGGGATAATTTTGAAATTATTCTACTTTTCGCCTCTTCAATCGTTAAACCTGCCACATAAACATTCCCAATTCGGTTAATTTTCACATAACCATCGGGACTAACGGTTAAATTGTAATGATCTTCCGAATAACCATTGATATCTACAATTAACTCATCATCTGGGCCTAAAACGTAAGATTTAGGCGTGGCAATTTTTAAATTGGGTTCAAAAGTCCCTGTTTTGTTATTGAAAATAGAATATCCAAATATCCTTTTTCTTAAATTAAATACGGCGGAATCTTCATCAGCTATTTCACCTGCATTTCGTTTACGTACAGTCATTAAACTATCGTAATTTTGCTTTTGCTTGGGTGTAGTCGTAATAGTTCTACGACCGATATTAGCTTGATTTTGAGGCTGATTTCTGATTTGACTATTAGAAGGATTATTATTCATTCGGTCCAAGAGTTGACCCTGCACTCCGAATGGAATCGTTTGACTCATCATTTTTGCACTTAACAACAAGAATGCCATTAAGACAAAAGAAAAGTTTTTGTTCATAAAGTCTTTTATTTCTAATTTGACTGCAAATTAAAGAAAAAACATGATTTAATGCTAACTTTAAAGCTAATTGCACGCTCAGGCCTTGTCTTATTAAATTAATTATTTCAAAAATTATCTAGTGGAAGAAATTAACAGTACCCCCCCGATTTATAATGATGATAGTATCCGTTCCTTAGATTGGAAAGAGCATATCCGCTTAAGACCAGGTATGTATATCGGAAAATTAGGCGATGGTTCTTCGGTAGATGATGGAATTTATGTGCTAGTGAAAGAAATCATGGACAATTCCATTGATGAGCACATGATGGGCAACGGTAAGGTGATTGAAGTAAAAATCTCGGATCATAAAGTAGAAGTGCGTGACTTTGGTCGAGGAATACCTCTGGGAAAAGTGATTGATTGTGTTTCAAAAATCAATACAGGTGGTAAATATGATTCTGGAGCTTTTCAAAAGTCGGTTGGTTTAAATGGTGTAGGAACCAAGGCTACCAATGCACTTTCTCATTATTTTAAAGTTCAGTCTTTCCGTGACGGGCAAACCAAATGGGCTGAATTTTGTAAGGGTGAATTAACAGCAGAATCAGATGGTTTTGAAACTTCAAATGCCAAAAGTGGTACTTATGTTTGTTTTGAACCCGATAACAGTATTTTTAAGAATTACCATTTTATTCCTCAATACCTAGATTCATTATTTTGGAATTATGCTTATTTGAATGCGGGTTTATCCATCAATTTTAATGGAGAAAAGTATTTTTCTCAAAATGGATTACTGGATTTACTATCTAAAAAAACCAATGCCGAAGAGAATAGATATCCTATTATTCACCTAAAAGGAAATGATATTGAACTTGCCATCACGCATAATAATCAGTATGGTGAAGAATATTATTCTTTTGTCAATGGTCAAAACACTACCCAAGGTGGTACTCATCTAGCGGCTTTTCGCGAGGCAATTGTCCGTACTGTTAGAGAATTTTATAAAAAGGATTTCGATCCTTCAGATGTAAGGGCAAGTATAGTTGGTGCTATCGCAATACGAGTACAAGAACCTGTTTTTGAATCTCAAACTAAGACTAAACTAGGTTCAACAACCATTTCTCCAGATTCTAATTCGACCTCCATTCGTTCGTTTATAGGTGATTTTGTCAAAACAGAATTGGATAATTTTTTACACAAGAATCCAAGCACTGCTGATGCCATATTAAAACGCATATTGCAATCAGAAAGAGAGAGAAAGGATATTGCAGGTATTAAAAAATTGGCCAACGAAAGAGCTAAAAAAGCCAATTTGCACAATAAAAAATTGAGGGATTGTCGCGTGCATTTGCCTGATGAAAAATCGGATTCACGCCATGATACCATTTTGTTCATAACTGAGGGAGATTCTGCCAGTGGCTCCATTACAAAGTCCAGAGATGTTCAAACACAAGCTGTATTTAGTTTACGTGGTAAACCTTTAAACTGCTTTGGTTTAACAAAAAAAATCGTCTACGAAAACGAGGAGTTTAATCTTTTACAACATGCCCTAGATATAGAAGATAGCTTGGATAATTTGCGGTATAATAAAATTGTTATTGCTACCGATGCCGACGTAGATGGCATGCACATTCGCTTGCTGATTTTAACTTTCTTTCTTCAATTTTTCCCGGACTTAGTAAGAAATGGGCACCTATACATTTTAGAAACCCCACTTTTCAGAGTAAGAAATAAAAAGGAAACGATTTATTGTTATTCCGATGAGGAAAGAAGGAACGCCATTGAAAAGTTAAGTCCAAAACCTGAAATCACTCGTTTTAAGGGATTGGGAGAGATTTCCCCTGAAGAGTTTGGAACGTTTATTGGGGAAAATATCAAATTGGAACCAGTTATTCTTGAAAAGGAATTTACCATACCTCAATTATTAACTTATTACATGGGAAAAAATACCCCTGAAAGGCAAAAGTTTATCATTGAGAACTTAATTATCGAAAAAGATTTAGAGGAAGTTTTGTTAAACTAAAAGTTTAAAACCAATAATTGTTTTAGTTCATGTAAAGCTTTGGCTGTACCTGCTTTTTCTGCCATTTCAATCCCTTTCTCCAATACTTGCTTAGCTTTGTCTTCTTCACCTATTTCCAAAAGGTAGTCGGCAAAGCTATAATAGCTAGGTATGTAAGTCGGAAACTTGTTTAACAAATCATCAAATACTTCCCTAGAGGCAGCTTCTTCTCCCTCTTTTTTTAATTCCAAAGCCAACAAATAATAATTAAACGGATTCTCAGGCTCCAGTTTAATTTCGTTTTTTATAAATTCTTTACGCTCCATTTTTGTAATTTTAAAAACAAATTAGTATGCTTGCATAACATTTTTTTAATCGCCTATGAAAATCTTAGTTTGCATATCGGTTGTACCCGATACCACATCCAAAATTACACTAGATTCATCAAATACTCGTATTAATTCCGAGGGGCTCACCTTTATTGTTGGACCTTATGATGATTACGCATTATCCAGAGCTATTGAAATTAAGGAACAAACACAAGCTGAATTAGTCGTGTTGCACATTGGTACTGCTGATTCGGAAGCGTTAATCAGAAAATGCCTGGCCTTAGGTGCAGATCGAGCTGTTAGAATTGATACACCTGCGTTTGATTCCTTTCAAGTAGCTCAAGAAATTATACAGTATGCCCAAGATCAATCTTTTGATTTAATCATGATGGGTAAAGAATCCATTGATTACAATAGTGGCACTGTTCATGCCTTGGTGGCACATGGTTTATCTTACAACCATTTTTCACCAGTTATGCATTTAGATTACGAAGGAGATAAATTGGTTTTAGAAATAGAAACAGATCAAGGTAAGTCCAAGGTTAGCTCTGCCCTTCCTGCGGTATTAGGTTGTCAGGAACCTATTGCAGAATGGAAAATCCCATCTATGAGAGGTATCATGACGGCCAGGACCAAGGAAATAGCTGTTGTGGCTCCCAGTCATGCTAGCTTGGAGCAACATATTTCTGCGCAAGTAGTAGAGACTGAACGTTTACAAAAAATGATTCCTGCTGAAAATGCTGAATCCTTAATCGATCTTTTAAAAAGTGAAAACCTAATATAAGATGAAAAATCTAGCAGTATTTATCGATATAAAAAACGGCCAATTAGCCGATAGCTCTAAAAGACTTTTAGATTTCGCCGGTGATTGGGCTGGGACAAATGGGGCTGAAGCGATTTATGTATATGGTTTTGACCATATTTCATCAGATCAATTGAATTCCCATAGCTTTATTAAGCAATACATCCACATTAAAATTCCAGGGTTAGTAAATCACGGTCAAATAATGTCTCCTTTATTGGATGATGTGAAGCAAAAAGGGATTATTCAAATTCTATATGTGAAATCATTACTGACCGACACAATAGCTTCTTTCTTGGCTAAATCTTTATCAGTTCCAGTAGTTTCGAATGTGCTTAAGCTTCAAAAAGTTTCTGATGGATATCAATTTACGAAGTCAATTTTCTCAGGAAAGGCATTGTTGACGACACAAGTTAATGGCGATTCATTTATTGCTGCATTTAGCAAAGCTTTTTCGGTGGATGTTCCTCAGGGAACAGGAAGTTCATCAATTAGTCAAGCTGAAGTTTCCTTAGGTACAGATTCTCAAAATAAATTAATTGAAAATTTCCCATTAACTGGTTCAATTCCGCTTCCAGATGCAGCTATTGTAGTTGGTGCTGGTAGAGGATTTAAAGATCCATCCAATTGGGGAATTGTTGAGGATTTAGCCAAGGAGCTTGGGGCAGCGACGGCATGTTCAAAGCCTGTTTCGGATTTAAATTGGAGACCTCACCATGAGCACGTAGGACAAACAGGAGTTAAAATTGCTCCTAAATTATATTTGGCCTGCGGTATTTCGGGTGCTATTCAGCATTTGGCTGGGGTAAATGGTTCCAGAAAAATAGTTGTAATTAATAATGATCCAGAAGCACCTTTTTTCAAGCATGCGGATTATGGTATTGTTGGAGATGTCTTTGATGTACTTCCGAGATTGTTAAATAAGCTTAAAAGCCATTAATTTTAGGCCATTTTTTGATACATTTGTTTTTTAAAATGTAGCCTTGAACGATTATTTAAAATTAAGTATAGTTTCAGTATCTCCTAGTTCCGTGGGAGCAAGTTCTTTTATTTTGCTCTTACAATCAGAAGATTATCCAAACCTAAGGTTTCCCATTGTCATAGGTAATCAGGAAGCGCAGGCTATTTCTGTTTATCTTGAGCAAATTCAAACTAGTAGGCCATTAACACACGATTTATTTATTCAAGTCATCGAAAAATCAAATTTGGATTTAAATCGTGTGTTAATTACTGATTTTAAAGAAGGTATTTTCTATGCCAAAATCGAATTTTTTCAGGATGGTTCGCTTATTGAAATAGATGCTCGGCCAAGTGATTCCATTGCCCTAGCACTCCGTGCTCAAAAAAATATTTTTATCAAAGAAAGTTTACTTAAATCCATTTGCATACCAGATGAGGAAGAAGAGGAATCGGATGAAGACCTCTCCTATTCCGTGGATATTCCTGTTTACCAACCTAATTCCCTTAGCTTATCCGAATTAGAAGGTTTATTGGAAAAAGCATTGGTTGATGAAAATTATGAAGAAGCAGCTAGATTAAGAGATCAAATTGAAATATTAAATAAACAAAAATGAAATATTCTAAAGCTAAACCGAGTTCAACCAACCTCTTGTTGATTTTCTCTATTTCTAGTTTGGCCTTTATAATTTGCGTTTTCTTTCAATTGTTCGTAGGAATTAAATCCTGGGGAGATGATATTAAATCGCAAATGAAAATATACGTTTACATGGAGGATTCTCTTAATAGTCAACAATTAATTGAATCGTATAAATTATTAGCTAAAAAGCCTTTTGTTCAAAATTTAGGTAGCAAAAAAGAAATTGCCTTTGTTTCCAAAGATAAAATTGCTGCTGATTTTTTAAAATCAAATCACGAAAATTACCAAGACCTGTTAGGAGAAGATAATCCATTTAAAAACCTATTTGTATTAAGTATTAGTGAGGAATTTAAATCAGGTAAATCTTTTGAAAAAATAGCCGCTGAATTAAAGAATTTTCCAGGTGTTTATGAAGTCACTTACCCGAATGCTTTTTTAGATTCTTTTTTGTCAAAAATCAAGCATGTCGGATGGATTATTTTAGTTTTTATTGTTCTGTTAAGTGCTTTTATCTACCTACAATTATCCAATTATATTCGATTAAATATTCACAGCAATAGGGTTTTAATCAAAACAATGCAATTATTGGGTTCAACCAATGCCTTTATTCGTAAACCTTATTTATTGAATTCCTTATTATTGGGATTGTTGGGCGGTGGTTTAGGCTATCTAGTTTCCAATGGGGTATTCTATTATTTTATTCAAAGTTTACCCGAGACTAGTTTTCTGTTTTTTGATTTAAATAACCAGCTACAGTTGTTTCTCTTAGCTGTTCTTAGTTCTTCCTTATTTAGTGTTATTTCCACCTATTTTTCATTGAATCGTTACTTGAAGATTCAACACACTAACTTATTTTAATATGGCTAATCCAACTAATTCCAATCTACCCTTAAACCGAAAAGATATTTTAATTTTGGTTGCTGGACTTTGCATCATGATTCTAGGTTTTTTTGTCATGACTTTGGATAAAGAACCCTTTGGCTTTGGATTTTTGGGAATCACCTTAGGCCCTATTTTAGTATTAATAGGCGTAATTCTCCCCATTTTTTCTTTGTTTAAAATCAAGAAATAATGAATCAATTTTTTGAGGCAATTGTGCTAGGCATTGTAGAGGGTTTAAGTGAGTTTTTACCAGTTTCTTCTACTGCTCACATTATTGTAGCTGAAAAGTTATTAGGCATAGAGCCCTCTAAATACCTGAATTTTTTTACGGTTTTTATTCAATTAGGGGCTATTGCAGCTGTTCCTTTTCTTTATTTTAAACGTCTTTTTCAATCTTTTCGCGTTTATAAATATATCATTGCTTCTTTTATACCAGCAGCCATATTTGGTGTATTATTAGATGATCTCTTAGAATCATTATTTCAGGGTTATTGGTTCATCGCTGCCTCATGGGTAGTAGGAGGCCTACTATTGATTAAAATTGACGATTGGGTGAAAGACAAGGATCATCAACATGACAATATTGAAAACATGTCCATTCCTCAATCCATTAAAATAGGCTTATACCAGTGTTTGGCTATGATTCCTGGAGTTTCTCGTTCAGGAGCATCCATTATCGGAGGACGTTTAGTTGGATTAAATCACCATGCTGCTGTCGAATTTTCATTTTTGTTGGGTATTCCTACTATTTTAGGAGCATGTGCCAAGAAACTTTTGGATTACCGCCATGATTTAGATGTTATTTTAAATCCGACCAATAGTATTTCTTTACTAATTGGGGCTGTTATTAGTTTTATTATTGCGCTAGTAACAATTCGGTGGATGGTGGATCTAGTAAATAAATATGGCTTTAAATTCTTTGGTTATTATCGAGTTTTGGCTGGTATCTTTTTAGCATTATACTTGTGGATGATTTAATTCCAGTTGAAGATAAATTCTATTTAATAGATAAGCCCAAAACTTGGACTTCCTTTGATGCTGTTCGTAAAATCAGAAACATGGGTAAGTTTAAGAAAATAGGTCATGCAGGTACCTTAGATCCATTGGCCTCTGGTCTTTTGATTATATGTGTTGGAAAGTACACCAAAAAAATTGAGTATTTCCAGTCACTTCCGAAAACCTATACCGGTTCATTTGTTTTAGGAAAAACGACACCATCCATTGATTTGGAAACAGATTTTGATGAGGAGTATCCAATTGATCATATTACTCCTGAATTATTGGAAAAAGCAAGACAATCCTTACTGGGTGAAATTCAACAAATCCCTCCTATTTATTCAGCTGTTAAACAAAATGGTCAACGTTTGTATGTTCAAGCTAGGAAAGGTTTGACTGAAAAGGACGTTGAAATAAAAATTCGCCAAGCTAGCGTATATGAATTTGAAATAGATACTACTCATTTTCCCGAAATCAAGTTTAACATAACTTGTTCCAAAGGAACCTACATTCGAAGTATGGTGAGGGATTTTGGTTTTTTCTTAAATTCTGGCGCTTATTTAAAAGAACTAGTTAGAAGTCAAATAGGAGATTATTGTCTCGATAAGGCTCAATCCATCGAGAAATTTAGTGCAGAGCAGTATGAAATACTTTTATAATTTTCCTGATAAGGCTTTTGTCAAACAATCCGTTATTACCATTGGAATGTTTGATGGTGTGCATTTAGGTCATGCTAAAGTATTATCGGAATGCGTGAACATTGCCAAAGAAAAAGGAATTAATTCTATTGTTATTTCTTTTAGTAACCACCCCTCCTCCTATTTTAATCCCAATAATATTTCGGAAAATAGTTTATTAAGTCCCGATATAGAAAAAGTAGATTGGATAGCCTCATTAGGTATAGACTATTTGTTTATGATCCCATTTGATCATTATATCGCGCATTTACCAGCTGAAAATTTCATAGAAGATATTCTTATAGCCAAATTTGGAATAAGTGATTTAGTTCTAGGTTACGATAATCGTTTTGGATACCAGAGAAAAGGATCTGTTGATTTCGTTAATCAGCATTATACCAATCAAATTCAAGCATATTCGGTGGACGTAGCCAAATTAGGTGATGAAATAATAAGTTCATCCTTGATTAAAGAATATATTGGTCAGGGAAATTTAGTCAAGGCCAATACCATGCTAGGTAGAAATTATTCCTTACGTGGAAAAATCATACATGGTAATCATCAAGGTCGTGAATTGGGATATCCCACAGCTAATTTGTCCCTTGATGATAAAGACAAGTTAATACCTAGTTTGGGTGTATATGTCAGTATAATGAAATGGAATGGTCGGGTTTTTGGAGGGGTAAGCAATATCGGTAAAAGACCCACCATCACCCAGGATACTTACATATCCATCGAAACGCATTTGTTTGATTTTCATGAAGATATCTATGACCAACAAGTGGAGGTAGAATTGCTTGAAAAAATTAGAGATGAAAAAAAATTCTCATCTCTACAAGAATTGATGAATCAAATATCCCAAGATGCAGCTTTTGCTAAAAAGCAATTAGCAAAGGTTCATATAACTTCCTAAGAAAATAATTTCGTCTTTTCTTTTTTCTAGAATCTGCTGTACATTTTCATCTAATTTGTTGCCCTCAATGTCAATAAAGAACCAAAACTTAAACTCGTGCGTATCTTTTTGAGGTCTAGATTCAATCTTTAACAAGTTTATTTGTACATCTTCGAAGTCTTTCAAGAGGGATAATAAAGCACCTGGTTTATCGTCATGCTTTAATTTAACAGCTAAGCTAGTTTTATCCTTATCCGTTTTCTTTAGATTTTCTACTTTTGAAATAATGAAGAATCTAGTTTGATTCGCTTCGCTGTCTTGGATATTATCAAATAAAATAGGTAATGAATAAATTTTTGCTGCAATGTGTGAACACAATGCTGCTGCTTTAGTATCCTCAACGGCTAATTTGGCTGCTTTTGACGTCGAATCAACTTGAACAAAGAAATCTTCTGGTTTGTGATTAAAGTAATCCTGCAAAAATCCTTTACACTGTTGAAAGGCAATATCCTTGGAATATATCTTTTGTATTTGATGAATGGAATTTTCTTTGGATGCCAAACAGAAATTTACGGGGATTATGATTTCTGAAATGATGAATAAATTTCTCTCATTTAATAGGTCCATGGTTTCTTTGACCATCCCCTCTTGATTATTTTCAATGGGTACCACACCATACTTAGCTCTGCCCGTCTCAACCGAATCAAATACTGAGCGAATGGAAGGTAATGAGATATAGTCTGCCACTGCTCCAAATCTACTTTCTGCAGCTTGATGCGTAAAGCTACCCTCTGGGCCTAAAAAAGAAATTATTTCTGGTAATTCTAAGTTTCTAGATACACCAAATATTTCTAAAAATATAGCTTCAATGGCCGCTTTACTTAATTTTCCCGTGTATTTGGATGCCAATCGATCAACAATTTCTTTTTCTCTATCAGGATGATAAATAACGGTATTGTTTTCTCTTTTTAATCTTCCTATCTCCTCTACAAATTCCATGCGTTCTACGAGCAATTTTAGGATTGAATCGTCAATGGAATCTATGTTTTCTCTTAATTGTTGTATGCTTTTCATTCGGGATAATTTTCAATGCAGCTCAAAATTACTAATTTTGATCAGTAGTCGAAGTTTTTCTGCTCAATACCTCATTTTAATTTTGTGGAATGTCAAAAAAGAAAATATTATTCTTCTCTAGTAATCTAAATCGTACTGGTGCAGAAATAGTTTTATTTGATATTCTACATCAAATTGATTCCGATAGATTTGAGGTAGGGCTAGTTCTTTTAGAAAGAAATGGAGCCTTAACGAGTCATTTATCCCCGCATATCCAAATCTTTTATTTAGATACGCAATTTTCATTGTGGGATAAGATTAAATTTCATGCAGGCCAAGATATCGTGTCTCAACGATTATCCAAAATTCAAAGTATTTTTCAGGCGGATGTTTGGTATATCAATACCATCCAAAATGCTTTCCTTTTACAATTTAAAAACCAGTTTAAGGTGAGTGCATTTTTACATGTGCATGAATATTTATACAATTTTGAACAACTGGAAATCAAAGATTGTCAGCGCATATTTGAACAAGTAGATTGTTTGGTAACTTGTTCTGAATTGGTTCAAAGTTTCTTTGCTCCCATTTTTAGCGGACCTAGTTTTATATTTCAATCTGGAATTAATAAGGAATTCATTGATCAATGCCTCGTTAATTATGTCAAGAAGCCTTTAAACAAAAAACGTATTGTTTCATCAGGTACAGTTTGTTATCGTAAAGGAGTAGATATTTTCCTTCAAATAAGTAAATCCTTTAATGCCGACGAATTTGAATTTATTTGGTTGGGAAAATGGGCTAACAATGGTTATGCAGAGCTAATTCGTAGACAAATGAATACTGGCTTATATCCTGCTGTTCAATTTTTAGATAATGTACAACCTCAAGCGTATTATGAAATTTTAGCTAGTGCTGATGCTTTTATTACTTGTTCTAGAGAAGAGAGTATGGGCTTGGTGGCTATGGAGTCTATTTATTGCGGTGTTCCTGTCTTAGCGACCAATTCTGGAGGCTCTAGCCTGTCTGTTAATTCTACTAACGGAATATTATGCCAGGATTTTAGACCAGAAACATTAGCAACTGCCTTAAATTCTCTATTAGATCAAGTATTTGATCAAGGAAAGATGCGTGAAAGCTTGTCTAGCTTTAATATTCAATCTGAATGTCAAAAGTTAGAAGAAATTCTATCTAATTCCCCTAATCTCTAACAGGAGGCTGGTTTCCAGATAAATTGGTATTCTTTTTTTCTTCCACCAATTGTAGCCTCTTTACCTTATCTATTTTAGTATACTTCAAACGATCCACCGTATTGGCATCTATATTTTTAGATAAAATATAGGCGATATAGCAGTACAGTAAAAAGGTTAAAAGTAAGCCAAATAACACTTCATGGTTTGAATATTGATGGCGTATGAAAGAGTAAATCACTAACACGCATATGTTAAAGGAAATTAAAATCATGGTAGCACCAAAATGACTAAAACCATTATCTATTAATATATGATGTAAGTGTTTGCGATCTCCTTTAAAAGGTGAGACACCTGTCGATATACGAATGATGAACATCCGCAATGTATCAAAAAGAGGCAATAGTAAAATGATGATGGTTAATATTGGAGCGTCTTTTATTAGTCTTGGATCATAGATGTATGAACTATTGAAAACAATATATTTTACTGCAAAAAACGCTAATAAAAATCCTAATATCATGGAACCCGTATCGCCCATGAAAATTTTGTTTTTGGTGGACCAATTGAATCGTAAAAAACCTACCAATGAACCGGCTAATGACAAAGCCAAAGTGGCCAAAGCAAATAAACCTAAACTATAAAATAAATAAGCAAATACAGCAGAAGCAACGAATCCTACTGTTCCCGCAAGGCCATCAATCCCATCTAATAAATTGATGGCATTAATGATTGCAATGATAATAAACAATGTAAATGCAATACTGAAGATGTATGGAATATGGTGGATGTTGAATAAGCCAAAGAAAGTCGAGATGCGCAAATCACCAAATGTAATTAATAATAAGGCTGCTGCAATTTGAATAAATAGCTTCTTTTTAGGGGATAAAATTAAGATGTCATCTTTAATTCCTAAAAAGAATAATATGATCAAGGCAGCCACGGCCAAATGTATCTCATGGCCCTCATTGGGATTATCCCAGATGAAATAACTGATTAAAGTAGCGGCAAAAATGGCTACTCCACCCAAGGTTGGGGTAAGTTCTTCATGAGAACTTCTGAGCTCTATTTCTGCCATCAAATCCTTTAATTTCGAAATGTTAATAATGACAGGAATTGCTGTCACCGTCACTACAATCGAAACAATAAAGGAAACAATGATTTGAAACTCTTTATTACTTAATAGGTGTAAATATTCATTCATTGTACTTAGCTTATTTCTCTATGTTTAACTACTTGGGCCGGATTACCTTGATTTATGGTATAAGGCGCTAAATCTTTACTTGTAAATGATCCAACAGTCAGAACACTATGGGATCCAACTCTCACCCCTCCACTTACCATGGATTTTGCTCCTATCCAAGCACCTTCTTCTATTACAATATTTCTCGTTATTAAATCAAAGGATGATTTTTTATAATCATGATTCCCTGTGATTAATAAAGCCCCTTGCGAAATACATGCATGGTCATAAATAATCACTTCGGATAAATTGTCAATCCAGGCTTCCTCGCCTATCCAAACGTAATTTCCTACTTGTAATTTCCAAGGAAATTTAATTTTTACCCAAGGTTTAATGACAACATGATCTCCGATTCTAGCTCCAAATAAACGCAACAAATTTACTTTTAATCTATTGGGATATGGAATATTGGTTAAAAAAAACACATTCGAAAATATAAGCCAAAGAAAATACATCAGCTTGGCCTGTATTCCCGGTGATCCCTCCCCTGTAAATGTGCTTAAATCTGTTTTCAAACGATTTCTTTTAAGGCTTCTTTGATTTTATCTTTTTCAAAATTATGTGAATTTTCAAATTCATACACCTTAGCATCTACTAAAAAGCGATACCAAAATACTTGAAGTACATTCCACATTAAACCCCTTATTCCGTCTAATATACCTAATCTAAAAAAATAGGAATAATGAAACAGTAGAATAGAACGTACAAAAATAGGACTTTTGTTGTAAAATGATTTTAACAAATGAACAACTAAGTCTTTCAGTGGTAATTTATCTTTGATTTGATCCGCCTGCAAATACCGATGTTTTAATACTTCGATTGACTCTCTATTGGCATATAAATTATGTTTTTGAGTCCACCATGTTAGATTGTTCAAATTATGGTCAATGATCAAACTCTTTAAATTGTAGGTTGATGGCTCATTCAAAATGATTTTTTCGTCCATCCATTTATCGTCACATTTCCCCTCGCCCCTTTTCCAAATGCGAAGTAACCAAATAGGGTTAGTCATACCATAATGGATTATTCCTCCCATAAAGAATACCTTTCTTTGCATATAAAAACCATTGATGGAATCAAAAGCCTCATCATTCAAACAATCTTTAATCTCTGAAATCAATGAGTCACTCAATAATTCATCGCAATCTACTCGAATGATATAGTCTGTTTCGAATGGGTATATTTCCAATGCCCTGTTAATTTGATTGGCATGGTGAATGAATTTATTTTGCACTACTGGTATGCTATATTTTTCAGCTATGGCCAGCGTATTATCTGTAGAAAAGGAATCTATGATGAATATTTGATTACTTAGTTTTTGAACATTCTGTATACATCTCTCTAAATGAATTTCTTCATTATAGGTAAGTAACAACACACTAATTGACTTTTTCAAAGGAAAAGAAATTCTAAATTATTCAAATAAATGCTCAATGGTAATCAATATGCAATTTAAGATTTATTATTGAGAATTAGCTTATTTCTAATTCAGCGCCGTATCACTTCATCATGTGACATAATATTACCTGAGTAATCTTTGCCTTGATTAAAAAAGGGATTAGTTTTGTTTTTGAAATTCATCTTATGAGAATTCTAATATTTCATAATCTTTTATGGTCCCAGTACAAATCAGTTATATTTGAAAAAGTAGCTGACATTTGTAACAAAAATAATGATGAATTATTAGTTCTAGAAACTACCATTACTGAATCAGGAAGAGAGGATTTAGTCAATTTTGATTTGGATAATTATCCCTACAAATTCCCTGTAAAACTGATTAGTACTCAACCTCTACAAAGTATATCCCCCTGGAAAGTAGCTTATTCGTGGATAAAAGCCATATTTCAATTTAAACCAGATGTGATCAATTTTACTGGTTATGCTGAGGCAGCCGCACTACCGACTTTATTACTCTGTAAATTATTAGGAATTAAAACCGTAATGACCATTGAGTCGGTTAGAAATCAATCAGAACATCAAAACGTCCTGATTTATACCATCAAATCCGCTATTAAATCGGCTATTTTTAAGTTGACTAATGCTTATTTTAGCTATGGTTTAAATTCAAACCAATTTCTATTTCGGGCGGGTGTAGCTAAGAATAAAATTCTTTCTTTTTTAAATTCCTTTGATAAAGTAAAATTCAAAGAGCAAATTCTTTTTAACACAAATCTTTCAAAAAAAGATATTAAACCATACCTGCTCTACGTAGGCCGTTTGTCCGAAGAGAAAAATTTATTTGAATTGTTGGATTTAATGAAGGAGTTGCCCTACCAGTTAAAAATGGCTGGCAATGGTCCTTTGTTCAAGGAATTAGCATCCAAGATTCATGTAGAAAAGATTACCAATGTTGATTTATTGGGTACAGTTGCTTGGAATGAATTAGCAAATTTATACCAACATGCGACCTGTTTAGTTTTAGTTTCCAAGGCTGAAACTTGGGGAATGGTAGCCAATGAAGCACAAGAATTAGGAAAGCCTGTGATTTGCACAGAAGCCTGTGGTTGCGCCAATGATTTAGTTATCGATGGTTTCAATGGTCTGGTTATTAGTAAATTAGATGATTTACAAGAAAGGAATAGGATTAAAGATTTTTTAAAAGATTATCCCAATCGAGCTGGAAATCTCCAGCAAAATTCAATTAAAAATTCCAAGATTTTTGATGTCAATAAATTAGCTCAGGAAATGTATCAAGGTTTTCGAATCTTAACCTTGAATTAATTGAGTTAATTGCTTTTCAACGGCTTGGTAGGAATAATTTTGAATTACAAATTCTCTACCCATTTGAGCCATTTTTTCCCTTTCGTTTGTATTTTCAAGCAGGCTATAGAGTGTCTCAAATAAAGATTGGTCATTAAGTTTAATTACTTTAGCGCCACCGGCTTCTTGCAAGTCTAAAGCTATACCAACATGTTCCGAAATGATGACAGAAGCATCACACAATAATGCTTCGACTACGGACATGCCAAAATTCTCTGAAAGCGAGGGTAAAACAAAAATTTGAGTGTCAACTAAAAGTTCCTTCCCTTCTTCCGGGGATAATAATCCTGTAAATACTACATGCTTTTCAAGATTGTTTTTTTGAATAATATCCTGAAGTTCCTGTACATAATTTCCTTCATCTGATCCTGCTATTACGTAAAGAACTTTAGGATAATGCTTAATTAATTCCGGTAATACATCAAGCACGTAGTTGATTCCTTTTTTAATGGTAACTCGACCATAGTGGGTTAGGATGATTTGATCTTCATCAAGGCCAAATTTTTGACGGAAGGTGCCCTTGGCTGGTAGTAGATTGAAATTTTCTACATCAACTATATTAGGAACTATACTTGATATGATAGGAATAGATAAGAATTTATTCACCTTTAGAGATTCATCTCTTGTAGAAAATAGCACTCCTTTAGCCTCAATTAACATCTTTTTGACATATAATGCTAAGAAAAACTTTTTTACTTTGGAAGATTTTAAATGAAAGGTTTCATCATATAAACTACCGTGGGGAATTATAAAAAATGGAATCTTATGCCACTTACATGCTAAATAGGCCGCCATGATTGGAAAATTCCAAACAGCCTGCATTACCACTAAATCAAAGCGTTTTACGTGCTTAAATAACCAAAAAAACAGTCCAGGCGAAAAGGTATAATTGGAATACCCTATATAAGGGAAACGCCAAATGGGGTAACTAAATTCAGTTGTGGAAAGTTGACCTATGGTTATTTGAGCCTTTTGTTCTTCGGTAAGTCCTTGTGTAGTGGTTAGCACTTCAATTTGACAATCAACATCTTCTAAAGCTTTCGAAAAAGTTAAATTAGTAAATATGGGCCCTCCTATTGATATAGCAGGATAATATGCTGGGGAAACCTGTAAAACTCTTTTTGGAGCAGACATTTGATGCAAGTGCAGTTAAGAAAATCAGGTTTAATATTCAGATTTTAATTCGTTTTTATCCTTAACCATTTCCACATTCATAAATCGAATAAATATCAAAAATGAAACCCAATAAGCAAAGTCCATAGGTCTTCCAGAAGTAAACATTCCGACAAAGGTGTTTAAATAAAAAAGGCCAATGAAGTTTTGAAATATAGTTTGAGATTTAAAGCAACGATAGGCAAAATATAAAAAAGCAATATGAAAACCTGCAAATAAAATGAAACCAAAAACCCCAAAATTTACCAAAGATTCAAGCATCGGGATATCGATATATCTAAAACGATAGCCATGACCAAAAACGAAATCGATTTTACTGGTATTCCAAAGCTGTTTGATGTAGTTAATATTATTGACGCGCCCCATGGCTGATTCATCTACCTCTGAACTTTTACCTAAGGTTACGCCCGTGCTCATAGCACGAATAAACAGGTTGAAGAAGGTATTATAATAAGAATCAAATAGTTCTATTATCCTTAATTTGGAGGCAAAATAATATAAGTTTCCTATTAGCAATGCGTAGAAAATGTAGGACTGTCGTTTAACATGGGTAAAAATACTTTTCACTGGAACCATAAAAAACAACATACATGGTATTGCCATTAAAAGTGTTAAAATGGTCGCCCTTGTTTGAGTTAAAATGATTACAATTAAACTAAACCACACATTGATATGAGCTAATAAACGTGTTAAATAAACATGTGGTACCTTGATGGAATCCCAACTCCTATTGATGATTAAAAAGGAAATTAAAAAACCAGCTAAACCATTTCTACTATATATATAGGGATTACCAGTAAAGTTTTCGGTAGTCTTACTCGTGTATTGTACGGTAGCACGTGTACCAAATACGTAATTGGGATTTGTGGCTACGGAGTAAATTAAGGCACAGCTCGTTAAAAAGGTAATGATTAGAATAAGCACAGGTAAATACTTTTGCACTTGATTATCAACCCTTAATAATGAAAAAAGAAAACCAAAAATTAAGGCAAAATTAATGAGGTCGGTATTGAACATGGTCATTTCTTTATTCATCAAAAAGAAATAAATCATGGCAACACTAAAAAATGTTCCTCCTAGTAATAATAGAAAGGTATTGGGTCTATGACCGACTTTGGCATGAAAATGATTGAGCATTAAAATCAAGCCAAAAACATATACAGCTCCAGTGAATACAGATCCACCGCCGAAGCCTAGCTTTTCTTTGAAAAAATAAATTAATGGAGGAGCAATCCAGAATATCAATATTCCTATCGCATTTTTAACCAAGGTGATTTGCTTAATGGTCAACGCTTTGAAGGAAGGCTAGAAATGATTGATACGATTTGAAAGTCTAAGACTTTTGTGATTCCGTTTGGATTCGAACCAAAGACCTACTGCTTAGAAGGCAGTTGCTCTATCCAACTGAGCTACGGAACCTAAAAATAAATAGTCAATTTATTCTTGGTGCAAGCACTGTTAAATAAATTGACTATGTTGTCGGGGTGGCAGGATTCGAACCTACGACCTCTTGGTCCCAAACCAAGCGCGATACCGGGCTACGCTACACCCCGAAAAAACACTGCGGAGAGAGAGGGATTCGAACCCTCGGTACCGTTACCAGTACGACAGTTTAGCAAACTGTTCCTTTCGGCCTCTCAGGCATCTCTCCTAGCATTTAAGAGAGCACAAATGTAGTAATTTTTTTTGAATATCGAAATTCAAAAATGAAATTTTATTTAAAAATATCGAAACTTGAAACACTTTTTCCTTCCAAGCTAGTTTGACCCATTAAAAACTGATCGATATTTCTTGCAGCTTCTCTTCCTTCTGAAATAGCCCATACTACTAGTGATTGTCCACGTCTAGCATCACCTGCCACAAATATCTTTTCTTGAGCAGATTGATAGTTTCCATTGGCTACAATATTTCCTCTTTCGTCAGCCGAAATTCCAGCTTCAGTTAATTCCTGAAATAAATTACCATGGTCAGTGTGTAAAAATCCAGCTGCAATTAAAGCTAAATCACATGGGATTTCACGGATATTTTCTACTTTTTGTTCCATCTTTCCCTGGGACATATCGTAGGTGATATCACCAATTTTGAGGGCAACTAATTCATTTTTATCATTGGTGATAAATTCTTGTAAAGATATAGACCAAAGACGATTAGCTCCTTCTTCATGTGATGTAGAAGTACGTAACATATTGGGCCAATTTGGCCAAGGTGTATTTTCTGCTCTATCAACAGGCGGTTTTGGCATTACTTCAATTTGAGTAATCGAGGCAGCTTTATGGCGATTCGATGTACCGACACAGTCAGACCCTGTATCTCCTCCCCCAATAACCACCACATGTTTACCTGTGGCCATAATATTATGGTTAGTATAAGGTTCTCCTTTATGATTTACCTCAAGGGCAATTTGGGCATTACGCTTATTTTGTTGAGATAAAAATTCCATGGCTGGATAAATACCTGAGGCATCACTTCCTTTTGTTGAAATTAAACGAGGTGTTGTAGACCCCGTTGCAATCAAAATGGCATCAAATTCACTGATAAGCTTGGAAACTTTATAATTTACTCCAATATGAACATTGGTCTTAAATTCTATTCCTTCCTTTTCCATAACCGCTACACGGCGGTCAACCACAGATTTATCTAATTTAAAATCAGGAATACCGTAGCGTAATAATCCTCCTATACGGTCCGCTCTTTCGAATACCGTTACCGAGTGTCCTACTTTATTCAGTTGAGCAGCGGCAGCTAGACCAGCTGGACCAGAACCTACAATGGCAATTTTCTTTCCTGTCCTTTTTGTAGGAACAAATGGAACTACCCAACCTTCAGAATACGCTTTTTCAATAATTGATTTTTCAATCAATTCAATTGTTACCGGAGGTTTATTGATGCCTAATACACATGCAGATTCACAAGGTGCTGGACAAATACGCCCTGTAAACTCTGGGAAATTATTGGTCGAACTCAAAATTTCGTAAGCATATTTCCAATTTTGCTCATAAACTGCATCATTGAATTCAGGTATAATATTACCTAAAGGACACCCGCTATGACAAAAAGGCGTTCCGCAGTCCATGCAACGGCTTGCCTGCTTTTCAGTCTCTTCTGATGAATTTATTAATTCAATTTCTTTATAGTCATTGATACGCTCTGAAACATCTCTCTTCGCAGAGGTTTTTCTATCAACTTCTAAAAAACCTGTTGGCTTCCCCATTTTCAATAATTAGTTTAATTCTACTTTAATATTTTGATATACTTTGTCTTTATCATTCAACACATCTGTGATACTTAAGTGTCTACTAGCTAAGGCATTTCGGTAATCGATTGGTAATACTTTTTTGAACAAACTGGTCATAGACTTGAAGTTGTCCATAACATATTTGCCTTTCACCGAACCCGTTAACTCCACATGTTTTGCCAAATACATTGAAACAATTTGAACATCCTCTTGATTTAAGTCTGATATTTCAACCATTTCACGGTTTACTTTAGCTTCAAAGTCATTCTTTTCATCTAAAATGTAGGCAACTCCTCCGGACATTCCTGCCCCAAAGTTTCTTCCAGTGGATCCTAAAATTAATACAAGTCCACCAGTCATATATTCACATCCGTGATCACCTATTCCTTCCACCACGACTTTAGCTCCCGAATTCCTAACACAGAATCGTTCACCTGCCATACCAGCTAAATAAGCTTCTCCTGATGTTGCACCATAAAATGAAACGTTTCCTACAATGGAATTTTCAGCTGCAATAAATTTAGCTGCTGGAGAAGGGTAAGCAATTAAAGTTGCTCCGCAAAGACCTTTTCCTATGTAATCATTGGCATCGCCTTCAATTTCAAATTTTAAACCTTTGACAGAGAATGCACCAAAAGACTGACCAGCAGTTCCTTTAAACTTAATATGAATTAAGCCCTCTGGCAATGCTTTATCACCATATTTCTTAGTGATTTCATTAGAAAGAATAGTTCCTACCGAACGATTGACATTAATGATGTTAAATTCACCATTAACTTGCTTTTTCGAATCGATAGCCGCTTGAGCGATTTTTAAAATTTCCCAATCCAATTGATCCGCCAATCCATGATCTTGCTCTTCAGATTTATATACAGCTACTCCTTCGCCTGGATTGGATGGTTTTAAAATGGGTGATAAATCCACATGTTTGAATTTCCAGTGCGAGGAAACGTCCGCCATGCTTAAATAATCTACCCGACCAATCATATCTTCAATCTTACGGAAACCTAATTCAGCCATAATTTCACGTAGTTCTTGCGCCAAGAAATGGAATAAATTAACTACGTGTTCTGGTTTTCCTGTATATAATGCTCTCAATTCTGGATTTTGCGTGGCAACGCCAACTGGGCAGGTATTCAAGTGACACTTACGCATCATAATACAACCCGCAGTAACCAAAGCAGCTGTAGCTACTCCAAATTCTTCAGCTCCTAATAAAGCCGCAATGGCTATATCACGCCCAGTTTTTATTTGACCATCAGTTTGAATAGTAACACGTCCTCTCAACTTATTTTTCACTAAAGTTTGATGTGTTTCTGCTAAACCTAATTCCCAAGGTAAACCTGCATGACGAATAGATGATAATGGTGAAGCACCTGTTCCTCCATCGTATCCAGCAATCAAAATATGGTCAGCATGAGCTTTGGCAACACCCGCAGCAATCGTACCCACACCAGCTTCTGAAACTAATTTAACCGAAATACGAGCAGCTCTATTGGCATTTTTTAAATCAAAAATCAGCTGAGCTAGATCCTCAATTGAATAAATATCATGGTGAGGCGGAGGTGAAATTAAACCTACACCTGGCGTCGAATGACGGGTTTTACCAATCCAATCATCTACTTTATGACCTGGTAATTGTCCACCTTCACCCGGTTTAGCACCTTGAGCCATCTTAATCTGAAGTTCAACGGCATTGGTTAGATAATTGGCTGTAACACCAAATCGACCAGATGCAACTTGCTTAATGGCGGAATTCATAGAATCCCCATTCTTCAATTTTTCAAAACGAATTGGATCTTCTCCTCCCTCTCCAGTATTTGATTTTCCTCCAATACGATTCATCGCTATGGCCAAGGTAGTATGGGCCTCATAAGAAATTGAACCAAATGACATAGCTCCTGTTGCAAAGCGCTTCAAGATATTTTCGATCGGTTCAACCTCATCAATTGAAATTGATTGGGCATTTTTGAAACGTAACAAACCTCTCAACGTAATTGACTTCTTACTTTGGTCATCGATTAACTTGGAATATTTCTTGTATGTAGCATAGTCGTTCACCTTGGTTGACTGTTGCAACAAGTGAATTGTTTGTGGATTAAATAAATGCTCTTCTCCACGTTGCTTCCATTGGTAAATACCGCCCACTTCTAATTTTGGGTGATCCGATTTCAGCAAAGCAAAACCTGACTGATGCTTGATTAGGGCTTCTTTCGCAATGGTATCTAAATCTACCCCATTAATTCTGGAGATAGAACCACTGAAATAATTATCTACAACATCTTTTCCAAGGCCCAATATTTCAAATATTTGAGCTCCTTGATACGATTGTAATGTAGAAATACCCATTTTAGAGAAAATCTTTAATAATTCCCCATTAACGGCTTTTATGTAATTGTATTCTAGCTTTTCGTATGATAAACTTTGGTCTACCAGGCGATTATCCTTCATAGCCTTAATGGTCTCAAATGCCATGTAAGGGTTTATAGCTGAAGCGCCATATCCAATTAAAGTTGCAAAATGATGCGTTTCCCAAACATCGCCCGCTTCAATAATGATACCAACTTTAGCTCTTTTTTTGGTACGTATCAAATGGTTGTGGACTGCTCCTAAGGCTAAAAGTGAAGGGATTGGCGCATGTGAAGAATCAATACCACGGTCGGTTAATAAAATGATGGAATAGCCATCATCCACAGCATCCTCCGCATATTGACAAATTCTATTTAATGCTTTTTTCAAAACACCCGCTTCTTCCGAAGCACGGAAAGTCATGTGTATGGATTTAGTCTGAAAATTAGCATGATCAATCCAACGAATCTTTTCAACTTCTTTGTTACGCAATACAGGTTGTTGTATTTCAATTTGTCTACAATGACTCGGAGTTTCATCCAATAGGTTAGAAAGCCCGCCAATGTCTGTTAATAAAGACATCACCATTCTTTCACGAATAGGGTCAATTGGTGGATTGGTTACTTGAGCAAATAGTTGTTTGAAATAACTGGATAAATGCTGTGCCTTATCTGATAAAACTGCTAATGGCGTATCTATACCCATGGAACCCAAGGCTTCCTTACCTGTTTCAGCCATTTGAGCTAAAACCACCCGTATATCTTCCGTAGTAAATCCAAAAATTTGTTGGCGAGAAATTAACTCTACCGGCTTAGGCTGGCGGTATTCACTTCCTGCCTCTGGCAAATCTTCTACGCGTATTTTATTTTCTCGCAACCATTGACCATAAGGTTGTTGCTGACAAATCTTCTCCTTTAATTCTTCATCAGGAATAATTCTCCCCTGCTCCATATCCACGACAAACATCTTGCCAGGTTGTAAACGACCTTTTGAAACAATGGTAGCTGGATCTAAGTCCAATACACCTGCTTCAGAAGCCATTATCACATGGTCATCTTCTGTTACCCAATACCTAGATGGTCTTAATCCATTTCTATCTAAGGTTGCTCCAATCATTTTACCATCTGTAAATGAAATAGAAGCTGGACCATCCCATGGCTCCATCATGGCAGCATGATACTCATAGAAATCTTTTTTATAGTTTTCCATGGATTCGTTGCCATCCCAAGCCTCAGGGATCAACATCATCATTACATGAGGCAAACTACGACCACTCAGGTATAAAATCTCAATAGCATTATCTAAAATAGCTGAATCGGATTGCCCTAAGCTACATACTGGCAAAATCATGTCTAATTCCTCTTGAGTAAAGTACTTACTCGAGAATAAAGCTGATTGTGCTTGCATCCAAGAAGAGTTCCCTTTGACGGTATTAATCTCTCCATTATGAGCAATGTAACGGAATGGTTGAGCTAATCTCCATTCTGGAAAAGTATTGGTAGAAAAACGAGAGTGAACAATAGCTAAAGCTGATGTAAAATTCTCTTGGAATAAATCTTCAAAATACCCTGGAACTTGCATGGTTGTCAACATACCTTTATAAATAATGGTACGACAAGACAAGGAGGCAAAATAAAACTTACCGTTTAATTGAACAATTGTCTCATTTAATAAACGGGTCACATATTGACGGAAAACATAAAGTTTTCTCTCAAAATCAATTTCACTTAAACATGATTCTGATCTTTCTATAAATAATTGTTGAATCGAAGGCTCTTCATTTCCAGAATCAGCCCCTAATATTTCGGCATTATTTACGGGAACATGTCGGTAACCAAGGATGCGTAGACTTAATTTCTTGGCTTTTCTTTCAATAATCTCTTTACACTCTTTAATCAGTGTCTCATCCTTTGGAAAGAATACCATACCTACACCGTAATGGCTTAAGGATGGTAAAGCAAAACCTAATTTGGCTGTTTCTTCAAAAAAGAATTCATGGGGTAATTGAACCAATACACCAGCTCCATCACCCGAGTTCGGATCACAACCACAAGCACCACGGTGGTCCATGCGAATCAACATCTTGATTGAATCCTGTACAATTCGATGCGATTTAATGCCTTTCATACTAGCTACAAAACCAATACCACAAGCATCGTGCTCAAATTCTTTCCGATACAATCCCTCTTCATTCATGACTTCCATAAGAAACTATTAATATTCTAATAATAAACTAAAAATTCTTAACAAAATTAAATATCAGTAATGCTTAACATTTTGATATTTATATAGGCAATATCAAATTTAATCAAAAATATATTTGGCAATTCATTGAATAAACAAAATATAATATTGTTATTAAAATATCACTAAACAAGTATAAATTATCTTGTTAGAGTGCAATTATTTAATAATCATCACCGTAATCTGAGGAATCTCCACCAAATTCATTATCCTCTTCACCGTCTTCATCGCCAAAATCATTTTCCAAATCATTTAGATAAATGGCATCAACTCCTTCTCTTACTGTATTCAGAATCGTTAGATTTTCAATTTTCGCTTGATCCAAGCGATCTACAACTGATTCTTCTTTCGTCACTACCACAAATAAACCTGATTCATTAGAACAAATTTTGGTTCCTTTTCGAATAGCCGATACGCCATATCCATCCAATTCGCTTACCTTGGAGATATTCAATATCATATTGGTGTATTCTTTCTTGAAAAGCAATCGAACGACATTTTCTAATTCTTCGTAATTGCTTTGAACTAAAGTTTCTCCTTTCCAATCAATTAAAGCATAACTTTCGTTTTGATCTAGTTGAAATAAAGCATTAGTTGACATTTTCTAAATATTGGTTTACGTGATTAAATATACGTTCTTCTAAATTTTCTTGTGGTTCCTTTTTGAATTTTTGACCAGTTATCTCTTCAAATAGCAAGATATATCGCTGGGAAATTTCTTCAACAAAGGCATCCGTCATGGTCGGAACTTGTTGACCTTCTTTTCCTTGAAATCCGTTAGCAATTAGCCATTCTCTGACAAATTCCTTGGAAAGTTGTTTTTGTGCCAAGCCCTTTTCTAGTAATTCTTGGTAGGTATTGGCATAAAAATAGCGGGATGAATCTGGCGTGTGGATTTCATCCATCAGCATAATTTCTCCGTTTAGCATACCAAATTCATATTTGGTATCAACCAATATCAATCCCTTTTCCTTGGCCATTTGGGTTCCACGTTCAAATAATGCTAAGGCCTTTTGACTTAACTGATTCATGATATCAGGTGAAACTATTCCTAATTCCAATATTTTCTCAATTGAAATATCTTCATCATGACCTTCACTTGCTTTCGTGGTAGGTGTAATAATTGGATTGTGTAAACGGTCGTTTTCTTTCAACCCTTCAGGTAATGCAACACCGCAAACCTCTCTTTTTCCTGCTTTATATTCTCTCCATAAATGACCCGCTACATATCCACGAACTACCATTTCAATAGGAATGGGCGTGCATTTATATCCATAGGCTGCGTTGGGATCTGGAGTATCAATTAACCAGTTAGGAATAATATCTCGAGTTTTATTTAAAAAATAGGTAGCTATTTGATTTAAAACTTGACCCTTAAAAGGAATAGTTCTAGGTAAAATAACATCGAAGGCAGAAATACGATCCGAAGTTATCATCAATAAACGATCTTCTCCGATGCTGTATACATCCCTTACTTTACCGCGATAAAAAGCCGTTTGGTTTTTAAAATTAAACTGACCTTGAGCCTTATTTTCCATGCTTAATATGTTAAAATTCGTTCCTTCTTTTTCATTAAATCCAATAAACCCAAGGCTTCCTTGGTATTTACCCGATTCATATTTTGTTGTTCTTGCAACAATTGATTTTGCTTAGCCATTTTTAAAATGGGAAGTAGCTTTCTCCATTTGTAGGCATAAATTTCAAATTGTTTAATAAGGGTATCTGAAACTGGGTTTTCTTTAATTCCATTTTCAATCAAAGTAATAGCCTGGTCAATATTCCCTTGTTTTTCTAATATAGCAGCCTGAATTAATAATTCATTGGAATCTGTACTAGAAAACCGAATCCTGTTTTCTACCGTTTGATTCAAGCGAATATTTAATAAAGCCTGCGTTTTCTCTAATTCTTTGTTGATGAAAATATCTTTACCCTTAGCTTTTTTAATCCAATACAATGCTTCTGCATTTCGTTTGTTTTTGATTAAAAAATTAACCTGTTGTATGTCCTTATTGTATACGCTCGCTCTATTGGAGAATAAGCCTTGATAAATCAACAAGAAAATGTACAAATAAGATGTAAACAAACTATATCTTAATTATATGCAGAATAAAGAGTAAATCCGTTGTGATTAAAATCAATAACAAAATTAATAAATATACCTTCATATCGACTAATTCAGTCCAATTATTCGAGCTAAGAAAAGTAAAATAAGATGTTTCTTGATTACTTAGGATGAATTCTTTACTATCCTTTCCAATTTGAACCTTTTTGCTAATAGGTCTAAAAACCTGATTCCCACTACCCTCTGTTTTGTTTCTTTTCATTTCAGCATGGTGATGAAAATTCAATACTTCAGGATTTTCTAATAAACCTAAAAAGGATTCGATGGGAGTATTGGGAATCAAAGTCTCTTTACCGTCCAATTGAGCAGTAATTATTTCCAAGGATACAAAGGCTGCCGTATTCCTTTTCAAATCTTTACTAATTAAATTTTGGGCTTCTTGCCAGCGGTCTTTTGATTGAGTATAATTTTCAGGTACCCAATAACTTACTTTGACCGGTTCTGATAAGGAGATTGAGGTATTGGAAGGTTCTAAAAAGTATATGAATAGCCAGGAAAAGAGCAAAAATATACTTAACCTAGCCAATAATTTAAAAATAAATATTCCCGAAATGCGAAAAATACCTCGTGAATTACGCCAATACTTCCATAGTATTAATAGGTAAATACTTGAAAATAAACTCAATAGAATGATAAAAAGCTGGGTGAAATTCATTGAGTGTGCTTAAAAACAATTCAAAAGTAAATTACTATTTTTACAATTCTTATTTTTTTTCAATGGATATATTAAAAAGTAGCAGGTTAGAGCATTTGAAGTATGAAATCAGGGGACCTGTTTATGACAAAGCTTTGGCACTTCAGAACCAGGGTTATAAAATTACTTCACTCAATATAGGCAATCCTGCTGCATTTGGTTTTGAAACACCCGATGAAATAGTTCATGATATCATTGTAAATATCCGTAATGCACAAGGATATACTGATTCTCGAGGTTTATTTGCTGCCCGAAAGGCAGTTATGCAATATTATCAAAACAAGGGCGTCAAAAATATCCTAATTGAAGATATTTATATAGGAAATGGAGTTAGTGAATTAATTTCTTTGGTCATGATGGCTTTATTGAACCCTGATGATGAAGTTTTAATTCCATCGCCCGATTATCCATTATGGACTACCGTAGTAGGCTTAGCTGGAGGTAATTCCATACATTATGTATGTGATGAAACTTCAGATTGGCAGCCCGATTTAGCTGACATGGAAGCTAAAATTACAGATAAGTGCAGAGCCATTGTTTTGATTAACCCTAATAATCCTACCGGCGCTGTTTACTCCAAAGAAACAGTAGATAAAATTGTTCAATTGGCGATTAAACATAAGTTAATCCTATTTTCTGATGAAATATATGATAAGATTTTGTTTGATCAACATGAACATTATTCCGCCGCAGGATTAAGTGACGAAATCTTAATTGTTACCATGGGTGGATTATCTAAAAACTACCGGGCTGCCGGATTTCGTGGTGGATGGATGATATTAACAGGAGCAAAACATAAAGCCAAATCATACATTGAAGGACTTAATTTTCTGTTTAGTACTCGTTTATGCGCTAATGTAATTACTCAATTTGGTATTCAAACTGCTTTGGGTGGTTATCAATCCATTAATGATTTAGTTGCACCGGGTGGAAGGTTGTATAAACAAATGCAATTAGCTTACGAAAAATTAAATGCCATTGATGGTGTTTCTTGTGTCAAACCTAAAGGGGCATTATACCTCTTTCCCAAAATCGATTTAGGCAAATTCACCTTTGAGGATGATGAACACTTTGTGATGTCTTTATTGGAAGAGCAAAAAATCCTTGTGGTAGCTGGCCGAGGCTTTAATTTCAAACAAAGAGATCATTTTAGGATTGTGTTTTTACCTCATGTAGAGCAGCTTTCTTTAGCATTAGATAAGATTGCCTTGCATTTTGACAATTATAGAAGATGATTTTTAACCAATTTTCTCGAAAACAAAAGTTATTTATTTTCCTTTTTGGAATATTTTTAACCAATGCGATTATAGCCGAGATTATTGGAGTTAAAATTGTCAGCATTGAAAAATCTTTAGGTTTTTCGCCATTGGGATTATTAACTCCTTGGGGTGACAAGTGGGATTTTAATCAAACGGCTGGTGCATTAAATTGGCCAATTGTATTTATTACGTCTGATATAATCAATGATTATTTTGGAAAAAAAGGAGTTCGTTTCATATCCTATACGACTGCCCTATTTATTGCTTATTCATTCCTAATTATCTATTGGGCCACATTATTAGTTCCAGCCGATTTCTGGCTACAAGTAAATAATACCAATGGCTTTAATATCAATGATTCATTTGCTAGAATATTCAGGCAAGGTTTAGGCATTATAACAGGTTCATTGACTGCGTTTTTAGTTAGTCAAATGCTGGATGCCTTAGTATTTGAAAAAATTAAATCCAGAACAGGCCAAAAACACATTTGGCTGAGAGCAACAGGATCTACCCTAATCTCTCAGTTGATTGATAGTGTACTAGTTATTGGAATCGCCTTTTATTTCTTTGGAAATTGGAGTTTTGGTCAGTGGATGAATGTATCATTCAATAATTACCTCTACAAATTCATAATAGCCATTCTTTTTACGCCAATGCTATACCTGGCACACTACCTCATTGAGTTGTATTTACGACCTGAAAAAGATTAAATTCTTCTTAGTTGGTCTAATATAATACCTGTCGAAATAGCCACATTTAGAGATTCTGCTTCGCCAAAGCGAGGAATTGTGATTTTTTGTTGAATACTTGCACTAATTTCTGGTCTAATACCATGCGATTCACTTCCCATCACAATAAAAGCTTTGCTAGGGAAATGGAAATGATGCAGATTTTCCCCAGATAAATCCGCAGCAATTACCTCATGATTGGGATGAGATCTAAAGAAATCTAGTAAATCTACATAAATGCATTCTACCCGTTTAAATGAACCCATTGTGGCAGAAATAACCTTTGGATTGTAAAACTCTGTACAATCATTAGAACAAACGATTTGTTTCACACCATACCAATCACAAATCCGAATGATGGTACCTAAATTTCCTGGGTCCCTAACACCATCTAAAACCAATACAATATCATCTAATGTATTGAATTTAAGTGCTGATTTACTTTGAACTACCGCTAATCCGAATTGATTGATGGTTAAGGTACTTAACTTGGTTATATCCTCTTTAGGTACAAAATATATAGGAATCGATTTATTAGAAAATAGATGTTGATATTCGACGTTAACTACTAGAAATTCTACCTTAAAATCAGAATCCATTACTTCTTGTATACCTTTCTCTCCTTCCACCAAAAATAGTTCGTTCTCTAATCGTCCTTTTTTAGAATGTAGAGAATTAATTAACTTTATTTGTTTATTCGTTAGCATCATTTGAAATCTAGAAATATACTTATTGGATTCTTACTCACTCAGGCACTATTTTATTCCTGCACGGGTTATCGCCAATTTAAATTTTCGGAGTACAAAGTAAACCGAATCGACATTCAAGGTAATAAGTTAATCTCGAAAGAAGATTTAAGAACAAATATACCTGGTTTAAAGGAATCCTATGCTAGAATATTTTCACCGAAAGTATACGGATTCTTTGAAGTTAAGAGAAAATTAAAGGATTCTTTAGGTAAATCTCCCGCCTTTATACAATTTTTCAATACCCCCAATCCTAGCTTAAATAAAGCTTATTTAGAAGTTACCAAAGAGGCCATTTATAAATATTATCGAAATAATGGTTTTTTAAGAAATCAAGTCTCTTTGCATGTTGATACGATTAAAAAATCCGAAAAATTGGTCAACGTAACTTTTCACATTGATGAAAATGCCCTCAGCACCTTTTCTAAAAAAGATTCATTTTTAGTAGACAATCCTCAGTTAGGGAAGAAAATTGATGCCTATTATGCCAATGAAAGTGTTATTTCTAATAATGATCGACTAAACCTTGATTTATTAAAAAAGGAGAAAGAAAATATTACCCATTATTTAAAGAATAAGGGTTATTTTTATTTTTCCAATGAAGCTGTAGGCTTAAAGCTCAATGACTTACAGGATTCTAGCTTATTACGGGTGGGGATTATTTATAAAATACCAGATTTTAAAGAAGTCAACACCAATCGCCAATATGATCGCTTATTTCGTTTTGGCAAGGCTAGTTTTGTCAACAATCAATATACTGATTCCAGTAATTTGGGCATTTTAAATACAACTGCACTAAGTAGACTGGTTACCTTTAAGGAGGGTGATTTATATTCCGTAGATCAATTAAATCAAAGCCTTCAAAATATCTATGCATCTGATCAATTTAAATCAGTTTCTATCAAATTTGATACCTCCTCTACCCGTGTATTTCCTAAAGTAGAATTAGTTCCCAATGAAAAGTTTAATTTCTCATCTGAATTAGGTGGAAGTGTTTTTCGAGGAATTCCAGGTCCCTTTCTAACTAATTCATTTAAAGTTCGACGCGTCTTTTCTAGTTTGGATTATTTAGATTTTTCCGCTCGCATTGGTTTTGAAGCTCAGGCAGGATTCATCAATACTGATCAGGCAAGAAAAAACCTAGAGGTTAATCTTAGTACCACATTGAATTTCCCTAGATTGTTTTTACCAAGCAATATAAAACAACAATTGGGACCATTGTATGCTTCACAAACACAAATTGGCTTTGGCTATGACTATATCAATCGACCGGAATATTTAAGAACTAATTTTAAAATATTTCAGCGATATCAATGGCGAAAATCCCCTTTTAAAACTTTCCAATTTTCTTTGGTAGACCTCAATATATTAAACACCAATTATCCAGAAACCTCCACTGCAAGCGCCTTTAAAAGCTATTTGGAGGAATTACGCTTACAAGGAAACAATTTGTACCGAAGTTTTAATCCTAGTTTTGTCTCCAGTATACATTTTACTTATGCCTACCGCAGTTTCTTACCCAGTAATGAATTACAAACTGGTGAATCTTTTCAATTGGGCCTTGAATCTGGAGGAAGTACTTTGAACTTAATTGGATCCAAGAGGATTGCTTTTATTGAAAATATCTTGGGTAGTAATCAAAATATTCAATTTTATCGATTTGTACGGTTTAATTTCGACTACAGGAAATATAAGATGTTAGGCTTGAATCGAAAATCCCAATTAGCCTTTAAATTCATCGGTGGATTAGCGTATTCATATGGAGAAGAAAATGATTTTCAATTACCCTATGAGAAAAACTTCTTCATCGGGGGCCCTAGTAGTTTACGCGCATGGAAACCCCGTCGATTAGGTCCAGGTGCCTATAATGCTATTAGTAATTTAATTGAACAACCAGGTAGTATTTTATTGGAATCTTCAGTAGAATACCGTTTTAGGATGTTCCAGTTGTTTGGTACTATGAATGGTGCATTCTTTATTGACGCAGGAAATATCTGGACTTTTGCCAATTCTAAAGGTGAAAAAGATGGATACTTTGCCCTAGATAATTTTTACAATCAAATAGCGGTGGGTACAGGTTTTGGATTGCGATGGGATTTCTCGTATTTCCTTTTAAGATTAGATTTAGCCACCAAAGTAATCAATCCAGCAAAACCCCTAAATGAAAAATGGGTTCTCTCCAAGACTTCGTTTAGCAGTGGAGAAAACCCAATTGAATTCAATATAGGAATTGGTTATCCTTTTTAATTTATTTTCTTGCGATTGCTTTGATGGATTTCTCCACAATAGCCGCCGCATTTAAACCATATTTTTCCATTAGATCAGCAGGCTTACCTGATTCACCAAAAGAATCATTTACCCCGACAAATTCTTGAGGTGTAGGGTGATTTTGAGATAAAAATTGTGCAACGGAATCACCTAAACCACCATTTATTTGATGTTCTTCAGCTGTTACCACACAACCTGTTTTACTTATAGAGGCTAAAATAGCTGCTGTATCTAAAGGCTTAATGGTATGTATGTTCAAGACATCAGCTTTTATACCTTTTTCTTCTAGAATTTCGGCTGCCTGAATAGCTTCCCAGACAAGGTGTCCAGTAGCTAGAATAGTTACGTCGGTTCCTTCGATTAGATGAATGGCTTTACCAATTTCAAATTTTTGATCTTCAGGAGTAAATACTGGCACCACTGGACGGCCAAAACGTAAATAAACAGGACCTTCATATTCTGCAATGGCGATAGTAGCTGCTTTTGTCTGATTGTAATCACAAGGATTAATAACAACCATACCTGGCAACATCTTCATTAAGCCGATATCCTCTAATATTTGGTGAGTAGCACCATCCTCTCCTAGTGTTAGACCTGCATGTGAACAGCAAATTTTAACATTTTTACCTGAATAGGCTACCGACTGACGAATTTGATCATATACACGACCCGTTCCGAAATTGGCAAATGTAGTAGCAAAGGGAATGTATCCACCAATAGCTAAACCAGCTGAAATACCAATCATGTTAGCTTCAGCAATTCCTGTTTGGAAAAAACGCTCTGGACTATTTTTAATAAAAGCTTCCAATTTTAAGGAGCCAATTAAATCGGCACATAAAGCCACAACCTTAGGATTGTTTTGACTTAAATATTCCATTCCAGCTCCAAAGCCTGAACGAGTATCTTTTTTTGTTTCGTAAGTAAACTTCATTGTAAATTATTAATAGTCGCCTAAAGTTTCATTTAATTGTGCCAATGCATCAGCTAATTGCTGATCATTTGGAGCCACTCCGTGCCATTTATGACTGCCCATCATAAAATCAACCCCTGCTCCCATTTCAGTTTTCATCAATATCATGATTGGAGATCCTTGACCTAATAATGATTTAGCATGCGCCAAGGTATTGATAACCTCTTCCACGTCATTACCATCCATGCGCAATACCTGCCAACCAAAAGCCTTATATTTAGCTTCTAAATCACGGTTACTCATGACTTTCTCTGTTGGGCCGTCAATCTGTTGACCATTTTCATCTATAAAAGCGATTAGATTATCCACTTTATGATGTGGGGCATACATGGCTGCTTCCCAAACTTGACCTTCATTTTGTTCCCCATCTCCCATCAAGCAATAAACCGTTGAAGTGTCATTGGATAATTTTTTAGCCTGAGCAGTACCTATGGCCACACTTAAACCTTGTCCTAAGGAACCTGAAGCAATTCTAATTCCTTCTAAATGTTCATGTGGGGTTGGATGACCTTGCAATCTAGAATTTAATTGTCTGAATGTAGCCAGTTCTTTTACAGGAAAATAACCTCTTCTAGCTAAAACACTGTACATAACGGGAGAAATATGTCCATTGGAAAGGTAAAAGACATCTTCTTGATTACCTGACATATTGAAAACAACATTTCCATTGGCATCTTGAGCCAATTTCATGGCATTAAAATATAATCCTACCAATAAATCTGTACAACCTAATGACCCACCAGGGTGGCCTGACTGACAAGCATGAACCTGACGAAGAATATCTCGACGTACTTGGCTAGCTACATTTTTTAATTCTTGTGTTTGCATAAAAATATATTAGTGGATCTGTGACGTATGATTTTTGGTATCCACCTTGGCTATAATATCTGTAATAATTCCGTTTTCATCAATTAAAAAAGTGCTTCTGGCTGTTCCCATGTAAGATTTGCCGTACATAGACTTTTCTACCCAAACTCCATATTTATTTACTAATTCATGCTCAGTATCTGCTAAAAGAGAAAAATTTAACTGATACTTTTTCTTAAACTTAGTATGTGCAGCATTAGAATCAACACTTACACCAATCACGCGGTATCCTTTAGAGGATAAATAATCTAAATTTTCATTTAAATTACATGCTTGGGCAGTACATCCTGGAGTGTCATCTTTTGGATAAAAATATAAAACTACTTTTGTCCCTTTTAAGGCTGCTAAATCAACTAAATTACCATCAGAATCGATCATGCTGAATGCAGGAGCTGATTCACCTATTTGTAAACTCATATTAAGAGATGTTTAAATCAAATATTTTTTCGTCATACAAGAAGCCTCTCAATTTGTCTCCTATTTTCACAGGCCCTACCCCAGCAGGTGTTCCAGTAAAGATGTAATCACCTGTTTTAAGAGTAAAATATTGAGAAATATCGGCAATTAATTCACTAATATTCCAAATCATCAGATTGCTTTCACCTGATTGCACTGTACTACCATTGATGTCCAATCGGAAAGGGATAGATTGCTCTAATTCTCCTTCTCTCAATGGACGAATAGCTGAAACAAAGGCAGAACCATTAAAAGCTTTGGATTTCTCCCAAGGTAAGCCCTTTTCTTTTAGTTTAGCTTGTAAATCACGTGCTGTAAAATCAATGCCTAAACCAATGCCATCAATGTACTTGTAGGCAAATTTGGATTCAATATTCTTGCCCACTTTAGAAATACGAAATACCAATTCGATTTCATGGTGGACATCTTGTGAAAAACTCGGATAATAAAAATCCGAGTTTTGATCTAATAGCGCCGTGTCTGGCTTAAGAAATATGACAGGATCCTTCGGTTTCTCGTTAGATAATTCCTTGATATGATCTACATAATTTCTTCCTACACAGATAATTTTCATGTGAAAAAATTATTTCAATACTTCTGAAACCAATTTTGCTGCATCTTTTAATAATACCGCCGAAAATACTTTCAAGCCTGAATTATTGATAATGGCAGCACCTTCTTCTGCATTAGTACCTTGTAAACGTACAATGATAGGCACATTGATTTCTCCTATATTTTTATATGCTTCAACCACACCATTGGCAACACGGTCACAACGTACTATACCACCAAAGATGTTAATCAAAATAGCTTTTACATTAGGATCTTGTAAAATGATGCGGAAACCAGCTTCTACAGTTTTGGCATTCGCTCCACCCCCTACGTCAAGGAAGTTAGCGGGCTCACCACCAGATAATTTAATAATATCCATGGTCGCCATGGCTAAACCGGCACCGTTAACCATACAGCCAACGTTTCCGTCTAATTTAACGTAGTTTAAATCATTTTCAGACGCTTCTACTTCCAAAGGATCTTCTTCAGAAATATCGCGCAATACAGCTAAATCCTTATGACGATACAAAGCATTATCATCTAAATTAACCTTAGCATCAACTGCTAAAATTTTATCATCAGAGGTCTTTAGCACCGGGTTAATTTCAAACATGGAAGAATCTGTTTCCACATACGCTTTGTAAAGCGATTGAATAAATTTCACCATTTCTTTTAATGCTTGACCACTTAAGCCTAACATAAAAGCAATTTTACGTGCTTGAAAATCTTGTAAACCTACACGTGGGTCAATCCACTCTTTAATGATTTTTTCAGGACTATGCTCAGCAACCTCCTCTATATCCATTCCACCTTCTGTAGATGCCATGATTACATTGCATGCACGTCCACGATCTAATAAAATCGATAAATAGTATTCCTTAGGTTCTGAATCGCCAGGATAGTATACATCCTCACTAATTAAAACCTTGTTTACCTTTTTACCTTCAGGACCTGTTTGGTGTGTAATTAATTGCATTCCCAAAATTTGAGATACGCGCTCTTTTACTTCATCCATGTTCTTGGCAAGTTTTACTCCTCCCCCTTTTCCACGACCACCCGCATGAATCTGAGCCTTAACTACAAACCAACCTGTACCAGTTTGTGCTTTTAAAGCTTCAGCTGCTGAAGTAGCATCTTCCAACTTGTCAACAACAATACCCTCTTGAATCCTTACCCCGTAACTTTTTAAAATTTCTTTTGCTTGGTATTCGTGAATATTCATTTATCAAAATTTTTATTTCGTGAAATTACTATTTATTTGCCAAACTTTTAAAATCTTATTGTATCAAACGAATTTTCTAAAAAAAAGACAAAAAAATGTTAGAATTAAAAAATATTTCCAAATCCTATGGGACTCAATTAATTCTGGACAACATATCTTTTACCATCAACAACAATGAATTAATTTCCATTTTAGGTCCTTCTGGTTCAGGTAAAAGTACCTTACTTCAAATCATTGGTTTACTTACAAACTATAATTCAGGTGAAATCTACTTGGATGGAATTTCATATGCTAGTTTAAATGAACAAGAACAAAGTTTCTTCCGAAACAAAAAAATGGGATTCGTATTTCAATTTCATCATTTGTTAGGTGAATTCACCTGTGAAGAAAACATAAAATTCCCTCTTTACATTCGAGGTGGACAATTGACTGAAGAGGATGAAGAGTTCTATCAAAAGATTGTTCAAAAATTGGGGATCACTTCTATATTAAAAAAATTTCCAGGACAAATTTCAGGTGGAGAACAGCAACGGGTAGCTGTGGCAAGAGCTTTGATCAATCGTCCGAGCCTATTATTGGCAGATGAACCAACGGGAAATCTGGATAAAAATAATGCTGAGAATCTCTATGATTTGTTTTTAGAATTAAAGCAGGATTGGAATCAACGTATTATCATGGTTACGCATAACGAAGCCCTTACCTATCAATCAGATCAGGTAATTATTTTAAATTCTGGCAAGATTCAATAGGCATTGTCTGACAAAATGTCATAAATTTGTGAATTAATTCAATTATTAATTCATGCAAGATTTAAAAGTACTCTCACCAGAGGAGATAAAAGGATTGGATGAACCAAGAATTTCACCCAGCCAGCAGCAGACGGATTATTCGAAAAAAATCTATTTAGAGAGCTATGGCTGTCAAATGAATTTTGCTGATTCAGAAGTGGTGACGTCCATTTTAATGGAACAAGGTTATTCTACAACGTCTAATATTCAAGAAGCTGATACTATTTTATTAAATACCTGTGCCATTCGTGAAAACGCGGAACAGAAAATCCGTCATCGTTTACAAAGTTTTAAACCACTAAAGGCTAAGAATCCTCATCTAACAGTGGGTATTTTAGGGTGTATGGCGGAGCGTTTAAAAACAAAATTACTAGAGGAAGAAAAAATAGTTGATTTAGTGGCAGGGCCTGATGCATATCGAGATCTCCCTCGTTTATTAGAGGAAATTGAAGATGGCAATAAAGCAGTTAATGTATTTTTATCCAGAGAAGAAACCTATGGTAATATTGAACCTGTACGACTACATACCAATGGAGTAACGGCATTGGTAAGCATCATGCGTGGATGTAACAATATGTGTTCATTTTGTGTGGTTCCTTACACTAGAGGTCGAGAAAGATCTAGGGATTTACATTCAATATTGAAAGAATGCACCAATTTATTTGATTCTGGCTATCGAGAAGTAACACTTTTGGGGCAAAATGTAGATTCATATCACTGGCAAAATCCTGATACCAAAGAGACCATTAACTTTGCTCAACTATTAGAAAAAGTAGCTCAATTAACCCCTGAACTCCGCGTTAGGTTCTCTACCTCGCATCCCAAAGACATTACTGACGAGGTATTAAATACCATGGCAGCCTATGATAATATTTGTAAAAATATTCATCTTCCGGCGCAAAGTGGAAATAATAGAATTTTAGGATTAATGAACCGTACCTATACCCGCGAATGGTATTTGGATCGAATTAAAGCTATAAAGCGAATTTTAGGTGAATCATGTGGTATATCACATGACTTAATTGCCGGTTTCTGTTCTGAAACCGAAGAAGAGCATCAAGATACTTTAAGTTTATTAGAAGAGGTAAAATATGACTTTGGTTATATGTTTTCCTATTCAGAAAGACCAGGAACGCCGGCGGAAAAGAAATTGGCAGATGATGTTCCTGAAGAAATAAAAAAGAGAAGGTTACAAGAAATCATTGATTTACAAAGAATCCACTCTGCTTATAGAAATCAATTGATGTTAGGGACCATTCAACGTGTTTTGGTAGAAGGTGATTCAAAAAAATCAGCTGCTCATCATTTTGGAAGAACTGATAACAATAAAGTGGTTGTTTTTCCAAAAAAAGAAGAAATGAAAGGGAAATTTGTGGATGTTAAAATTACTCATTGTACCTCAGGAACCCTATTAGGTGAATTAATCAATTAATATGGAATCAAATCATCTGAATGCGATCAAAGCCCGTTTTGGGATAATAGGAAACTCCTCTGCCCTATTAAGAGCCATTTCTGTTGCTGAGCAAGTAGCTCCAACGGATATGACGGTATTAATCACGGGTGAAAGTGGATCAGGAAAAGAATCATTTTCAAAAATTATTCATTCCTTGTCGAAAAGAAAACATGGTCAATTCATTGCTGTTAACTGTGGAGCCATCCCAGAGGGGACTATTGATTCAGAATTGTTTGGTCATGAAAAAGGTTCATTTACAGGTGCCATTGAAGCTAGAAAGGGTTATTTTGAGGTAACTGATGGAGGCACTATTTTTCTAGATGAAATAGCTGAAATGCCTTTAGGTACACAAGCTAGGTTGTTGCGTGTCTTAGAAAATGGTGAATTTTATCGAGTGGGTTCTTCTAAAGTACAGAGAACCAACACGCGCGTAGTAGCTGCCACCAACGTTAACCTTCAGGATGCTATTTCCAGCGGTAAATTTAGAGAAGATTTATATTATAGACTTTGTACTGTACCTATCTACGTGCCACCTTTAAGAGAGCGTGGCGACGATATTGAATTGTTGTTTAGGAAATTCACTACAGATTTTTCTGAATTGCACCGAGTGAAACCAATTATGCTTACTCGAGAGGCAAAAGATTTACTACAAAAGCAGCGTTTCCCAGGAAATATTAGGCAGTTGAAAAATCTAGCTGAACAAATTTCTGTATTAGAGGTCGGTGATCGGATTGTAGATGATTCCAAGCTGCAGTATTATTTGGAATTTAATGAGCCCAAAATCAATTCTTCGGTGATTAAAGGAGACTTTTTTACCAGTCCAGAAGGAATTAATGAAAGGGAAATTCTCTATAAAATTCTATTTGATTTAAAAAGAGACGTAACTGAATTAAAAAAAATATTGTTGAAAGTTATTGAATCTGGTAATGCTAATGCCTACGATATTATTTCAAACAATATGTCGATTTTTGAAGACATCAAACCTGAATTTACTGACCTACAAAAGAATTTAGCGCTTCCTTCTACCCCAAGTGCGGTTGAAGTAAGCCCTAACCCCATTGAAATACATCCTATTAGTAATTCCACAATAGAAGAAGATGTTAATTTCGAAGATGTCAGTGCGCAAGTACAGGATGTAACTTTATCTTTGGAGAAGCAAGAAAAGGAAATTATTATTCGTGCTTTGAAGAAAAATAGAAATAAGCGTAAATATGCGGCTAAAGATTTAGGGATTTCAGAAAGAACCTTATATCGAAAAATTAAACAATATGATTTGGAAGATATTGCCTAAATTGGCTTGGATACTATGTTGCGTGCCCTTATTGAGTGGATGTTATAGTTTCAAAGGAGCTAGTCTTTCTCCAGAACTTAAAACCATTCAAATAAGTAACATTCGCATGGAAACGGCTGGTGGTCCTGCCAATTTAAGTTTGGATGTAAATGAGCGTTTAAAGGAATATTTTCAGCGAAATACTTCATTAAAATTAACCAGTCAAGCACCCGATTTATTACTAGAAGGAACTATTGTAGGTTATGAATTAAGTCCTCAAGCACCTACTTCTGATGATAAGGCCGGATTAAACCGATTAACATTAAGAATTCAATTTAGATTGACCAATCGTTTGGATGAGAATAAAAACTTCGATCAAGAGTTTTCATTTTATCAGGACTTTCCTCAGAATCAGACTCTGAATCAAGTTGAAAAGACATTGATTCCTAAACTATTGGATCAAATAATCTTAGATTTATTTAACAAAATAGCGGGAGATTGGTAAGCGATGGAAAATAAGGCACAGGATTTATGGTTTCTCTTAAATAAAATTGATCGAAGAAATTCGAGTCTTCAGCATTCATTTGATGGGGATAAAGAAGCATTCCCCTATTTTTATTTATTGTTTTGGAATGAAAAATTCAATCCTAATCACCAAAAGAAAATAGCCTTAATGTCTTCTTCGAGAAAGCAATATTTTGAATCCATTTTTGACATAGAGGAATTGGCTTCTCCTTATTTGGAAAAAGATATTTTTAAAACGGCCATACCAGATGTCAAGGAGCAATTACAAGTAATCGATGACTTTTTACAAAATCTACCTAGCATTGCTCGTCCTAAAAAGAATTCAAATGATACAGATACTGACATATTGGATTTAGCAGAACTAAAAAATGCTACCCCTATTTCAGAAACTTTTGCCAAAATTCTCGAAAGACAAGAGAAATACGAAAGAGCGATTGAGATGTATGAAAAATTAAGTTTGATTAAACCTGAAAAAAGCCCTTACTTTGCAGCTCGAATTTCCGAATTGAAACATAAATTAAATTAAATAAACAATGTTCACCGTATTAATTTCACTTATAGTATTATTTTCTGCACTTTTAATCATCTTGATTTTGGTTCAAAATCCAAAAGGTGGTGGTATTAGTGGGGAGTTTTCATCTGCAGGTGCCACTCAAATGTTTGGTGTTCAAAAAACAGGTGATTTAGTAGAACAATTAACTTGGGGATTTTCAATTGGTATTTTGGTATTAGTTTTATTGACCAATTTTACTCTATCCTCAGGAACTACCGATGCCACACAGTCAGTTAACGTAGAAAAAGCTGCCGGTAAAACTTTACCAGCTGCCCCTGCTCCTAGCCCTGCTGCACCAGCAAAATAAGTATACTGACAAGAATTGTCGACATACTGACAATTTTACAGCTTATATTTTTTGGCACACATCATGCTGATAAATGGAAAGTCCTTAGATGATAAGGACTTTTTATATGTTAATAACTTAAAATCTATATTATTATGTCAAAATTAAGTATCAAGCCCTTAGCAGATCGGGTTGTTGTTGAGCCTGCTCAAGCTGAAGAAAAAACTGCTTTTGGTATCATTATTCCAGATACTGCTAAAGAGAAACCACAAAAAGGAACGATTGTTGCCGTAGGAAATGGCAAAAAAGATGAGCCTATCACTGTCAATGTAGGTGATTCTGTTTTGTATGGTAAATATTCTGGAACCGAAATCACTATTGACGGTAAAGATTATTTAATCATGCGTGAATCTGACATTTTTGCAGTTTTATAGTTTTCATACTTTAAAATATTTCAACCAGTAAAATTTATTTAACAAAATGGCAAAAGAACTATATTTTGACACCGAGGCGAGAGAAAAAATGAAAAGAGGGGTTGATACCCTTGCAAACGCCGTAAAAGTAACATTAGGACCTAAAGGGCGTAATGTTATCATTGATAAAAAATTCGGATCTCCTTCTATTACGAAAGACGGTGTATCTGTAGCAAAAGAAATTGAATTAGAGGACGCAGTTGAAAACATGGGTGCTCAATTGGTTAAAGAAGTAGCATCTAAAACGGCTGATCAAGCTGGTGATGGTACTACTACTGCCACGGTATTGGCTCAATCTATTTATACGATTGGTTCTAAAAACGTAGCTGCAGGTGCAAACCCAATGGATTTGAAGCGTGGTATCGAAAAGGCTGTTGAAGCTATCGTTGGAAACTTGAGAACTCAATCTCGCCCTATCACTACTTCTACTGAGATTGCACAAGTGGCAACTATTTCAGCGAATAACGATGTTGAAATCGGTCAAATGATTTCTTCAGCCATGGAGAAAGTTGGTCGTGAAGGTGTAATTACTGTTGAAGAGGCTCGTGGTACTGAAACTGAAGTAAAAACAGTGGAAGGTATGCAATTTGACCGTGGGTATTTATCTGCCTACTTTGTAACTAATACAGACAAAATGGAAGTTGAATTAGAAAAACCTTTCATTTTAATTTCTGAGAAGAAAGTATCTTCTATGAAAGAGTTACTTCCTGTATTAGAAGCAGTAGCTCAAACTGGTCGTCCTTTGTTAATCATCTCTGAAGATGTGGATGGTGAGGCATTGGCTACTTTGGTAGTTAATAAAATCCGCGGTGCGCTGAAAGTAGCTGCTGTAAAAGCTCCAGGTTTTGGTGATCGTAGAAAAGCTATGTTAGAAGACATTGCTATCTTAACAGGTGGTACTGTTATCGCTGAAGAAAGAGGTTTCAAATTAGAAAATGCTACTTTGGAATACCTTGGACAAGCTGAGAAGGTAATCATTGACAAAGACAACACTACTGTTGTTAATGGAAATGGTTCTAAAGATGATATCGAAAATCGTGTTAACCAAATCAAAGCTCAAATTGAAAACACGACTTCAGATTATGATCGTGAGAAATTACAAGAGCGTTTAGCTAAGCTTTCTGGTGGTGTGGCTATCCTTTACATTGGTGCTGCTACTGAAGTGGAGATGAAAGAGAAGAAAGACCGCGTAGATGATGCTTTGCATGCTACTAGAGCTGCTGTAGAAGAAGGTATTGTAGCTGGTGGAGGTGTAGCCTTAATTCGTGCTATCAGTGCTTTAGATACGCTTACTGGTGAGAACGAAGACCAAAATACAGGTATCAATATCATTCGTCAAGCGGTAGAATCTCCATTGCGTACTATTGTTTCTAACGCAGGTGGTGAAGGTTCGGTTGTTATCAATGCTGTTAAAGCAGGTAAGGATGACTTCGGATACAATGCACGCGAAGATAAATATGAAAATATGATTGCTGCGGGTATTATTGACCCAACGAAAGTGACTCGTTTAGCTTTAGAAAATGCTGCATCTATCGCAGGATTATTATTAACTACAGAATGCGTTATTGCTGATAAACCAGCAGCTGAACCTGCACATGGTCACGGACCAGGTGGCGGCGGAATGGGCGGCATGATGTAATTTAATTAGATTTTTTAGTGAAAACTCCCCATCTTTGGGGAGTTTTTTTATTACCCAAACTATGAAAAGAATTGCCATTGATATGGATGATGTGCTAGCAGATACATCCTTAAAAATCATTGATCAAATAAATCTACGCCTCCATAAAAATTATAATCATGCTGATTTATTGGAAAGTGATGCCTTAAAATTAGCTTTTTACCAAGATTATCAATCCAATAACCAATTTCTATGGGAACCAGGATTTTTCTTGGACATTGAGGTAAAAGAAGATGCTATCGAAGTTGTCAAACATTTGCAAAAGAAATATGAAATTTTTATCGTTTCGGCGGCTACTGAATTTCCTGAATCCATGAAGGAAAAGTTAATTTGGTTGGATAAACATTTCCCTTTTATTGGCTGGCAACATACGGTATTCTGTGGGCATAAGCACCTTATTCAGGCCGATTATTTAATAGATGATCATGAAAAGAATTTGGTTAGCTTCACAGGAAAACCCATACTCTATTCAGCCTTACATAATCTTCATATACACGAGTACGAACGTGTCAATACTTGGAAGGAAGTGGGTCAAATGTTTTTGTAGTTTATGAATTCTATGCTTCAAGCTAGACTTGCCATTAGTGTTTTATTTTTACTGTGCGGATTAAATTTTGCTTCTTGGGCAATTAGAATTCCCGATTTTAAAGAATTCTTATCCATGTCAGATGCGGAATTAGGTAGTATTCTCATGGGATTACCAATTGGTTCCATGGTTTCTCTTCCAATTGCAGGTTTGTTAATTGCGCGCTTTAATTCCAAGGTAATTTGTCTTTTGGCTGTTATACTTTATGTTATCATTATACCAGCCCTAACGTTTATTTCAAGTTCTTTATTTCTGTTTATTGGTTTATTCGCTTTTGGAATGGCTGGTGATATTTTAAATATTTCCATGAATACCCAAGTGGTTAGTTTAGAGAAAATAACCAATAAAAAAGTCATGTCTTCCTCTCACGCTATTTTTTCGATAGGCCTGATGTTAGGCTCGATAGTAGGAGGATATTTAATTAAATATGATATCACATTAAAGCAACATTACTATTTAATTGCACTCTGTAATTTGTTTTCTATTTTGGCTATTTATCGATATTTATTAACTGATTCTACACAAAATGATGAAGAAAATGTAGAAGTAAAAGCCAAATTTAAATTAAACAAATACCTTATAATCCTCTCCTTTGTGGCCTTTTGTGGCATGCTTTGTGAAGGAGCTATGGCTGATTGGATCAGTTTGTATTTCAAATCATTACCTGATTTATCTGGTTTCCCATTTACCATCGGTTTTTCTTCGTTCGCATTCTCCATGGTTATAGGTAGATTATTGGGCGACTGGGCTGCCAAACATGTATCAGTACGCAATATCTTACTGATTAATGGTCTGTTAATTGCTCTTGGAATGACTATAACGGTCCTATTTTCCCAAGTATTTATTTTAATATTTGGATGTTTTATCACAGGTCTAGGAATCTCTACCATTGTTCCCATGATTTACTCTCAAGCAGGGAATACTCGTGACACCTCTCCTGCCATGGCTATTGCAGCCGTCTCCACCATAGCCTATGTAGGCTTCATGTTAGGCCCGGTTGTCATTGGTTTTTTATCTGAATATTATGGTCTCAATCGAGCATTGATCCTCTTAATAATCCTAGGAGTGTTAGCAAGCGGTATCAGTAAGTTTGCTTTAAGTAAGGAATAGCTTGCCTTCTAATTGAATAATTTATATATTTAATTATCTTTAATTAATAATCAATTTATTATTTCATTGATATGAATAAACACGTCATATTCTGGTCTATAACTGTAGGTTTGGGAGGAATGTTATTTGGTCTAGATGTAGCAGTCATTTCTGGCGCAGAATTAGCTATTCAAAAATTGTGGCACTTAGATAGTTGGACCCACGGTTTAGCGGTGGCTACGGCTTTATACGGTACAGTAGTTGGAGCTGCTTTAGGTGGAATACCTGCCGATCGATATGGTAGAAAACAAACACTTTTGTGGATAGGCATTAGTTTCTTTGTATCATCTCTTGGCGCAGCTTTAGCTACAGACGTGAATCTTTTTATGTTATTTAGATTTTTAGGGGGCCTAGGAATTGGTGCCTCGTCGGTGGTTGCCCCTATTTATATATCTGAAATTGCTCCCCCACAGCATCGTGGAAAATTGGTTATTTCATTTCAGTTAAATGTGGTTTTGGGTATATTATTGGCCTATATTTCCAATTATTTACTTCAAGGTGGTGATGACGATTGGCGCTATATGTTAGGTATGGTGGCTATACCAAGTTTATTATTTTCATTTTTGATACTATTTACTCCAGAAACACCTCAATTCTTATTACTGAAACGAAATGATGAAGTCGGAGCATTAAAGGTGTTGACATTGGCTGATCCAGATCCTGAGGGAACATTGAAACGCATTATGGATAATGCCAAAGCACAAATTAAAAAAGAGCATTTATTCTCAAAAAAGTTTTTTACTCCTTTGCTCCTATCCTTTCTATTTGCCTTTTTTAACCAGATGTCGGGCATAAATGCCATTATCTATTATGCTCCTAGGATTTATGAATTAACAGGTTTGGGAAAAGAAAGTGCTTTGCTTTCAACCGCTGGAATCGGTGTTGCTAACCTATTATTTACGCTCATGGGATGGTATTTTATTGATAAAATCGGAAGAAGAATATTGATGTATATTGGCTCGGTTGGTTACATAGTTTCATTAGGCTTAATCGCCTATTCATTTTATCAAGAATCCTATGCCTTAGTTCCAATCTATATCTTTATGTTCATTGCTTCACACGCCATTGGTCAGGGATCGGTAATTTGGGTCTTTATATCTGAAATCTTCCCCAATTCGGTACGGGCATCAGGCATGGCATGGGGTTCTTTGACCCATTGGTTATTAGCTGCATTAGTTGCTAATTTCTTCCCAATTTTAACCGAAAATTTTGGAGGTACATTTATATTTAGTCTTTTCGGAATTATGATGGTTGGGCAATTCTTTTACGTCATGTTTATGATGCCTGAGACAAAAGGTGCATCCTTAGAAGATATCGAAAAGCAAATCATTGTTCATTAAATGAAATGTGCATTTAGACGGATAAGTCTAGATGAACATTTAACCAACCAGCATCAAATTTGACTCCATATTTGTTGTAAAATTGAATAGCAGGTTCATTCCAGTCCAAAACTTGCCACATCATACCAGTGCATTTTGTGCGTTTGGCTTCGAGAATAGCTTCGTCTAATAACATTTTTCCTAAACCCAAAGAACGAAATTCTTCTTTGATGAATAAATCCTCTAGATAAAATCTCTTTCCTTTCCAGGTCGAAAAACGAAAATACCAAAGGGAAAAACCTGCTAATTTCCCGTCGTAATAAATCAAATTTGAAGCAAAAATGGGATTTTCTTTAAATCCATTTTCCACATAATCTTGCCAAGTGGAACTTACTTCCTCCGGTGCCTTTTCAAATAAAGCTAATTCTTTAACTAAACCATAAATAGCAGGAACATCATCTATTCCAGCCTTTCTAATTTCTATTTGCGCCATGATTGGTTACTTCTCTTAATCGATATAAAACTTCCCGGATATCTTCAGGAAAATCTTGCTCAAAATAAATTCGTTCATTCTTTTTAGGATGATCAAATCCTAATGAAAAAGCATGTAAAGCTTGACGAGAACAAAGCTTCATGATATTGGCTGCAAAGGTTTTAAAATTAGCTATAGAACTCATATAACGAATTTTATCACCACCATAGGCAGCATCTGATAATAAAGGATGTCCAATTGACGCAGCATGAGCCCTAATTTGATGTGTTCTACCTGTTTCTAAATTAAATCTAACTAAAGAACAGAAAACAAAAGATTCCATTACCTCATAATGTGTAATGGCTAATTTACCATGCTCCGCATCTTCAGGAAACATCATCATTACCTTTCGATCTCGTGGACTACGATCTATTTTACCCCGTAGAGTTGCTTTGCTTTCTTTGGGTACACCCCAACAAATTGCATAATAGGTTCTGTCAATGGTATGGTCAAAAAACTGCCTAGCTAAATGATTTAACGAAAACTCAGATTTTGCTACTACCAAAATCCCTGATGTATCCTTGTCAATTCGATGAACTAAACCTGGACGAATATCCCCTTTTCCTGGTAAATTTTGGCAATGGTACAATAAAGCATTAACCAAAGTACCTTCCCAATTGCCATGAGCGGGATGAACAACCATACCAGAAGGCTTATTGATCAATATTAGCTCTTCATCTTCATAAATAATATCTAAGGGAATATTTTCAGCAATAATGTCTTTATCTCTTGGCGGATGAGAAAAAGACACGACAATTTCATCCAAAGGCTTGACCTTGTAATTGGATTTGATTTGCAAACCATTAACTTTTACTGAACCAGATTCAATACCGGCTTGTATTTTGGACCTGGTAGCATTCGAAATTTTTAGAAGTAGGTATTTATCTATTCTAAGTAATTGTTGACCTTTGTCCACCGTGAAATTGAAATGTTCGAACAAATCATCTTCACTCTCAATGGGATCTATTTCATTATCTATGGACATATCTGTTTTTGAAAATTCATATTTGCTATTACCCTCACCTATTATTGAATTATTCCATCCATTATGGACAGAACAAGAAATCAGGCTTTTTATGAAGCGAGATGATTTGATTCACCCCACGGTTTCAGGCAATAAGTGGCGCAAATTAAAGGAATATATTCGTATCGCCCAAGATAATCCCAAAAAGGGAATTATTAGTTTCGGTGGAGCCTATTCCAACCATTTATATGCCTTGGCCTTTGTTTGCCATAAATTAAAAATTCCATGTATAGGAATAATTAGAGGTGAGGAATTAAATGCCTCAAGTAATACCTATTTAACACAAATAGAAGCATGGGGAATGATTTTACACTTTGTGGATAGAAGTGATTATCGAGAAAAAATTATCCCTAATCAAATACAAAAAGAAGACTATTGGATAATTCCTGAGGGAGGATATTCAAAAGAAGGCATCATGGGGCTTAAAGATTTGGTGGACGAAATTCATGCAAGTTTAAAACCTGATTATTTAATTAGTGCCGTTGGAACAGGAACCACAATTTTAGGCCTAGCCCAATATTCAAACCTGAATACCATTGGTATTCTTTGTTTAAACAATGAGGAAGAAATTAAAAATCATATACTTGAACAAGAACTCATACTTCCCAAGCTTCAGTTAAACAAGGAATATGTTTTTGGTAAATATGCCTCTATGCCTCCCGAATTATTAGAATTTTGTCAGTATTTCCAAGATCAATTTCAGATACCAATAGAACCAACATACACTGGTAAAATGATGTTTGGAATTTTTGATATGCTCAAAAAAAAGTACTTCCCGGCAGGAAGTACTCTCGTTTGTTTACATACTGGAGGAATCAAATAAATTATCCAACAGATCCTTCTAAGGAAATAGCTAATAATTTCTGAGCCTCAACAGCAAATTCCATGGGTAATTGGTTTAACACTTCTTTGGCATAACCATTTACGATTAAAGCTATGGCTGTTTCAGTAGATAAACCTCGTTGATTACAATAGAAAATTTGGTCTTCACCAATTTTTGATGTTGTCGCCTCATGTTCTACCGAAGCCGTATTATTTTTAACTTCCAAATAAGGGAAAGTATGAGCACCACAACGATCACCTAATAATAGTGAATCACATTGTGAATAATTTTTAGCTGAATCAGCTCTTTTCGCCACTTGAACTAAACCACGATAGGAGTTTTGAGAGACACCGGCTGAAATACCTTTAGATACGATTCGAGATTTGGTATGCTTTCCTAGGTGAATCATTTTGGTTCCTGTATCAGCTTGCTGGTGATTATTAGTCACTGCCACGGAATAAAACTCCCCAATAGAGTAATCTCCTTTAAGTATGACCGACGGATATTTCCAAGTAACGGCTGAACCAGTTTCAACCTGTGTCCAAGATAATTTAGCATGTGCACCATCACAGATGCCACGTTTAGTTACAAAATTATAAATACCACCTTTGCCCTCTTTATCTCCTGGATACCAGTTTTGAACGGTAGAATATTTCACTTCTGCTCCAGCATGAACAAATATTTCAACAACTGCAGCATGCAATTGGTTTTCATCGCGCATAGGTGCGGTGCATCCCTCTAAATAACTAACATAAGAATCCTCATCTGCTACAATCAACGTGCGCTCAAATTGACCAGTACCTGCAGCATTAATACGGAAATAGGTAGAAAGCTCCATAGGGCAACGAACGCCCTTTGGTATATAACAGAAAGAGCCATCTGAAAACACAGCGGCATTTAGAGCGGCGAAGTAATTATCCTTAACCGGAACTACACTACCTAAATATTTCTTAATTAAATCAGGATGCTCGCGTACTGCTTCTGAAATAGAGCAAAAAATAATTCCTTTTTCTGCTAATGTTTCTTTAAAGGTAGTAGCAACGGACACTGAATCAATAACTGCATCAACTGCTACATTGGATAAACGTTTTTGTTCATCCAGTGAAATCCCTAATTTTTCAAAAGTCCGTCGAAGTTCGGGATCTATTTCATCTAAGGAATTTAACTGCTTTTTTGGCTTAGGTGCCGAATAATATTTCAAGCTTTGGTAATCCGTTGGGGTATAAGTCACATTGGCCCAAGTTGGCTCTTGTAAGGTCTTCCAATAACGAAAGGCCGCCAATCTCCATTCAAACATCCATTCAGGTTCATTCTTCTTATCAGAAATAAATCGAATGGTGCTCTCATCTAAACCAATAGGAGCTTCATCTGTGTCAAAATGAGATTCAAATCCGTATTTGTAATCGGAACTTGTTACTTCTTGTAAAATGTCATCTACCTTTTCTGCCATAACCATTGTTTCTTAAGAAGCACAAAATTACAAAGCAAAATTTAGTTATGTAAGCATTTAATTAGAACTATTCTAAATAAGTTAAAATAATGGTGTATTTCTAATCAAACTTTCTTCCAATGAAATAAAGGTTTCAGTCCGTTGAATTCCAGTTACACGCTGAATCTTATCATGTAACACTTCCCTTAAATGCTGGGTATCTCGACAAATTATCTTAGCAAATATGGAATAAATACCTGTCGTATAGTGAATATTAACCACTTCTGGTATCTTTTCTAATTGTTTAGCTACATCTTCATACAGGGAACTTTTATCTAAATATATACCTAAAAAGGCAGTGATGTCCCAGCCAATTTTTGAATAATCTATTAATAGTTGGGCTCCTTTTACTATACCTAAGGCCTCCATTTTTTTCATTCTGACATGTACTGTACCGCCAGAAACGTCTAAACGCTGTCCGATTTCAGTATAAGGTAGATTGGAGTCTCTCACTAAAATTTCTAAAATTTTATAATCCAAAGGATCTAAATCGAATTTCTTATCCATAATATTTTCAACAAATTGATATTATTTTTAAAAATTACTCAAAAAAATTAGAATTTCTTTAAATAATTTTGAAAAATTAAAAATGATTTATAATTTTGTAGTGTAATAATTACAAAGGTAAATATTATTTCACTGTAGGGTGATGAAATTGGCAGACGTGCCCTCCTGTCTCGGGGGTGGTGAGTTCGGGATAAACGTAGCGTAATGGGTTGACCACTAAATCAGTTCTGCGATATGGCTAACCGCACCTTGGAGGTTCGAATCCTTCTCCTACAGCATTTTTATTATTTGGTTTTTAGTTTGTTGATGAAGTGTAATGTTAAAAGCAATTCTATTTTAGAATTGCTTTTTTATTTAAATAATAGTCTATAAATTTGGTAGATAATTCACCTTAAACCCCTATCGCTATGTCATTAAGATTAGGAGATATTGCGCCAGATTTCAGCGCTGAAACAACCCAAGGACCTATAAATTTTCACGAATGGATTGGAAATTCATGGGTATTGTTTTTTAGTCACCCAGCTGACTTCACCCCTGTTTGTACAACTGAACTAGGAAAAACAGCATTATTAAATGGAGAATTTAGTAAAAGAGGTGTTAAGGCCATTGCCATTTCGGTTGATAGTCTTGATTCTCACAACAAGTGGGTACCGGATATTGAGGAAGTAAATCATGTACAGGTTAACTTTCCGATCATTGCAGACCCAGAGAAAAAGGTAGCACTTTTATATGACATGATACATCCAAATGCATCTGAAAAAGCTACAGTTCGTTCGGTATTTATTATTGGGCCAGATAAAAAGATTAAATTAACTTTAACCTATCCGGCTTCTACAGGTAGAAATTTCACTGAAATTTTGCGCGTGATAGATTCTTTACAATTAACGGCAAACTATCAAGTTGCTACACCAGCAGACTGGGTTAATGGCGAAGATGTTATCATTACTCCTGCTGTTTCTAACGAAGAAGCGGTTAGCAAATTTCCAAAAGGATTTACGACCGTTAAACCATATTTGAGAAAAACACCACAGCCAAATCTATAAGATTTTGTAAATTTGGTGCTCAATCCAACTACATTGAAGAAAAGAACTCAGCTTATTGTTAGTCTATTTATTGTACTAATATTTTGTTGGGTTCTTTTTTTTATTTTAAATGCTTTGACCAAAGATGAAGGGCATCAATTTTCGTACAGTGATGCCGTTCAAATAGAAGTTCCTCAAAAACACCTCATTCATGGAATCGATGTTTCCCATCACAATGGTAATGTACCTTGGAATCATTTGAGTGAATTAGACTTATTTGACACAGTTTCCTTAAAATTTGTTTTTATTAAAGCTACCGAAGGTAGAAGTTTACAGGATCCAAATTTTGAAGTAAACTGGCAAAAAGCCAAGCAAAAGGGATTAATTGCAGGAGCTTATCATTTTTATATTCCTACTCGAGATCCCATTCAGCAAGCTAAGAATTTTTGTAAAATGGTTCAATTGGAAGAAGGAGACTTACCCCCTGTTTGTGATATAGAGGTTACCAATCAGGTGAATCATCAAAAACTTAGAAAAGATATTAAAGCTTTTTTAGATTATTTGAGCGAACATTATCATACCAAACCTATATTATATACCAATGTAAGAATGTACTCCGATTTATTTAAAAATGAGGAGTTTACCGACTTCCCTTTGTGGTTAGCCAGCTATGAATCGAATACGATTGTAGAGGCAGATAATCTGCGTTTTTGGCAATATAGCAAGCAAGGGAAGCTTGAAGGAAATTCCAAATCTTGGGATTATAATGTATTTTTGGGCGATCATTCAGATTTTGCTTCCATGCTAATTAAATAAATAATATGCTTTCTACCATTAATTTCACCCAAACCACTGCCTACCAAAAGTTATTAACTGACAAAAAAAGATTAGAAACTCATTCTATTTCAAGCCTATTTCAGTCAGATAAGGAAAGACAAAAAAAGTATAGTTTATACTTTAACGATATATTCATTGACTATTCGAAAAACATCCTCGATGAGGAAACCTTTGAACACCTAATTAAATTGGCCAAGGAATGTCAATTAGAATCTGCTATTCAAGCCCAATTAAGTGGCGATATCATCAATCAAACGGAAGGAAGAGCCGTTTTGCATACAGCACTTAGGAAACCCAAGGGTCAAGCTCAATATTTACAGGGAGTTGATATCAATGCTGATATCCATCAAGTTAGGGCTCATATGAAAGAATTTTCAGAACAAGTTATTTCGGGTTCTTGGAAAGGATTTACAAATAAAAGCATTACAGATGTCGTAAATATTGGAATTGGGGGCTCAGATCTTGGTCCAGTGATGGTCACTGAAGCATTAAAGCCTTACAAAACGCATTTAAATGTTCATTTTGTAAGTAATGTAGATGGGACGCACATCGCTGAAACATTAAAAAAAGTAAATCCAGAGACAACTTTATTTTTAATTGCTTCCAAAACATTTACCACACAAGAAACCATGGCTAATGCCTTTACGGCGAGAGATTGGTTTTTAAAAACAGCCCAAGATGAGCAAGCTGTATCGAAGCATTTTGTCGCTTTGTCTACCAATAAAACCCAAGTTGAAAAGTTTGGCATTGATTCTGCCAATATGTTCGCATTTTGGGATTGGGTAGGTGGTCGATATTCACTTTGGTCTGCCATTGGTTTATCCATCTGCCTTTCCATAGGTTATGATAATTTTGAAGCATTATTGGATGGAGCATATGAAATGGATTTGCACTTAGCTAATTCCCCATTGGAATCAAATGCTCCGGTCATTTTGGCTTTATTGGGAATTTGGTATGTCAATTTTTGGAATGCCCCTACCCAGGCTATATTACCTTACGACCAATACATGCATCGATTTGCGGCCTATTTCCAGCAAGGAGATATGGAATCTAATGGAAAAACCGTAGATAGAACAGGTAAAAGAGTTACTTATGCTACGGGGCCTGTAATTTGGGGAGAGCCTGGTACCAATGGACAACATGCATTTTATCAGTTGATTCATCAAGGTACGCAGATGATTCCGGCAGATTTTATTGCTCCAGCCAAAACCCATAATCCTATTGGCAATCATCATACTCTATTAATGTCTAATTTCTTTGCACAAACAGAGGCGTTAATGAATGGTAAATCCTTGGAGGTAGTTAAATCTGAATTATCAAAAGCAGGATTAGACGATTCCGCTATTGAAAAATTAGCTCCATTTAAAGTATTTGAAGGGAATAAACCTACTAATTCCATCCTTGCTAAAGAAATTAACCCTAAAACATTAGGCGCCTTAATAGCCATGTACGAGCATAAAATATTTGTCCAGGGCGTTATTTGGAATATATTTAGTTATGATCAATGGGGTGTAGAGCTAGGAAAACAATTAGCTAATTCCATTTTACCTGAACTAGAAAATGATAGTCAAATCGTAAGCCATGATAGTTCTACCAACGGATTAATCAATCAATTTAAGGCTTGGAAGTAAGACTAATTTGAATCGTGATTTTAAAAAGCCAGGATTGAATTCCTGGCTTTTTTTATTGGACCTATAATTTTTGAATCAATTCCTGCAAAGAAAGCAATTCTTGCTCTCCACTTTCCATATTTTTCAGATTCAATTTATTTTGCAATAATTCTTGTTCTCCAAGAACCGCCACGTAGGGAATCTTCTTTTTGTCAGCAAATTCAAAGGGCTTTTTAATTTTTCCCATTTCAGGATAAATTTCAGATGGAATACCTTGCCTACGAAGTTCATTGACGTATTGAAAGGCTTGTGTTTGCCCTTCTTCATCAAAATAGGCGAATAATACCTTAGAACCACTGACGGGGATATTGGGAAAAAGATTCAAAGCGTCCATGACATCTATCATACGCTCAATACCAAATGATAAACCTACTCCTGACATATTAGGTAAACCAAAATCAGTAGTAAGGTTGTCATATCGACCTCCACCAGCTATGGATCCAAAAGGAATATCAATAGCCTTTCCTTCAAATATTAAGCCAGTATAATAACTTAAGCCACGAGCAAGGCGATAGTCAAACACAATATTGGTATTATCAAAACCATTCCGTTGGATAAACTTCAATACATCCTCAATTTCCTTGATACCGGCTAAACCTAAATCATTGCCATTAAAAAATGCTCTGAGTTTATCAATTTTAGCTAAGTTATTTCCTTCAAATACGATCAAATCAGCAAGATCCTGGCACTGTTCTATTGAAAATCCTTTATCGACTAATTCCTTTGATACGGCCTCCCAACCAATTTTATCTAATTTATCAATGGCCACAGCAAAATCCATAAAATGATCGGTCATGCCAATTACGTCGACCACCCCAGCTAGCACTTTTCGTGAATTGATTACAAGATTCGCTTTAAGATGGAGAGAACTAAAGATAGCTTGGAATAAAGTGATTAATTCCGCTTCATTTAATAAAGAATTAGACCCAATGATATCGGCATCGCATTGGTAAAACTCCCGATAACGACCTTTTTGTGGTCTATCTGCTCTCCACACGGGTTGGATTTGATAGCGTCTAAAAGGAAAAGCCAAATCATTACGATTCATGGATACAAAGCGAGCAAAGGGAACGGTTAAGTCGTAACGTAAGCCTTTTTCACTGACCTTATATGTAAACTTTTTACTTCCATCTTGGAAATCTTGCTCACTTAATTTGGAAAGATAGTCTCCGGAATTAAGAATTTTAAATAACAATTGATCACCTTCATCACCGTATTTACCAGTCAAGGTAGACAAATTCTCTATGGCAGGTGTTTCAATGGATTGAAAACCAAATTGTTCAAAATGCTTCCTAATGATATTGAAAACATAGTTTCTCTTGGCCATTTCTTTGGGACCAAAATCTCTTGTACCTCTTGCGTTACTGGGCTTTTGCATAATTTCAAAAAACAAATTTAATTAATCGAGCCTTATTATTTGATTAATAAACGATATTTCGTATTTTTGCACACCAAATTTATCAAGACATGGCCGTAACTAGACTAAAACGTAAAGACAGAAGAAATCACGCAGTAGCGAATAATAAAGTATCTGCTATCAAAATTTTAAAGCAGAGACCGATTATCAAATTGGTAGATGTAGAAGAAATCAAAGCAAGTTTCGCTAAATAAGCATTATTTCAGTAAAGAGAAACCGGTATATACCGGTTTTTTTTTATCCAAAAATTGCTGTAATTTGATTTTCTAAATCCATTATACATGAAAAAAATTACTCTTTTTTGCACAGCCATCTTAGCAGCAGGTGCATTTAGCTTACAAGCACAAGATCATCGTTTCATCGAAGAAAATCCAACCAAACCAGACAAAACCGAATTTTGGGATCCTGAAGTTCGTGTTGTTAATCCTGGTAAAATACCGTCAGATGCCATCGTTTTATTTGATGGTAAGAATTTAGATAATTGGGAAACCGTTAAAGATGGTAGTCCGGCTAAATGGAAAGTTGAAGATGGTGCCATGACCGTTGTTAAAGGTGCTGGTAATATTTCAACCAAGCAAAAATTCACAAATTATCAATTACATATCGAATGGCGCTCCCCTATTGAACCTGAAACGTTGAAAAGTCAAGGAAAAGGAAATAGTGGTATTTTCATGCAAGGAATGTACGAGGTTCAAGTTTTGAATTCTTATCAAAATAGAAGTTACCGAAATGGGCAAGCTGGTAGTATTTATAAACAATCTGCTCCTTTGGTGAATGCGACTTCACCTATGGGAGAATGGAACACTTACGATATCATTTATACAGCCCCAAAATTTACCATCAACGGAGGAATTGATACTCCTGCCTACGTAACTGTCATACATAATGGCATTGTGGTACAAAATCATACAAAAATTCAAGGTACAACTGAGTACATTGGACAGCCTAAAAATCCAGTGCATGGTGCAGGACCAATCAGTTTACAAGACCATGGAAATCCAGTTAGTTTCCGTAACATCTGGATTCGTGAAATGTAATTTTTAATTCATTCTTTCGGGGAAGGTTTTTCTTAGAAAATACCTTCCCTTTTTTTATCCTATGAAATATTTCATTAGTTGGATTTTACGTAATATTCCCAGAAAATACATTCAGTTGGTCGCTCACCAATTATTAAAAATTTACAGTATTTTTCTAAAAGGAAATAAAGTCCACTGCCCAATCTGCCAAGAAAATTTCTCAAAATTCCTTCCCTATGGAAGGCTTCAGCCCAGGGAAAATGCACTTTGTCCTTCTTGCCTAAGTCTAGAAAGACATCGATTGATGTATCTGTTTTTACAAAAGGAAACCAGTTTTTTTCAAAGTCAACCTAAGTTATTGCACATAGCTCCCGAATATTGCTTCATTGATCGTTTTGAAAAACTTTTAGGGGATAATTATATTACTGCTGACATCGAGTCTCCCTTAGCTAAAGTTAAGATGGATTTACACCATATACCCTTTGAGGACAATAGTTTTGATGCAGTCTTTTGTAACCACGTATTAGAACATGTTAAAGATGATGTACGATGTATGCAAGAAATTCGTCGCGTTTTAAAACCTGATGGATTTGCCTTATGTCAAAGTCCGCAACGCTTAGATTTAGCTACAACGTATGAAGATGCCAGCATTACGGATCCCAAAGAAAGAGAAATACACTTTTTGCAAGATGACCATTTACGTATTTACGGTCGGGACTACGGCACACAATTAGAAAAATCTGGATTTCAGGTAAATCCAATCAATATGATTGAAAAAATAGGTTTAGAGGAAAGTAAAAAAATGGCCTTGCCTTTAGGAGAAATCATTTATTTATGTCGTAAATAATTATATGAGATACGAAGCACTTCCAGCCCAGCTGTACATCAACAACCGTCAAAAATTAATCAAACAACTAGCACCAAAATCCATGGTGCTTATATTCTCTAACGATATCATGCCCACCAATGCGGATGGCAGCATGGGATTTAAGCAAAACTCTGATTTACTGTATTTATCTGGATTAGATCAAGAAGAGACTATTCTATTATTATATCCAGATGCACCAGAAGAGCATTTAAAAGAAATTGCTTTTGTTAGAGAAACCTCTGAATTGATATCCATTTGGGAAGGACATAAATTCACTAAAGAAGAAGCCGCGTCGATTTCAGGAATTAAGAATATACAATGGAATCAACAATTTGAGGCTATTTTACAAACTTTGGTATATACAGCTGAAAACATCTATTTGATTGACAATGAACACATTAGAAATAGTTCATTCGTAGAAACCCAAAATGCTCGTTATACAAAAAATCTTCAAGCAAAATATCCAACCCATAGCTTTAAGCGATTAGCTCCCATTACGAATACCATTCGTATGAAGAAAGAGCCCGAAGAGCTACAAGCCATGCAAAAGGCCATAGATATCACGGAATCTGCTTTTAGGAGGGTGTTGAATTTCACCAAACCGGGTGTAGGAGAATATGAAATTGAAGCCGAATTTATTCATGAGTTTATACGACATAAGGGAGATGGATTTGCCTATACGCCTATTATTGCATCTGGAGCCAATGCTTGTGTTTTACATTATATTGAAAACAAGGAGATTTGCCATGACGGAGATTTAATTCTTTTAGATGTGGGTGCTGCATACGGAAATTACAATGCCGATATGACCAGAACAATACCTGTAAATGGTCGATTTAGTCCACGTCAAAAGGAGGTTTACTTAGCTGTTCATGATGTATTAAATTTTGCAAGTCAACTGATGCGTCCCACTATTTATTGGGTTGATTATCAAAAAGAAGTAGAAAGGTATATAGAGGGAAAATTGATTGACTTAGGTCTATTTTCCAGAGCTGACGTTGAAAAACAAGATAAAAATGCCCCATTATTCAAAAAGTATTTCATGCACGGAGTAGCCCATCATTTGGGTTTAGATGTGCATGATGTTTGGGATAAGTATAAACCTTTTGAAGCTGGCATGGTTTTAACTTGTGAGCCAGGTATATATATTCGTGAGGAGGGATTGGGAATAAGACTTGAAAACAATCTACTGATTACTGAGAACGGGACAGACAATTTGATGAAACACATTCCGATAGAATGGGATGAAATTGAATCCATCATGCAATCAGGAAAATAATCAGGCAATTTGCCATTTAATTAGCTAATAAATAGCTTTTCATGTGGATAGCCAAGTGGTCTTAGCTATATTTGTAAGATGGAAATATACTTTCCATTTTATTGAAATTTAAAATAATTAGTTTGTCTTCTAGACACATTGAATATACCCTTTGCTTTTGGTAGGTAATCTAACCATGACCTAGGTAAAACATAGATTAAATAAATGAAGAACCTTCGTAATTTTTGCATCATCGCCCATATTGACCACGGAAAAAGCACCTTGGCAGATCGATTGATTGAATTCACGAATACAGTACAAAAGCGAGATATGATGAATCAGCTTTTGGATGATATGGATTTGGAGAGGGAACGAGGAATAACCATTAAGTCTCATGCTATTCAAATGCAATATCCCAAAGATGGCGAGGTTTATACATTTAATTTAATTGATACCCCAGGCCACGTGGACTTCTCCTATGAAGTATCTCGTTCTATTGCTGCTTGTGAAGGCGCTTTATTAATTGTTGATGCTTCGCAAGGAATTGAAGCTCAGACTATTTCTAATTTGTATTTAGCCATCAATCATGATTTAGAAATTATCCCTGTTTTAAATAAGATTGATTTACCAGGCGCCATGCCAGAGGAGGTATCAGATCAAATTATTGATTTAATTGGTTGCAAAAAAGAGGATATAATTCATGCTTCTGGTAAAGAAGGAATAGGTATACAAGACATTTTGGATGCAGTAGTAACACGCATTCCAGCACCAAAAGGTAATCCAGAAGAACCATTACAAGCCCTAATTTTTGATTCAACGTTCAATTCCTACCGTGGTATTGAAGTTATTTTCCGTGTTTACAACGGTGAAATTCGAAAAGGAGATCGAGTTAAATTCATGAATACTGGAAAAGAGTATTATGCCGATGAAATTGGAACATTAGGTCTAGAGCAGGAACCAAAAGCTATTATTAAAACAGGTGATGTAGGTTATTTAATTTCTGGTATTAAAGAAGCTAAAGAAGTCAAGGTTGGAGATACGATTACCCACGTAGCGAATCCATGTAAATCAGCCATTCAAGGTTTTGAAGAAGTAAAACCCATGGTTTTTGCGGGTATTTATCCCGTAGAAACCTCAGAATTTGAGGATTTGCGCGATGCCATGGAGAAATTGCAATTAAATGATGCTTCATTGGTTTGGGAACCTGAAACTTCCATGGCATTAGGCTTTGGTTTTCGTTGCGGCTTCCTAGGCATGTTGCACATGGAAATTGTCCAGGAGCGCTTAGAACGTGAATTTGATATGACCGTAATAACGACGGTGCCATCTGTAAAATTCAAAGTACTAACTACCGCCAATGAAGAATTATGGGTCTCTGCTCCCAGCGATTTACCAGAACCTAATTTAATTAACATCATTGAGGAACCTTACATTAAGGCTCAAATTATTACCAAATCAGAATACACAGGAGTTATTATGAGCTTGTGTATGGATAAACGTGGTATTTTAATTAATCAAATATATTTAACCACGGACCGAGTAGAATTAACTTTTGATATGCCTTTGTCAGAAGTAGTATTCGACTTCTTTGATCGTTTAAAGACTATTTCTAGAGGATATGCCTCTTTAGATTACGAATACAAAGGTTATGAACCTGGAAACATGGTTAAATTAGACATCATGTTAAATGGGGAAAAAGTAGATGCTTTATCGGCCATTGTTCATCGTGATAAGGCTTATGATTGGGGAAAAAGATTATGTGAAAAATTACGTGAATTATTACCAAGACAACAATTTGAAATAGCGATACAAGCCGCTATTGGTCAAAAGATTATAGCTCGTGAAACAGTAAAAGCATTACGCAAAGACGTATTAGCTAAATGCTACGGAGGAGATATTTCACGTAAAAGAAAATTATTGGAAAAACAGAAAAAGGGTAAAAAGAGAATGCGTCAAGTAGGTAATGTAGAAATTCCTCAAGAGGCATTTATGGCAGTTTTAAAATTAGATTAATCAAATATTTTTACATAATAGTTTTCGAAACAGGCTTGTAAAGCTTAATTTTGAATTTTAAAAATAAGATAATGGCTGAAGTAATTAGAATGCCCAAGATGAGCGATACCATGATTGAAGGTGTGATCGCGAATTGGCTAAAGAAAGAGGGTGATGTAATCAAGTCTGGTGACATTATTGCTGAGGTGGAAACCGATAAGGCAACCATGGAATTGGAAAATTATGAGGATGGAACATTATTATATATTGGAGTCAAAGTAGGCGAAGCTGTTCCAGTAGATGGAATCATCGCTATTGTGGGTACTCCAGGAGAAGATTATTCAAGTTTATTAGCTGGCGCACCAGCTGCTCCTGCCGTTGTGGAAGCGAGTCCTGCACCCTTGGCAGAAGCAGCACCTGCTGCGACAGTTGCACCAGCAGTTGATCTTAGTGCTATCCCGGCAAAAGCTGTGAGGATGCCAAAAATGAGTGATACCATGGTGGAAGGTGTCATTGCTAAATGGTTAAAGAAAGTTGGCGATGTAGTTAAATCGGGTGATATTATTGCTGAGGTTGAAACTGACAAAGCTACCATGGAATTAGAAAACTATGAAGATGGTACAATCTTATACATTGGAGCTAAAGAAGGTGAAGGCGTTATAGTGGATGGTATCATCATGATTGTTGGTGAGCCTGGAACTGATTTTCAGCCCTTATTACAACAAGCATCTGCCTCATTAGCTTCGGCTCCAGTGCCAGTTGTAGTATCAGCCCCAGCTCCAGTAAAAGAAGCACCTAAAGCTGTAGAAACAAAAGTGACAGCATCATCTGGTATTCAAGCTGATTCAAAAGGTGGAATTATTAAAGCATCTCCCCTAGCTAAAGCCTTGGCTAAGGAAAAAAATATCAATTTAAATTGGTTGCAAGGAACAGGTGAAGGTGGAAGAATTACTAAATCGGATGTAGAAAACTACAAACCAAGTGCTGGAGGTGCCACAGGTAATTTCATCTCAGGGGAAGAAAGTTTTGAAGATATTCCAAATAGTCAAATGAGAAAGACAATCGCTCGTCGTTTGTCAGAATCTAAATTCAGTGCTCCTGAGTTTTATTTAACCATGGAAATTAACATGGATAAAGCGATGGAAGCACGTGTAAGTATGAATGAAGTTTTACCTGTTAAAATTTCATTTAACGACATGGTTATCAAAGCAGTTGCTTTATCCTTAGTAAAACATCCGAAAGTTAACTCCTATTGGATGGAAGATAGAATCCGTGTAAATAAACATGTTCACATTGGTATGGCAGTAGCAGTAGAAGATGGACTTTTAGTACCGGTTATTCGTTTTGCTAGTGAAAAATCCATTGCTCAAATCTCTGCAGAAGCTAAAGATTTAGGAGGAAAAGCAAAGAACAAACAATTACAACCTAAGGATTGGGAAGGTAATACATTTACTGTCAGCAATTTAGGCATGTTTGGTATCGATCAATTTACGTCTATCATTAACTCACCAGAATCATGTATTTTGGCTGTAGGTGGAATTAAAGAAACAGTAGGTGTAAAGAATGGTCAGTTCTACGCTACCAATATTATGAAGTTAACTTTAACTTGTGATCATCGTGTGGTAGATGGTGCAACGGGTGCTGCGTTTTTATTAACTTTAAAACAGTATCTAGAGGATCCCATTAAGATGTTTATCTAAACAGAAATAATGGCAAGCCTCGAAAATTTCGGGGCTTGTCTATTTTAGGAAAATGACAAATATGAGCAATACAAATATTAGAATCGCAGTACAGAAATCAGGTAGACTGAGTGACGATTCATTGAAGTTATTTAAAGAATGTGGAATTAAATTTGAATCTGGCGGCTCTAAGTTGCGCTCTATTTCAAGTAATTTCCCTATTGAGTTTTTGTTTTTACGCGATGACGATATCCCAGGATATGTGGAAGATGGTGTGGCAGATTTGGGCGTAATTGGCTTAAACGTTTTGGAAGAGAATCGGAAGGATGTAGAAATTGTCAAGGAATTAGGATTTTCTAAGTGTCGTTTATCATTGGCCATTCCTCGAAATGAAGTTTATACTGACTTAAGCTATTTTGAAGGAAAAAATATAGCTACCTCCTACCCAAATTTGACAAATTCATTTCTGAAATCTCAAGGGGTTTCTGCTCATACTCATGAAATTTCTGGTTCCGTGGAAATTGCGCCGAGTATTGGTCTGGCTGAAGGAATCTGTGATATTGTATCAACTGGTGGAACATTATTAAGTAATGGTTTAAAAGAAGTAGCCGAAGTGTTTAAAAGTCAGGCGGTACTAATTGCTAATAAATCGTTAACTACAGAGAAGAAAAGTATTTTAGACAAACTTACATTTCGCATTGATTCAGTACAAAGAGGACAAAATGCCAAATATGTTGTTTTAAATGCCGAAGAAAAGAATTTAGATAAAATTATAGCTTTGTTACCTGGAATGAAATCACCTTCTCGAGTGCCATTAGCAGAAAAAGGTTGGTATTCATTACACTCGGTAATTTCTGAAAATGATTTTTGGGAAATCATTGAGTCTCTACGAGAAGCAGGAGCACAAGGTATCTTAGTTTTACCTATTGAGAAAATGATTCTTTAGTATGATTCCTTTCATCAAATATCCCCCACTTGAAAACTTTGCAGAAATATGTCAAAGACCTAGCCTTGATGCTCAGTCCTTGGATCAAATTATTGCAGACATATATACCCAGGTTGGCACTTCACGAGATCAAGCATTAAGAGATTTAACCTTAAAGTTTGAAAAAAGAGAAATACAAGAAATACTTTATAGTTCCTCTGAAATTAAGGAACTAGCTAATTTGGTACCAGAATCGCTTAAAAAAGCCATTCAGCAAGCTTATGCTAATATTCATACATTTCATGAGTCACAACAGTTCGTATCACAAAAAATAGAAACTAGTCCAGGTGTTTTATGCTGGCAAAAGGCAAGTCCTATTGAAAAAGTAGGTATTTATATACCGGGAGGAACTGCTCCCCTATTTTCAACCATATTAATGCTGGCAATACCAGCCAAAATAGCGGGTTGCCAAGAAATTGTTTTATGTACACCTGCGGTACACCCAGCCATATTTTATACGGCTCAACTATGTGGTGTAACTAAAATGGCTAAAGTAGGTGGAGCTCAGGCAATTGCAGCTATGGCATTAGGAACAGAAAGTATTCCTAAAGTTTTTAAAATATTTGGACCAGGTAATCAATATGTTACAGCTGCAAAGATGTATGCGAATCACAAAGGAATTGCCATCGACATGCCAGCTGGTCCATCGGAAGTAGCCATCTATGCTGATTCTACCGCCAATCCAGCTTATGTTGCGGCAGATTTATTGTCGCAAGCTGAACACGGAGTTGATTCTCAAGTATTTTTAGTTGCCTTAGAGGAATCCTTTATTGAACAAACCCAGGTTGAACTAGAAAAACAAGTCAATGTATTAGAAAGAAGAGATTTAGCTTTAAAAGCTTTATTGAATTCAAAGGCAATTTTGGTAAAAAATAGAGAAGAAGCTATACAATTATTAAATGAATACGCGGCTGAACATTTGATTTTAGCTTGTGATGAACCAGAAGATTTTGCAAATCACATATTCAATGCCGGCTCCATCTTTTTAGGTAATTACACACCAGAAGCTGCAGGCGATTACGCTTCCGGGACAAACCATACTTTACCAACCAATGGATTTGCGAAAGCCTATTCAGGGGTAAATTTGGAAAGTTTTCAGAAAAAAATCACACTTCAGAGTATCAGTCAAGCTGGATTAGAGGGATTAGGTCAAAGTATCATAGCAATGGCAAAAGCTGAATCTTTGCAAGCACATGCTAATGCCGTGGCAATTCGATTAAATACACGTTCATGAATTATCAGTCTATAATTTTACCACATATTTGGAATTTGAAACCTTATTCATCGGCTAGAGATGAATTTAAAGGTAAAGAAGGTATTTTTTTAGATGCCAACGAAAACCCCTTAGGATCTCCTCTTCCCGTTAATTGGAATCGATATCCTGACCCTATGCAATGGGATATAAAGCATGAATTGGCAGACATTAAACATATTCCTGTTGAACAAATATTTATTGGTAATGGATCTGATGAAGCGATTGATTTAATCATGCGAATGACCTGTGCAGGACAGGAAAATTCGATAATTTTATGCCCTCCAACTTACGGAATGTATGAGGTGAGTGCTTCTATCAATCATGTGAAAATTATTTCTGTTCCTTTAACAAAAGAATATCAATTAAATGTAAGTCAAATTTTATCATCTGTTCAGGCAGATACAAGAATAATCTTTATTTGTTCCCCAAATAATCCGACTGGTAATAAGATTAATCGAACTGATATTTATAAAATAATAGATAGCTTTCAACAAGGATTTGTTTTGATTGATGAGGCCTATATTGATTTTTCAGATGAACCTAGTTTCATACATGAATTAGATAAATATCCGAATGTCATAGTGATGCAAACGCTATCAAAGGCCTACGGATTGGCTTCATTGCGTTTGGGGATGGCATTTGCCAATCCACAAATTATTCAAATTTTAAACAAAATAAAGCCCCCATATAATATCAGTGGAGCAACACAAGCCCTAGTTTTAGAAGCATTAAAGAATAGAGAATTTTTATTTAATTCCATCCAACAAATAAATCATGCAAAAAATACGTTAATTTCAAAGTTGGAAGCAATGCCTCAGGTAGTCAAGGTTTACCCATCTCAAGCTAATTTTATATTAGTTAAGATGGAAAGAGCGCAGGATTTATTTGATTATTTGATTTCTCAAAAAGTTATTACAAGAAGTCGAACCAATGTCGCTTTATGTGAGGATTCCATTCGAATTACGGTTGGTTTGCCTGAAGAGAACCAAATTTTAATTCAAAAAATGCAAGAATTTTATTCTTAACAATATGTTAAAAAAGAGCCTTTTCATCTTTTTATTTACTTGTTTATCCACGTTTGCTTTTGGTCAAATTCAAGAGTGGGCGTCTGGATTCAGAATTGGAGAACCAGGAGGCTTTATGGCTCGTAGATACCTAAGTAATGGAATAAATGCTATAGAAGTCAATGTTGGTGCTTATGGCGGTTTATGGGGAACTGACCGTAATTACAAAGATGGCACTTTTAAAAATATTGGATTTACCATGAATGCTTTGTATTTGTGGCATCATCCTACCCTAGTTAATTCAGATATACATACTTATTATGGATTTGGTCCACAATATACGTCTAGGGATTTATATGCAAAGGGAAGTACTACACCAACCAACAATGGAGGGTTTGGAGCAGCAGCCGTTGGTGGAATTGAATTTTATCCAGTAGATGCGCCAAATTTATCTTTTTTTGGAGAAGTCGGTTTTTATAATGAAATAGCTCCCAATCCATTCTTTTTTCATCTTCAAGGGGGTATAGGAGTGCGGGTAAATTTCTAAGTATTATTGTAAATTCCCTAAAAAATCATGACATTTGCAGTCTAGCATGGGGATGTAGCTCAGTTGGCTAGAGCGCTTGCATGGCATGCAAGAGGTCGTCGGTTCGAGCCCGATCTTCTCCACCAAGAGATTTGTCAAATTTTGAAAATTTGACAAATCTTCTAATCGGGTAGTCTATTTTAAATCACCACCTAGTACAAACGTACTCTCTATCAGTCTAATTTTTGCTAATTAAACTGATAATTAAATAAAACAATCTGATAATTTATAGACGATCTTTGAAAGATTCATAACCAAAACTTTTGTATAAGACAAAGTTTTGATTCGTATCAATTTTACCAATACTAGGTAAATTTACGCCATTGAAGGTGGTGGTTTTAACCATGGTATAGTGAATCATGTCTTCCAAAATGATTTCATCCCCTATTTTCAAGGGTTCTTCAAAAGAATAATCACCATAATAATCACCAGCTAGGCAGGTCATTCCACCAAATCGGTAGGTAGGTTTTCCTAATTGTGGCTCAGAATTTGCAAACCGAATTCGAGGTTTATAAGGCATTTCTAATGTATCAGGCATATGGGCGGCAAATGATACATCTATGATAGCCACATCAATACCCGCAGAATGTACAATGTCTAACACGGTAGATTTCAAAAATCCTGTTTGCCAACCTACCGCAGAACCAGGTTCTAAAATGATGGATAAATTAGGGTATTTAGCTTTAAACCTTTTTAATAATTGAATTAAGTGGTCGACTTGATAATCTGCACGGGTAATTAAATGCCCGCCCCCCAGGTTTAACCACTTGATCTTTGGCAATAAATCACCAAATTTTTCATCAATAACAGCTAATGTTCTTTCTAAAACAAAAGAATCATTTTCACATAAGGTGTGTGAATGTAAACCTTCTATTCCCTCAGGTAAAGAATCACCTAAATCAGATCGACGAATACCTAATCTTGAACCTGGTACGCATGGATTATACATGTCCGTTTCAACCTCCGCATATTCAGGATTGATTCGTATACCACATGAAATACCTTTTTGGGTAGCTCTGGAATAAAACTGATGATATTGATTTAAAGAATTAAATGAAAGGTGACTCGTATAAGATGTCAATTCTTCAAATTCTTTTTCTAAGTAAGCGGGTGAATAAACATGGCACTTAACCTTCATTTCTTCATGGGCCAACCTTGCCTCATGCAGGGAGCTTGCTGTGGCCCCTGCTAAATATTGCCTAACTAAAGGGAATTCATGATAAAAAGAAAACCCCTTTAAAGCACAGATAATCTCAATATCAGCTTCTTTCTGTACTTTTTGTAAAAGCTTGAGATTATTCAGCAATAAATTCTCCTCCAATACAAAGCAAGGTGAAGGTATAGAAGCATAAACTTCTCTCGGTCTAGTACTCATGAGGAAGTGTGATATTATGCAACTCATGCCAAGGTAATCCATGAATTTGCAACATTTCCATAAAAGGATCTGGATTAAACTCTTCTACGTTAAATACACCTGGCTTCATCCATTCTCCTTGTATCATCAGGCTTGCTCCAATCATGGCTGGTACGCCGGTCGTATAACTAACACCTTGCGCCTGAACTTCTTTGTAGCATTCTGCATGGTGACAGTTATTGTACACGTAGTATGTGGCATCCTGGCCATCTTTAACACCTTTAATCTGGCATCCAATGGAAGTTTGACCCGAATAGTTTTCACCCAAGGTACCCGGTTCCGGAAGAACAGCTTTTAAAAATTCCAAAGGAACAATATCCATTCCATTGAATTTAATTGGTTGTATGGAAGTCATACCTACGTTTTGCAATACCTCCAAGTGGGTTAAATAAGCCTGACCAAAAGTCATCCAAAAACGAGCACGCTTCAAAGTTGGGAAATTTTTAGTCAAAGATTCTAACTCCTCATGGTATAATAAATACGACTCCTTAGGGCCAATATTAGGATATTCAATAGGCTTATGTATGGACATAGCATCTATTTCAACCCACTGACCATTTTCCCAATATTTCCCTTTTTGCGTGATCTCACGGATATTAATTTCAGGATTAAAATTAGTAGCAAAGGCCTTGCCATGGTCTCCAGCATTACAATCAATAATATCCAAATAGTGCATTTCATCAAAGTAATGCTTGTTGGCATAAGCGGTATAAACACCTGTTACACCAGGGTCAAAACCACAACCCAACAAAGCCATTAATCCAGCTTCCTTAAATCGCTCTTGATATGCCCATTGCCAAGAATACTCAAATTTGGCTTCATCTTTGGGTTCGTAATTAGCCGTATCTAAATAATGAACACCCGTTGCTAAACAGGCATCCATGATGGTTAAATCTTGATATGGTAAAGCCACGTTGATTACCATGAAAGGCTTTTCTTCAGTAAACAATTGAATAAGCTCTGGAACTGAATCTGCATCCACTTTTCGAGTTTTGATGGCAATAGGTAAACCTATCTCCTTGGCTTCTTGAGCGATAGCATCGCATTTTGATAATGTTCTAGAAGCTAAGACCACTTCAGAAAAAAACTGGGGATTCATTGCGCATTTTTTCGCTACCACGTTTCCTACTCCACCTGCACCAATTACAATTACCTTTTTCGACATAGTTTTATTTAAAAAGAATGCAAAAATACATCAAGCATTGCTTTTATCCTTCAAGCTTGCATTAATTTTTAAATGGTCGAATAATTTTTACAAAACTTTTAAGCCAATAAGATGAATATAAATTATCTTCCCTCACTCCTTTGGAGGTACTAGCATGTAGAAAATATACCTCATTAGCCGATTTAATTTGGGAAATAATACCAGAATGATTGATGATATTTTTTTGACTGGTGGCAAAAAATATCCAATCCCCGACTTGAGCTTGCTGAATTGAAACAGGTAAGCCAAACTGAGATTGATCTTTTGACAATCTAGGTATCTGAAAATTTTGATCTGAATACATTCGAAATAACAAACCAGAACAATCCATACCTTTTTTATCCGTCCCTCCCGTACGATACGGAATACCTCGATAAGTTAAACCAGATTGTATGATTTGATCAATTTCTCTTAAACTAAAATTGTTTTCTATGGCTTCTTTCCTAGATATGCCTAAAAATTGAATTGTTTTTTTCCAAAGTGAGCAGGAAGATAAAATCAGGATACTACAAATTACATAAGCAAATCTTTTATACATAATTAACTTCTTTATCCTCCGTGTAGATAATTACTCCCTTGACATTACTATGGCCCATTTTCCTCAAAGCTTCACAATAAGTATTTACTTGTTCAATATGTTTTACATCTTTTTTACCCGTTTTATAATCCACCACCATCAAAGAATCGTTTCTTTTCACCACTCGGTCAGGACGAATTACATTACCATCAGGTAATAAAATATCCTCCTCAGAAAAATATAGTTCATCCGGTTTAAAAAACTGTTTTATCTCATCAATTTTAAGCAAATCAATCACTTCAGGTAAGAGAGTATTTTCATCTATTTCTTCATAAGATTTCAATTTTTCTAATTGCTCATGAATGATTTTACCTTTTTCTCTTTTTTCTTTTGCTAAGGTATATAAATCGGTTTGTGAAGATTTAACTCGCAACAATGGTTTATTAAAGGTTTGAGCTTGTAGAATTACATTCACTTGTTGGTCCTTTTCTAAACCAGAATGTTTTCTTACAAAGGAAGCAGATTGACGAATTAAATAATAAGAACTACTTTCTTGAAAGGCAGGATCGGCATGGCTTGGATAGGTATTTGGATTAATTTGATGAGATTTTAGGTAATCTACCAAGATTTGACCTATTGATTGTTTAAAAGTAGTTTTTGTTCTTGAATGGGCTTCCGAATGAGGCTCTGATAATAAAATATGCAAATGCTGCTTGGCTCTAGTACTAGCTACATACATCATATTTAAAGAATCTAGGAAAATAGCATCTAATTCTTTCTTTTTTTGTTCGGCTAAAAAAGGAAAATGGTCTAGGTCACTGGCATTTGCCCTTGCATAAAAGTAAGGTAAATTGCCTTTTTCCTCTACATAAAATTCATCATCCGTTTCATCTAATTTTAACCATATCTTATCTCGTTCACTGACTTGATGGGACCAAGTCGCAAAAGGAAGTATCACTACAGGATATTCAAGCCCCTTTGACTTGTGAATACTGGTAATGGTGATAGCATCTACATTTTCTGGACAAGAAATACTGAAACTATGTTTATTTAAATCAAAATAGTTGATAAATTCTTCAATGGATGAAGTGTTTTTCAGAGAAAACTCATGAATAATATCCAAGAATTTTAACAGGTATTCAACTCCTTCGCCTTGATTGAACAAATCAAAAATTCCCAAAATTTGATAAACAGTATCAAATAAATCATCTCCTTCCCACACCTTATCCAAAGAAATACCCCAATAATCTTGTACATACTGATGAAGATTTTTTTGGTGGTTGGCATTTTTAATATTTCGATTTTGTAGAAAATCCAAGGCTTCTAAAGATATAGGTTTACCCAAGGCATCTGCTAAGGCATAAGCAGCCTCAAAAAGTAATACTTGTTTCGATGAATCAACTTTAATTTTTAGCAAGGCCATGATAAAGGACACTTGAGAAGAATAATACACCAATAAAGAGTCTGCAGAAATTACTGGATACCCCGCCTCCTTTAGCTGAATAGCTAAAAATTGTGCTTGCTTGTTTTTACGGGTCAATATTGAAATATCGCCTAATTGAAAACCAAGAGACAAATTGTGTTCAATTAAATGAATTACTTGTTGAAACATCCATTCAGATTCACAATCTTGATTTTCTTTTGTGTTCAAAGGTTTATGATACAAATAAAAATCCACCAAACCTGACATTTTTTGAGAGGAAATCTTAGGTTCCTGAACCATATTTTGACCATACACAGGTTCCAACAAAGCACTAAAATTTTGATATTCAGCTTGTTGGGATATCCACGTAAACAAGTCATTATTAAATTCCACTATTTCGGGAGCACTACGGTAATTACTTTCTAATTGATTTAAATTGATTTGATTCATCAAATATTCAAAACGCCCCTGGTCTAATTCAGACTCATTTATTTTATTTCCTAATAAAACAGGATTTTGAGTAGACAATGAAGCTATCAAACCAACTTCACCTCCTCTAAATTTATAAATGGATTGTTTGGCGTCTCCGACTAATAAATTTCTTTTACCCAATGAAACCGTATTTTCCAGCAAGGGCATAAAGTTTTTCCATTGTAAAATAGAGGTATCTTGAAACTCGTCTATCAAAATATGGAAATATCGATCACCTAACTTTTCATATATAAATGGCACTGGATCTTGTGAAATTATTTCGTTGATTCTACGCGCAAATTCTGAAATAGAAACACTGGATTGTTCTTTTTGATAAACTTGATATTCTTCATTTATGGATGAAATCAAGGCTATTTTTTTTAAATCTTTGGCTACTAATTTATAAAGTAGATAGCGCCTAATCTCATCATCATATAATTGAATAAATTCCTGTGCTAAATCGGATAACCTATCTGAAATACCCTCGATTCGAATTTTATTCATTGGGGCTGCTTTAGCTGCATACCATTTGTTTTGTTCAAAAGCTTTTCTGATCGATGAATAATTTTCCATTTTAAAACCTCGGGCCAGCACAACTTTTCTAAATGAATTGATTGGTCCTTTGGTGCCAAGGGCAAATTCTGTTTCAGGAACAGCAATTGAATCAGCTAAATCAATAATTTGCTTGGCCAAAACAACTAATTGATTTTCAACTAATTGAATTTTATTAGTTAATTGATTTTCAATAAGTAAAAAGTCGGACATAGCAAAAGCATCCATACTGGGTTTGATGGAAAAATATTGCTCATCGAAAGATATTCGCAAAAAATCGATCAAACTTTGCCTAATCCGATTCCAATTTCTGCCATCCAATACCTCTTGACGAGCAAATGATAGCACCAAGGCCGTCAACTCAGAATCACCCGCATGATTTACCTTATCAAGTAATTGATCCATTAAATCATTCATTAATGAATTAATATCTAAAATCACTTCAAATTGACTGGGCAAGTTTAGTTCCTCAACGAAGGAACTACTGAGCCTTTGCACAAAGGCATCAATCGTCATTACAGAAAATAGCCCATAATCTTGTAATATTTGTTGTAAGGTAACCGATGCCCTTATCGACAACTCTTCTAAACTCACTATGATTCCCTCATTAGCCAAATCATCTTGAATACGTTGCAATAACTGCAAAGATTCTTGCTGAGCTTTTTCAGCCATATCCAGAAAATTTGGATAGGCTGCTATTCCCGATAAGGCCTTGATTATTCTAGAACGCATTTCCTCTGCCGCCTTAATGGTAAAGGTAACAGCTAGAATTCTACGGAAATAACCACGAGATTCTACTTCGCGCAAAGATAATTTCAGGTATTCCAATGTTAGCGTATAGGTTTTACCGGACCCGGCAGAAGCAGAAAAAAGTTGTAATGGGGAGGCTAACATGAAAAAACTGTTTAGAATGCAAGATAAAATAAAAATAGGATTAATTCGGTGTGCCTTTTATTGCTATCTTTGTTTCCCGTAACCAAACAAACAAATTCCCAATGTCAGGTAAAGGGACCACAAAGAAATCAAAGTACATTTTCGTTACGGGTGGAGTAACTTCTTCATTAGGTAAAGGCATCATAGCGTCTTCTTTAGCCAAGCTTTTGCAGGCCAGAGGATTAAGCTGTACCATTCAAAAATTCGATCCATATATTAATATTGATCCAGGAACATTAAATCCTTATGAACATGGGGAATGTTATGTTACGAATGATGGCGCTGAAACCGACCTAGATTTAGGCCATTACGAGCGATTCTTAAATACGCCCACTAGTCAGGCAAACAATATTACCACCGGTAGAATTTATCACAATGTAATTACCAAAGAAAGAAGGGGTGATTATTTAGGTAAAACGGTTCAAGTAGTGCCTCATATTACTGACGAAATCAAACGAAACATTTTACTCTTAGGTGAGACTGGTAAATTTGATATAGTTATTACTGAAATCGGAGGTTGTGTCGGAGATATTGAATCCTTACCTTTCATTGAAGCTGCTCGACAGTTAAAATGGGATTTAGGAGAGAAAAATACCTTATTTATACATCTGACGCTTATCCCCTATTTAAGTTCTGCAGGTGAATTAAAAACTAAACCTACTCAACACTCGGTTAAGACTTTATCTGAATCAGGAATACAACCCGACATTTTAGTTTGTAGAACAGAGCATCCTTTACCTCAAGAGATGAAGCGTAAAATTGGCCTATTCTGTAACGTAACCGAACAGGATGTTATAGAAGCCATGGATGCTGAGACCATTTATGATGTTCCATTATTAATGAAAGAGGAACGTTTGGATAGTCGAGTATTATACAAATTAGATATTTACAACGATAAAGATTCTAATTTAGTCAATTGGAAAAACTTTTTAACCAAATTAAAAAATCCAAAATTCGAAATATCCATTGGATTAATTGGAAAGTATGTTGAACTAAAAGATTCATATAAGTCCATTGCAGAGGCATTTATACATGCTGGTGTAGCCAACGAAATTAAAGTAAATGTTAAGTGGATTTCGTCTGAAACGATGGATGATGAAAACATTCAAGAAACCTTAGCTGGATTGGATGGAATCTTAGTAGCTCCAGGATTTGGAGAAAGGGGTATTCAAGGTAAAATCAATGCGGTGAAATTTGCTCGTGAAAACAAAATTCCATTTTTAGGGATATGTTTAGGAATGCAATGTGCGGTGATTGAATTTGCGCGTAATGTCATCGGATTAGAAGATGCGCATTCTTTTGAAATGAATCCTGAGACTCCTTATCCAGTAATTGATATCATGGAGGATCAGAAAAAAGTTTCTGAAAAAGGTGGTACAATGCGTTTAGGAGCTTATCCTTGTAAAATTGAAAAAGGTACATTAGCTCATAAAATTTATGGTAAAACAGCCATTCAAGAGCGCCATAGGCATCGTTATGAATTTAACAATACTTTTTTAGATCAGTTTCATCAAGCAGGTATGCTTACCTCAGGTTTAAACCCTGATAGTAATTTGGTTGAAATCGTGGAATTACCGAATCATCCATTTTTTGTGGGTGTTCAATTTCACCCAGAATATAAGTCGACAGTAGAAGCTCCATCGCCTCTGTTTGTTCATTTTGTTAAAGCAGCATACCAACATGCTGTTCCTTTTATAAAAAATTCAAAATAGTATTTAGATATATCTTATGGATAGGAATTCAGTTACCGGTATTGTATTGATTTTAGCCATGTTATTAGGCTATCAATACTTCTTTGCACCCAAAGAACCGATTAAGAGTGAAACAAGTACCAAAACCGTAGCAAGTAACAAAAAGATAGATTCTTTAAAAGCTCCTCTTTCTCCTGCGGTAAGTCCAACATTGGATTCCTCAGCTTTAGTTGTTAAGGAGGAAATTTTTGTCCTAGAAAACAAGGATATTCAAGTTCAGCTAAGCAATTACGGAGGTAAAATTGTTTCAGTTACCCTAAAGAATTATGAATCATACAAAAACTATAATCAAGGCATTAAAGCAGGATTAAAGTTGTTTGATTCAAAAAAGGATCAATTCGATGTAGAGCTTCCAATCTCTGGCAAAAAAATAAAGTTGAATGATCTAGCTTATCAGGCAAAATCAAGTGCACAAAGTATAGAATTTACAAGCACTTTGCCTTCTGGAAAGATCATTAAACAAACCTATAGCCTCCCAAAAGAAGGATTTGAGTTAAACTATGCCATTGATGCTAAATCTTTAGGTACCGATTTAGGAGCTGAGTACCAAATTCATTGGAAAGAGAATATTCATCAAACGGAGAAAGATATTGCCGAGGAAAGAAAAGCAACCATCAACTATCTTTTACATGAAGATGAAGAATTTGATTATTTGTCTGAGAACCCATCGGCCAATGAAGCAGAAAATATCACCGCCAAGCTGGATTGGGTTACCTTTAAAAAGAAATATTTCATAGCTGGTTTAATCCCCCAAGGTTTTCAATTTCAAAAGGCCTCTTTAAGTAGTACCCCTAACTTAAATGACTCTTTGAACATAAAAACCTTAGATGCGAATATCATAGGTTCATCACAAGATTTACTCGCAGGTAAATCTAGTTTTAAATTTTACTTTGGACCAAATGATTATTCCATCATTAAACACGTAGCACCATCTTTTGGGAAAAATGTCAAATTGAGTTATGACTTTTTACTTCCTATCACCCGCTATGTGTTTGTCCCTCTATTCGACTTTTTAGAAAGTATTGTTTCTAATTATGGTTTGCTAATCGTTTTATTGGTATTGATTATCAAAACTGCCTTATTGCCCTTAACATACAAGTCTTATGTATCTATGGCCAAAACTAGAATTTTGGCACCAGAAATAGCGGCAATCAAAGAAAAAATTGGGGATGATGCTGCTAGAGTTCAGCAAGAAACCATGAAGTTATATGGTGAAGTAGGTGTGAATCCCCTAAGTGGTTGTATCCCTGTATTAGCTACCATGCCTGTTCTAATGGCCGTGTTTATGTTATTTCCGAATTTAATTAACCTAAGACAGGAATCTTTTTGGTGGGCAAATGACTTATCTACTTTTGATTCTGTATTAGACCTGCCATTTAGTATACCATTTTATGGTTCTCATGTTAGTTTGTTTTGTTTGTTAATGACCTTGTCTCAATTAGCCTATGGTTATTATAACAACCAAATCACACCAGATCAACCAGGTCAACCGATCAATATGAAAATGATGGCTTATGTTACTCCTGTCATTTTTATGTTTGTAATGAACTCATTTCCTGCAGGATTAAGTTTCTATTACTTTGTTTCCAATTTAGTAACGATTGGCCAACAATTAGCCATTCGTAAATTTGTTGATGAGGATAAAATCAAGCGTCTCTTAGATGAAAACCGTAAGAAAATAGCTGCAGGTGGTGGTGCAAAAAAATCACGTTTTTCACAGTACCTTCAGACGCAAATGAAGGCGATTGAGGAACAACAAAAAGAACAAAAGAACACCAATACTAAGAAGAAGAAATAATATGGAGTCATTAAGTGCTTCCTATTTTGAACGGGCACAAGCTGTAATACCTGGTGGAGTTAATTCACCGGTACGAGCATTTAAATCGGTGGGTGGTTCGCCCCTATTCATTCAATCAGCTAAAGGAGCGTATTTGAAAGATGTGGATGGCAAAGAATACCTAGATCTAATTGGATCATGGGGACCCATGCTTTTTGGCCAAGCTCATCCTAGCATCGAAAATGCTGTAAGAGAAGCCTTAGCCAATGGATTTTCATTTGGTGCACCTTCTTATAATGAGGTCTTAATTGCAGAAAAAATTGTTTCCATGATTCCTTCCATCGAAAAAGTTCGATTGGTAAATTCAGGAACCGAAGCCACTATGGCTGCCATTCGATTGGCAAGAGCTTACACCAAAAGAGATAAAATCATCAAATTTGAAGGTTGTTATCATGGTCATGGAGATTCATTTTTAATTGCAGCCGGTTCTGGAGTAGCTACTCTAGGTACCCCTGATAGTCCCGGTGTAACAGTATCTACTGCTAAAGATACCTTGACAGCTATTTACAATGATTTAGACTCATTAAAGCACCTATTTGAAGCTAATCCCAATGCCATATCAGCAGTAATATTAGAACCAGTTGTTGGTAATATGGGACTAGTACTTCCAGAACCAGGGTTTATAGAAGGAATTAAACAACTCTGCGAGGCAAATGGTAGTCTATTAATGTTTGATGAGGTTATGACGGGCTTTAGGCTGTCAGCTTCTGGATACCAAGGACTAATTGATGTTCAACCTGATTTAACCACTTTAGGTAAAATCATTGGTGGTGGCTTGCCGGTAGGTGCATATGGAGGAAAGGCTGAAATTATGAATATGATTGCTCCCGCTGGACCTGTTTATCAAGCTGGTACTTTATCCGGAAATCCACTTGCCACGACGGCAGGATTAGCCATGTTAAATTTAATCACTGAACATCCTGAGGTTTATCAAGAATTAGATAAAAAAGGAAAAGCTTTGGCTGAAGGAATACGTCAACAAATAGCTGATCTTCAAATAGATGGATTTGTCAACCAAATAGGTTCTATGTTTACTTTGTTCTTTACTAAAACAGCAGTGAAGAATTTTAGCGATGCAAAGACCTCAGACACAAGCAAATTTGGTATATACTTTAGAGAAATGTTGAACCAAGGAGTTTATTTACCTCCATCACAATTTGAGTCTTGGTTTTTATCTGCTGCTTTAGACGAATCACATATTGAGCACATACTAAAAGCTAGTAAAATAGCCTTAGAGAAAACGAGGAAAGCATAATTGCCCTACTCAAAAATGCTTCAAATGAAGGAAATATCCACTTTCTTTAGTGTCATTATTCCTGTATACAATCGTCCACACGAGTTGGATGAACTACTGACATGTTTGGTTCAACAAAAATACCAGCCATTCGAAGTCCTCGTAATAGAAGATGGTTCCACCATTTCATCCAATGAAATCGTAAAAAGCTACGCCTCTAAATTAGATATCCAATATTTTTATAAAGAAAATGGCGGACAAGGTTTTGCTCGAAACTATGCTTTTGAAAGGGCCAAAGGTGATTTTTTTATCATCTTGGATTCCGATGCTTTAATTGAACCTACTTATTTAGAGGAAGTAGAAAAAGGAATTCGAGAAAAGAATCTTGATTTATTCGGTGGACCGGATAAAGATCATCCAAGCTTTACTCCTATTCAAAAAGCCATAAGTTTTAGTATGACCAGCCTATTTACCACAGGTGGAATTCGTGGGAAGGAAAAGAACGTAGGTGGAACATTTCATCCTAGAAGTTTTAATATGGGTATTTCCCGAAAAGTTTGGGAAGCTACTCAAGGATTTAAAATCACCCGGATGGGGGAAGATATAGAATTCAGTATCCGTTGTTTATCCTTAGGTTTCAAATCGGCCATTTTACCCAAGGCTTTCATATACCATAAAAGACGCACTGATTTTGCTCAATTTTATAAGCAATTGCATTTTTTTGGTAGAGCTAGAATCAATATCTCCCGCTTCTTTCCGAATGAGTTAAAATGGGTTCATTTTTTTCCAGCTTGCTATCTGATCGGATTACTCTTTGTAGGACTTAACTTATTAGTATTCCCAAGTTTTGGAAAATACTTAAGTGGATTTGTCTTGTTGTATTGGTTGGGGATCTTGATAGATTCACTCGTTCAAACAAAAAGCTTTAAAATAGCAATCCTTGGCCTTATCGCAGCTAACATTCAGTTAATTGCCTATGGCCAAGGATTTCTAGAAGAGGCTTGGAAAAAAATTACCAATAAGCCTTCTTAAGTAAGTAATTCTGCACGTAATCTTTTACACCCTCCTCTAGTGTATGAAAAGGCTGCGTGAAACCAATTTGACGTAATTTATCCATATTCGCTTCAGTAAAATATTGGTATTTATCACGTATATCCAATGGCGTATCTATGTAGTTAATCACAGCTTCCTTACCCATGGCTGCAAAAGTAGCTTTCCCTAAATCATTAAATGAACGTGCAATGCCAGTACCTAAATTATAAATTCCCGAATTCTTACGATGTTCCATAAAGAATATACAAACATCGATTAAGTCTTTGACATAAATAAAATCACGCATCTGTTCTCCATCCCCATAATCAGGTCTATGGGATCTAAAAAGATTAAGGCTACCTTTTTCATTAATTTGACGAAACGCATGCCAAATGACAGAAGCCATTCTTCCTTTATGGTATTCATTGGGTCCATACACATTGAAAAACTTCAAACCAGCCCGAAAGAAAGGTTTCTTTTCTTGTTGTAATGCCCAAATGTCAAAATCATTTTTAGAATCTCCGTACGGGTTTAAAGGCTTTAAACCTGGAATTTTACTTTCATCATCATCATACCCCAATTCCCCTAAACCATAGGTAGCGGCTGAAGAAGCATAAACTAGGGGAATTTGATATTCCACACAACGATTCCAAATTTCTTTAGAATAATTCACATTTAAATCATCAAAAATAGATTTATCAAACTCCGTAGTATCAGTACGGGCACCAATGTGAAAAATAAATTCTACTTCTCGGAAATTCGAATCTAACCATGAAAAAAACTGAGTCCTTTCAACTTTTTCTTTGATTTTTTTACCGAATAAATTTTTGTTTTTCTCTTCAAAAGAAAAATCATCCACTGCGATAATGTAATTGAAATTTAACTCATTCAGTTTTTGAATTAAACAACTACCAATGAATCCAGCAGCTCCTGTAACAATGATCATAATTAAATAGATTATATAGATTTAGCCTTCAAATTTACGTAGAATCCCAATAGCATTCCATACCTTTGTAGAATTAATGGTGATTCTGCTAATGTTTTCCCAGTTCACCTTCACTTTAAACAACTGAAAACAATGGTTTACGTCATCCGTAAGGAACATTTTAATGCCGCTCATCGGCTATATAATCCCAACTGGTCTGAAGAAAAGAATGAGGAAGTTTTTGGTCCATGTGCCAATAAAAATTGGCATGGCCATAATTTTGAATTAATCGTGACGGTGAAAGGAAATCCTGATCCTGAAACAGGATTTGTATTTGATCTAAAAGAATTGGGTAAATTAATTAAGAAGGAGATTATAGACAAAGTAGATCACAAAAACTTAAATATGGACGTAGATTTTATGAGGGGTAAATTAGCCAGTTGTGAAAATCTAGTCATGGAATTTTGGAAAATTTTAGCTCCTAAAATCAAATCTGCATCTACCAGTGCTGAATTGCATAAAATCCATTTAGTGGAAACCAATAAAAACTCAGTAGAATACTACGGAGAAAATTAATGAAGTATTTCATATTAGCAGGAGAAAAATCAGGCGATTTACATGGTTCCAAATTAATCAAGGAGCTATTGGCATTAGACCCAACTGCTAGTATACAAGCCTGGGGCGGTGATGATATGCAAGAAGCAGGTGCTGAAGTACTTATTCACCATAAAGAATTGGCTATAATGGGCCTTCTAGGTGTATTACAAAATATTCAACGACTAAAAGGTTTATTTCAAAAATTCAAAAATCAGGTTCAATCCTTTCAGCCGGATACAATCATCTTCATAGATTATGGTGGATTCAATCTAAAAGCAGCCAGGATTGCTAAATTACAAGGATTTCACACCCAATTTTACATAGCACCCAAAGTCTGGGCATGGAATAAAGGCCGTGTTGACGTTATTAAAAAATGGATTGACGAATTATATGTCATTTTCCCTTTTGAGAAAAAACTATTTGAAGAACAGGGCATATCGACACATTATGTGGGAAATCCCTTAAAAGATTCGATTGACAGTTTTCATCCTAATCCCTATTTTGAAGCTCAAAATAAGATACAGCATCCTTGTGTAGCTCTATTGGCAGGGAGTAGAAAGCAAGAAATTTTAGTGGCCTTGCCCATCTTTCATGAATTAAAATTGGCTTTCCCTCACGTACATTTTTATGTTGCAGGATTATCTGATTGGAAGTCCATTTATAACTCATATGATTTAGATGTCATTTATGATGACACATATAACTTACTGCAAGTTTCCAAAGCTGCAATTGTCACCTCCGGTACAGCTACTTTAGAAACAGCTTTATTGCAGGTTCCCCAAATTGTAGTTTATAAGACTGACTGGCTATTTTACTCTTTAGCCAAATTAGTGGTTAAAATAAAATTCATTTCTTTAGTAAACATTATCTTGGGAAAGGAGGCTGTACCCGAAATGATTCAATCAAAGTTTACGGCTTCTCATATAGCGCTAAAATTGAAGCAATTACTTGAAAGTGGCTCAAGTACGAGAAAAAAACAATTGGAATTATATCAAGAATTGGTACAAATCATCGGGCCATCTGGAGCTTCAAAAAAATCAGCTAAACTAATGTTTGAATCAGCATTGGCTTTTCAAGCTAAATAATTTTTAATCCAAGATTTTTGGGTACCAGGAATGGATTTATAATATTGAGCTATCACCTTTTTATCTACCTCAAAATCACCACTAGGGTAAAAAGGGTCATTAATTTGTACACATTTATTGACGTAATCAAAACCCACCATTATAATAGGAATATTTGCTTGAACAGCAATATGATAAAAGCCTGTTTTTAATTCCTGAACATCTTTTCGGGTTCCTTCAGGTGCTAATGCAGCATGGAAATATTTATTTGCTTGGTAAATATCCACGATGGCACTTACTAAATTTTGATTTTTTGACCTATCAACAGGATAGCCTCCCAACCAACGAAAAAGCCAACCAAAAGCTCCTTTAAACAATTCTTTCTTTCCCCAAAAATAGATTTTCATATCCAATAAAGACCTCACTCCCAAACCAATTGGAAAATCAACCCATGTGGCATGTGGGCATACAATAACTATACTTTTGGGAATATCTCTGGGTATATTTCCTTTCATCTTCCAACCCATTCCAGTAAAGAACCAATCGAACAAAGCAGATTTTATGAGCATAATTGCAATAAATAGGAGTCAATTTGTTTTAAAGAACACGAAGGATTAATGAGCACTCCATCAATGCCTACTCGTTTTGCTGATTCAATATTATGAAAATTATCATCAAAAAAAACTAGTTGATCTGGTTTTAAGGATAATTCATTCAGAACATGGTGATAAATATTTTCATCTGGCTTAATCATTCCTAAGTCAAAGGAAAAAAAGGTTTTTCTAAATAATGCAAACAGACTTTCACCTTCAGGCCCCAGAGGCACCTGAGTAAATTGCTGAGCATGAATAGAACTAGTATTACTTAATAAGTATATGGGGAATTTTTTACCTACATTTTCTAGCCAAGCATAAACACCTGGGTGAAAATCCAATAATAAAGCAGAAAAAGCTTGGTCAAATTGTTCATCTGAACAATCTAGAAATAAAGCATTTCGAAGTGAATCTCTAAATGCTGCGTCTGATTGCAAACCACTTTCATAATTTGCCCATAAGGCCTCATTATGGGTTATTTCTTCGATTTCTTCGGCCGTGTATCGAGAAGAAAAATTCGCAAAAGATTGATACGTTTTATCTAAATCTATGGGTAATAAAACATTCCCTAAATCAAATAGCAGAGATGGAACAGCTGATGGCATATCATTTATTCAACAAAAACACCCATTTTACCGTACTTATCTATACGAGCATCAATACGTGCACGAGAATCCATGGCACAAAGCTTTTTCAACTCCTCCTTGATTACAGCTTTCATCTTCGCTGCTGCTGCATCGGGATCTAAATGAGCACCACCTAGCGGCTCTGGTATAATTCCATCGATTAAACCATTTTGCTCCATATCATTGGCAGTCAATTTTAATGCTTCAGCCGCTTGCTCCTTATAATTCCATGATCTCCATAAAATAGAAGAACAGGATTCAGGTGAAATAACTGAATACCAAGTATTTTCCATCATCAAAACGCGGTCACCAACAGCTATACCTAATGCACCGCCTGATGCTCCTTCACCAATGATGATACAAATAACAGGCACTTTTAACATAAACATATCGCGAATATTGCGCGCAATAGCTTCCCCCTGACCCCTTTCTTCGGCTTCTAGGCCTGGAAATGCCCCTGGAGTATCTATTAAGCAGACAATAGGCTTATTGAATTTCTCAGCCATTTTCATAAGACGCAAAGCCTTACGATATCCTTCTGGATTGGGCATACCAAAATTACGATACTGCCTTTGTTTGGTATTACGACCTTTTTGTTGGCCTATAAACATAACAGAAAATTCTCCATCTATATTTCCAAATCCACCAACCATGGCCTTATCATCGGCTACCGAGCGATCACCATGTATTTCAATAAATTCTTCACAAATTTTTTCAATATAATCGAATGTGTAAGGACGATCAGGATGTCTAGATAACTGAACCCTTTGCCAACGAGTTAAATTAGAAAATGTCTCTTTTTTCAATTCTAGAATTTTTTCTGTCAATGATTGAACCGTAGCAGTAACATCGACATTATTTTCAATTGCTAATTTGCGCATTTCTATCAACTTATCCTCTAATTCAGCAATTGGCTTTTCAAATTCTAATAATGTTCTCATAGTAGATGTTAATTTCAATTGTAAAATTATCAATTAAAGAATGAAAGTTTGATTCTTTTCAGGCAAAATAACTTCCTGATATCCCAAATTTGTTAACTCTTCTTTGAATTCTACCATACTTTCCTCTTCCCCATGTGATAAAAATACTTTTTTAAGCGTACTAGGGCTTTGAACTTTAACAAAATCCAACAAACCTAATTTATCAGCATGGCCTGAAAATACGTCGATTTTACGAATTTGAGCATGAACTTTATATTCGCGGTCACGTACTTGAATATGGTCTGTTCCTGCTAATAATTGCCTTCCTAAAGTCCCTTCTGCCGCATATCCTATTAATAAAATGGTACAATAGGTATTCGAAATATTATCGGCAATATGTGTTTCCACTCTACCACCAGAAATCATTCCAGAAGAAGAAATGATAATGCATGGTTCATGGTAATTTTTAATGGCCCTACTTTCCTTTTCAGTTTGAAGAAATTTCAAATTGTCAAAATCAAATAATTCATCATATTCAGCTTGAAATTCCCTGGCCTCTTGATTTAGATAAGAAGAATATTTGGTATAAATCCGAGTCGAACTTTTCCCCATGGGACTATCCGTAAATACCCGAATGGCAGGAAAATTATCCTCTTCAATCAAACGATTTAGCGTGTATAAAACAGCTTGGGTTCTTCCTACTGAAAATGCTGGAATAATTAACCTTCCAGGTTTGTCGATACAGGTGGCTTTAATGATATCACCTAATGCTTTTTTCGTACTTTCTTTGTCTTCGTGGATACGATTACCATAAGTAGTTTCACAAACCAAATAATCACAAGGAGGCATGGTTTGGGGATCTATGTGCAAAGGATAGTTTTTACGACCTACATCACCACTAAAACCAATGGTTTTTTTCTCTCCATTTTCTGTAATACCCAAATGTACGTGAGCCGCTCCTAAAAGGTGCCCAGCAGGAATAAACGTGATTTCTAGGTTTTCTGTAGCCCTGAATTTCTTACTAAATGGGATGGTAATAAAATGATTTACAGAATGTTCTACATCTTTTTGTAAATACAAATCACCTTTACGTAAAAGGCGATCCATTTGTTTGTGCTTTTTTCGACTTTCTCCCTGGGCCGCTTTCAATTTCCGCAAATGCAAATTTGCCGAGTCCATCAATAGCAATTCAGCCAATTCTGCAGTCGGTGGAGTACAAAGAACTTGCCCTTCATAACCCTCTCGATATAACATGGGAATATTACCAGAATGGTCTATATGAGCATGCGTAAGAATTACTAAATTAATCAGGGAGGCATCAAAAGGAAAAAAAGCTTTATTTTCATAAGGCTCATCAAAATCAATTTCCCTCTCCATATCCGTACCACAATCAATCAATATCTTAAAGCCATCTTCTAACTCTAACAAGAACATACTTCCTGTTACTTGTTTGGCCGCTCCTAAAAATTGTAGCTTCATAAAATTAAATAAATAGGGGCTCAAAGAGCCCCTGATACATGACAAAAATACAGCTTTTTCGTGAATTAGAAATGCCTATTTTACTTGCGTAGCAAATTCAGCCTGCATTTTATCTAAAACATCTTTACTTAATTGTTTATCTGCAATGACAGTTCTGTATCTAAATGTAACAGATTCTCCTTTTTTCAAAGTCAAATTACGCTCATCTTTACCATTACTAAAAACTTTAGCCCCTAAAGGATTCACAGCAAATAATCCGTAACCTCTGGCATGCCAATAGCTAGGATAACTAACATTTGCTGGGTGATCTAAAATGGCAATATTAATGGGATGATTATCTAAAACACCCTTTAAATTCATCCATTTGGCTCTTGTACTCCAAACTTTTTCTCCAGTGATACCCTCACTACTTTCATAATCTCCACTGACACCTGTATTATCAAGAACCGGCACTTTAGTCTCAACACCATGTGCATCCGTAAAAATATCAGGCTTATTGGAAGGGATTTCCAATTGACGAGCAACACGAATAGCAAACATGCCATCTTTCACATCTTTGAATAAGACTGTTTCAGCTAGGGCAGTCAAAGTAGTTATACGGTCAATCACACGGATATCGGAGGTTCCAGAAAATGCATAGGTAGTTTTTTCCGCTAAAACCTTTGCTCCTTTTCCATCGCTATCAATCCATGTAGCCGAAACTCCTAATTCTCCTTTGTCTTTTCCACCTTTCATGTTCAAAATTTGCTCATGAACTATGGTTCCAAATTTATGGCTCTTCATTCCCTCCGAAATGTTATTGGAATTATTCCAATAGTCAAAACCATTTACATCTTCATAGTTTAACCACATACCTACATGGTGAGGATGATCAGTTCGCTCGCCCGGACGAATAGCCACTGGATACCCACGGGTAATGGTACTACCTTTGGCACTTAAAATAGGGAAAAGCACCGCCTTTTTTAAAACAGATTCACCGGGAAAGAAATAAGAAGTGAAATATTTGCCTCCTACTAATACGTCAATCTTCTTTTCCGCATCGTTTTTCTTGAAGCTAACCGATTGATTTTGAGCATTTACCTGAAAAGCTAGGCAAGTAGATAAGATTAAAAATAGTTTTTTCATAAAAATAAGTTTAAAGTAAAATTCCGAGAATGACTCCTCGGAATTTTACAAAATAACAAAATCAATTTGATATTAATAGCCTGGATTTTGAGGAAAACCTGTAGAAGTACCTTCCGCTCTATCAATTTGTAATTGAGGAATAGGTCTTAACACATGGTGGGCTTTAATATACGGTGCTGCTTGTGGGTTATGAAGCTTTACACGCTCAATCAAATTACCCCAGCGTGCTAAATCAAACCAACGAGATTGTTCACCTAACAATTCACGCTCACGCTCATCCATAACGAAATTTACATTTAACTGATCAGCTGTAATTAACATAGCAGATTCCTTTCCTGGCCATGCTGCACGACGGCGTATCACATTATATGTATTAACGGCATCAGAAATAGCACCAGAGAAATATTGAGCTTCAGCGAGCATCAAATACGTATCAGCTAAGCGGAATGCGATGAAATCACGTCCACCTTCAAATTGAGTACGATCTACACGAGCGCCGTCAAAGTGCTTATTAATTGCAAGAAAAATACGCTCATCATAACGAGAAGGAACTAATACCTGATATTTCTTTTTAGCTCTTTCTGCCTCTGGCATTTCATAACCTGGTAAGAAAATAGCCGTATCCCCTAAGGCAAACGTAACCGTCTTCTTAGTTAAGTCAAAACTCGTGTTGTAGGTACCTGGTCTGTTGGACAGATAAGTATCTTTGAAAGTCTTTTTATAACGACTATCATTTTCTCTATCTTTAAAAACTACATCAAGAGTGTACTTTGTAGGTGCATAACGCTTAAATGGACGACCATTTTCAGTATCACGTTGCATGCCTGGCAATACATCGTATTCCATACCAAAAAATACGTGTGCATTATTTCCACCTGCATTGGTTAATGGATCACGGGTATATTGAATAGACCAAATAACCTCATTATTCATCTCATTTCCTTGTCTATGTACATCAGCAAAATTTGGCAATAATGAAATACCATAATTACTGATAACATTCTTCAAACTTGCAATAGCCTTTGCATAATCATCACTTGCTTTAGCAATTGAAGTAGCCTTAGTTAAATACACACGACCTAATAGGTGCTCTGCTCCTGCACGAGTGATACGTCCATAATCAGCAGATCTTGCTTTATTTTCTAAATCAGGTAAAGCTTCTGTTAGGTCTTTAATGATTTGTGCATATTGTTGAGCAACCGTACTACGCTTAACTACTTTAGTTGGAGCCAAAGTTTCAGTTAAACGTAAATCCACACCGCCAAATAGTTGAGTCAAAATAAAATAATGATGAGCTCTAATAAATTTAGCCTCTGCTACACGTTGTTTTTTTACTGCATCCGCTAAACCAGTCACCGCTGGAGCACGTTCTATGATGGCATTACAAGTATTGATACCTTGATAAAAATCAGTCCAAACTTCTGCAACTAAACCATTTCTGGTATCAAAATCAGTTGTATACGTATTCATGAATTTCCAGCTACCATCAGCCCCATTGGTATATGAATCCGTTCCAAAAATAGTAAGGTTCATTCCACGTTCTGTACCATACCAAGAGCGCATGGTAGAGTATGCGGCACTCGTAGCATCATTTAAACCTTTGGCTGTATTGATGTAATCATTACCAATACGTGATACTACATTTTCTGTAAGCAAATCATTACAAGATTGTAAACCTAAACCTAGTGTTCCAATCAATCCTAAATTTGCTAATAAACTTATTTTTTTAAATAATTTAAAGCTTTTCATATCTATTAATAGTTGAAATATTATTAAAATTTAAGATTTACACCAAAAGTAAGTATGCTTGTAGCAGGTGATACGTTGGTATTAACCTCACCACCACCAACACCTTGCTCACCATCTACGAATGTTTCTGGATCAATACCTTTATACTTTTGACGATACTCTGCCAAAATTAAAGGCTGCTGGATACTTGCATATACTCTAACACTTTCCATTTTCCATCTTTTAGCAACCTTATCAGGAATATTATAACCAATGTTAATATTTCTAATCTTAAAAAATGAACCTTCAAAGTAAGTTAAAGCACTTCCGTATTTAGGGAATTCTTGAGTTACTACAGGTTGAGGGAATTCATTGGTTGGATTGTTAGGCGTCCAATAGTTCAATGATAAGTTGTTGTAACGACCCGCTAATTGGTTTACGTTGTCATGAAAACGACTACGAATCATTTGACCAACACGAGCAAATACAAAGAATGATAAATCAAATCCCTTATAAGAGAAACGGTTAGTTAAACCAGCTGTAAAGGATGGAACAGCAGAACCCAAAATCTGACGATCATCTGCATTAATTTTACCGTCGTTGTTGAAGTCCTGAACCTTAATCTGACCCACTTTATCACCATATTTAGCAGCTTCGTCTTTTTCAGATGTTTGCCAAATACCAATCTTCTTGTAATCAAAGAAAACACTTAATGGTTGACCAATAAAACGACCAGCTCCCACATCATCTACTTTACCATTGGCTAACTCAATAATGGCTTCTCTATTTCTGTTGAAGATTAAATCCGAAGTCCATTGAAAATCACCTTTATCTACATTGACAGTTGATAAAGTTAACTCAAGACCTGTATTTTGAGTTTCTCCTACGTTAGTGGTAAAACCACCAAAACCAATGGAAGTAGGTAGTGGCTGTGGTGCCAACAAGTTAGTAGTATTTGTCACATAGTATTCAGCTGTACCAGAGATTCTTCCACGTAAGAAACTAAAATCTAAACCTACGTTTTTAGTAGTAGAAGTTTCCCAACGTAAATCTGGGTTACCAATGGTATTTGGACGATATCCGTAAGCAGCTGCATTATCCCAAGCATAAGCTGTTCTTCCTAATAAAGCTTGCGTTTGGTATGGAGTAATAGCTTGGTTACCAATAGCTCCCCAACTAGCACGAAGTTTCAACTGATCTATAGCAGTAATATCTTTGATAAATGGCTCTTCTGACATATTCCAACCAACAGCCACTGAAGGGAAAAGACCGAATTTTGTATTCGCTCCGAAACGAGATGAACCGTCAGCACGTAAAGTAGCAGTAATCAAATACTTTTCTTTGTAGTCATAGTTCAAACGACCCATGTATGAAAGTAAAGTCCATTCAATTAAGTCTGTATTAGCACCTGTAATCTGGCTTGCATCACCAAGACGGTGGTATGATTCAGATTCAGCTGGAACACCATTTACTGAAATGGATGTACGCTCATCACGATCACGTTGGATAGACTGTAAACCCGTAAAATTCAAGTTATGAACATCTTTGAATTTGCGGTTATACGTAATCACGTTTTCTAATGTCCAGTTAAACAAGAATTGTTCACTTATACTTGCCGTTGCATTACCACCACGGTTATTGTTAGTAAAAGCGCCAATAAAACGACCCGCACGTCCGATGGTTAAGTCTGGTCCAAAGTTTACACGGTATTTTAAACCTTTCGCAATGTTCCATTCTCCATAAAGGCTGTTGAAAGTTCTGAAACGCTTATTTTCATCAATATTTGCTCCAGGAACAATCTCAGAAAATGGATTGGTTCTTAAACCGTCATTGGTAGGTAAGAATACTAAATTACCGTTAGCATCATAAGGCTCTCCTAGTGGATTCTCTTGCATCGCTCCACCAAGAATATTTAAGTTCTCTCCGTTACGAAGACTATTTACCACCAAAGTAGATAAACCAATTTTAATTTTATCATTGATTTGGTGATCTAAGTTCACTCGGAATGTATAACGAGTAAAATCTTGCATTTTAACTACACCAATATCATTGAAGTAGTTAGCAGAAATATTAAAGGTAGTTTTTTCTGATCCACCAGAAACAGATACTTGGTGGCTTTGGATAGCTCCAGCACGTAACATACCACCTACATAATCAGTACTTCTACCAGTAGCAATACTTGTTAACTCTCTAGGCTCAAATATTTTTGCATCATCAGCTGCAGTGGCAGCCCCTAAAGGATATTGACCTACGGCACGACGAGATTCACGCTTATATTCTGCAAATTCAGCACCATTCATAACTTGAATAGTTCCTAATTCTTGGTTTACACCATAATAAGAATCTACGGATACTACTGTTTTACCAGCTTTACCACGTTTAGTAGAGATAATAACGACACCATTGGCACCTCTAGAACCATAAATAGCCGTTGCAGAAGCATCCTTTAATACCTCCATGGATGTAATATCTGAAGGGTTAATATCATCAATACCTCCAGATAATGGAATACCATCTACTACGTATAATGGGTCATTGGATGCGTTAAAAGATCTACGTCCACGAATACGAATTTGTGGTCCAGCACCTGGTTTAGATCCAGGTTGCACTACGTCCACACCAGCTGCTCTACCTTGTAAAGCTTGTCTAGCATTCGTCACAGGAAGTTCAGAAATTTCCTTAGCCCCCACAGAAGAAATAGCTCCCGTCATTTGACTCTTTTTCTGAGTACCATAACCTACTACTACTACCTCACTTAAACTAGTGTTATCAGCAGCAAGTTTAACATCAATTTGGGTCTTAGAACCTACAGGAACCTCCTGTGGTAAATAACCCACCGATGAAATAACTAACACAGCCGAAGAAGATGCTGAAATTTTAAAATTTCCATTAGCATCTGAAGAAGTACCTGTTTTGGTTCCTTTAACTAAAACGGTAACTCCAGGAATTCCCATACCATCTTCAGCAGAAGTAATTTTTCCGCTAATAGATCGATCCTGAGCAAACAACTGAATTCCTAAAAAAACAAATACCATGCTTAATAGGAATTTTGAAAGTAATTTTTTTCTCATTTGTTCCAAAATAATAAGTTAATAAGAATGCAAAGTGTTTTGAATCCTACTCCATAATGCCTTGCTCTCATCAGGAGTAAGCTGGACCTTAGGGTTTTGAGATTTTCTGTGTTGGTTCCAGTTTACAGCAGAGAATCTTAACAAAAATTTGTTAATGCGGGCTCGCATTAATCGCTTAAAGTAGTTTTTCTTTAATTCATTGTGGTGTAACATTTAAAGGTTTTTTTGTACAATTACTACATAAAGTAATTGTCTTAACCTTTTTACTCATTTTAATTTAAAATGCTACATTTTCGTAAACCATGAACTCTTTCATCTGACGAAGAGCTCCAAAGATTAAATTGTACACAGATTGTGGATTAATTTTCATGGATTGACTGATTTGTTCGGTATCCATATTATGATAGAATTTCAAAGATATGGCTTCTCTTTGGCGCTTACTTAATTTTAGCATGCATTGCGACAATTGTTTATTAGTCGATAATTCATCTTCCATTCGAATCATCTGGTACTCTTGACTAAAATCACGATCGGCTGATTCTAAATAATAATTAGCGTGATGCTGGGCATTTTTTAATTGCCCATCTAAATGACGTACTAATTTACGTTTAATAGAAGCCATCAAATAAAATTTAACACTGGTTGTCGGACCAAGACTGGCATGATTACGCCATAGTTCAACAAATAAATCATGCAAACAATCCTTGATTAATTCTTTGTCGCTAGTTATACCCATGGAATAGGAATACAAGGGTTGTACAAAATACTGATAAAGACAAGTAAAGGCTTGGTGGTCTCCATTTCTGAATTGATCCCATACTTCCACCTCATTAATGCTTTGTTTCATTGGTAGTCTGATTAATTGAACTATTACAAGTAGTAAGTTAATTTTCACCTGAATATCACCATCAAGTGAAACTAATATAGACATAGGATTTATAATAATTCAATGAAAATCTTTAATTTTTTTCCGTAAACGTTTACGTAAACGTTTACAATTTTTGTCTATTAAAAAAAAGGGATAAAGCGGAGCAAAAAATGTACTAATTAATATTTCTCCCAAAAAAAATACCAAAAACTAAAAATTGACTATTTTTAAGTTTTCCAAATAAAATGAATCAACAAATTAAAAAATTAAACACCCTAGATGCCTCCATGCTGGTCATGGGTTCCATGATTGGATCGGGTATATTCTTAGTAAGTTCTGAGGTAGCAAGGCAAATTTCCAGCCCTTATATGTGGATAAGCACCTGGTTATTAACCAGTTTTCTCACCATCACTGGTGCTTATGCTTATGGAAAGTTATCTACCTTGTTTCCTCAAACCGGCGGCCAGTATATCTATTTGAAAGAAGCTTATTCTCCCATGACAGGATTTTTATTTGGATGGACCACATTCCTTGTCATACAGACCGGAACGATAGCAGCTGTAGCAGTGGCCTTTGCCAAATATACCGGGTTTCTGTTCCCAAGTATCATCAATGAAAATGCTCTTTTATTCAATTACATCAACAGTCAACAAATTTTAGCGGCAGCTTTAATTGCTCTTTTGACCTATTTTAATTTAAAAGGGATATCTTTTGCCTCCTTCATTCAAAATCTATTCACATTCACTAAAATTGGTGCCATCATTGTATTAATCCTAATAGGATTCTATGTTGGCATACAAAACGATTGGATTCATTTTACGGATTTTTTCAGAGAGGTCAAAACCTATGATGAACGCTCACAGCAATTTTTGTCGATTGAACCACTAACTCTAGCTAGCTTATTTGGAGTTGCCATGATTGGTCCATTATTTTCCTCTTCTGCCTGGAATAATGTTACTTTCGCCAGCCAAGATTTTGAAGATCCTAAAAAAACCATAGCCAAAGGATTGGTATATGGTTCTGCACTAGTCTGTTTACTGTACATACTGACCAATATTGCTTATTTAGGTATTTTACCTTTGGAAGGTAATCCATCTGGGGCAACAGCCTATGAGCGTGGTATTATGTTTGCAAGCCAGGACAGACTTGGTTCAGCAGCTTTACAAAGTGTTTTTGGTACCATTGGAGCTACCTTGATGGCCATATTTATTATGATATCAACCTTTGGATGCAACAATGGGATCATTTTAGCTGGAGGCAGGCTATTTGAGGCGATGGCTCTAGATAAATTATTCTTTTCAAAAGCCGCTCATTTAAATAAAAATGGTGCTCCATCCTATTCGCTAATCATTCAAGGAATTTGGGCCATTCTCCTGTGCTTTTCAGGTGGTTATGGCACTTTGTTGGACTTTACGGTATTTGCTATTTTGCTGTTCTATTTCCTTACTGTCATGTCGCTATACAAGGAAAAGATATCAAAAGGATTATTAAGCAATACCAACAAAATATTATTTGCGGTTTACCTAATAATCCTAGTAGCCATTGCAGCCAATTTATTATATGTCAAAACACTCTCTTCAACCATTGGATTAGGTCTTGTTGTATCTGGAGTGCCTTTTTATTATTTAATGAAAAGAAATCAAAGTAAGGATTGAGATTTAAACCATTTCATTAAGCTTTCGAACCAATCGTCGGTGGTGGTTTTGTTATTTAAACCAAAACCATGACCTCCTTTGGCATATACATGTAAATCAGCTGTGATATTAAGGTCGCTTAATTTCTCAACGTATATTAAGGAATTCTTAACAGGAACGGCTTTGTCATCCGCAGCATGAACTAAAAAAGCAGGAGGTGTTTGTGGGCTAACTTGTTCTTCGTTAGAAAACAAATGCAAATCTTCAGCTGTCATCTCTGGACCTATCAAATTTTTAGCAGAACCTTGGTGTCCAAAAGATCTAAAACTAATCACAGGGTACAATAAAATTTGAAAGTCTGGACGAAGATTGGCGCCATCGTTGATTCCTGTATAATCCTTGCTAAAATGAGTAGCCGCGCTAGAAGCTAAATGCCCTCCAGCAGAAAAACCCATGATTCCAATCTTTTTAGGATCAATTCCCCAGTCAGAAGCATGTTGCCGCGTTATACGAATAGCTTGTTGCGCATCCTGTAAAGGGGCAATTCTTTTATCAACCTGTCTTTTGGCATCAGGTAAACGATAAAACAATACAAGGGCATGAATCCCTCTTTCATTAAATTTCTTTGCAATGTCGGAACCCTCATGAGACGAAGCCAAAATGCCATAACCTCCACCTGGACAAACAATCACACAGGGTTTGTTCGCACCTGGACCTGCTGAATAAAATTGATAACTTGGAATAGTTACTTTGGCAATTCTTGAAATACCATTCGTAACAGCTACATTTTGCTCGTTTGGACCATCAATGTAATTGGGAATTACTCCCGAATATAATGCTTGGGGACTTTGAGCCATTAGACAAAAAGATAGATTTACGATGGAAAAAAGGCTTAATAAAAGTTTTTTCATGACTTAATAACAGGTTTAGTTTTATCTGTGGTAATTAAAACAACTGCCAATAGTATGAAAAAACTAGCAAATAATAAAATAGGATGTAACTCCTCCCCTAAGACTATATTACCTAAAATTAAGGCCACCACTGGATTTACATAAGTAAAAGTGGCTACCACAGCAGCATCACATTCTTTGGATAAATATCCAAATATGGAAAAACCAGCTAATGAGCCTATTAAGGTTAAATATAAAAAAACTGCCCAAGCCTTAAAGGGAACAACTGCTAGGTGCAACAAAGCTAAATCACCTTTTAGAGTACTGATAATCATCAATAATACACTACCGGTAATCATCTGTATGGCACAAACTTGAGTGAAATGATAACTATTTGCCTTGGTGGATTGAACACGAAAAACGGCTATATTCCAAGCAAATGCAGCGCCAATTAACAAGGCTATTCCTGTAAAAAACTGATCAGATTTGCCTGGTATGGACAAACCTTTTTGTGAACTCATGATGACTATTCCAATCAGTCCTAATAAAGTAGCCATGATTTTTTTTACACTCGGCTTTACCCCCTCCATCCAAAAGAATATCACTAATAGCAATGGACCTAGCGCCATAAATACAGCTGAAAATCCAGAAGGAACGATGGCACTAGCAATGGCTAAAGAAGCATTGTTGATGGTAATAAATAAAATACCAGCCATGATGTGTACTTTTAGGTGCTTTATGGGCATTTTTACCCAATGCTTACCTAGAATTGACCACAAAAACAGCAGAAACCCTGCGGTAAAATTCCTTCCATATGAAATAAATAATGGGGGAAAATAATCAATCAAAATTCGAACACTAAGAAAGGTAGAGCCCCAAATAAGATAAAGTACACCTAATGCAATAATGCTAGGTAAACTCATGTCATTTTTTTTCTCCATGACTATTGTAATAAATCGGGTCTACGCTCTTGTGTTCGTTTAATCGATTGTTCATGACGCCAAGCTTCTATTTTTTTCTCATGGCCAGAAAGCAATACCTCTGGAACATCCATGCCTTTGAAACTTGCGGGACGGGTATAAACTGGCGGTGCCAATAAACCATCTTGAAATGAATCAGTTAATGCAGAACTTTCATCACCAATAGCGCCTGGAATTAGACGAATGATGGCATCAGCACAAACAGCTGCAGCTATTTCTCCTCCTGACAAAACATAATCTCCAATGGATATTTCGCGAGTAACATATTTCTCCCGAATCCTTTCATCTATTCCTTTATAATGCCCACAAATGAGCAATATATTTTCCGACATGCTTAATTGATTCGCAATTCCTTGTTGAAATTTTTCGCCATCAGGAGTTAAAAAAATAATGTCTTGATAGGTTCTTTCTGCCATTAATTGATCTAAACAATTAGATAATGGCTCAACAGCGATAACCATACCTGCCCCTCCACCAAAGGGATAATCATCTACCTGCCTAAATTTTTTAGAAGAATAGTCGTGCAAATCGTGTAAATGAATGGATACTAATCCTGCTTGACTGGCTCTTTTACATATAGAATGTTCAAAGAAACTTTGCATCAAGGCCGGAACGACAGAAATAATATCAATTCGCATCATCTAAATAAACTTCTAAAAGGCCATCAGGTAAAATACTGTGAATCACTTTATTCTTTTTATCCACTTGGGGGATAATTTCGTCCATTAGCGGAATTAATACTTCTTTAGTCTGGTAATTCATAACCAAAACATCTTGCGCCCCAGTTGAATAAACTTCTTTGACTGTTCCTAAGGCACCATGATTTTTATCCACCACTTGATATCCTACAATTTCATGGTAATAAAATTGATTATCCTTGAGTTTGGGAAGCATGGAAACTGGTAAAAACAATTTGGTTCCTACTAATTCCTTGGCAGCATCTAAACTATCTATGCCCTCAAGTGTCATTAGATTAAGATTAGATCTTACCTGTAAATCAGTAATAAAATATGGTACCATTTCATTTCCTAGCTGTAAAAACACAGCATCTAAATCCTCGTATTCTTCTGGATCATCAACATCTAAATACACATGAAATGCACCTTTAATTCCATGAGGTTTAGATAAAGTTCCTAATTCAAAATATTCTGTTGCTGCCATAGGTACAAAAAAAAATCATACAAATCTGAATATCAAATTTGTATGATTTTAAATGAATTTAAAAATTATTCAGCTGCAGGAGCTTCTGCTTCTGGAGCAGCCTCTTCTGTTGCTGGTGTTTCTTCCGCAGCAGGAGCCTCTTCTGTGGCTGGTGCTTCTTCAGCAGCTACTTCAGCTACAACTGTTTCTTCTACTTCTTCAGAAGCATCATCATCTGTTTCATTGATTGCTTCAACTACACTTGCCACCAATGCCTCTTCTTCTACTTTGTTTTTAGCTGCAATAACTTCAGCACGAGCCGCAGAAACCTTAGCTTCAGCTGCTAAACGAGTAGCTTTTGACTTATCTTTAGAATCTTGGATGTTAGTTGACTTAGTTTGAATCTTAGTCTCTTTCTCAGCTTTCCAAGCTTCAAACTTAGCGTCTGCTTGCTCTTGAGTGATAGCACCTTTGATCACTCCTACTTGTAAGTGTTTTTTGTATAAAATACCACGGTAAGACAAAATCGCTTTCGCTGTATCCGTTGGTTGAGCTCCATTCATCACCCATTTAAGTGCTTGTGCATCGTTCAAGACGATAGTAGCAGGATTTGAATTTGGGTTATACGTACCAATTTTTTCAATAAAACGACCGTCGCGAGGTGCACGTGCATCTGCTACAACTAAGTCAAAAATTGCCAATTTCTTGCGTCCACGACGCGCTAGTCTGATTTTAACAGCCATTATGTGTTGGGTTATGAGGGATCTCGTCCCTCGAGTTTATAAAAATGTTTGCGAAATTAATGATTTTGGAGAGAAATTCCAAGCAAAAGAAAAAGAGAAAATAAATCTATAAGCCGAATTCTGTAAGCTGTAAAGCCTTCTTATCATTTATCTTGGATGAATATCACTATTCACCTCTAGCAATCTACCCGCTGACATCGGACGAGCAACCCTTTTGTCTTTCGACAGCCAGCCTATTTGATCTTGCAACTCGTGAGGTTTACCTATGCCTATTTTGTCACCAAAATAGCGGTGAGCTCTTACCTCGCCTTTTCACCCTTACCTCGAAAGGCGGTTATTTTCTGTGGCACTATCTGTAAGACTATTAAAATCTTCCTTCCTGTTAGGAAGCACGATGCTCTTTGTTGTTCGGACTTTCCTCTTTAAAAAAGCGATAAGACGATTTATTTTCTCTGTGACAAAGGTAGTACTTATTTCCTAATCAACCATTTACCTTGGATTTCCCCCATCACATTCAATACCGCTTGATTCCATTGTAAACTATCCAAACGAATTTGCATGGTAGCATTCTCCATTCCATTTTTCATCCATTGAGAACGATCAATAAATAACATTGGATCAATATTAAATTGATTTAAATTTCTTTCTAAACGCTTAAGAACTTGTTTTTTGAACATATTAGAAGGGAAACTCAAACCTTGTAAATCTTTGGAAACCAATCGAATACTCAATTTATTTCCTTCCACTAAAACAGGTATAAAATCGAAACTAAATGAACTAGCTTTACCTTTATAGCCTAAAATAGTACAATGAATCCATCGTGTATCGTTCGTTTGCAGGGTCAAGGTAAAATCTGTTTGCTTCATGCCTTTTCTCCATTGACTTTCAACCAATGCCCGTAAATATTCCCAGCTTAATTGTACAGAAAAAGGGGCCGCAGATTCTGGTACGCTTGGTACCTGAGAAATCAATTTAATTGAATTCTTTTGAAGTACCCGACTGTCAAATACATTCGTAAAAACCAAAGAAGAATTCACCCATGCTGACCCACGAATACTTTGATTACCCAATACCCATTTATCCAAAGCTATTTGACTAACAGAAGGATGCAAAACAAAATCAGCTACAGGCATACTATGAATGGCTGTATTTAACATTTTCTCTAAATTAGCCGTTTGTAGTGATTGGTTAATTTGTTTAGTTATTTGGTTAGTCAGTTGTTCTTGTTTACTAGCTAATAAACGATCAATGACGGATGCTACATTAACACCAAAACCTGCCACACGTAAACTGGGTTTTTCCTTCCATTGATAGGAATATTGAATTTGCTGGAGAGCAAGTGAAGACAAGGGTTTAGTAACTACATCAGCTTGTACTGACAAATCCATTTGACCATTTACTTTACCAGCTGAAAAACCTGCCAAACTTGGCTCAGCGATAAAGCCTATCGGCAACTTAAGGAAAAGGGTTCTATCATTATTTCCTTGAATTTTAGGAGTTCCTAATAAATTAATCTGTAGAGGAAATCCCACCAATGTCGCATCAGTGCTTGATTGGAGTAAAGTTTTACCTGCTTGCCATTTCATCCATTTTTGCAATGTATCATAAGAAAATTCAAAATCAACCTGAGTAAATGCAGGTTTAATTGGATCAAATTTATCTTTATAAACAGCAGGCTTGGAGGGTAAAAGCACTTCTCTACGACATGAAAAGCCTAAAAACAATAATCCTACAATTAAAAAATACCTCATATTTGATTTAATCTTTTCCGAATAATCCATTCGACACTAATAAGTACCACCATCAATAAACCAAAATAGGGCCATTCCCATAAATTAATTTCTTTTAAGCTAACTTCCCCAGCCAAAACTTTATTACCCAATGTTAACTTTTTTATTTCAGATGATTCTATCAATTTAATTCCTTCCCTGTGAGATAACATTTGAAAATTGGCATTATTCCGACCAATTACAGACTCTCCATCTACCTTAATCACATTAAATTCACCAGAAAAATCTATTTCTTTACCCTGATACGTTATTTTGACCTGATATTGATACTTTCCTGGCTTATCGGGTGAATATGGAAACACTTGATGAATTTGAGATAAAGTTCGTTGAAACTGAACACTAGATTTCCCATTGGATAGCTTAAATTGAACAGGGTATTTTAAACCTTCATTTTGCTCAGGATTTAATTGGCGTATTTCAAATCCTAATTCTTCGCCTAAGGTAATTTGAGATTTGTCGAGGTCCAAGGAAACTAAATCATCTGCCTTACGCAAAAAACTCATTTTAAATAATTCCAATAAAGTAGAATCTAGTACAGCATAAGAACCCAAATTTTTAACCTCTGCCATCTGCTCTTTCCATAAATCCACAATAGCACTTGAAAAACTCGTTCTTATAGCTGAATGCTTTTGCCAAGAACTTGGAAAATATAAACCCATTTTGGTATAATCTTCCATAGGTGGCAAATTCTTGTTCAGCTCCTTAGGAATATTTAAGTACCAAACTGACTTATCTTGAGGAATTTCTTTGGGTAAAATACCATAAAATACATAATTGTCAGCCTTAGGTAAATTGGATATAGTTGAATTAAAATTCCAATGTAAATTAATTTTAGCCTCATGAGCTATTCGATTTATGACGCCCAAATTTGGATTCGGAGCTAGGGCAAAAGCTTCCACTTTAGCACGATAATCTTGTACAATCCAAGTAAAACTTTGGTCCAGAGAATCATCATTTTCTACTTTTATTCGAATCGTATGTTTACCAATTGTTGAATTAGATAAGACTAAATCAACTTCTTGAAATTCCTCCCAGCTCCCTCCGGTAGCTTTGATATTTTGATACAATTTTGAATCTACAAATACCTGAATGGCTGGTGATCTATCCCCCATTTTTAAATTAGACCAAACGGAGATAGGCACATGAATCTTCTCTCCCACCACGGAATAAAGCGTTTTATTAGGTACACTGAAACCTATTTTTTGTTGGGTAATGATTTGACCAAATGGAATTAGGTACATGGAAACCCCACGATGCAGAGAAGTTTCTAAATCCCTCAATTGACCATCCGTGATAAAAAAAACATCTTTTACTTGGTATCCTTTAGAATCTTTTCTAATCAAATCCTGCACCTTAGCCCAAGAGGAGTTTTGACCATTAGGCTTAATTTGACTAGCACTAGATGACTGACTCAAGTTAATCAATTTCAATTCACTATCCTTTGGATTAATTAATTCAATATCCTCTTCAACTTGCTTGATAAAACTAGTAAAATTGGCTTGATCCATGGATTTGGAATCGTCTACAAGCAAAAGTGTTTTATTGGGAAGCAATGTAGATTCTTCTATGGTAAGCTTCCAAGGAATAAAACATAACATGGTTCCAACCAAAAAAAGACCTCGTAAAATGGATTGAAAAACGATTAAACCAGTTTTTTCATTTTTTCTATTTTGAAACCAATAATACCATATACCCAATAAAAAAGCTAAGCTCAATCCCACCCAAAGGGGAACTGAGCTTAGCCATAAATTCAAGAGAATTGGATGCATTAGGTTAAAAGGCCCCCATCAACTTGCAATACTTGACCCGTCACATAGGAAGATAGCTCCGAACCTAAGAATAAACATACATTGGCAACTTCCTCTGCTTGACCACCTCGTTTTAATGGGATAAATTTAGTCCATTCTTCTACCGTTGCTTCATTTAATTCACCTGTCATTTCAGTTTCTATAAAACCAGGTGCGATGGCATTACAACGAATATTTCTAGAACCTAATTCCAAAGCTACTGACTTGGTAAAACCAATAATACCAGCTTTAGAGGCTGAATAATTTGCTTGACCGGCATTACCTTTTATACCAACAATAGATGTTAAATTAATAATAGATCCTGACTTAGCCTTCATCATGGGTTTAATGACGGCTTTTGTCAAATTGAAAACAGATTTAAGATTTACCCGAATTACCTCATCCCACTGTTCTTCACTCATGCGCATCAACAAACCATCACGCGTAATACCTGCATTGTTTATTAATACATCAATGGAACCAAAATCTTCTAATACAGAATTTACTAATTCCTCAGATTCAGCATACTGCGAAGCATCAGAACGATACCCTTTGGCACGAATTCCAAATGCGGCTAATTCTTTTTCAAGCGCCTCTCCTTTTTCTACTGAGGATAAATAAGTAAAGGCTACATTAGCACCAGATTTAGCAAATGAGGTAGCAATGGCACGACCAATACCTCTTGATGCTCCAGTAACTAGTACAACCTTGTTTTCAACTAATTTCATATAATAATTTATTCTAAATATTGGTTTTTCTTGTTAATACAATTTCCGTTGCACCCTCTTCAAAATCAGCCTCTATGATCTCATTTTCTGCCAATGGGCCTTTTAAAATCTCTTCGGCAAGCGGATCCTCCAAGTATTTTTGAATTGCCCGGTTCAAAGGTCTAGCCCCGTATTGAGGATCATATCCTTTATCAGCAATGAAATCTTTGGCTTTGTCGGTCAAAGTTACCGTATATCCCAAATTGCTCAAACGAGTTTTCAATTTAATTAACATCAAATCAATAATTTGATGCAAATCGGCTCTTTCAAGAGAATTGAATACGATAATATCGTCTAGACGATTGATAAACTCAGGTGCAAAAGCTTTCTTTAGGGCATTTTGAATCGTTGATTTCGCATGTTCCTCAATGTTATCCATTCTAGATTTAGTTGAAAAACCAATTCCTGAGCCAAAATCTTTCAAATCGCGAGCACCAATATTGGATGTCATGATGATGATGGTATTTCTGAAATCAACTCTTCTACCCAAACCATCTGTTAAAATACCGTCGTCTAATACCTGCAATAACAAGTTGAAAACATCTGGATGTGCTTTTTCAATTTCATCCAATAGCACAACTGAATAAGGCTTTCTACGTATTTTTTCAGTCAATTGACCACCCTCTTCATATCCCACATAGCCCGGAGGCGCTCCCACTAAACGAGAAACACTAAATTTCTCCATGTATTCACTCATGTCAATACGCACTAAGGCATCTTCTTTGTCAAATAAATAAGAAGCCAAAACCTTCGCCATTTCCGTTTTTCCTACTCCCGTAGGCCCCAAGAAAATGAAGGATCCAATTGGTTTTTTAGGATCTTTTAAACCCACACGCGTACGTTGAATGGCTTTCACCAATTTCTTAATGGCATCACCTTGTCCAATTACATGTTTAGACATTTCTTGCTCCATCAACAACAGCTTCTCACCCTCTTTAGCCGCCACACGATTCACAGGAATACCTGTCATCTGAGCAATAACCTCAGCTACATGTTCTTCAGTTACTGTGAACTTTTGTTTCTTAGATTCTTCCTCCCAAATGTTTTTGGCTTGCTCCAATTGATCGATTAATTTCTTCTCGCGATCACGCAATTGAGCTGCTTCTTCATACTTTTGAGACTTAACCACCTGATTTTTCTCCTTCTTGACAATCTCAATTTGGGATTCTAAGGCTACAATATCGGCTGGTACATTAATGTTAGAAATATGTACTCGCGCACCTACCTCATCCATCACGTCAATTGCCTTATCTGGCAAGAAACGATCTGATACATATCGATCAGATAATTTAACAGCAGAAACAATGGATTCTGGCGTATAAATCACATGGTGATGTTCTTCATACTTATCCTTAATGTTATGTAAAATTTCAATGGTTTCATCTACTGTAGTTGCATCTACCATCACTGTTTGGAAACGACGAGCAAGTGCACCATCCTTTTCAATGTATTGACGGTATTCATCTAAGGTTGTGGCCCCAATAACTTGAATATCACCCCGAGCCAAAGCTGGCTTAAACATATTGGATGCATCCAATGACCCTGAGGCACCACCTGCACCCACAATCGTATGCAACTCGTCAATGAATAAAATGACATCTGTAGACTTCTCCAACTCATTCATGACAGCTTTCATACGCTCTTCAAACTGCCCACGGTATTTAGTTCCTGCCACTAAAGAGGCTAAATCAAGCGTTACTACACGCTTACCAAATAATACCCGAGAAACTTTTTTCTGAATAATTCGCAAAGCTAATCCTTCCGCAATGGCAGTTTTACCTACCCCTGGTTCACCAATTAAGATGGGATTATTTTTCTTTCTACGAGATAAAATTTGGGCCACACGCTCAATTTCTTTTTCACGTCCGACAATAGGATCTAACTTTCCATTCTCAGCAATTTTGGTTAAATCCCGACCAAAATTATCTAAAACTGGTGTTTTGCTTTTTTCAGTACTTTTTGTACTTGATGATGCTGAACCAGAACCAGAGGAACCACTTGAACCAGAAGAATACAAACGACTATCATCATCATTGTCATCCGTATCGGAACTTGCTTTAGGTGAATTTTCTTGACCAGCTCCATTTTGAAACTCTACCATTTCTTTGATTAAATCATAGTAAACCTGGTACTTCTCCAAAATTTGTGTGGCTACATTATCTTCGTCGCGCAAAATTGCCATCAACAAATGATCCGTTCCTACTAAATTGGTTTTGAAATACTTCGCTTCTAAATACGTAAGACGTAATACCTTTTCCGCTTGCTTGGTTAAAGGGATATTCAACATATTTTGTTTATCGAAGGAAGAACGACTGGTCGAAGCCGTGGAATGTTCAATACTCTGCCTTAACTGATCTAAGGACACTCCTGACTTCAACAGTAAATCAATCCCTGGACCTTCCCCATCACGAATCATTCCTAGCATTAGGTGCTCTGTCCCAATGTAATCATGTCCTAAACGTAAGGCCTCTTCTCTTGCTAGAGAAATCACTTCTTTCACTTTATTTGAAAACTTAGCCTCCATATAATTTATTTTTATGCCGAGAACAAGAACACCGTTCTATTTGTTCATTTTTTGTTCAATTGATTTAAAATCAAATTAGCATCTCTGCCTTGGTTCATTAACAAATCCAACACGGATAAGTTTGGTTGAAATGTATTTCCGAAACACTGTGGATATACTATTTCGTTGTAAAGCTTTCTTTCTCGCCAATCTTGTTTGGCTTTTATACAATTCCAAAATACATCTTTATCTTCTATTTCAAACGATTTTGTTAAAGAAAAATTCATTTTTTTACCCAGAATCTTAGCAAACAATTCGATGTATTCGATATTTAAATCTACTAAAAAATTTAATTTCTTTTCAAAAATAGAACGGATATAGGGCTCAAAATATTCAAAATAAGGGGCTTTCCCATAAGCTGCTTGAATTGCACCTTGATGAATTCTAACCCAATTTTGTCCATAATCAATCTTAACCTCCTTCATTAACAACTTACCAGCATGAAGGTGTTGTACGGGAACCGTTAATGTCTCAATTCCATTAGCACCTAAAATCAAGGCTCTATTGCGATACGTTTGTTTTTGAAAATGTTCGTGGACTTCGAATTGGACTTGCTCTTGGGAAAGAAGTAATGATAAGTATTCTATGCTGGGTAAATAGTGGATCTCAATACGCATTCCCAAAAATTAATCGGATATTTGCAAAATTAATAGAATATAGCCAATAAGTTCTGAAATCAAATGATGTTTTTCTTTAGGTTACTAGGGCAATTACCCTTATTTATACTTTACGGTTTAGCCGATGCATTAAAATGGGTCTTTTATGCGCTAATTTCTTATCGAAAAAAGGTCATTATCGGAAATTTGAGTAAATCTTTTCCTGAAAAATCAGAAAAGGAAATTAAGAAAATTGCCTTCCAATTTTATGGCTATTTAAGCGATAACCTATTGGAATTTTTCAAAGGCGTTTCGCTATCCAAAAAGCAAGTTTTAGAACGTGTTGAATTAAATAATCATGATTTAGTTCAGAGCTATATCGATAAAGGAATACCCGTCATATTAGTCGCAGGGCATCAAGGAAATTGGGAATGGGCCATTCACCGTTTGGCATTAACCAATGTGGTAAATGATGTTGTATACCAAAAGCTAAATAATCCAACTTTTAATGAATTTAGTAAGGAAGTTCGTCAAAGGTTTGGCAATATTGTTTTGATGGAGAAACGGGAGTCCGTAATTCTAACAAGAGATAGAAAAATGATTCCTCGTACTATTTGTTTAGCTGCTGACCAAGCACCCCAAAAGCCCGAATCAGCATACTGGACTACTTTTTTAAATCAAGACACAGCCTTTTTTACAGGGATGGAGCGTTTTGCAAGGGAATATCAATATCCCGTGATTTTTGCTGAATTGATCCGTGAAAAAAGAGGTTATTATTCAATGACCTATGAATTATTGGCAGAGCCTGGTTTTAATAATTTGCCCTATGGTGAAATTTTAGAAAGATTTGCTAGAAGATTGGAGAAATCCATTGTAAAATACCCAGACCAATATCTTTGGTCACACCGCCGATGGAAACATCAAAAACCTGAGCATATATCCATCAAATGGAATTAATGGAAATCTGAGCAATCCCCTGCCCCTTCTCGAATCACTTCTATTTCATCTTCGTGGAGGTCTATCACACTTGAGGCAATTAATCCTCCAAAATCTCCATCTAAAACCAAATCGACCTTATTTTTATACGCATCAAAAATCAGACTTGGATCTGTATAATCTTCAATATCCAATCCTTCTTGTGGTAGTGTGGTGGTCAATATGGGATGTCCTAAAGCCTTTACAATCTCCAAGATGGGTAAGTAATTAGGAATACGAATACCAACCGTTTTTTTACCCTGAACCAACACAGCAGGTACTTTAGCACTCGCTGGTAAAACAAAGGTGTAAGGTCCAGGTAAATACCTTTTCAATATTTTAAAGGCAAAATCACTTACTTTGGCAAAATTGGCTATGGAACTTAGATCAGCACAAATAAAGGAAAAACGATTTTTGTTGGGTTTAATTTGCTTGATTTCACAAATCCGAGCTATAGCTTGAGCTGATTGAATCGAACAACCTAAAGCATACATGGTATCGGTTGGGTAAATGATTACGCCATTTTTATTCAACACTTGCACGACTTGTTCAATCAATGCTTGCGAATTATTCTTCTCGTAAATTTTAACTAATTGAGCTTCCATTTTTTAGTCGAGAAGGTGGATAAAAGAAATCATTCGGCTCCTGCTCATTATCTTCAATTTTCACTTGATCAATACTGGCATTTATTTCAAATCCCACTAATAAAATCAAAGCGAAAAAATATAGCCATACCATCAAAGCAATCAAAGAACCAATAGACCCATAAACCTTATTATAACTGGCAAAATTGACTAAATAATAAGAAAAAATATTGGTAATACTGATGGTTAAAATCGAAGCGGTAATAGACCCGGCATTGAAAAATTTCCATCTTTTATGAATGGCTGGAGCATAAAAATAAATGATGGAAATGGTGAGAAAAAAGACTGAAAATATGACAAAATAGGTCAGGATTTTAATGAAATAAAAAGTAAAGTCATAGTTGATTAAACCTTTATTTGCCAGACTATGGACAATTAAGTTACCCACAATAAACACTAAGAAGGCTGTTATTAATACAAAAGTTAACAGGAAGTTTAGTGCCACGGCAATGACTCTTTCTTTAATATAACCTCGATTTTCATTGGTTTTATAGGTTAAATTAAAGGATCGAATTAATGCCATAATTCCGCTTGTAGAGGCATATATTGCTAAAATAAAACCAAAAGACAGGACTCCTCCCCTTTTATTGCTGACTAATTCAACGATTAATTCAGACAAATCCTTTAACATACTTTTGGGTATTGATCCTTTTAAAAAACCTATCATCTTGACATCTAAATGCTCAATAGGTAAATAGGCCAATAATGAAAAAAGAAAAATGATGGTTGGAAAAAAAGCCAATGTAAAATTATAAGCTACTGCCGCAGCACGCACATCGATATCAAATTGAAATATTTTCTGATATAGAATACTTAGAATTCTGGCCAAGACATAATGCTCCTCCAATTCTTTCCAAATAATTTTAAGTTCACGGAGTATGCTCTTTTTCATATTAAAAATATGGCTTCAGCACATCTAATAAATAATCAGGTGCTTTTACCATTTTTTGTCGTACCATATCCATGAAAACCAGCGTTGTTTTGCCCTCATGAATTAATTCCTGTTTGGAATTTAAAATGCGATAAGAAAATTGAATCCTAACTTGGGGTAATGATATTAATGTGCATTCAATGGTCAATAACTCATCATAGTATGCTGGAGCTAAAAATTTAGAATAATTTTCATACACTGGTAAGCCAATTTGTTGGTCTTCTAAATCTTTATAACTCACACCTAAACTACGCAATGTCTCTACACGCGCTATTTCAAACAATCGAGCGTAGTTACCATAGTAAACATATCCCATTTGATCTGTATCGGCATAACAAACTCGATAAGTTACGGCGTGGCTATACATATTATTTTATTTTCAAGGCATCTAAGGCATTTTGATACCTTTTCGCATTTTGCATATGCTCTTCGTAAGTTGCTGCAAATGAATGATATCCAGAGAAATCTTCTTTGGCACAAAAATACAAATAGGAATGTTTTTCCAAGCTTAATACCTTATCAATCACTTGAGGTGAGGGAATAGAGATTGGGCCAGGAGGCAATCCTGTCAGGCGGTAAGTGTTATACGGAGAACTTATTGCCGTATACTTTCCCGTAACACGTTTGATGGAAAAATCTTTCCAAGCAAATACAATGGTTGGATCTGCTTGCAAAGGCATACCCGTTTTCAATCGATTCCAATAAACCCCTGCTATTCTGGACTGCTCATCTGATTTTTTGCTTTCACCTTCTACAATGGAAGCTAAAATTCCAGCCTCAATTGGGCTTAAAGCTAATTTTTGAGCTTTTGAAATTCGATCTGCTGTCCAAAACTTTTTATATTCTTTATTCATTTTATTCATAAACGACTCAAATGAAGATGTCCAAAGAATTTCATAAGTATTGGGAATAAACATACAAGGGATGGTTTCTTTATTGAAACCAAACTGACTCACATATTCATTAGAATCCAATTGCTTAAAAATGAAGGTAGAATCAAATGGTAATTGTTTAGCCAATTTACCAGCTAAATCTTCTTTTAGACGAAAAGTATTGATAACCAAACGAATGGCATCTTGTCGACCGTTTCGTAATTTCCTAATTATCTCAAAATTACCCGACTCAGAATAAATCAAATAACGACCTGGCTTTACTCTCTCAGGATATGATAAAACTTTAGCTAAAAAACGAAAGCTTAATTGATCGCGCACTAACTGATGTTTATTTAAAGTATCCAAAACCGTTTGATAATTGGCACCTTGGGGAATTAATAATACAAAAGGTTTTCCAGCTTTAACATCAAAATTGGGTGTTTTAAACACTTGCCAAACGTAATAGGAAAACATGGCCGCTAACAGAGAAAACACCAAAATAAAAATCTTAAATTTCTTGTTATCTATCATCTTAGGCAATATTAAAAGCTACGTTAAATCGATTGGCAAGGGCTTGTAAATCAGCCACTACTGGTTCCAATAATGGTATACCATTGGCTTTTCTTTCAATTTCTAATTCTCTTTCAGGATCTCCTGGAATAATCACATTTTTCCCTTCTACAGCTTGAGCAGAACGAAAACGTTGAATCCATTTATCCATATCCAGCATAAACTCATTGGCAGGACGGAAGGCATCAATACGCATAGCTCCCAAAAAATGGCCAGTGCCTATTCCTACTGATTCCCCAGCAGACATAAAACCTGCCGTAGCAAAAGGTGGAACCCAAGGGCCAAAATTTGCTCCAGACAAAACACCAGATAAAATATCCACCATGGCACCTAAAGCATAACCTTTATGAGAGCCATGCTCCCTATCTCCACCTAAGGGAAGTAATGCCCCACCATTTTTAATGGCAAATGCGTCATTACTTGGATTGCCATCAGCGTCTTGCACCCAACCATCAGGAGTTTGTAATCCTTTTCTTTGTAATATTTCTAATTTTCCATAAGCCACCGCTGTAGAAGCAAAATCAGCCACAAAAGCTGGTTCAGTTAAGGCTGGAATAGCCATAGCTACAGGATTGGTACCTAATAATTTTTCTCTAGAGAATGTTGGCGTCACCAAAGGAGCAGCATGGGTCATGGCCCAACCAATCATTTGATAATTTAATGCCTTCATAGCATGGTAACCAGCAATTCCAAAGTGATTTGAATTACGCACAGCTATCCAACCTGTTCCTGCTTTTTCTGCTTTTTCACAAGCGATTTCCATGGCATGCGGTGCTACTACCAAACCAAGACCTTTATCTCCATCAATCACCGCGGTGGAAGGAGATTCATGCACAATTTTAATTTTTGGATTGGGGTTTAAGCGTCCATGATCAAATAAACGCACATATCCTGCCAACCTAGCAACACCATGAGAATCAATTCCCCTAGCATCCGCAGCAACTAAAACCTCCGCAGCTAATTGGGCCTGAATTTCAGGGGTTCCGATGGATTCAAAAACCGAAGCCACAAAATTTTGTAAACGGTTAAAATCTGCTTGCATAGTCTAAAAACAAAACACAAAGATAAAAATATTATGTGGGAATAAAACTTTTGAGGGCAAGCCAACGTTCTTTGCTATATTCGTTTCACCGAATTATAATCATCAAATATGCAAACTAATTATCTCCTCGAATTGATTTCTTCATTTTGGTTTTGGCTCGTGATAATATTGGTGGCAGTAGTCATACGAGATGTATTTATTCAAAAAAGCCATACCATTACCCACAACTTCCCAGTCATTGGTCACATACGTTATTGGATTGAACAAATTGGACCTGAAATTAGGCAATACATAGTGGCTAACAACCGAGAAGAGCTTCCATTTAATCGTCAGGAACGTTCTTGGATCTATGCCTCTTCTAAGAATGAAAATAATCTACAAGGCTTTGGAAGCGATCAAGACTTCAATTCCCCTGGATATATTTTTATTAAAAATGCCATGATGGGTTTCAACCCTCCCAAAGATCATCCATTTAGAGCAAATCCAGGCGTATTACCTGCAGCCAAAATCATTGGGGCTTACCATGAAAGAAAAAGACCATTTAGACCATATTCGGTGGTTAATATTTCAGGAATGAGCTATGGATCTTTATCTGCCAAAGCAGTGGAATCTCTTAATAAAGGTGCCTATTTAGCTGGATGTTTTCATAATACAGGGGAAGGTTCATTGTCCCCTTACCATCAAATGGGGGCAGATATTGTCTTAAACATTGGTACAGCCTATTTTGGAGTGCGGGATTTAGATGGCAAATTTTCCATGGAGAAATTAATAGAAAAAGTCCAATCAAATCCACGATTAAGGGCAATTGAATTGAAACTTTCTCAAGGAGCAAAACCTGGAAAAGGTGGTATGCTACCTGCTGCCAAAGTAAATAAAGAGATTGCTGAAATCCGACACATACCTATTGGGAAGGATGCCTTCTCTCCTGCCTTTCATTCAGAATTCACGAATGTCCCTGAAATGGTGGATTTTATAGAAAGAATGGCAGAGGCTACCGGCTTACCCGTTGGCATAAAATCTGCCATTGGAAAATTGGAACAATGGGAGGAATTAGCCTTATACATGAAAAAAACGGGCAAAGGACCTGATTTCATCACCATAGATGGTGGTGAAGGAGGAACAGGAGCGGCACCCCACGCCTTTGCCGATCACGTGTCTATGCCCTTTACATTCGCATTTGCAAAGGTTTACCAAATTTTTCAACGACAAGGATTAACTGAACATATCTTTTTCATTGCTTCAGGAAAGCTGGGCTTCCCTGAAAAAGCGCTAATGGCTTTTGCTATGGGTGCAGATTCCATTAACATTGCCCGTGAAGCAATGATGTCCATTGGGTGCATTCAAGCCCAAAAATGCCATACTAATCATTGTCCTACGGGCATTGCCACATCAAACAAATGGCTGCAAGCAGGAATAGACGTAAGCCTAAAAAGTGAGCGCTATTATTTATATCATTATACATTAATCAAAGAAATAGCTGAAATTACCCATGCCTGTGGTTACGAACATCCTTGCCAAATCACCATGGATGACATCGAATTTTCTATGGGTGATAATAACCGTACCATCGCCCTTTCTAAGTCATTAGGGTATCATAAAGACCCCGTTAATTATGGAAGTTTACAAGATTTATTGGCTTGTTCACATTTAGGAGGTGAAGGTGCAAGAAAACGATTGACATTTGCCGCTCAGGTTTAGAAAGGTTTGGTTATCTTTGCACTATGTTATCCATATCCAATTTAAGTTTCTATTTCGGTAGTCGGGCATTATATGAGAATGCCAATTTACATATCAAACCTAAGACCAAGATTGGCCTCATCGGGGCTAATGGTACAGGTAAATCCACCCTTCTTCGCCTTATTTCCGGCGAATATTCACCTGACGGAGGTAATATTTCCAAATCGGGAGAATGTACAATCGGTTTTTTAAACCAAGATTTATTATCCTACCAAACGGATGATAGCATCTTGGAAGTAGCCATGCAGGCTTTTGAAAAGCAATTAGAACTTCAACATAAAATAGATGCTGTCTTGCACAAGATGGAAACTAATTATGAAGATAAGGATGTTGATGTTTTGGCCCATTTGCAAGAAGAATTTGAGCGTTTAGATGGGTACACCATTCAGGCAAAAACAGAGGAGATTCTAGAGGGTCTAGGATTTAGTACAGAGGATTTATCTAGACCTTTGCGATTATTTTCTGGAGGCTGGAGGATGCGTGTGATGTTGGCCAAATTACTTTTACAAAAACCTGCTCTATTATTACTCGATGAGCCAACTAACCACTTGGACTTACCTTCTATTGAATGGGTAGAAAAATACATTCATGATTATGAAGGTTCTATTGTAGTCGTTTCTCACGATCGCTATTTTTTAGACCGAACCATTGATCATATAGCTGAGGTTTCAAATGCCAAAATCACACTTTATCCTGGAAATTATTCTTTCTATATGGAAGAAAAAGCCTTAAGGAATGAAGTACAGAAAGGTGCTTATGAAAACCAGCAAGCCCAAATTAGACAAACAGAGAGATTTATTGAGCGCTTCAAAGCCAAGGCTTCTAAAGCTAGACAGGTACAGTCGCGAGTAAAAGCATTAGATAAAATTGACATCATTGACGATGTTATTGATGAAAAAGCCAAGGTAAATTTCAAATTTAATTTTGGTACTCAACCTGGTCGATTCATTCTCTTCTTGGAGCAAATCTCCAAAGCATATGGGGAGAAAATCATTTTGAAAAATACCTCTGCAACTATTAATAGAGGAGATAAAATTGCCTTGATTGGGGCCAATGGAAAGGGAAAATCCACCTTATTGAGGATAATCTCAGGAACCGAGAAAATTGAAGGTGAAAGAAGATTAGGTCATAATGTCATTGAATCTTTCTTTGCCCAACATCAACTGGAAAGCTTACAAGTTGAGAATACACTTTTAGAGGAATTAAAGTCAACTGGTACAGCCAAAACTGAAATGGAATTAAGAAGTATTTTAGGATGCTTTTTGTTCTCGGGTGAAGAAGTATTTAAGAAAATCAAGGTCTTGTCTGGAGGAGAGAAATCGCGTGTAGCCTTGGCCAAAGTACTAATTTCGCAGGCTAATTTCTTGTTGTTGGATGAGCCTACCAACCACTTAGACATGCAGTCTGTGAATATTTTAATTCAAGCCTTGCAGCAATATGAAGGAAGCTATGTGGTAGTTTCACACGACCGTTTCTTTGTATCACAAATAGCTAATAAAATCTGGTATTTAGAGGATTACGAAATCAAAGAATACCCAGGGACTTTTGAAGAATACGAAACTTGGCAAGAAACAAGAAAATCAGAATTACCAAGTGGTAATAAAAAAGTAATTGAAAAACCGAAACCAGAAATTGAAAAAACCAGTATCCCCCTTGCTCCAGTAGTAAACAATGCCAAACAAATTGAAAAACTGGAGGCGAAAATCATGGATTTGGAAAACAAAAAGGGTGAAATAGAAACTAAGATGTCTGATTTAGCCCAAAGTAACCAATTCCAAGAAATGAAGACCTGGGAAGAAAAATTAAAATTAGTTTCAGAAGAATTAAGTCAGGTCATGAACGAATGGGAAACCCTAATCGCTTAATTCTATGAAACATTTCGGTTTGACCTTGTTTTTTTTTCTTATAAACTGGACCATATTAGGACAGATTAAGAATAAGAAATTCAAAAGCGAAATTCAAACCATTATTTTAAGTAGATCAGAGGAAAAAACCATCATTACGGATAATCCCGTGATGGACATTTCCAATCAAGGTAATTTTCAATTATCCTTTGATGATCTGGCTATGAAAAACTTAACTTATCATCTTCGTATAATCCATTGCCAAGCTGATTGGAAGCCTTCTTCCCTATCGGAAATTGAATATTTACAGGACTTCAATGATGTACCTATTCGATCACCAAGAAACTCCTTCGGAACGAAAATACCATATTTGCATTATCAGATACAATTACCCCAAGTAAAAATTAGTGGTAATTTCATCGCTATGGTATATGCGCAAAGAAATAAACGTGATACCGTTTTTACGAAAAGATTTTCGGTTTATGAAAATAATATGACCGTGGCGGCCAAAATATCCTTTGCTAGACCCAATAACTTACGAAATACACACCAATCCATCGATTTAACATTGATTTACCCTAATCAATTAATGCTGAATTCTGATGAGGGATTAGGGATAATCCTTAGGAAAAATTACCAGTCAGAAAATTGGTTAAATAAAATACCGAGAGCCCAAATCAATGGGCAAGAAAGAAAAATCACATTTCCATTCTACGATAATGAAAATGTAATTCCAGGAGGTAATGAATTCCGATTAATCAATTTGTCTAGTACCCAACAAAAAATGACTTTTGTGGAGAGTATTCGTCAATCTGATGCCTTTACCGAAATTAGCACCATGGTGGAAGTACCACAAGGAAATTATTCTTATGTTCAGCGGCCAGATTTTGATGGATCTTACGTAATAGACCATTATGAAAATGGCAATGCCAGTGTGGCTTCGGATTATATCTGGTGTCAATTCCAATTAAAGATGGAAGAATTGCCTAATGAGAAAATATATGTAGTAGGCGCTTTCAACCAATTTGAAAAAAACTCAGAAAATCTAATGGAATACGATGCAGCTAAGCAAATGTATACCAAAAAAATCCGACTGAAACAGGGCATTTATAATTATCAGTTTGTAAGTAATCTACCAAATAATACGTTGGAAGGAAATTACTCACAAACTGAAAATACCTATGAGGTATTAGTATATTTTAGAAAACCTGGCGACCGCCATGATTCGTTATTGGGGTATAATAAATTGATATACCCTTAAATTATACATTAAATCTAAAGTGCATGATATCACCATCTTGCACGATGTATTCTTTTCCTTCAACACTCATCTTACCCGCCTCTTTACAAGCCAATTCAGTCTTTAAAGCCTGATAATCAGCCAATTTAATAACTTCCGCGCGAATAAACCCTTTTTCAAAGTCCGTATGTATAACACCGGCCGCTTGAGGGGCTTTCCAGCCTTTTTGAATGGTCCAAGCTCTTACTTCTTGAACACCCGCTGTGAAATAGGTAATCAAGTTTAATAAATAATAAGAGCTACGAATTAATTTACTTAAACCAGATTCTGTCAAACCATATTCACTCAAAAACATAGCTCTTTCTTCCATATCTTCAATTTCAGCAATTTGAGCTTCTAATGCCGCACAAACTACTATTACCTCTGCATTTTCAGCTTGAACATTAGCTCTTAATTGATCCACATATTCATTTCCTCCTTGGGCTAAAGCAGACTCATCAACATTGGCAACATAAATTACAGGCTTATCGGTTAATAGATAAAGATCCCCAATGGCTGCAGCTCGTAATTCAGGATCCATTTCCACCGTTCTTGCTGACTTTCCAGCTTCCAAAGTAGCTTTAAACTGCTGCAAAGCAGCTAATTCTTGCCTTGCCTTTGCATCACCGGCCTTAGCGGCCCGTTCTGTTTTTGATATTTTTTTATCGACAGATTCTAAATCTTTCAATTGCAACTCCATATCAATGATTTCTTTATCGCTGACTGGATTAACACGACCTTCTACGTGAACAATGTTTTCATCCATAAAACAACGAACTACGTGAATAATGGCATCTACCTCACGTATGTTGGCTAAAAATTTATTTCCAAGTCCAGCACCCTGAGAAGCCCCTTTCACCAAACCTGCGATATCCGTGAATTCAATAACCGTAGGAAGCACACGCTGTGGATTTACTAAAGATTCCAAAATAGAGAGACGCTCATCCGGTACAGTAACAATTCCCACATTTGGCTCAATAGTACAAAAAGGGTAATTGGCTGCTTCTGCTTTGTTAGAAGAAATAGCACTAAATAAAGTTGACTTACCTACATTAGGCAATCCTACAATTCCACACGTTAATCCCATAGTTTATTTAAAATAAAGCGCAAAAATACGCTTAAAAATTAAAAAAGCCCCTGTTTTCACAGAGGCTTTTTACAAAATATATCGTATTTATTTATTCCCACTTCAAATCAGTTCCACCAAACTCATCCTCATCGCGATTGAACTGAGTAAAATCAACATCAGGCATTAATTCAGTTTTTACATGGTCTACTGCCTCCTTTAATCCATCCATGAATTTATCAAAATCCTCTTTGTAAAGGAACATTTTGTGCTTTTCATACACAAATCCATCTTCTTTTTGGTGACGGCGACTTTCGGTAATTGTTATGTAATAATCTTGTGAACGAGTTGATTTAACATCAAAAAAATAAGTTCTTTTACCTGCACGAATTCTTTTGGAAAACAATTCTTCTCTATCTCTTTCTTCCACTTTAAATAAGTATTTAAGTTTTACAATGCGTAAATCTACTATTTATTCTCAATCACTCAAAAAATATGATAGAAATTTACTATCAAAAAATGCGCAATTATTGCACAAAAAGTAGAAAATCTTAAATTATAAGTATAAAAATTACGCAATAAGCAGGTAATTTGATAAGTTGCGTCATGACTTCGTTAAGGATCATACTATTTACCCTAATCTATCACTTCATTTTCCAAGTCCAGGCACAGAACCTGGGAGATGAGAGTTATGGGATTGCCTCCTATTATTCCAAGAGTTTTTACAACAAAAAAACAGCAAATCAAGAACTTTTAAATAAGAATGAATTTACTGCTGCACATCGCATTTACCCTTTTAATACCTTAGTTGAAGTAACCAATTTACAGAATAAAAAATCGGTTATTGTAAGGATTAATGATAGAGGTCCTTATAAATCTGGACGAATAATTGATTTAACGGAGATTAGTGCTAAGCAACTTAATATTCGAAAAATAGGACTTACAAAAGTTCGTTTGAAGATTATAGGATTTGAAAATGAACAAATGCTCATCCCCTACCAGCATTTAGAAATGGAAACTAGTCCTAAGTTTAGCAGTAAATATTATCAAAAAACTAGGTTAAAATATAAAAAGAAATACCGCCTAAAAAGACATATTCGTCATCGTTCATATTTAGCAAAAGGTAAGAAGAAGGGTACGGTGAATAAAAAACGAAAAAAGAAAATAAACCATGCTAAGAAAAGTAGCAGAAGAACAAGCAAGTAATACATTAGCTATCCTTGCGGAGGAGATTAGCCATGAATTATACCATGGGAAACATAGAAGTGCATTTCATGGCTATTCCTCTGAATTCAAAGAGTATAAGGCCTACCAAACAGGTGATAATTTAAAACAGGTTGACTGGAAATTATATGGAAGAACGGATAAACTTTTTACCAAACACTTTCATGATGAATCCAACATCAGCGCTTATTTTTTTGTTGACCTATCTTCCTCTATGTTTTTCCCCAGGGAAAGTTTGGAGAAAATAAATAAATCCATCCAAATCATAGCTATTCTTGCTAAAATATTACAAAAGCAAAGAGACAAATTTGGCATTTTGGGAATATCCAATGAATTACTCTGGGAAAGCCCTCTAGGTAATTCTAAGGCACATTTATTTGAAATTTATCAACAGTTAGAAGAATTACTTAGCAGAGAATCAAGTGAAGAGATAAGTCAACTTCCTTCCATACTATCCGCTAAAGTACCAGCCATTGGCCAAAGAAAATTGGTTTTCATTTTGACGGATCTTTTATTTAATGACCCAGATTATAGCCTATTTTTAAAGAGTCTTTCAGAAATTAAGGCCAACAAAAACACCATCAAAATTCTGCACATTTGGGATCAAAGTGAGAAAAAACAGGAAAGTAAATCAGGTAGTATTTTACAATATAAAGACATAGAAACTAGTCAAGTTTTGTCTTTACCCATAGAAGAATGGAATCAATTGCAAGTGAAGCAAGAAAGTTATTTCATAGATCAACGCATTAATCCATTACTTAGTAAAGGATACCAATATCATTCACTTTGTGTTAATGATAGCCTATTTGAGCTAATTCGTCAAATTATTTAAGGCCTAACTCCTTCTGTCTATTTTCATAAAAAGAGATAAAATCTTGAATTTTATCTGTTGGAATTTTCTTACCAATAATCTTTTTATTTCTATCCAAAATATAAATGATAGGCGTAGAATATATATCAAAAGTGCGTAAAAAATCTGTGTAATACTCTTCTTTACCTGTTTTTGGGTTTACATGTATATCTATACCATTGAAAACAGATTCCATTTTATACTCTTTGATAAAACTCGTCCATTGTGGCTTGTTTCTAGCAATGGAAGTAGCCAAAACTGCTATTTTCTTTGATTTAAAATAAGTGGATTGAGCCATTAATTTGGGGGTTTCCTCTTTGCAATGGCTACAGTCTGGATCATAAAAATATACGAGCGTATACTCTCCGGGTATAGCAGAAGTCATTAATCGCTTACCTGATGGATCACTTAATATTAACTCAGGTAACTTTTTCCCAATTAAAAGAGGCTTCAACACGGTAATGCGCTCTTTCATTTGTCGAACGGTTACAGTATCCCATAATGCAGGTTCACCTACATAGTACTTCTCCCCCATGTGAGCAAAAGCAGCATCTGTTCCCACAATATTACTATTTTCATAGGTATTTGAAATCTTATAAATTACATAACGTCTGACATCTCTATTTTTAATTTTAGCTAGCAAGCGATCTGCGTCTTTAATTATGGAATCAGGTTGTTGGACTACTAAATCCTCAAAATACTTTTCCAATTTTCTTTGTAAAAATGGAGTACGAATAAATCGTTCATCATTTAAATCAAGGTTATCAAAAAAGTGTTTTTTATAATAACCGAATTGGTATTGGTATAATTCCGTACTGTCTTTGGATGAAATTACTTTCTTTTTAAATGGAGGTATTTCAGGATCAAAAGTTGCTCTAATTAATTTTGACACAAATAGTGACTTATTTTTTTCAAACCAAGATTGTTGGTACTGCATGATTTCTTTACGAATATTGGCTATCTGTGCAGGATCTTTCTTTTCCATTTCCATTTTTCTTAATCCTACATAACGACTCCCCATTTCTTTTTGAAAACTAAAAAAAGCTTCATTTTCAGTAGAATTTTGAAATTTAATGTGGTTGATTGGATCTAATGTATCCGTCTCAAAGGAAAAATTAGTGTTCCCAATAATCACATCCAGGTATTTATTCTTCAAAAAGCTAATCAAATACAAACCTTTAGGTAAATTTTCTTTGCCCTGAAAAACAAAATTACCTTGTCCATCTGCTTGAGCTGTATCCTTTATTACTTGTTGAGTTGAGCCAAAATAATGTGCCAAATAGACCTCCGTTTGACCAATTCCTTTAATCTTACCTTTAATTAAAAATCCGGAATCTGATGAGGAAGATTTAAGTGTTTTATCTACTTGGGCGATTGATCCTAATCCGCATAGCATGAGGCTAAATGCAAGAAGAAATACTTTCATATATTTAATTAAATTTACAGACTAACGAATTTAAAATTACAATGTTTTTCATACTATCTAAAATATTAGACATCTTACTTTCTCCAACTGTTTGGATAATTACACCCCTAATTTTGGCATTAAGGTTAAAAAAAGTAAAACAGATTAAAATTGCCGCATTTACTTCTTTGATTTTACTTTATATTTTAACGAATGGAGTCATTTGCAACTTTTTTCTACGTACTTGGGAAATCGACCCGCAAGATATCCCGGCTAACAAATCATATACTTGGGGAGTAGTTTTAACTGGAGGAATGATTACTCATAGCGATGCTCATCCAGATCGAATATCAGCGGGAGATGTGTCTGATAGAATGATTCAAACTTTTCAATTATACCAACAAAAGGCCATTAAAAAAATACTTATTACCGGCGGAGAAACCACCATAAGTAATTTGATAGTTGATAAATCCAACGAATCTGTCAATGTCAAAAGATTACTAATTAAAATGGGAGTTCCTTCACGCGATATTTTTATAGAAAACCAGGCCAAAAACACCTATCAAAATGCCTTATATTCAGCTCAAAAACTGAGAAACTATATACAAAAAGATACGGTAGTTTTGATAACCTCAGCTATGCATCTAAGACGCTCTATCCTTTGTTTCGAAAAACAAGGTTTTAAAGTAAGACCCTATGCCGCTGATATACTAAAAAAGGATACTCAATTAAGTATCCTTCCTTACCTTAAGCCCAGTGAAAAAAGCTTACAAATCTATTTTCAATTAACCCGAGAAGTTGTAGGTATAATCATGTACAAACTTCAAGGCTATATCTAGGTAGATAAAATTTCTACCATACGAATCAAATCTTCTGAAACTGGTTTCTTCTTCGTGATCGTATCATGAAATGGCGTATATACCAATTGGTTATTTACAACACCAGCCATCACGTTCTTTTCTCCTCGCAACAAACCTTCTAGGGCTCCCAATCCTAATCGACTAGCCAAAATACGATCAGCAGCAGTAGGAACACCACCACGTTGAATATGACCTAAGGTGGTCACACGAATATCCAATTCGATTTTCATTTGATCCTTAATCTTTTGGGCCACTTTTTGAGCATTTCCTTCCTCATCACCCTCAGCAACGATAACGATAGAAGAAGATTTAGCTTTAGAGAATCCTTTTTGCAAGGTTTCCATGACCTCACTCACAGGAGTAAGATTTTCTGGAATCATTACTGCTTCCGCACCACCAGCAATGGCACATTGAATAGCAATATATCCTGAATCCCGGCCCATTACTTCAATAAAAAATACACGATCATGGGAATCTGCTGTATCACGAATTTTGTCAATGGCATCCAAGGCTGTATTAACAGCGGTATCATAGCCAATGGTGTAATCTGTACCGTACAAATCGTTATCTATAGTTCCTGGTGCGCCTACACAAGGAATTTTAAATTCATTATAAAAAATTTCAGCACCTGTAAATGTTCCATTTCCTCCAATGGCCACTAAACCTTCAATTCCTTTAGCCTGTAACTGATCATAGGCTTTTTTACGGCCTTCCGTGGTTAAAAATTCTTTAGAACGTGCTGATTTTAAGATGGTTCCACCCCTTTGAATGATATTACTAACCGATTGAGAATTTAAAGGAATAATATCCCCATTAATCATCCCATTATAACCTCTTACAATTCCATAAACCTCTACTCCATGATAAGCGGCACCTCGTACGATGGCACGAATACAAGAATTCATTCCTGGGGCGTCTCCTCCTGATGTATAAACTGCTATTTTCTTCATCAAATGTTGTTTTACTAATAAAATGATAAAAACAATCCTTAGCCGGACAAATTTTCACTATTAGCTACAAATTTAAGCTTTAAAATGGCTCTCCAAAACTCTTAAATTTATTTTTTCGATAAAATTCAAATATAAATTAGCCTTAGTAAATTGCAGACTCAAAAAAACATGTCCATTATGTCTCAAAAATCAAACGACTTTCTTTACGAATATTTAAATAATGCTTCCCCAACTGGTTTCGAAATGTCTGGGCAGAAAATTTGGTTAGATTATTTAAAACCTTATTTGGATGAAAAAATTATTGACATTTACGGAACGGCCGTAGCTGTAATTAATCCGGGAAAGCCATATTCAGTTGTGATTGAAGCCCATGCAGATGAAATATCATGGTTTGTCAATTACATCGATGACAATGGTTATTTGTTTTTACGAAGAAATGGTGGTTCTGATGCATTAATTGCTCCCTCCATGAGAGCCAATATTCATACCAAAGAAAAGGTCATTAAAGGGATCTTCGGTTGGCCAGCCATTCACGTTCGCGACACCACAAAAGATAAAGCGCCAACAGTCAGTGATATTTTCATTGATTGCGGGGCTTCCAATAAAAAGGAAGTAGAAGAAATGGGCATTCACGTGGGTACCGTGGTCACTTTTGAAGATGGTCTCATGGAATTAAATGAAAAATACTTGGTTGGTCGTGCCTTAGATAATCGTATTGGAGGGTACATGATTGCCCAGGTAGCAAGACGTCTAAAAGAAAACAAGGTAGAATTACCTTATACTTTATACATCGTTAATGCGGTCCAAGAAGAAATTGGATTACGTGGAGCTGAAATGATTGTTAAGAGGTTAAAACCTGATTTAGCCATCATTACAGATGTGACACATGATACGCAATCTCCTATGTACAACAAAAAGACTCAAGGAGATATGGCCTGCGGCAAAGGACCAGTCATTTGTTACGGACCAGCCGTTCAGAATAATGTAAGAGATTTCATTATCGATATTGCTCAAGAAAACAAAATCGAATTCCAAAGACAAGCCGTTTCTAGGTCAACTGGAACCGATACCGATTCATTTGCCTATGCAACGGAGGGAGTTGCGTCAGCCCTGATTTCATTACCATTAAAGTACATGCATACCACCGTAGAAATGATTGCTAAATCCGACATGGAAGCCGTTATTGACTTAATTTATGCTTGCTTGTTGAAGGTAAAAGGAAATGAGGATTTCCGGTATTTTTCTTAATAAGGAGGAATGTAGAATGTAGAATGTAGAATGTAGAATGTAGAATGAAAAATTAATTACATATTTTATATAATGCCAAATTTTACATTCTACATTCTACATTCTACATTCTTCATTCTTAACTTATCTCATATATCGCTCAAAAAACTCATAGGTTCTCAGCATTTGATCTAATCGTTGGCGGTTATTACCCGTACGAGTAATTTCATGTGTCGCACCAGGATGACGTACATATTCCACCTCTCTACCCATTACTTTTAGACTTTTATACAGCATCTCAGATTGAATTACCCCAGTTCTTAAATCATTTTCCCCATGAAAAATAATGAGCGGCGTTTTGATATTCTGAACATAGGTCAATGGTGATTCTCTATCCAAAATAGCTCTTGTTTGTTTTTCCCATGGATACCCACCAAAATAGTTAGGTACTAACCTCCATGCGTTTCCTTCTCCAAAAAAAGTAGACAATTCATAAACTCCCCTTTGAGAACAAGCTACTTTGAAACGATTGGTATGTCCCAACATATAAGAAATTAAATACCCTGCATAGGAACCACCTGTAACAGCTAATTTAGTCGTATCGACCCAACCTTCAGAAATACCTAAATCCAATGCTTGCATCACATCCGACATGGGGCCTTGCCCCCAATCTTTTACATTCGCGGCCATAAATTCGGTGCCATAACCACCACTTCCTCTTGGATTTGAATATACTAGCCCATAACCCTTGGCTGCAAAATATTGAAACTCATGCCACATACTTGCTTCTCCAGTTCCCCACATGGCAGTTGGACCTCCGTGTATTTCCAATAACAAGGGATATTTTTTTCCTGTTTGAAAATTAATTGGTTTCATGACCCAATAATCCACAACTAAGCCTTTTTTATTTTTAAATGTTTTCTTCGTTGGGAAGCTAAGTATTTTGTCTTTTAACCAAACCGAATTCAATTGGGTTAAAGCAAGCTCATTCGAAGTGTTGCTGTAGAAAAAATACAATTCTGAAGGATTTGAAACCTTTGTTTTGGCAAAAATAAATTGTCCATCTTGCTGATCAAAACCCAATACGCCTTCCTCAGTACTACTTAAGGTCTTTAATTTATTACTAGCAATATCGTATTCAAACAAAGGCACAGCACCATGATCTTGGGCACTGATATATAATTTACTTTCATTTTTGGACCAAGTCCATTGGGTAATAATTCGATCTAAAGGAATAACTTTTTGATAATATGCACCTGGGCTTAAGCCTATGATTTTAGCTACTGGACTAGGAATTCCCCCTACTTTAAGCTCAAAGAAAGCAAGGTATTTCCCATTGGGTGAAACAGAAATATTGGAATAGCGATATCCAGGTTTTTCAACTATTGTTTGAAAGCTACGCGATTCCAAATCATAAATAGCTAACATATTATCTAATACCTTATCAGGATGCTTTAGTGTATCTGAAGGAATGGTAACTATAAATGATTTCCCAGCATTTAACTCTTTCATTTCCTCTATTCTACGATAAGGATTAGCCAATAAAATGGGTTTTGCGTTTCCAGTAATGGCTACTTGAAAGAAAGCAGGAACATCTAACTCACTGCTTGTGGTGCTTTCCTCTTGAAAATCCAATTGATTTATAACCTTGGCCTTTTTATCCTTTTCGTTCTGTATTAAATAAGCCCGAATTTCATCAATATTCCCATCAGGATTCGCTTTAATGGCTTTCTTTTGAAAATTAGTCCAATCATAACCTGGTTTTTCATGAGTCCAGGAAGGAGTCCATTTTGATTTATTATATAGCGTATCAGATAAAAATTCTTTGACTGATAACGATGTATTAAAAAACACACTAGAACCATCTTTAGACCATTCTGGTGCCGTTGCGCCATAAGGAATAGAGGTGATAGGATATGCTTCACCACCTTTAAGAGGCAGTAAAAACACCTGAGGTTTATCACCAAATGTTCTGACAAAACTTATAAATTGACCATCAGGGCTCCATGAGGCAGATGAAACGGATAATTTTCCAGATGTTAAGGCCCTTGATTCTTTAGTAGCCAAATCACCTAGGTATAAATGCGTTTGATATACAAATTCTCCTTTTTTATCAGGATCATCCAAAATGGATTTAACTAAGTAAATGTATTTCTTCCCATCAGGAGAAAACTGTGGTTGTAAAACAGTTTTGATTTTTAGTAAATCGGTTAATTCAATTTTCTGCATGCTTTGCGCCGAGGCGTTAAGACATACCCAAATAATCATTAATAGTGTAAAGAGTTTTTTCATTGTTTGTTGATATTAATAATATAAGCCATTCTTTTTAATTTCATGAATGGCACGAACCTCATGAGCTTTTAATTGTTCTAATTCAGCAATAAATGATAAATGCTCTACCCCATCAAATTGTTTTGAATAGCTACTTAAAATTTCATCAAAAATTAACCGAACCCTTTCTACATGGTACTGAGAGGTAATAATCCGTAGTGAATGGATAGAAAATTCTTCCAATACTTTTTTGGATTGCACGGCATCATCCACTGTATTGGATGATAAAGCAAGAGGCAAAAAAGAATCTTCGGGTACTCCTAACTTCATTAATTCCTGCTGTAATAAAAAAGCATGGGGCCAAGGACTTGTATTAAAATGCGACCCAAATCCGCCTGTGCAAAGAATAGGACGCTTCTCTTGCTGAAATAATTCATTGACATACTTAACACGATCCAAAGCAATGGGTCCTAGTTTCCCATCAGGTGAATTAGGTGATCCCAACAAAATAAGTACTTCCTGCAAGTTCATAAAAAAGGCCTCCAAAATGGAGGCCTAAATTTATTAAATATTGAGACAATTAAAGCAATTTCAATATTTCTTCACCAATTGCATCAGTGCCTAAAATCATGGATGGATCAGTTATTTTATCCGCAATATCCCTAGTTCGGAAACCTTTCTTTAATACTTGATCAATGGCCGAAATAATAGCTTCTGACTCTTCTTTCAAACCAAAAGAAATATCCAATAATAAAGCAGCAGATAAAACAGAAGCCATGGGATTAGCTAAGCCTTTTCCAGTAATATCATGGGCAGAACCGTGGATTGGCTCATATACCCCTGTACCGTCTCCAATGGACGCAGAAGCCAACATACCCATAGAACCGGCTATCTGCGAAGCTTCATCAGTTAAAATATCACCAAATAAATTCGCCGTAACCACTACGTCAAATCGAGTAGGTTCCTTAATTAAAATCATAGCCGTTGCATCCACAAACTGATATTCCACTTCGATATCAGGATATTCTAAGGCAAGTTTTTGAATTTCTTCTCTCCAAAGACGAGATGACTCCAATACATTGGCCTTGTCAACTGAAACTAATTTTTTACGTCGAGTTCTTGCTGCTTCAAAAGCTTTACGACCAATTCTTTGTACCTCATAACGGCTATACTCTGCCACGTCATAAGCCGTATCTCCATTATTTTTACGTCCTTTTTCACCGAAATAAATATCTCCAGTTAATTCACGGAAAAATAAAATATCAGCCCCTTTTAATATTTCAGGTTTAATGCTTGAAGCACCCAAAAGCTCATCAAACAATTTAATCGGACGTAAGTTGGCATATAAGCCTAATTCCTTACGCATTTTTAATAAACCTTGTTCCGGACGAACCTTAGCCGAAGGATCATTATCGTATTTAGGATGTCCAACAGCACCAAATAATACAGCATCTGAGTTTTTCATTTTTTCCAATGATTCAGCTGGAAGTGGATCTCCAGTAGCTTCAATAGCTACGTGACCAATTAAAGCTTCATCATAAGTAAACTCATGATTAAAACGGGCTGCGATTTTGTCTAAAACCTTTTTACCTACTGCGGTTACTTCTTGTCCAATTCCATCACCTGGAACAATTAAAATATGCTTCTTAGCCATTTGTCTTATTGTATATTACTAAATCAAATTCAACATTTTTTGAGTTGCCTTAATGGCAGAAACCGTCTGATCACAATCCAATCCTCGGGTTATTAATTCTTTTCCTTGATGAGACCAGGTAATAATGGTTTCACAAAGCGCATCAGAATCCCCTCCAGGAGGAATTCTTACTGCATAATCCTTCAATTGGGCTAGTTTTTTCCCATTCTTTTGGAATATAATTTCTAATGCATTAACAAACGCATCGTATTGACCATCTCCTTGTGCATGCTCCTCGTATATTTTACCATTGATGGAAATTTTTAAGGTAACAGATGGACGTAATTCTTTACTATGTGTCAATACATAATTTAATACCTGCACTCGCTCTTCTATCGTTGAGCTATCCAATACATCAGAAATGATATATGGTAAATCATTGGGGGTAACTACTTCCTTTCGATCACCTAATTCAATAATACGCTGGGTTACTTTCTTCAAATCTTCATCTGAAAGTTGAATCCCCATTTGTAATAAATTATTTTCAATATTCGCCTTGCCACTCGTTTTACCTAAGGCATATTTACGTTCACGACCAAAACGCTCAGGCATTAAATCATTGTGGTATAAGTTGTTTTTTTTGTCTCCATCGGCATGTATACCTGCTGTCTGAGTAAACACATTTTCCCCGACTACCGGCTTATTGGCTGGAATTCTAAATCCTGAGAATGTTTCTACTAATTTACTGACAGAGTATAAAGACTTTTCTTCAACCGAAACTTCCACATCTTTTTGATAATCATTGATCACCGCAATTACACTAGCTAAAGGAGCATTTCCTGCCCTTTCACCCATGCCATTTACAGTTAAATGTAAACCATGCACCCCATTACGTACTGCCTCCAATGCATTAGCAGTGCCTAAATCGTAATCATTGTGTGCATGAAAATCAAAATGGGTATTCGGATAGCGATTGACTAATTCCGAAATATAAGTGGCTACCTCCGAAGGTATTAAAATACCCAAAGTGTCAGGCAACAAAATACGGTCAACCGGCAATTGACTTAAAAAATCCAAATAAGACAACACATATTCTTTCGAATTACGCATGCCATTACTCCAATCTTCTAGGTAAACATTCACCTTCAACCCTTTGGAAATGGCTAAGCGAATAGTTGCCTCAACTTCACTAAAATGCTGTTCTGGCGTCTTTTTTAATTGAAAGGTCAAATGATTCAAAGAGCCTTTGGTCAATAAATTCATCACCTTCGCACCTGCATCCAGCATCCAATTCACGGAAGTTCCACCGTCAACAAAAGTCAAAACCTCTACCTGATCTAAATAACCATTTTTATCTGCCCATTCTGTAATTTTTTTCACAGCTTGAAACTCACCTTCAGACACACGTGCAGAGGCAATCTCAATGCGATCAACTTTCAATTCAGTTAACAGCAATTGAGCTATGGTCAATTTTTCACTCGCAGAAAAGGATACCCCGCTGGTTTGTTCACCATCGCGCAGGGTGGTATCCATGATTTCAATATGGCGTTTCAAGGAATTATCGATTGGAAGCAAAAGATACGATTTCGTCTTTCATAGCTTGTAAATAGTCTATGTCGTCGAAACCATTCAATAAATTATGTTTTTTGTACCCGTTAATATCAAAACTTTCAGAAGCCCCTGTTGCAACAATGCTTATACGTTGCTCAGGTAAATTAACCTCTAATTCAGTCTTAGGATCCTTTTCAATGGCTTCAAAAATTTGATGCAAAAATTCTGGACTAACCTGTACGGGTAAAATACCTACGTTGATGGCATTTCCACGGAAAATATCAGCAAAGAAGGAAGATACAACACATCTAAAACCATAATCATAAATAGCCCATGCAGCATGCTCGCGGCTACTACCTGAACCGAAATTTTTCCCTCCTACCAAAATCTTTCCTTGGTATGTAGGATTATTCAATACGAAATCAGCCTTGGGTTGATCATTTTTATCGTATCTCCAATCTCTGAATAAATTATCACCAAAACCTTTACGCTCTGTTGCTTTTAAGAATCGAGCTGGGATGATTTGATCTGTGTCTACGTTCTCAATGGGTAAAGGAACAGCAGAACTTTTAAGTATACTAAAACTATCGTAAGCCATAATGGTCTAATTTAACAACTTATAAAAACTCTCTTGGATCGGTAACAACACCCGTTACAGCGGCGGCGGCAGCCACTAATGGGCTAGCTAACAAGGTACGAGAACCAGGACCTTGACGACCTTCAAAATTGCGGTTGGAAGTACTAACAGCATATTTCCCTGCCGGAATTTTATCATCATTCATCGCTAAACAAGCCGAACAACCTGGTTGACGTAATTCAAATCCAGCTTCAGTTAAGATATCATAAATACCTTCATCCTTGATTTGTTTTTCTACGATATGAGAACCTGGTACTACCCATGCTGTCACATGATCTGCTTTTTTACGTCCTTTAACTATGGAAGCAAATGCTCTAAAATCTTCGATACGGCCGTTGGTACAAGAACCAATGAATACGTAATCTACTTTTTTACCAATCATAGCCTCATCCTCAGCAAAACCCATGTAATCCAAAGATTTTTCATAGGTAGCTACACCGCCCTCTACATCCTTGGCTTTAGGAATATGCTTGGAAATACCCATACCCATTCCAGGATTAGTACCATAGGTAATCATGGGCTCAATATCTGAAGCATTAAAATTGATTACTTGATCAAATGAAGCACCCTCGTCAGTTTTCAATGTCTTCCAATATGCCAATTGCTTATCCCAATCAGCACCCTTAGGAGCTAAATCACGACCTTCGATGTAATTAAAAGTGGTTTGGTCTGGAGCAATCATACCACCACGAGCACCCATTTCAATGGAAAGATTACAAACTGTCATTCTACCCTCCATTGACATATTTCTAAATACATCTCCCGCATACTCCACAAAATATCCTGTGGCACCTGAGGTACTTAATTTTGAAATGATGTACAATGCCACATCTTTTGGAGTAACTCCTTTTCCTAAGGTTCCATTGACATTAATAATCATTTTTTTAGGTTTTGGCTGCATGATGCACTGAGATGATAGCACCATCTCAACTTCAGAAGTTCCAATTCCAAAAGCGATAGCTCCAAATGCACCGTGAGTAGATGTATGTGAATCTCCACAAACAATGGTCATTCCTGGTAGGGTAATACCATTTTCTGGACCTACCACGTGAACAATACCATTCTTTGGATTACCTAAGCCCCAGTGAGAAATACCATATTTGCTCGTATTTTTCTCTAATTGCAATAATTGATTGGCTGATAGAGGATCCTCAACAGGTAAATGTTGGTTAATGGTTGGGGTATTATGATCCGCCGTAGCAAAAGTTCTCTCTGGAAATAATACACCGATACCACGTGTCTCTAAGCCTAAAAATGCAACAGGACTAGTTACTTCGTGAATGAAGTGACGATCTATAAAAAATACGTCTGGACCATCTTCGATTTTACGAACGACATGGGAGTCCCAAACTTTATCAAAAAGGGTACTGGGAGTATTGCTCATTATAATAGAATTAAATAATTACCTAAATCAAGCTACAAAAATGCTACTTTTTTCAGGAAATTCAAAGGTTTAATTGCTCAAAAACAGAGTTTAGCCATATAAAATTTGGCTAATTGGGTTTTATAAGGAAGCTCTCGAAATGAGACAGAATGGATTTTCAATATGAACTTTGGAATTTGTTTTAATCAATTCGGCAGCAGTCCTACCTAATTGAGCAAAATCCGTAGAGATGGTGCTGATACCTTTAAACAAGAGTCTTTTTAAAGGTGTTTCGTTGTATGAAATTAAACCTACATCCTCCCCTAATACCAATTCTTTTTCTAAAATCTTCTCTAATAAAAGGATCAAATCATCTTCCATAACATTGATATAGGCTTCACCTACAGCCGGAGTAATCGATCCAGCTGAGGATACGATTTCCATATCAAAGGCAAAATCCCGACAAAAATTAGTAAACCCCGTCACAATCTCTTGTGGATAATAAGAAGTATTCGGGAAAATCATCTTCAATACATGGTATTTACTTAAATCATCTTTTGCTTGAATCAATGCCGAGTATATGTCCTTTTCGAAATTTTCATACACCGCTCCAAAATTCCCTTGAATACCCGGCAAAAGTTTATCCAATAAAATTAATTTCTCTTTGGGCAATTGATTAATCAATTCCCTGGCACTTTGCTCTCCTTCCATGAAATGAGGAATAATCACAATATGTGAATAATCCCGATCTCTGGACTGAATAATCTTTTTAAATAGATTGAAGTCGTTATTATAAATGTAGAAGTCGATGGTAGCGTTTTCGCCCATAGCCTCTACAAAAGAATCATACACCAGCTTTTTATGACCACTTAATTTGTTGAATAACAAGAATATACGAAAATCAACTGGTAGCTTATCGATCTTGATGAAAAAACCTTTTCCTCGAACAGAATCTATTACTCCCTTGGATTTCAGGTAATTATATCCTTTCTCAACAGTAATTCGGGAAATATAATACTCAAAACTTACTTCATTAATGGATGGTAAACTTTCCCCTTTTTTAATACGTTTATTGCGAATACCCTCAATAATGGAGTTAGCCAATTGCTGGTACTTAGGTGTCGATGAAAATTCATCGATATGGATAACATCAAGAATATTAGAATGACTCATTTATAAAGAATTACCTATGCCTACTATAATAACAGATACCAAAATTACAACAATTCCAGCCATTACTGTCCTTAAGGTTTGTTGGGATACTCCTTTCCATTCTTTGAAATACAATCCCCAAAAATTAGAAGTTAAAATAATGGTAGCCATATGTAAAATCCATGAACTAGCCCCATTACCTAATTTACTTTCTCCCATTCCGTAAAAAAAGAATTGCAAAAACCAAGTAGTACCCGCCACTGCAGCAAAAGTGTAATTTCTACGAAGCGGTGATTCCGCATTCGTGTAATCACCAAAAGATTTATTCGCAAAATTTAAATACATACACCAAATAAAATTGGTGGTAAATCCACCCCAAAGGACCACGATAAAAATGACATTATTTTGAAATAATGGGTCACAACCCTTAACAATAGCCTCATTGGCCATCAATTTTCCTGCCTCAATACCAAAATTAAAACAAGCACTTAGCAAACCAGAAATGGTAGCTACGATCAACCCTTTCACTAGATTAAATTCTTTTATACTTTCCTTTTTCTGGGCATCGGAAAGCTCATTCTCCTTCATCATACCTGCTTTTCCGCAGAGATATATACCTACTATACATACCACGATGCCTAATAATACCAATCTCCCCCCGGTACTACCTGCAATTTGAGAAAAAGTAATACCCTCCATACCAGAAAACTCACGGTAAATAGGTGGTACCAAAGCACCGAAAATACTACATAAACTTAAGGCGATGGACATACCCAAAGACATGCCCAAATAACGCATGGCTAAACCAAAGGTCAATCCACCAATTCCCCATAAAACTCCAAAAGCATAAGTCCAAAATAAGGTACTTGAATTGGCTTCTTGGATAATCTGCATAAAGTCAGGTATGGTCAAATATGCTGCCACAAAAGGCACCAAAATCCAAGAAAAAACACCCCCAACTATCCAAGCGCTTTCCCAAGACCAAACCTCAATTTTTCGATATGGAATATAAAAACTACCCGAAGCAAATCCACCTAAACTATGAAACAACAATCCTAATAATGAACCCATTTGATCTTTATATTTATTTTTTTAAGTATTCCTACCAAAGTAAAAAATGAACTATTTCTAATCTTTTGAAAAAAAATGCGCTTAGTTAACAACCATTTAATCAATCTTTATTGGATTAATTCCTTTAAAATAGCTCGCTAATGTAACAGAAGAATTGATAAAAACAATTCAAGTCAGGCTAATGAAAGTACTATTTATTATTAAATTAAGCCTATGAAAAGTAAAATCCCCTTTCTTTCTGGCCTTTCCCTCGTTATCATACTACTTGGTTCTTCCTTTTATTATCCTCAGTCTCAAGAAGACTGGCCATCCTACCTTGGCGGAAACGATAGAAATCATTATTCCACATTGACTCAAATAAATCTTGAAAATGTTAAGCACCTAAAAATTGCTTGGACCTACGCAAGCGGAGATTCTGGACAAATACAAGCTAATCCCATCATCATCAAAGGAATACTGTACAGTGTAAATGCATCTGTACAAGCATTTGCGCTAGATGCTGCAACAGGAAAGGAACTTTGGCGATTTGGAGATCCTTTAAAAAACTGGGCCAGTACGAGTCGGGGTGTCTCCTATTGGACCAATGGAAAAGAATCTAGAATTCTATATACCGCAGGACCCAATTTATGGGCTTTAGATGCCAAAACAGGTAAGCCCATTTCATCATTCGGTCAACAAGGTAAAATTGATTTACATACGGGCTTGCCTGAAATAGCCAAAGATAAATTTTTAGTTTCCAATACACCTGGCACTATTTTTCAGGATTTAATCATCATGCCTCTTCGACTTTCAGAGGGTGAAGATGCTGCACCAGGCGATATTCGCGCATTTGATGTTAAATCGGGAAAATTAGTATGGACCTTTCATACCATACCTTATCCAGGCGAATATGGTTATTCAACTTTCCCAAAAGATGCTTATAAAAATACCTACGTAGGAGCAGCAAATAATTGGGCTGGAATGGCAGTTGATGAGGAAAAAGGAATACTTTTTGTACCTACGGGATCAGCTGGATATGATTTCTGGGGTGGAAATAGACCAGGTAAAAATTTATTTTCAAACTGTTTGATTGCACTAGATGCAAAAACCGGAAAAAGAATTTGGCATTTTCAAACCACACACCATGATTTATGGGATCGCGATTTACCGGCACCAGCGAACTTAATTCGAGTAAAGCATCAAGGTAAATATATCGATGCAGTAGCCCAAATCTCAAAACAAGGTTTTGTTTTTCTATTTAACAGAAAAACAGGTGAACCGTTATTTCCTATCCTAGAGAAGAAAGTCGCTACCAAAGGTCTTCCGGGCGAAAAACCATGGCCCACTCAACCTATACCCAGTAAACCTGCACCCTATGCTCGACAATCAAATGAAATCACCGAGTTAAACGTAAGTCCCTATGCCGAAAATAAAGATGAACTTATCCAACTTTTAAAACAATACAACAAAGGTTGGTATGCCCCTCCCAGTGAGGTTGGAACACTGATTTTTCCTGGATTTGATGGCGGAGGTGAATGGGGAGGAGCAGCAGCTGATCCCAAAAATGGAATTCTTTATGTCAATAGTAATGAAATGGCCTGGGTTCAAAAAATGGAAAATCAAGCGGATAAAGCAAAACAAAAAATCAGTTTGGCCAAAAAACTCTACCAAAACTATTGCCAAAATTGTCATGGGGCAGACCTAAAAGGAAATAGTTTAAGTGGATATCCATCGTTAATGGATATTTTTAATCGAAGAGATAAGGTATTTGTAAAGCAAATTATCCAACAAGGGAAAGGCATGATGCCCGGATTTACCCAACTGAAAAATACAGAAATCGAAGCCATTTTATCCTTTCTGAGCAATGAAGATAAACAAGAAGTGGGAAATCAATCTTCTAGTTTAAAGCCAAATATTCCATTTCGAATGGCAGGATACAATAAATTCTTGGATTCAAAAGGAAGACCGGGAATAAGCCCACCCTGGGGAACATTGAATGCCATAGATTTAAATACAGGGAAATACCTTTGGAAAATTCCTTTGGGAGAAGATATCGAATTAGCGAAAAAAGGAATAAAAAATACGGGAATAGAAAATTATGGTGGCCCCTTAATTACAGCCAATGGCTTATTATTTATTGCAGCCACCAAAGATGGAAAATTTAGAGCCTTTGAATCTAAAACAGGTAAACTTGTCTGGGAAACAACCTTACCGGCCGCTGGATTTGCTACCCCATCTACCTACATGGTTGGTGGGAAACAATATGTTGTGATTGCCTGTGGTGGAACTAAACTTGGCACACCGAAAAACAATCAATATGTGGCATTTTCATTGCCCTAAAACATGGGTATTATCCCCACAAATTCCTTCTCAAAAACTCATTAGCCCAATGTCCATTGGGATCCAAGCGTTTAGCTAAAGCTTGAAAATCCTTGAATTTTGAATAGCGGGAATGCAATTTTTGTGGACTCATCGTAAACAATTTTCCCCAATGAGGTTTAACTTCAAAAGGTTCTAAAGCCGCTTCAATTTTAGGCAAAACAGCCATCACATTAGGAGTATCCGGTTTCCAAGTAAAGTGAATGGCGATACTATCTTGCTGATAGGCTGGACTTAACCAAAGTTCATCGGCGGCTATGCTTCTAATTTCTGTGACAAATAAATAAGGAGAAAAAACTGAATGAATTGCTTCCACGGCCATGATAGCCTGATAAGCATACTTTCTAGGTACAAAATATTCCGCCTGAAGTTCTTCCCCATTACTAGGTGTAAAGCCCATTTTAAAATGAGGAAGTCGCTCATACCAAGGACCTGCTATTCCCATTTGATCGGTACAATTGACGGGAGAATTAATTTTAATTGGATGTAAATGATTCGTAGCTGCTGTAGCACCAAAATAACTTTTTACTGGATGAATATTTTTGGCATCGGTACGTTTTTTAATCCACAATTGGTTTATGGTTTTGTTTTCCCAATGTGTAAACATACTAACTGAATAACCCTCTTGATATATTTCATCAAAATGGTCTTTCAGTTGATTCATAGATAAGTTTTCAAAGACAAACTGACTAACTTCAAATTTGGGTTGAATGGCCAAAGCTATTTTTGTCACGATTCCTAAAGCACCCAAATTAACCACTACCCCATTAAAATCAGGTTGACCATACTCCCATCGTTGTAAAGTGCCGTCTGCTTTCATGATCTCTATTCCGCGAACAGCAGAAGATAAATTTCCATTACCATCACCCGAACCATGGGTAGCTGTGGCACAGGCTCCTCCAACAGATATATGAGGTAATGAAGCTAAATTATGTAAGGCATATCCAGCCTTATCCAGTAATAATCCCAATGTGCCATATTTAATCCCTGCTTCTACCCATCCCCACATCTTTTGGGAATCAATAGAAATCACCTGATTCATTTTAGAAGTAGAAATCAATGTTTCCGTCGTATTGGCAATGGTATTAAAAGAATGCTTGGAACCTAAAGCCTTTGCCTGTTTAGCAGCCAATACTTCATTCCTTAGTTCTTCTACATTGGAAGGATAAACTATTTTCTTAGCTGCATAGGTCAAATTTCCTGCCCAATTTGTCTCAGAAGTTGATGGAACATAAATTTGACTAGCCATAAATAGTAAACTTGATTTTCTTAAAAAGTCTAAACGGTTCATTGAGGATAATTTTTGTTCAATTATTTCCCATAATTATTACAAATATCCCAATAAACCATTGAAACTAAGAACAAAAAAAAACAATACCCTGCTACCAAGGTATTGTTTTTTATTTGGGGTGGACCAGCATGGGCTCGAACCATGGACCCCCTGATTATGAGTCAGATGCTCTAACCAACTGAGCTACAAGTCCGCATTGAATTGCTTCAACGAGCTGCAAAATTAAATAATCAAGAGCTTTTTAACTAATTTCCTTTATAAATTTATAATTTAAGGTTTAATACAGCTGGGGTTTATCCATCTATTCCCATGAAAACGAAAACATTCATTAGTGACCTTTCCAAGAAAATTTATCCCATTTCCGAAATGGTGAATGCGGATAATATTCAGGAAGGAATATTACAATTGATTCAAAAAGATTATCCAAATTTTCAATCTGGGAGTAATTTATCCATCACTGAATTAAATATTTTTAGGCAAATCTATTTATCTGATTTCCTCAAAAAAGAAACTGGTGATTTAACAGCTTTGGAACAAATAGTCCTAAAAAACGAAGCGGATCACCGACTCATTACTCAAGCGGTAGACATGGAGGATTTCGGTGATTTATCTTTAGGCCAACGAGTAGCAGATAAAGTGGCTTCTTTTGGAGGTAGTTGGCGTTTTATCATTTCCTTCTTTGTATTTTTAGCCATTTGGATACTGGTTAACGTCTACATGTTTTTAAATAAAGGTTTTGATCCTTATCCGTTCATTCTTTTGAATCTTATTTTATCTTGCATAGCCTCATTACAAGCCCCTGTCATTATGATGAGTCAAAATAGGCAAGAGGAAAGAGATCGTGAAAGATCCAAAAAAGATTACCTAATCAATTTAAAATCTGAATTAGAAATCAGATTACTAAATGAAAAAATTGATCATTTAATGACCCATCAGCAACAAGAATTATTGGAAATACAGAATATCCAAGTTGAAATGCTGAACGAAATAACCAATTTGGTAAAAGATAAGAAAGTCCGCTAAGCTATGTACCCAACTAAAATTATCAATGACCCGATTTATGGATTCATTAAAATCAATAATCCATTCATTTTAAAGCTCATTGACCATCCTTATTTTCAGCGATTAAAACGAATTAAACAGTTGGGTTTAGCCGAATTTGTCTATCCAGGTGCACATCATACCCGTTTTCATCACGCTTTAGGTGCCATGCATTTAATGGATCAGGCACTCAACAATTTACAAGCAAAAGGATATACCATATCCGAAGAAGAAAGAGAAGCCGCTGAAATTGCCATATTGTTACATGACATTGGGCATGGTCCATTTTCACATGTTTTGGAGTATACTTTATTGGAAAATGTTCATCATGAAGATATATCTCAATTGTTGATGGCCACATTAAATAAACATTTTGAAGGTAGATTAGATTTAGCAATCCAAATGTTCGCTGATAAATACCATCGACCCTTTTTTCATCAATTAATTTCAAGTCAACTAGATGTAGATCGCCTGGATTATTTAAGTCGGGATTCGTTTTATACCGGCGTGAGAGAAGGTTTCATAGGGTCAGAAAGGCTTTTATCCATGCTGGATTTAGTCAATGAAAAATTAGTCTTGGAAGAAAAAGGGATTTATTCCATTGAGAATTTCTTGATGGCCCGAAGGTTGATGTATTGGCAGGTATATTTACACAAAACAGCGATTGCTGCAGAAAGTATGCTCATTCAGATTCTAAGAAGAGCTAAATATTTGATTAATTCTGGCATACAATTAGAATGCTCTACTCCCCTATTTACCTTTTTAAGTAAAGTATATACCTGGGATGAATTTTCGAGTAGGGAATCGCTTTTGATTGCATTTACTGACTTAGACGACCATGACGTTTGGGCGGCCATAAAAAGCTGGAAATCAGCAGAAGATATTATATTGAAAAATTTATGTCAACAGTTTCTAACCCGAAAATTATTCACTTGTAAATTGGGTAGCCAACCTATACCAAGGACTAAAAAGCTAGAAATTGAACAAATGATTCAAAAAAGTTTAGGTATTACGGCAGAAGAGGTAGGCTATTTTGTAGTGGATGGCTCTACGAGCAATGCTGCCTACATACAAGGAGACAATACCATCAAAATGGTCGATAAACAAGGTCAGGTTGTCGAGTTACTTGAAGCATCTGACTTACCGACCATCCAAGCATTAAGTAAGATTGTAAAAAAATACTATTTTTGTTGCCCAAAGAGCGTATATTTGCAAGGCGAATTACGTTGATTGCATACCTAGTTCCATTATTACCTGAAAATCAATTCATCCCTGCATGAAATTTACTGTTGATCAAATTGCCGGACTAATTAATGGAACAGTAGATGGGAACGGAGCTGATATTATTTCAGATTTCAGTAAGATAGAAGAAGGTAAAGAAGGGACAATTTCCTTTTTAGCCAATCCCAAATACGAGGCTTTTTTGTATGAATCAAAAGCTACAGCCATCATTATTTCCCAGGATCAAGCATTAAAAAAGAAACCATTAGCCACCTTAATTCGAGTGGCAGACCCCTATTTGGCATTCACTGTATTGTTGCAAAAATATCAGGAAATGATGGCTTCCAATGAAACGGGGATTCAACAACCCTCTTTCATAGATCCAAGTGCCACTTTAGGAGAGAATATCTTCGTAGGAACATTCACAAGTATTAACCGAAATGCAAAGATAGGATCTGGCACTCGAGTAATGAATAATGTTAGCATTGGAGTAAATGTTCAAATCGGAGAAAATTGCATTATTTATCCAGGTGTCATTGTTTATGCAGACAGTAAAATAGGCAATCATTGTACCCTACATGCCAATGCAGTCATTGGATCCGATGGATTTGGCTTTGCTCCTCAACCCGATGGTACCTTTACAACTATTCCACAATTGGGTAATGTTGTAATTGAAGACAACGTGAGTATTGGAGCCAATACAACAATTGATCGAGCCACAATGGGTTCTACCAAAATTGGAAAAGGTTCTAAAATAGATAATTTAGTACAAATAGCTCACAATGTAGAAGTGGGTAAAAACACAGCAATAGCCGCACAAGTAGGCGTTTCTGGTTCCACCAAAATTGGAGATAATTGCTTAATTGGTGGACAAGTGGGTGTTGCAGGTCATATTAGCATTGCACCTAACACCATTGTTACAGCTCAATCAGGTGTAACTAAAACAGTTAAAATACCAGGACAAACACTAGGAGGAACACCAGCCTCCCCTAACGTAGATTATTTAAAAAGAAATGCACTTATTCGTCAATTACCTGACTTGTTTGAGAGAATTAATCAAACCATGAAAGTTGAGTAATTTGACATTAGATTCGTATGAACAATAAGCAACACACCATTAGTAAATCTGTCACTCTGAGTGGCGTGGGCCTCCATACTGGCGTTACAGCCAACATGACATTTTTACCGGCGCCAGCTAATCATGGTATCAAGTTTCAACGTACTGATTTACCAGATCAACCTATTGCAGACGCAGATGTAGATTACGTAGTAGATACCTCTAGAGGTACCACCATCGAGCATAATGGAGCGCGAGTAAACACTGTTGAGCACGTGCTTGCAGCCATGGTAGGTATGGAAATTGACAATATCCTGATACAATTAGATGGACCCGAACCTCCTATCATGGATGGTAGCTCCATCAAATTTGTGGAAGCCTTGGAGGAAGCTATTCCATTAGAACAAGAAGCTCATCGTAAATTCTTTGAATTACCTGAAGAAATACGTTTTAAAGATTTAGATAAAGGCATTGAATTAGCGGCACTTCCTTTAAATGATTACAGGATTGCTGTAATGGTGGATTATAATTCCAAATTTCTATCGAGTCAACATGCTAATTTAACCCACGTTTCTCAGTTCAAGGAACAATTTGCCATGTGTAGAACATTCTGTTTTGTACATGAATTAGAGGTTCTCTATAAAGCTGGATTAATACAAGGTGGCGATTTAAGTAATGCCATTGTTATTGCAGACCGTGATTATTCTGAAAAAGAACTATCTCATTTGTCTGAAGTTTTGGGTAAACCCAAAGTAAGCATCTCCAAAGAAATAGGTATCTTAAACAATACCAATTTACATTATAATAATGAAATGGCTCGCCATAAATTATTGGATGTCATGGGAGATTTAGCCTTAGTGGGAAGACCCATCAAAGCCCAAATTCTAGCTTCTAGACCAGGACATGCATCCAATGTGGAACTGGCTAAAAAGATCAAGAAATTGATGCTCGAAACGGAGAAAAATAAAGTACCTGTTTACGACCCGAAGCAACCACCTATCTGTTCTCACGAACGAATTTATGAATTATTGCCTCACCGTTATCCATTTCAGATGATTGACAAAATCACCTATTTGGATGAAAATAGTGTGGTGGGAATTAAAAATGTAACCATGAATGAAAGCTATTTCATGGGACACTTCCCTAATAACCCAGTGATGCCAGGCGTCATGCAAGTGGAGGCCATGGCTCAAACAGGCGGTATTTTAGTATTAAGTTCAGTACCAGATCCTGAAAACTATTGGCCGTATTTAGTAGGAATAGAAAATTGTCGATTCAGAAAAAGTGTAATTCCTGGAGATACTGTTATCTTCCGTTGTGAATTAATTTCCCCAATAAGAAGAGGAATTGCAAAAATGACAGGTAAAGCTTATGTAGCTGGACAAGTTGTTTGTGAAGCCGAAATGACCGCTAGTTTAGTAAGAAAATCATAATCAAACCCATGACATATCCGCTTACACATATAGATCCATCCGCTAAAATTGGCCAAAATGTGACTATTGATCCATTTACCATGATACACGGAGATGTAGAAATAGGTGATGGAACGTGGATAGGATCTAATGTCACTATTTTTCCTGGGGCTCGTATTGGCAAAAATGTACGTATTTTTCCTGGCGCAGTCATATCCGCTATTCCTCAAGATTTAAAATTTGGAGGAGAAAAAACAACAGCTGAGATTGGAGATAACACCACCATCAGGGAATGTGTCACTATAAATAGAGGTACCGTTGATAAAGACAGAACCGTAGTAGGTAAAAATTGCTTAATTATGGCCTATGTTCACATAGCACACGATTGCCAAATAGCTGATAATTGTATTTTAGCCAATTCTGTTCAAATGGCAGGGCATGTGAATGTGGGTGAATATGCCATTATTGGCGGATCTACTGCCATCCATCAATTTGCCAGCATAGGTAAGCATGTGATGATTTCAGGTGGTTCTTTGGTTCGTAAGGACGTTCCTCCCTATACAAAATCAGGAAGAGAGCCATTAACCTATGCAGGTATAAATTCAGTGGGTTTAAGAAGACGCAACTTTAGTGATGCACAAATAGCTGATATTCAAGAAGTTTACCGATATATCTATCAAAAGGGTTTGAATATTCAAACTGCATTATCTGAAATTGAAGAGCAAATTAGCCCTTCTTTAGAAAGAGATGAAATACTTTCTTTTATCCGTAGTTCTGAACGCGGAATCATGAAAGGATAATCCTTTAATTCATGAAAATTCTTGCCGAACATGTTGAAAAAAAATTCCGTCAAGAATGGGTGGTGCGCTCCTTTACTTATCAATTTGAATCCGGAAAATCCTATGCCCTAACTGGTCCCAATGGATCTGGGAAATCTACCCTATTGCGTATTTTAGCTCAATATTCGCTTCCCACCAAAGGTCAAGTATCTTTTTTACAGGATAATGATTCTATCGTAGAATCAGATCAAATACATAGCCTAGTTTCTTATGCTGCTCCTTACGTTGAATTAATCGAAGAGTTCACCTTATCCGAACTATTAAATTTTCTGATTCAATTAAAAGCAATACCCCAACACATCACCTTAACGAGTTTCCAAGAATACATTGATTTGCGACCAGATGAATCAAAATTTATAAAAAATTATTCATCAGGAATGCGCCAAAAAATCAAATTAGGAATATCTCTTTTGGCTGAGAGACCATTTTTATTTTTAGATGAACCCACTACTAATTTAGACGAGAAGGCTAAAAATTGGTTCTATGAAAAAATGAAGGATCAAAAAAACAGAATAGTAATAATTGCTTCTAATGAAGTGGCTGAAATAGCATTATGTGAACAAAGAATATCTATTCTAGACTTTAAATAAATTACGTTTCAAGCGTAATAATAGCAAGCCTAAGACGACCAGATCAAATCCAATAAAGAAAGCTAAATCCGACATTCCCAATACCCCTTTGGAAATATTTCTATAGTGAAAATTTAAACTGTATAAATCAATATCCACCTGGGCAAAAAGGGGTATTAAAGCTAATTCTTGAGGTCCTTGCCAAAACAAAAAATTAAAAGCAACACCTAAGACAAAAGCTAGTGCCTGTTTATTGGTCAAAGAAGAGGCCAAAGCACTTAAACATATAAAAGCTAATCCCAATAAAATAATTGAAATATAGCCTCCTACAATTAAAGTAGAATCATAATTACCCTCTGGACTTCCTAAGCTAGATAAAGCATATACAAAAAAAAGGGTGGGTAGTAAGGATGTCAATACTACAGCAAAGGTTCCTAGGATTTTGCCCAATAAAATGTCCCAATCTGAAACAGGAAGTGACCTCAGTAAATCAAAGGTTTTAAGAGCATATTCCTCGGAAAAAAGACGCATGCTTAATGCCGGAATAAAGAACAAGAAAAACCAGGGAGCTAATTCAAAAAATACGCTCAACTCAGCAAATCCAAAGTCAAGTACATTACCTTCAAATACCCAGGTATATAGGCCTGTTAACAAGTAAAATGCCAACATTAGCCCTAAACCTATAAACGAACTGAAAAATGATTGATATTCTTTTTGAACAATAGCCCACATACCTCCTATTCAAAAAATGGTTTTTCTTTCTTTAAAATAGCTGATACTATTAGACCTAATAAAAATAAGAAAAGTGTTGACATCAACACGATCAACACAAATTGAACACCTGGCCCCATCATCATGGATGAAACTTTCATAGCTTCTGAAATTTGACTTTCACTTAGACCTTGTTCCTCCATTTTTTCACGAGCAATATCCAATTGCTTTTGTAGGACAGTGGTATCAATGAAATTCAAATAAATATAATTATAGGCACCTGAAGCTAGTCCCCAAATAGCACCCAATAAAGCAGAAACACCCAAACCTTGAGAATAACCCAAGTATCCTGCATTTTGCTCCCTAAATTCTTTTAAAGTCAAAAATAAAATAGACGTATCAATCAGCAATGTAGCCAAAAATGTAATCCAACCTAAAGACTCTGAAAACTGATCTTCTAAGCCTGTGTATTTGGTTAATAAGGTAAATAAGAAGCTAATTGTCCCTCCAATTAAACCCCATTTTAGGGCAATTAAAGAAGATGAAGGAGTAGAATCGGATTGATTTTCCATAAGATTAAGAACGTTTATAGTATAAAGAAATAAGTAGATTCGGTAAAAAAGATAAGGCTAATTTTTGAAAAAAATCATCTTTGGCAATGCTATACGCATTAATCTGAGATATATTATTTTTCAATTCCATAAAATAATTCTGACCCTCCTGCTGGACTATAACTTTCTGATATTGAGCTAATTCAATTAAACTAATTCGAATATATTCATTTAAAATCTGTAAACCTTCACTCGATTGGTAAAACCAATAAAAAAAACAAAAAGTTAATATACCGACAAGAATTACAAATACATATTGGTACACAAATAAATGTAAAAAATGCACCACTTGATTTCCCCTATTCTTAATTCCTAATTGAACTAAATACCATTGAAAAAACAATACAATGACATAACTAGGAGCCTTTTTACCACCGATAGGAATCGTTCCGTTTTGATATAACAGGAAACAATAAACCAAGATTAAACCCAACACCAATAAAGCGGTTACTAGCAAAGCTGGCAAGCGTTTGAGGTTCAAAAACATATTAGAATTGGATATATTGAGAAGCGTTAATAACTCCTACAATTTGATGATCAAAAGTATGATGTAAAAAGGCAGAATTCTTGGAGTTACTTTGAATCAAGGACTCTTGGTATTCCAGCTTTTTATTTTCTACTAATATTCCTTTAGCAAACTCCCCTACTTTAATTTGAGAAGACGCTAAACCCAAAAGTTTAGCTGGGCCATGATGAATCCAAGCGTCAACGGATGTAATATTTCTTTGTTGGGCTGCTTGCAATAAAGCTGGCAACATAGTTTCTAAACCAATCACGCCAAAACTCGCCTGATCAAATTCAATTTCCTTCAATTCAACTTCGACAGGGTGATGATCAGAAACAATGGCATCAATGCTTCCATTTAATAGACCTTCCCATAAGGCCTCTTGATCATCTTGAGTTCTAAATGGCGGATTTACCTTTTTATTTGTGTCAAAATCCGCTAAATCATCTTCTGTAAAAATTAATTGATGTATAGCCACATCAGATGAAACAGGTAAGCCTTCTTTTTTAGCTTGTCTAATTAATTGTACTGATTCACGGCTCGACAGACAGGAAAAATGAAGTTTAAAACCTGCACTTCCATGACCAAAATGATAGCCTTGAACATAACGTAAAAGATCTAAATCTCGCTTGATGGAAAGAGTTTCAGCTAAAAATGGAATACCTTTTAGCCCCATTAAGGTACTTTGAAGTCCTTCATGAATCTGACCATAAAGAGATAAACCATCTGTATTAGGTCGGCTTATCAAAGTCACAGGAAGAGTTTGCAGATACTGCAAACATTTAACCATTAAATCTGCATTTTGTAAAGAAGCCGCTCCATGACTAAACCACTGAGCTCCAGCTTGATGTAAATCATACAAATCCGTAAAGTTCTCTCCCTTATTATCTAAGGTAAGTGGAGCTATAGGGTAGAAATTCACTTCAGCAGATTGCTGGAAAATATATTGAATCGCTTCAGCTTGTTGAGGTACCGGATTTCCAGTTGGCAAGAGAGCCATATCCAGAACCCCTCCTCGCAAAGCGGCTTTTTTCAAAGAATTCCAATCTTCTTTAAACTCACCACCAGGCAGGGTATGATGCACACGCAAGTCAATAACAGAGGGATACCAACTTAGTTGATCACAATCTACGACACGATCGGCAGAGCTTGAGATAGCCTGTGCTATTTCTTTCCAAATTCCATTTTCTACCAATACATCAACTTTTTGCTGAAAATACGGCGAAGTACTATCTAAAATTAAAACGGATTTAAATAAAATGCGCATGGCGATGGGTATAAAAAAAAACCCTGAAAATCAGGGTTTAACTATCAATGTGCAACAAAGGATTTATATGTGGCTACATCCATTAATTCAGATAAATCGCCTACATTGTTTGCTTTTATTTTCACAATCCAGCCTTCACCATAAGGATCCGTGTTGATTAATTCTGGACTATTATTTAGTGCCGTGTTAAATTCAACTACCTCACCTGCAACAGGTAAAAACAAATCAGAAACGGTCTTTACGGCTTCCACTGTTCCGAAAACGGCATCTTTAGCAATGCTCTTTCCTACAGTTTCCACTTCGACAAAAACAATATCCCCTAATTCACTTTGTGCAAAATCAGTAATTCCTACTACGGCTACATCTCCTTCTAAACGAATCCACTCGTGCTCTTGGGTATATTTTAATTGTTCTGGAAAATTCATGTTGATTTGTTTAATTTGTTACGCAAAGGTCATTAAAGTTCTCATTTTTTGCAAATCGAATTTTAAACCTTTTCTTTATTCTGATAAACTATATCGTACCTGGAATCCACCAGCTACTGTGGATCGATAGAATGAATTAGATACCAATGGGTTATTCATCATTTTATCAAAATAAGCTGTTACTGATAACTTATTATTGATGGAATAGGTTATTTGAGGTCTAAATTGAAAATTGATAAATCCTTGAGTTACAATGGTCTCAGCATCTAATTTCCGTTGAAGTGTCCTAGTATCTCGGATGGTTAAATTCATGTTAAAACGTAAGTCGTTGGGTAATCGAACAAATGCCCCATTGATTTTAAATGGAATCAACATATTAGCACGAGTAAATCCGACCGATACCGTAAAATCTTTATTCGATAATTCTGCCACTTGAGAATTAGATAAATTTAAACCCACGTTTCTATCTTGATTATATTCCAATCGCAAGGAAACCCTACTTTTAGTAATGGCATTGAAACCTACTAAAGGTGAAAATCTTTCCGAGAATGAAATAGTACTCATCACATATACGGGAATCAAGGTATTAGTCTTAGCATCAAAACGAGATGAGAGCGGATATAAAAGACTATTCAAGGTTAAATTGACATAATCATTTTCAAATTGTCCATATTCCAAAGAAGAAATGAAATTACCCACATTATAGGTACTCGAATACATGTGCGTAATCGTAAACGAACTAAATTTCTTTTTCATCCAAGGCATTAAATTAATACCATTATAATCTACTTTCCAGTTAGGAAGTGGAATATCATAAAATGGCGAATATTTAACGCTTTGTGCAGAAACTCCAGAGTATGCGGCAAAAAAGGATGGAATTAATACATCTTGTGAGTTAATATTATAACTTCCATCAGCTGCTTTAGCTCTATTTAAGCGAGCTAAGAGAACCTCTCTATTTGACCTAAACTCATCAAAGACCAGTTGAGGATCTTTAAATGCTGTCAAAAAGGATAAAAAGGACATGGAGTAATTTCCTGATCGTAAAGGATTCTGACTGACGAATTTACCACCAACACTGGTAGGTCTGAAAAACTCTTGGTAGTTATCTCCCCTATTGTAATTTCCTTCCAACTGAATACGCAAATCTTTATTAGGCTCCAATTGGGTGATATAACTGAATTTGGTATTTCGCAATTGGGTAAATGGAACATTTTGAACCGTACTTTTAGTCAACCATCCTTCCTGAGCAGCTTTAAATCGAATACCATCATCTTGTCCACCTGTTACAAAATCTAAGCCTGGTGCAGATGTATTACCATTTAAACCGAATAAGCCAGGCTTTTGTAAGAATCCTGGTAAGGTTGTTGATTCATTAACTGAATAATTGACTTGAATACCCCGAAGTGTTAACAATAGGCGGGTAAAACTCTTTAATATTGATTTGCTTGGAATGGCAATTTCCTCTTCATCTCCTGGATTTCTTGCCACATTTTTACCAGTAGCTGCCGGAGTATTAGCCCAACGAAGCGCTCGAATACGATTATACAAAGAAACAAAATCCACTTTTCCACTTATGGCTCGTTCTCTCGTATTTTTAATAATATTTCCAAATGGCAAATTCAGGGAATCTCGAATGTTAAACGAATTTGCATAATAATTATAACCAATACGATGTGTATAATCTGCATTCATCCAATCAGTTAAGGGAAGCTTTTGCAAAGGTAAACGCCAAACAATTCCAGCTTGTTGATCAAAGTTCCTAGCCCTTCCAAAAGACTTGATATTATTCATCACAGAATCCTTCTTAGCTTGGGTGTCTATATCCCCAACAGGTTCGTCAATGATGGCATTAACCATCGTATTATAATTGAAAATAACGCTCTTGGTCAAATTCCAATTCAAAGCATACTGCCGATTAAAAAACCAGTATTTCTCAAATTGTGGAGCTACACCTATGATGTTTAAATCTTGGTTGCGTAACTGAGTCTTGATAAAGCTACGATCCATTTCTGCCCTAACAGTAAATGAACTAGGTTTCCAATTGAAATTAAAATCTTTGATTATATCCAACCAAGGTGAACTGGTATTCCATTTAGTAAACGGTTCCCAGAACGCAGAATTTGTCGTAAATGAATAAAGAATACTTCCTCTTTGACTGTATTGTTGGTATGCGTGAATCATCGTGCTTGAACGAAGCATTTCTGAATAGGCATAAGAAAAGGTAAAGTTGGAAAAATCCCACAGGTAGGCCCTCTTGGACAAATTACTCTTAATCTTTCGAACATTGGTAAAATTAAACCCTCGACGTTCCGTATTATCCTCAACCAATTTAGCATAGCCCGCCCCTTTGGATTCCAATGAATTCGATAAGAAGATATCAGGATCTAGCGGATCAAATTGTGGTGAAATATTTCTTTTATCGTAGGTAATAAAAAATGGGATACGGAAACCCCAATTAGCAGGTAAAAACTTTTCTAAATTAAGATTGGCTGTAATGCCATATTCCACATAATTTTCCCGTGATCTGTCTGAGATTTTAGATTGGACACCCCCAAAACCATAATTCTTGAAACTACCATTCATCATCACCGTACCTAAATCAGCCAATTTTAAGCCCAATTTACCCACGGCCGCCTCTCCCGAAGTTTGATCAAAGTCAGATGCACGCAACTCATTTACCCAAATACAAAAACTCTTAGGTCCATCCGTACTAATATTTCGCATACCAATCATCATGGTCATACTGGCACTTTGATCTGGACGACCCATAATAGTTACCACATACTGTTTGCCAGATGAACTTGTCATTAGAATAGAGAATCGTTCATTCAAAGATTTACCTTGTTTATCTCTTTCTAATTTAGCCCGCTTAAGTAAGTCAAATTCAATGTCAAACTCATTTTCCATGGGCCAAATTTCCATGTCTAAACTTTGCCCTTTTTGAGTTTGTGTTAATCCTGCTGATTGCACCTCATAATAGTTGTCCGTTAAATCAGTACCTATTCGAATGAATGCAGCTACTTTTCCATTGATTTGATCTTGACTTTGCATGGAAACAAACATGCGAAGGCGTTTGTAGTTGATGAAATCAAAATTGGTATTTCTAAACACAGCTCGAGCATCGCCAGGACGCAGATTATCAACACATAAACTCATGGATTGCTCATTCAAACGAGCATTGTTGATTGTCGTGATATCTTGGTCTCGCACAAAGCCCGGAGGAACAACATAAGGTATGGTGTTATTTCCTTTGGCTGCGGGACCATTTTCTTCAATATTCACCGAAGAAACTTTGAACTTGGCATCATAGGGCTCCGGAATATCAACCCCATTTTTCTTGTCTAAATCACCTAAAAACTTACGGTAAGAATATCCCGATAATTGCAATTGAGCAAAACGTAATACCACAGGCTCTTGGAATTGGGTCAACAACATCCGGAAAAAGCGAATCGACTTAAAACTATTCATTCCACCTACGGAGCTAGGCTTATCTTTGATAGGAATTCGGAATAAATACCAGTCTACGCCATTTTCAGTCACCTTATCTACGACATATCCTTTACCTACCTCCAGCTGACCAGGTTTTAAGTCTACTTCATATTTAAAATACGATTCAACTTCATTGACTGTATTATCGGTATTTAAATCTTCTCGGTCAGGAACCATGCTATTGGCCTCTGTGAAATTTGTATTACTCGGATTAGCCGTAGTTGGAGAATTATTCTCTAGACCCATGAAATTCTTGTAGCGCTCAATTAAACTTTCGGTTCCATTAAACTTTTCATTCAAATAGTAATCAAAATCATCTGCAGCAGGGTCTTTAATGATTTGGGTAAGGGCAGTTTGATCACTAACCTTAGTCCTAATTTGATTTAAATACTCTTTAAAATAGGTCTCTTCTGATACACTAGTCCCTTCTGAAATTTGGTTAGGTAATCCATCCAATCCAACATCTTGTGTGGACCTACCAGCTTGATTATCGAAAGCATTAATCACAAATTGCCTTTTTGGAGCTATACCCCAAGGAGTAACTTCCACATTTTGTGATGAACCAGAGGTGATTTTTTCTCCAGCAGGAATACCATTTTCAAAGTTGGAGAAGCCGTCAGGAATAAAGTCCTCCGATATATCTCCTAAATGAAAAACTAGTTTACCCCCCGTTTCATTATTTTTATTAAAAATACCATCCCTTATCTTACCTTGTTCACCAGCAACAAAAGGATTCATCAACCAAAATTCAATTTGCTCCACATTCGCATTATCAAAATCAGTATCCGAATTGATTGATCTGGTAATAGCACCAAAATTGTTCTTAGGGTCTCCAGCCAATAATCCTTTAGAGGTCAGATTAGTATTAAAATTGTACATACCTCTTTCCTGAGGAAAATAAGCTACATCCAACACGCCTAAGGGTAAATTGGTGATATTATTAGCAAAGTCCTTATTGGGAAATAATCCTTTTGGAGTAACCACTCGCTCATAAGCATAAGCATTAACCTTATTAGGGTCAATTCCCGGAACATCTAATCCAAAACCACCCTGGCCATAAATACTGGCATCTACATTGTATGCTGATATTTTAGCGCGCTTATAGTTTGAAGAAAGGTCTCTTGGATTACCAACAATGAATTCTTTCGGAGTAGAAGCAGGCTTCCAAAGGGTTGGTTGTGAAGAAAAATTATAGACGACCCTAGCCGCTTCAAAATCATCAATAAAGGCATTCCCTTGAACTCGATCGTTCACATTGGGTATTAATTTAGCTACTTCGCCTTGGAAGTCAATAACAGAAGCTTCCTTCGTAGATACAATGGGTAATGCATCTAAGGCTCTGGTTAAGGCATTGGATTTACGAAATAAACTCGCGTCAAATCCAATCAAGGTATTATTAACTGGCTCATTACCTATGGCTACACGGCGGAAGAAAGCGGGTGGACTTTCACTCATATTTTGGAAAGTTGCTCCTAAATGAAAATCTGATCCTAAATTATAGTCTAATCGGGTACCCAATAAGGTTCTCACTTGATTGGAAAATAAATCAGGTTTTTCATAGCAAATTTTCAATTCTCTACCTGAGGAAAATATACTTTCATTGATGATTTTAACCCTTCCAGACATCCCCTCTACAATAAAATCCGTTCCAGAAGTAAGTAGTTGTCCACCTGCGGAAACGGTGACAGATTTAGCTTCTACCCCAAATGGCAGCATGATATCACTTCCCATTCCGGATTGAAATGAACCTTTCAGGAAAAATTTATTCTTTCCAGCTAACTGCAATGCGTCAGTTTGAGTTCTACGGTATAATTCATCAAAGACATATTTATTGACTAGATTGGACTCTGAAAGATTAAATTGAGCTTTTAAATTTCGACCAAAAGGTTCTAATACGGGAAAGATGATACGACCATTTTTGGCATCAATGGTTAAGTCATCTACAAAGTCAAAATTACCATCCGGTTGAGGATCTCCAGCAAAGTTTAATTTATCAAGCCCCAATACTTTCACCAAAGGAATATCCTTTAATTTCTCTCCCTCAATCAAATTCGAATTATCAATTCCCGTTGCATCATCCTTATAAACTATCCTTAATTGAAAATTTTGCTTCGCTAAACCATTGGTATTCAATGAATAAATATTCTTCATCATTAAATCCCACATAGGATGATTCAAATTATTTCTGATGGTAGATGATTTAAGCATTTTTAAAACCAAAACCTCATCATCTCTCCTAGCTTGATAATCTTCTGTCAACTCCCCAACTTTGTACTTTCTACCATTCAGGGTATATTCATACGCAACCGCAATTACTTCATCATTTCTTACTGGGGAGACTAAAGATAAGTAACCAAGGGTTGGATGAAATTTAAATTCTCTTTCATTCAATCGTTTAGCCCCTTTTAACATATCAAAGTCGGTTCCTCTTTGTAAATTATAGGTCGATTCTAAACGATAAGAAGCCTGATCTGATTTTCTGATTTCACCATCATTAACCAATTTATCAAACAGACCATTATTTTTATTATCAACAGGCTGGTTGGGAATAATAGGGCTTAACACGGGATTATTGACACTATAAGGTGCTGATTCTCCCAAATCGGCTAAAGAAATAAGGTTACGAAGTGTTTCCGTACTCTGAGTTCTATTCGTCACATACACCTCTACCCTAGTAATGGTAATTCCACTAGAAAGCATAGGAACATTTTTCAGCGCTTGTTCATATTGATTTCTAAAATAGCTTGACAAGAAAAAATGGCGGTTTTCATCATATTGGTCCGCCCTAATTTCAAATGATTTACCCTGTGCTCCTCCTTTTAAAGTTATGCAATCTTGCTTAGAACGCTGTTGGGCTGCTACCACAGTCACATCTAAATTTCCAAACCTCATCAAGGTCTTTAAACCAAATAAATTCTGAACACCAGGAATAAGTTGAGAATTTAATGTCCAGGAGGTGTTTCCCAATTCAATGTTCTGTAAGATGTCCTCCTCTTGTGTTTTCCAGTTTAGCTTAAGCTGATTTTGGAAATTAAAACTTGCTTTTGTATCAAAATTGGTATTCAAATTCAATTTTTCACCAATCTTACCTTGGAAGTTAATTTGAGCTTGCTCGTTAAAAAACAAATTTCCTACGTAACGCAACTGAACTGGAATAGCAGGATTATCAACAAATTGACCCATATAGCCGATATCGAGCAATAAACTACCATTGGGTTTAAAATAAACTTCATTACCACCAAATATTCGATCAATTGCAGGAGGCAATTCGATTTTTGGAAAAAGCCCCCTTGATTGCAGAGAACTACTCCCATCTAAACTTTTAGAATAGGCATTCCAAAAACTACGATTCACCTGTCGATCCTGTTCACGGGCATATTCCTGAAAAGAAAAGGGTCTAGCAGGTTGTACGGCTATATTCCCTAATTGTTGAGATTGGACTAATTGGTTCTGATCTTGAAAAGTTAAAGCACTTTTAGCCCCTCTAATGGAATAAATAGAAAATGGAGACTTGGAACTTGGCTGCAGTATGCTGAATGGTGAGGGATATTTAAGCGAATATCTAGGCCTTTTTCCACTTTTTTCTAAAGTCGTATCTTGCTTCAAGAACGTATTCTTATAAGTAGGCGCTCCATCCACTACCTCAATCAGTAGCAAAAAAGCCAGGCTTGTAATCAGAACACGGGATGCAAAATTTATATGCACAATGATACGGGAATCATATTTAAACCATTTTAACGAAGAGCCAACTTAATTAATTGCTCAATCGAAGCGTCTGGATTGCTTTTAATCAAGCTATCCAAAGTTTTTTCAGCTACACCTCTAGCAATTCCTAAGGTAACAAGCGCAGCTAATGCTTCTTGTTTCACACCATAGGATTGATCATGAGAAGCCAGACCTGCCTCAACAAACAAGGCATCTTTCTTACATTTATCCTTTAATTCTAAAATAACACGTTGGGCTGTTTTTGAACCAATACCTTTAATGGACTGAATTAATCCAATATTTTCATTCATGATGGCCGCTCTAATTTCTCCTGAGGAAAAAGATGAAAGCATGACCAAGGCAGTACTTAAGCCTATACCAGAAACACTGATTAAATCTAAAAACAGTAATTTCTCATCCATACTATGAAAACCCACTAAAGTATGTGAATCTTCTTTAATTTGAAGATGAGTAAACAGCTTAATGGATTCATGCCCATTTGCCAAACTATCATAAGTTTGTAATGAAATCTTAACTTCATAACCGACACCATTCACATCAATTATGACGTGGGTGCGATCTTTATGAGCTAATTTACCTTGCAAATATGCGATCATCTTTAAGAAATTCTTAACCGCATTCCTGGTCGTAATACCAAAGAACGCAAGCGATTTAATTTTTTAATTTTGGCAACAGTTAATCCGTCATGCTTTTCAGCTATATCAGACAAAGTATCTCCTGAACGAACTAAATAATATTTAACCTTTTTCTTCTTAGAAACTAGCTGTTTGGAGGTCAATTTTACTACTGAAGAATCGGAAACTTTGGCAATCGATTTGGTTGAAAACCATTGCTTTTCCAAAACAAACAAATTTTGGCCTTTTTTCAAGCGATTTCTACGTAAACGGTTGATTCTCTTGAGTTCAAATACAGAAATTTCAAATTTTCGAGCTACCTCATAAATAGTTTCTCCTTTTTTTACCTTGTAGCGGACTTTAACCAGACGCATTTGCATGGTAGCCGTGGTATCTGTTACCAAAATCGGCTGAGAAGAAATAGATGCTAATCCAGCAGAATCTAAGATTACCTTACGATTAAGTTGAAAATATTCCGTTCTATTTTTGGGAATCTTTAACACAAACGATTTAGAATCTTTCGGCAAATAATGTGTTAAAACATGAGGATTCAACTTTTTCAAAGTATCCATTGAAATCTTTGCTAGAGAAGCAAAGACGCTAAGATTCAAATAGCCATTGATTTGTAAGGTATCAGAAGGCACATGGCTTGCCCAGGTTTCTGGATGAATAGCATGATCCCAATGATAATTCATCATATAGGCCATAGCTATAAACTGCGGTACATAGGCCCTAGTTTGTTTAGGTAAGCAGGGATAAATTCCCCAAAAATCATCAGAACCTTTACAATTTCTGATAGCTCTTTTAACATTGCCTGGTCCCGTATTGTAGGCAGCTAAGGCTAAATGCCAGTCTCCAAAAATACGGTACAGTTGCCTTAAATATTTACTGGCTGCCTCGGTTGCCCGCTCTGGATCAAATCGCTCATCTATATATGAATCTACTCGTAAACCAAAATCACCACGAGCAGTATAAGGCATAAATTGCCATAATCCGCCTGCTCCTTTGTTGGATAATGCCTTCGGATCTAAACCAGATTCAATAAGTGATAAATACTTTAATTCGTCAGGAAGATTGTATTGCTTGAGGTATTTCTCGTAAATAGGAAAATACAAATCACGCTTCTCCAACATTCTTTGAGTAAAGTCTGATTTTCGAAAAGCAAAATATTCAACAAACTGATGAACATAAAAATTATAAGGCAAAGGAATTTGATTATTCATTTGCTTCAATCTTCCCTCAATCAAGGCTGGATCAATCATCCAGGCCGTCGGGGAACCTTGCTCATATTGAGCTAAAGAATCTATGACACGCTCATCTAAAATAGGTTTGAAGGAATTCCATACCTGAGCCTTTCCTACTGAAGCAGTAATAAAGAATAAAACAAAAACAATATGTAAGCTCTTCTTTTTCAATGCATTAAACTAATTCCAATGCTAAATCAAGCATGGACTCTTCTTGAAAGACATCTGCCATAATTTGAAAACCCATAGGTAAGGACTGCCCATCCTCTCCCATCGGAATAGAAATCGCTGGTAAACCAGTTACATTCGCCTGAACAGTAAATAAATCCCCTAAATACATCTGTAAAGGATCTAAGGTCTTCTCCCCCAAACGGTAAGCTGTGGAAGATGTTGTAGGAGAAACTATAAAATCATATTCTTGAAATAAACCTTGGGTATACTCTTTGATCAGACGACGAACTTTCTGAGCTTTTGTATAATATGCATCATAATAATCCGCACTTAATACAAAAGTTCCTAACATAATTCTTCGTTTCACTTCTTCTCCAAAAGCCTCATCTCGGGTCTTTTTATACATATCCAAAAGATCCTTGGTGGCTAATTGGGTTCTATGACCAAACTTAACTCCATCAAAACGGGAGAGATTTGAACTTGCTTCCGCCGTCGTTAAAATATAATAGGTAGGTAATAAAGCTTCCACATAAGGGAAATCTACCCCTACTACTTCAAAACCTTTGGATTTCAAAAGCTCTAAACGATTAAAAAATGCTTGCTTGATATCAGATTGCAAACTGGGATGATCGGCCATCTCCTTCATGTATGCAATTTTTTTTCCACTACTAAGCTTCTTTTCCCCGAATTCATTCACTGAAACCACCGTACTATCTTGTCCATCAGGACCAGATATATAGGGTAATACTACTGCTAAATCTTCAACATAGCGCGCCATTGGGCCTATTGAATCAAAGGAAGAGGCATAGGCAATTAAACCCCAACGAGAAACTCGACCGTAGGTTGGTTTTAAACCAGAAACCCCACAAAAGGCTGCTGGCATCCTAATGGAACCACCCGTATCCGTTCCTAAAGAAATATGACACATATTAGCCTGAACAGCTACTGCTGAACCTCCAGAACTTCCACCCGCCACATGCTGTGTATTTTTAAAATTCAACACGGGGCCATATGCAGAATTTTCATTGGTAGATCCCATGCCAAATTCATCGCAATTTTGACGACCAATAACAATGGCGTCTTGATCCAATAACCTTTGAACGGCAGTGGCTGAAAATGTAGATTTAAATGAATTGAGGATTTTACTTCCTGCATAGGAATGATGATCTTCAAAACAGAGAAGATCCTTTATGCCAATGACCAATCCAGCTAATTCTCCTGCTTGACCTACTTGTATTTTTTTATCTATCTCAATAGCTTTTTCTATTGCTTCATCCGCATAAATTTCCAAAAAAGCATTTAATCTGTCATTATGAGCCTCAATTTGAGCCAAATAATACTTCACTATGTCCACACAGGTCAATTGACCTTGGTCCAACAAATTTCTTAAATCACGGTATTTTAACTGGGATATATTCATCCAAATGGGGTATTCAATAAAACACAAAAGCATAGTTGGACAAGTCCAACTATGCAGATAAATAAGTCTAACAAAGAATTACTTCTTAGTCTCGTCTAGTTCTTTATTGATTTGATCTTTCACTTCATTTTTTGCATCCTGAAATTCACGGATACCTTTACCTAGTCCACGCATCAACTCAGGCAACTTCTTTCCACCAAAGAACAATAGTATGGCTAAACCGATTAATAAAAGTTCTCCACCACCTAAACCGTTCAAAAACAACAATATACTTGCTATGCTCATCATTTTCTGTATTTAAAAATTTTGTAAATATATTCAATACTAATTAAAATTCCTTCATTAAAGGCCAAAGATTACATTTGTTTTTCAAATTCATCTAGTTCTTGTTTGATTGATTTACCTACCCATAATACCAAAGCCAAATCATCTGTAAAACCAACGATTGGCAATAAATCGGGTATAAAATCAAATGGTGAAATAAAGTAAATCAAAACTGCTGCAATTTTTGCTAGAGTTATCGCTGGTAGCTTGCGATAAGTTCCTTGTACATACGCCTTAATCAATTGGCTAAATAATACAATGTAATGATTTAATAAACGCACCACAGATAAGTTACTCTGTGCCGCTGTTTCATTTACCTTCTGTAAAGCCCTTTTGACTAAATTCAATAAACCATATTTATTGTTGGCCATTAAGTCCTCCCCTTTATCCAAAGCTTCTTTGAAAAATTGAGAACTTAATATCCGATCAATAAAGGTGATTTTTCTAGTCATAAACATGGATTTATCCATAAATATACAAATTGAATACCAAAATCTAGCAGGTATTGTCCTTATTTATATAATCCCACTAGTTTTACAAATATTTAATGGTTTTGTCGTAATTTAGGGGAGTTTTTTGCTCATAAGAATCATTAAAATCACACAACAATGAAAATTACCGTAGTTGGAGCTGGTGCTGTAGGTGCTACATGTGCTGACAACATCGCTAGAAAAGAATTAGCAGATGAATTAGTTTTATTGGACATCAAAGAAGGTATTGCGGAAGGCAAAACTTTGGATATGTTCCAAACCGCCTCTCTTTTGGGTTTTGATACCAAATTAGTAGGTTCTACCAATGATTATTCAAAAACAGCTAATTCAGATGTAGTTGTCATTACTTCTGGTTTACCAAGAAAACCGGGTATGACTCGTGAAGAATTAATCGGAGTGAATGCAGGTATTGTGAAAAGTGTTGTAGAAAACATTTTAAAATTCTCTAAAAACCCGATCATTGTTATCATTTCTAACCCAATGGATACCATGACTTATTTAGCTAAGTCGGTGGCAGGTTTAGATAAGCACCGTATCATCGGTATGGGTGGTACTTTAGATTCAGCACGTTTCAAGTGCTATTTAGCAAAAGCCATGGATGTTTCAATCAATGATATCCACGGAACTGTAATAGGTGGTCATGGAGATACAACCATGATTCCATTAAAGCGTTTAGCTACTTACAATGGCGTTCCTGTAAGTCAATTCTTATCATCAGAATCCTTAGATAAAGTGGCAGCAGATACCATGGTAGGTGGCGCTACATTAACCGGTTTATTAGGAACGTCTGCTTGGTATGCTCCTGGTGCTGCTGGTGCCGCATTAGTTGAAGCCATTGTTCGCGATGAGAAAAAAATCATGGCTTGCTGTGTTTCTCTGGATGGAGAATATGGCCAGTCTGATATCTGTTTAGGTGTACCTGTTGTATTGGGTAAAAACGGATGGGAGAAAATCGTAGACTATCAATTAACAGAAGATGAGCAGGCTGCTTTCAATAAATCAGCTGATGCCGTTCGTAATATGAACTCGGTTTTAAGTACATTGAGTTTATAATTCTTCGGATTAATGTCATATAGAAAGGCCATCAAATGATGGCCTTTTTCTATTTAGAGCGGATAGCAATAACGGGATCCATCTTGGCTGCAACCCAGGCTGGAATAATACCGGATAGAATTCCAATAAAACTTGAAATCATTAATCCGCTAAGTACATTTTTAAAACTCAGACTTAAGGGTAAGGCATCTTGTGGAATCAAGGTAATTAAAACGACTAATCCTATCCCAACTATACCTCCAATTAAACTTAAAAATACTGCCTCAAACAAAAATTGAAACATGATAAAATAATTTTTAGCTCCTAATGATTTTTGAATTCCAATAATATTGGTTCTTTCTTTCACCGATACGAACATAATATTTGCAATACCAAAGCCCCCAACTAATAAAGAAAAGCCTGCAATTAAAGCACCCGCAATATTCAGCACTGAAAATATACCATCAAAAAATTGATTCAAGCCATCCATACGATTGATGGAAAAAGAATCTTCTTGTTTGGGTTTAATGGAACGTAAACTCCGCATCATTCCAGAAATATCACCTTCCAACGTTTGTTGGTTCACATCGTCCTCAAATGCCTTCACCGAAATATCTGGCTGAGGTCTATCTTTTTGAAAAATAGAAGCATAGGTAATGTAAGGGATAATTACTTTTTCATCGGGTGTGCCACCAAAGCCTAGCATATCATTTCCTTTCTTTTCAATTACCCCGATAACGGCAAACTTGATTCCATTTACTTTAATCACCTTTCCGATTATCGATTCGCCATTAGAAAGATTTTCCGCTACTTTAGAGCCTATAATGGCTACATTTAAACCATTGTCTGATTCAATGGGTAAAAAATACCTTCCTTCGTTAATAGGACAACTAGTCACTTGGTTATAATCATAACTAGCCCCAGTAATATTTACATCCATACTGCTGCTACCCCGATTGACAGAAGCTGTTCTACCGCCATCAATGATGGCTACTGCTTGAGCAGAAGTTAAATTTTCTTTTAAATATTTAAACTCCGAATATTTCATATCCGGACGATTCAAGTATTTCCACCATGGGTAATTATTTTGCATCAACCAAGGCCATTTCCCTACATACAAAACCCCTGAACCGGCAAAAGAATCAATCTCCGAACGAATCTTACCATTCAATGAATCCACTGCAGTAAATACAGCTACAATGGCAAAAATACCTACACTAACCCCTAGCAAGGACAAGGTAGTACGCATTAAATTTGATCGAAGTGCCTGATAGGCGAAAACTAAACTTTCAAATACTTGTCTTAGAAATTTCATAGCTATGAATTTGCGCAATAAGCCTAAAGTTACTAAGCTATTTCTATTTCTAAACTCCTAATTATATGAATAGATGGTATAAACTTTGAATGGCAATATGTAGGTAAGACTGGATTTTTGTAATTTTAGCTTCTTAATATATACCCATGGCTTGGAGTCAAAGAGAATATCACCAATTATCTGCTCATTTTGAGGGAAAACTTTTTTTTGATGCATCTCAATCGTCTCAAATAGCTAGGAAAATATACGCCACAGATGCATCGGTTTATCAAGTTCAACCACAAGCCGTAGCCATTCCTGCATCTCAAAAAGATATTAAGCGCTTAATTCAATTCGCTAAAAACAATAAACTCGGAATTATTCCTCGTGGTGCTGGAACTTCATTGGCTGGCCAAGTAGTTGGCGATGGAATTGTTATGGAAGTATCCTCTGCCATGAGTAAAATCATCTCTTTAAATAAAAAAGAAAAGATGGTTTGGGTGGAACCGGGAATTGTGCGTGATGATTTAAATACATCCATAAAAAAAACAGGGCTATTTTTTGGACCTGAAACCTCTACTGCTAACAGAGCTCTCATTGGTGGCATGGTTGGTAATAACTCCTGTGGACTACATTCAATCGTTTGGGGCAATGTTCGTGATCATTTATTGGAAACGAAATCTATATTAGCTGATGGAACTGATATTTATACACACCCCTTGACCAATGAAGAGTTTTACAAAAAAACTAGCCTTCAGAATTTAGAGGGTAAAATATACCGAGAATTACATCGAATTTTGAATAATCCTGCTATCCAGGAGTTAATTCGAAATAAATTTCCTAAACCAAGTATCAAACGAAGAAATACGGGTTATGCCCTGGATGCATTAGTGGAAATGCAACCATTTAATCCTCAAGGTAAACCTTTTAATCTTTCTGCTCTATTTGCAGGTTCTGAAGGTACCCTAGCGGTGGTTCATGCTCTCAGATTGCAGTTATTGGACATCCCCTCCGCCGATGTCTGTTTAGTTTGTGTCCACTGCGATTCCATTCAAGAATCTTTACAAGCCAATTTAGTAGCCTTAGCCAATCAGCCTACTGCATCTGAATTGGTCGATGATTTTATCCTTTCCTTTACCGAGGGGCATCCTCAGTTTCAAAAAGATCGGGATTTTATACAAGACAAACCTGCAGCCATTTTAATGGTTGAATTTAGAGGAGATGAAGCTTCCAATAGTGAAAATAAGGCCAATCGTTTCATTGAACAATTAAATGCCCAAAGTATAGGGTATGCAGCTCCCATTTTAATTGGTGAGGAAATTGCCAAAGGATGGGATATCAGAAAAGCTGGGCTAGGTTTAATTCGGAATATTATTGGTAAAAAACAAGCTGTTAATCTGATTGAAGATTGTGCCGTTGATCCAGAAGATTTACCCAATTATGTGGCTGACATTCAGGCTTTACTACAAAAACATGAAGTACAAGCTGCTTTTTATGCACATGCAGGCGCAGGGGAATTGCACATTGAACCATTTCTAGATTTAAAATCAGAGGAAGGAAAAAAACTGTTTCGCCAATTATTGGCTGAGACGGTTCAAATTCTCAAGAAATACCAAGGTTCCTTAAGTGGTGAGCATGGTGATGGAAGACTAAGAGGAGAATTTATTCCAGAACTTATGGGCGCGGAGATTTATGATTTATTCAAAGAGATAAAACATATTTTTGATCCTCATAATACTTTAAACCCTGGGAAAATTGTACATACGCCTCCCATGGATGAAGCATTTAGAATTCAAGAAAAAAGCCCTCAAAAACAAGCATATTTCTTTAATTACGGTGAATTAAATGACCCATTGACTTTAGCTGAAAAATGCTCTGGTTCAGGAGATTGTAAAAAAACAGCCTTAACAGGTGGAACCATGTGCCCCAGCTACATGGCTACACAACAGGAAAAAGATAGTACTCGGGCTAGGGCTAATATGTTACGTCAAATTTTAACATCCGATATTGAAAAGCCCTTCTCCGAACCACAATTAAAGGAAATATTAGATCTATGTCTATCCTGTAAAGGATGTCAAACGGAGTGTCCGTCAGGGGTAGATATCAGTAAATTAAAAGCTGAGACACTCCAACAAAGTTATCTGGATCAAGGTACGCCTTGGAGAATCCAATTGGTTGGCCATTTTCCAATCATTCAAAATTGGGTTAGAAAAATTGCACCCCTATATAATTTCGCCATTGAATTTCCTCTGACAAGCGTCATCATCAAAAGTATGATGGGCTTTTCGTGGGAAAGAAGCCTACCCAAAGTATCATTTACCAGCTTAGAAGAGTGGTTCAATCAATATAAAAAACGAGTAAAGCAAAGTGATTTACCTTTGGGAATGATTTATTTCTTTGCCGATGAATTTACCAATTATAATGATGTTGCTATCGGACAAAAAGCCATACTCTTGTTGAATGAACTTGGCTATGGAGTTGAAATCCCCAAATCAATCGTTAGCGGTAGAAGTTATTTATCGAAAGGAATGCTCATTGAAGCTAAAAAATTAGCCAATCAAAATGTCATTTATCTAAGGGAAAAAATCAGCCATGAGACACCATTTGTTGGCCTTGAACCCAGTGCCATACTTAGCTTTCGTGATGAAATACCTGATTTAGTAGATCCTGAACTTAGGAAAGATGCCCATTTATTAAAGGAAAATTGTATTTTAATTGATGAATTTTTAGCCAGAGAAATCAAGGCTAATCGAATTAAAAAATCATCTTTTATATCAAAAAACAAAAAAATTGCATTGCATGGTCATTGCCATCAAAAATCCATTGCCGGCCTAAGTTCTACTCGTCAAGTATTATCTTTCCCTGAAGGTCATGAGGTTGAATTAATTCCATCTGGATGTTGTGGAATGGCTGGTTCATTTGGTTATGAGAAAAAGCATTTTAAGCTTTCTAAGCAAATTGCCAATTTGGTCTTATTTCCTAGCATTTTATCTAAATCACATGCAACAATTATAGCTAGTAATGGTACTTCATGCCGCCATCAAATTAAAGATGGTATTGAGAAAAAGGCCTATCACACCGTAGAAATTCTATACCAATCCCTTGCTAATCCTCAGATAAAACTATGATTCAATATAACTTATCCGTTTTTGTCGAAAATTCGATAGAAGAAAAAGCCATCATCGCTCTGAAAAAAATCATTGTTCCTGAGATTGAAAAGCAAACTTTTATTTCTCAGGTGTATTTATTTGAAATTAGCTCACACCAAGAACCCGATTCAAAAGGATATAGCCTTCAATGTTGGATTGAACCAGAATTTGAAAAACAAACCGCGATTATTGAAGGAATAGTTTCAGGTTTTTTATTGGAGGAATTTCCAAATCAACACGTGTATTTCCCAAGTCAACTTAAGAAATTATAACCACTGAATAGGCTCTACATGATGTGCCACTAGGTAATCATTCGTCTTAGAAAATGGCCTTTTTCCAAACCATCCTCCCCGATTAGCCGATAATGGCGAAGGATGAGATGACCGCAAAAGCAAATGCTTTTTCTCATCCACATGTTTAGCTAATTGCTGAGCATAATTTCCCCAAAGCAAAAAGACAACATGTTCTTTTTCTTGACTGATTTTTTCGATTGCCAAAGACGTTAAACGCTGCCAACCTAAATCAATATGTGAACCCGGTTGAGATTCAGAGACAGATAGAACGGAATTTAGCATGAGTACACCTTGTTTAGCCCAAGAACTTAAATCACCATCCTCATGGCTAAAAACAACATCTAAGTCGAGATTTAACTCTTTTTTTATATTCCGTAAGGAAGGCGGAAGCGGAATACCATGGGGAACAGAAAAGCATAAACCATGCGCTTGACCTTTACCATGATAAGGATCTTGACCGATTATGACAACCTTGGTATCTGCTAATGAACAGAGGTTAAAGGCATTGAAAATCAAATCTATGGGCGGATAAACCACCTCGGTTAGCATTTTTTCATTAAGCTTTGTTTGTATGGACTCAAAGTATGATTCCCCTAATTCGGATATGAAAATATTTTTCCAATCATTCACTAGTAAATCAGGCAAATTTCGAACTATTTTACTCTCCAATTGTTCCATACTTATGACAGAATCTATCACCAATGGTTTTTACATTTCGGTTGAAACCCAACACATGTCTGAATATGAAATCCAAAAACCATACCAGCATTTTTTCTCTTACCAAATTACAATCAAAAATCTCAGTAAGCAACCTGCTCAATTGGTCAGTCGATTTTGGAAAATCCAAGATGGTTCAGGTAAAACGGAACATGTTAATGGATTAGGTGTAGTAGGGCAGCAACCTATTATTGAACCTAATCAATCCTTTACTTATACCTCTGGATGCCCCATTATTGGAAATTTAGGTAAAATGAGCGGACATTATACTTTCTTAAACTTAGAAACTCAATCTACCTTTACCGTTAAAATACCACCATTTGAATTGGCTCCAGCTTATATTTTAAATTAATGCGCTTATTTTCTAAATTTTTTTTCCAATTACAAGCACAAACTAGTCACGGTTTACACTCCCCTTCTGTCTATAAATTATATACAGAGGTAATAGATCCTATTTTACATCGTAAAATACCAAGCAATTTAAAAAGAGAGGAACTAATTCAAGGAATTAGTCAATTTTATGCCCAGCAAATAGATTTAACTGAGGTAATTACATTGGTCATTCCTCATTTAAGTCCTGAAATTTATGAGCAAATAGATCAAGAATTATTCCCCAAAGCCCAGGAAAATTCCATTTTATTTATTTTAAATCCTTATGAATCAACGCTCAGCCAGGATATTTGGGATACAATAATTGAAGACCCTCGAGTCATTCATAGTATTGATTTATTTGATTTAGGAATATTACGATTTAACAAACTTGCTAGTAAACAGCATTTCATGTTAAAAAAATCATAGCATAAAAAAAGGCGACAAATAGTCGCCTTTTTCAATTCATCTCAAGGAAAATTAAACCGGTTTAGCTATTTCTACTAACACACGCTTTCCTTTTATTTGAGCACCAGCCATTTTTTCTAAAACAACATTGGCATATTCTTTAGGCACATCTACGTAAGTATGCTTATTTTCAATCTGAATTTGACCTAAAACATTACCAGGAATACCGGATTCACCAGCAAAAGCACCTACAATGTTTGAAGGAGAAATTTTCTCATTGAAACCAATGTTAACAAACATGCGCACCATATTTTCATCTGAACGATAAGGTCTGCCTTCTTTGTCATTTCTTGGTCCACGAGGTCCACGATCTCTATCGCCACCACGGTCATCACGACCACCATAACGAGATTCTCTTTCAAAGCGACCAGCGCCACGACGACCATCACGATCTCCGCCACGATCACCACGGTAACCACCGCGGTCTCCACGATCACCACCACGATCATCGCGTCCATATTTACGAGATTGACGCTCAAATTCTCCTTCGAGATTCTCGTCCCCAAACTCATTCTTTTGAACACCCATACTGATTTTTACTAAAGCAGCAACAATTTGCTCTGTCGTAAATCCTGCATGATGAAGATTCGTTAAAGCATCATTGAAAACATCTAAATCGCCTTCTTGAATAGTAGCAGCCACACGTTCAATGAACATACCTTTCTTCACGCCAACTACATCAGTAAAGGTTGGAATAACTCCTTTTTCGATTTTCACTTTCGTGTAATTCATGATTTCACGTAAGCGATTTCTTTCAGAACCAACCACTAAAGTAAAGGCTTTACCGAATTTTCCAGCTCTACCGGTACGACCAATACGGTGTACATAATACTCTTCATCTAAAGGAATGTCATAATTGATAACAGCATCCACATTCTCTACGTCCAAACCACGTGCTGCCACGTCAGTAGCTACCAAGAAACCTACATTTCCATTACGGAAACGATTCATCACTTGAGTACGTTGAGATTGACGTAAATCACCATGAAGACCTTCTGCAGCATAACCACGCATCACCAATTCTTCTACTACCTCATCCACACGTTTCTTCTGATTACAGAAAATAAGTACCAATTTGAGGTTATAAAAATCAATTAAACGAGTCGTTACCTCCATTTTAGCACGTCCTTTGACATCAAAGTACAATTGCTCAATGTTGACATTGGTAATTTCGTTTTTAACCACCTTCACTAATTTAGGATTGGTCAAATAACGATTCGTTAAAGCCATAATAGGCTTTGACATGGTTGCAGAGAATAGAACGACTTGACGTTCTTCTGGAATTTCTTGTAAGATACTTTCGATATCTTCTCTGAAACCCATATCTAGCATTTCATCAGCTTCATCCAAAACAATCATGGATGCCTGACCTAATTTTAAAGCACGACGTTCAATTAAGTCAATAACACGACCTGGAGTTCCGACAACAATGTTGGCTCCAGCCTTTAAAGATTTAATTTGACGTTCGATAGAATCTCCACCGTAAACCGTGGTTACCCAAACACCCTTGGTGAACTTGGATAATTTCTTCAATTCTTCCGTTACCTGAAGTGCTAATTCACGCGTAGGACATAATACGATGGCCTGCACATATTTCTCGAATGGAGCGACATGCTCAATCATTGGAATACCAAACGCAGCAGTTTTACCTGTACCCGTTTGTGCTTGGCCGATTACATCACGACCTTCTAAAATAAATGGAATAGCTTCTGATTGAATGGGAGAAGCGAATTCAAAGCCCATTTCATTAACAGCAGCCAGGATTCCTTCCGAAAACGGAAGCGAATCAAAGCGAATTTGATTACTCATTTGTTGTTTTTTAATTACGTTGCCCGAACACATCCGTAATTAACTCTTGCCGATAGCCCTTTACCAGGGAAAAGAATTTTACAATTAATGTAAAAAAGAGTTGTGAGGATGTATTTGTATTTCTAAAGCACAAAAGTACTTTAATAAAAAACGAGAAGCAAATAAATTGTATTATTTTAATACAGACTTCTTAGAAAGTATCAGTAAAATTTGTGAATTGATTGGAACAGATGCCTCTGGATTTACCGTATTTCCAGCAGCTTTCACATCAATACGAGTAGGAGAAATTCCTTCTCCGACTAAACGATTTTTGACAACAAATCCTCGTTTTAAGCCTGATTTAGCATCATTTTCAGAAAAAGCATAAATACGAATATGCACGTCTTTGTACTTATTCAAACCTTCCACCATTTTCTTAAAAAAAGCATCAAAGGGTGAAACTAGTTGATTGGTTTCTTCGTCAAAAGAAATTTCACTAACACGTAATTCACTCGATTCCGTATTGGTTGTATCCGTCAAATATTCAAACATCGGTACCAAGGCTGAGTTCTTAGGAACATTAAAAGCCTTGCCATCTGGCCAACTTAGGTGAGTTAATGAATCAGAAGCAATGCGAGCAGAATCAGCACTTAGTTTACTGAGGCTATCACGTAATTTCGCTAAACTATCGATGGGAATTATTTCTTCAGTTTCAGCATTCACCACCTCTTCTTCCTTCGTCATATTGACATAAACAAACCAAGCAATAACCGAGGCAATCATGATTGAACCAAGAATTAGTCCTATGATCTTCCAATTAGTTGAAGAAGCTCCATCATCAACAGCGCTCAGTTCAAACTCATCTGAATTACTTTGAAATGTGCTAGATTCGTTCCTGAAAAAATCATTGAGTAATAAAATTTCAGAAATCTGCCCTTGCAATTTAGCTGGGCATAAAGCGGCAAATTCATGCTTTTGAGTAAATAAATACTCCCCAAAAGCACTCCAATCTTTCAAATTGGCCGAATCAACATACTTTAGCCGATTTCCGTACAAGGCAAAACAAATACTTAGGCCTTTAACGACTAAGGAACTTTTACACTTTAATTCACGAGAGACCAAAAGAGCAATAGCACTTTTTTTGTCTGGCATTAATACCCCAAATAAACCTTCACCATATTGAATGATTTTCTCCCAATTCACCGAAGAAGTTGGAGATGTAAAAATGAATTCAATTTCTTTAGTGGGTACTGTTTTCTGTTGAATAAAATTATCTAAGGCATTGTAACGTATTCTGTTTCGAATAAGAATGAGCGAAGAGCCCAAAATGATAGATTCCCAAACAGGTAATAATTCCTGTATTTTTTCAACACTCTCGTTGGTATAATGTGCTACACGTTGAATAAAAATCTCTCTCTCGCCAGCTTCCAAAATTGTAAACATCTGCCTCTTTGGGTATAATTATCCCCTAAATTACATTAGTCCTATCACTTTTAACACATAATGAATCGTATTTTTTTCATATTTATTACTTCCATGAAAATGTATCATTAACTTTGCAAGATGAAGAAAGTATTATTCATTGACCGGGATGGAACCATCATCATTGAACCGATCACCGACCAGCAGGTAGACAGCTATGAAAAATTAGCCTTTTTGCCCAATGTCATTTCCAATCTAAAAAAAATCACCGAGATCACTGATTTTGAATTGGTGATGGTAACGAACCAAGATGGTTTAGGAACCGCTTCTTTTCCAGAGGAGACTTTTTGGCCAGCTCAAAATAAAATGATTGAAATATTGGCCTCAGAAGGGATAAGATTTTCTAACATTCATATTGATAAAAGTTTTCCTCATGAAAATTTGCCAACTAGAAAACCTGGAATAGGCCTATTGGAGGAATATTTTTTACCCGCATATGATTTAGCTAATTCCTATGTTATCGGAGATCGTTTAACAGATATTCAATTAGCTAAAAATTTAGGCTGTCAAGGTATTTTGATCGGGGCATTGGAAGTTCCTGAAGAATTACAGGCTTCTTTATCGCTTCAATGTGAGCATTGGAATGAAATTTTTCAATTTTTCCAACTACCCGCAAGAAAGGTTTCACATGACCGAAATACCCACGAAACTAAAATCCATATAGATTTAAATTTGGATGGAAGTGGTAAAGCTAATAATCAAACTGGTTTAGGATTTTTTGATCACATGTTAGATCAAATTGCCAAACATGCTAACATGGATTTAGCGGTTAGTGTTCAAGGAGATTTACACATCGATGAACACCATACCATTGAAGATACAGGAATTGCCCTTGGTGAGGCTTTTGCTTTGGCCTTAGGTAATAAGCGGGGTATCAATCGGTACGGTTTCTTATTGCCCATGGATGATTGTTTAGCGCAAGTGGCTATCGACTTTTCCGGTAGAAATTGGCTAGTTTGGGAGGCAGATTTTAAGAGAGAAAAAATTGGAGAAATGCCAACAGAAATGTTTTCTCATTTCTTTAAATCTTTTTCAGATGCGTCCAAATCAAACCTAAATATCAAGGCGGAAGGAGAAAATGAGCACCACAAAATAGAAGCCATTTTTAAAGCATTTGCTAAATCAATTCGATTAGCCGTTCAAAGAGATGTAAATAATTTAAATTCTTTGCCAAGTACTAAAGGCCTGCTTTAATTTTTTTAGTATTTTTGCACGTCATTAAACATACAACTATGGGTTATTCAGGAGCAGCTTTTTTTATTATTTTGTTCGCCATTTCAATTGTGATTGGTTCAAAACTTCAAAAGATTTATAAAGAAAGAGGAAAATAGTCCTCTTTCTTTATAAATAGCCTTCATCGGCAAAACTGAAATAGCCTTGGGCAGTAATAATTAAATGATCCAAAACTTGGATATCTAACATTTTACCTGCCTCTACAATTCGCTGCGTTAATTCCCGATCTGCTTTACTTGGTTTCAATTGTCCAGATGGATGATTATGCGCTATGATCAGCGAACTTGATATAGCATCTAATGCTGATTTAAACAGAAGCTTTAAATCAACTGAAGTACCAGCCACCCCTCCCATGCTTAATCGTTGCATTTTAATTAAACTAGATGCTCGGTTCAAATGCATGATCCAAAACTCTTCATGGTTCAAATCAAATAAATGAGGATGGAGTAATTGGTGGGCATCTTTGGAACTTTGAATTACTTGTATAGCCTGCGATGCTTCATAGGACATCCTTCTGCGGCCTAATTCCATTGCAGCCACTAAAAGGGTAGCCTTGGCTTTCCCTAGGCCTTTAAACTTCATGAAATCATGTAAGGAAAAACGGCCTAGTGTACTTAAATTACCTCCAATGGAATTCAATAATTCATTCGCCATCTGTAAGGCAGATTTATTGGGAATTCCCGAATGGATTAAAATGGCTAATAACTCATCCACGCCCAACAAATCCTTGCCGATTAAATTCAACTTTTCCCTTGGTCTATCTTCTACCTTCAGGTCTTTAATAGTAAGATGAGAGCTTTCGTACTTCATTTGATTTTTTAAACGAATGTACTGGTCTGAAACGAAAAAACCCCGCCATAGGCAGGGTTTATCAAGTATATGATAATCGTGCTATTAAGCAGCGACTTTGTTAACCAACTTAGCTAATTTAGACTTCTGGTTGGCTGCTTTATTCTTGTGGATGATGTTCTTCTTCGCCAATTTATCTAAAGCTGAAGAAACTTGTTTGAACAAATCTACCACTACAGATGAGTCCGTAGTCAATCTCAATTTCTTGATCAATGTACGAGTAGATTTATGCTGATAACGATTGCGCAAACGCTTTGCTTCATTTGCCCGAATACGCTTTAGTGCTGATTTATGATTTGCCATTTTTAACTAAAAAATTTCTATTCTTTTGAAAATTGAAATGCAAAAGTAAACAATATGATTTATACTCACAAGGTTTTACTCAAAAAAAGCCAGATAATTTACTTGATTTTCAGCCTATTTTTATTCCAAAGTCCCAGTTTAAGTCTAAACCCATGGGGATTTTATGCTCATAAAAAAATCAACAAGCTGGCAGTCTTCACTTTACCTCCTACTTTAAGCAAATTTTACAAAAGGCATCTTTCCAAATTAGAAGAATGGGCTGTATTACCCGATCAAAGAAGGTATATACTTGATTTGGAAGCAGCCCGACATTACATTGACCTAGACCAATATCCACCTAACATTCAAAATAGCACTTGGAAAGCAGCGCTTCAACTGATTGCTGAGGACAGCCTACAAAAACATGGCATTGTACCATGGCATATACCACAAGTTCACCAACGCTTAATTCATGCTTTTAATCAACATGACACCCTGCAAATCATTAAACTATCGGCTGAATTAGGTCATTATGTGGCTGATGCCCACGTTCCTTTACATACTACATCCAATTATGATGGTCAAAAAACGGGCCAACAAGGCCTCCATAGTTTCTGGGAATCAAGAATCCCTGAGTTGTTGGGAGAAAGCCTAGATGATTGGATTGGCCCTGCCGAATATGTAGATAATCCGCAGCAATCTGCCTGGAATTGGGTACTAAAGGCTCATCAATTAGTGCCCAGTTTATTGAAAAAGGAACAAGAATTAAATCAAATCACTCCAGAAAGTAAAAAATATAGTATAGAAAAAAAAGGAAAATCATTGATCAAGACATATAGTAAAACCTATAGTTTGGCTTACCACAAATCATTAAATCAACAGATTGAAAATCAATATAAATCCGCCATTCAGCACCTTGGGGATTTACTATTAACTGCCTGGATATTGGGAGGACAAAGTGATTTCAAATAAAATTGTGCAATTTTGCAGTATGATAACAGCACAAAGCGTACATTTAAAACGAGGCAAAGATGCCCCAGTGAGAAGATTTCACCCATGGATATTTTCAGGAGCTATTTACCAACAAAGCCCAAATTTACAAGATGGGGATTGGGTGAATGTATTAAGTGATAAAGATGAATTCCTAGGTCTAGGTCATTATCATGCGGGTAGCATTGCAGTTAAAATTGTATCCTTTACACCTGTAGCGGATTTAGCAGAATTATGGGTACATAAAATAGCTCGAGCTTGGGAATTAAGGCAACAGTTAAATATGTCGGAAACCAATGCCTATCGCTTAATTCATGGAGAAGGTGATGGCTGCCCAGGCCTAATCATTGATGTCTATCATGATGTATTTGTTTTTCAGGCGCATACCATTGGTATGTACCGCAACAAAGAGGCGATTGTTAACGCCTTAAAAGTTGTTTTTGGTGATTTAGTTAAGGCTGTTTATGATAAAAGCAAGGAAACCTTACCGCCCAATTTTGCCGCCCAATGCCAAAACGAGTACGTCCTAGGTTCAGCTGAGGTTCCGTATGAAATACAAGAAAACGGAGTCAAATTCTCGGTGAATTGGGTAACTGGACAAAAAACGGGTTTCTTTCTAGATCAACGCGATAACCGTGCCTTGTTGGCCCATTATGCCAAGGATAAGCACATTTTAAATACATTTTGTTATTCAGGTGGTTTCTCTCTATATGCATTAAAAGCGGGAGCTGCTTCCGTTATTTCATTAGATGCTTCAGCTAAAGCGATTGATTTAGTTAATGCCAATATAGGCTTGAATAAGTTTGGTAAAAAGAAACACGAGGCCATTGTGGGTGAAACCCTACCCTTCCTTAAAAATAACCAAGATGAATTTGATATCATTATTTTGGATCCTCCAGCTTTTGCTAAATCCATAAGTACAAAACATAAAGCTCTTCAAGGATATCAAAAAATCAACCAATTAGCGATTCAACAAATCAAGAAAAATGGCTTAATATTTACCTATTCTTGTTCACAGGTCATCACAAGGGAACTATTTTTAAACATGTTGGTAGCGGCAGGAATTGCTGCAGGAAGAGAAATACAGGTTATACATCAAATGACCCAAGCTCCTGACCATCCCATTAATTTATTCCATCCGGAAAGTAATTACCTAAAGGGATTTGTTCTACGAGTTATATAAAAAAAAGCCATTTCAGAATATGAAATGGCTTTTTTAAAAACTAAGATTCTGTAAATTAATTCACAAATCTGAATATTCTATTCCAACGAATTTTTCCGGAGAATAAGCCTTTACCTGGGTCCAAGGACATCCAAACAAAAACAGCCTTGCCTACGATATGGTCTGCTGGTACAAATCCCCAAAAACGCGAGTCGGCTGAATTATGGCGATTATCTCCCATCATAAAATAGTAATCCTGTTGAAAAGTATAGGAAGTCAATGCCTTACCGTCTTTCATCAATTTTCCCCCTTCTAGCGTAATATCTTTATTACCCTCATAACTTCTTATGGCTTCTTGATACAAAGGAATAGTCTTAGCATCCAACTGGACAGTCCAACCTTTTTTAGGAATCTGTAAAGGTCCAAAAAAGTCTCTATTCCATTTAAACTGAGTCGTATCATGAGGGAAAATGTCAAGGTAAGTTACCCCCTTAGGATCTTTAAATGAATTATAATCAATTTCCTTTTTGAAAGGTAATTTCATGATTTCATCCAAATGTTTTTTACTGGTATTTAACTTATAACCAACTAATTGATTTGTAGAATCTGCTAAAGGCAACCAATCTGAAGACTCAAAACTGGCATCTACCGAATTTCTGATACCATATTGATCGAAAAAGCTCTCATCTAAATCTTCTTTGGTCTTTAAGAAAACAGGATGTTGCATTCTTTCAGGATTATCCAAAGGTTTACCATTAATGAAAACTTGTTGGTCTCTGATCTCCAATACATCACCTGGCGTAGCTACACAACGCTTCACATAAAAAGTACGTAAATCAAGTGGAGCATCACCATCTTCTTCCCAATTGGGAGCATTAAATACAACAGCATCACCTTTTTTAACTTCGGTAAATCCGGGAAGTCTAAAAACAGGTAAATCCAACCAACGTAAATAAGATGGCAAATTGGTAAACCAAATCTTTTGGTGTGTCAATGGAAGTTGCAAAGGAGTCTTAGGCGTCCTTACACCATAGTGCATTTTGCTGACAAAAAGAAAATCACCTACCATCAGGGAACTTTCCATGGATGGAGTGGGAATGGTATAGGCCTCAAATAAAAAGAACCTGATTAGGGTAGCTGCAACTACAGCAAAAGCTACAGAATCAAGCCATTCTCTAAAAGCTGATTTTTGTTTAGGATGTTTATTTTCCTCTTGTTTCATTTTATTTCTTTTTCAAAAATTTATCAATCAACTCTTGTGATGGCTTGTGTATGTAAGGATGTGGAAATCCTCTTTCAATGAAATCTGGATCGAGCATATTGGTATAACGGAAATGACAGGACCATCGTATTTCATTATTGGTAATTACGCCTGATTCATGAACCAAAAGAGTAGAAAAAACCGCAATATCCCCTGCTTTAAGCTCAGGCTGAAGCCTTGGAAAGGAGTTTCTATCAAAAGGTACTTCCGCAAAACCATTATCAATTTTATCTGTCAGGGGACCCAATTTATGGGATCCTGGGTAAAACACAACAGGCCCATGTTCCACTTGTACGTCCATCAAAGGTATCCAAACAACCACAGAATCAGCAGAGGATAACATAGAGACCCAATCCTGATGTAATGGTGTTTTATAAAAATGCTCTGATTTTGCTAAAGAAGGATGATTGAAAAACAAAACTGGACGAGTACACATATTAGGTACTTTCATTCCAATGTCATGCATCAATTGCACCAAATCTGGATGAACTGCAATTTGGTATAACTCTACCAAACCGGTTTGAATCAATTTTCCGCAATTGATGAACTCATCAATATGGTTTTCAAATAATTGAACCATTTGGCTCAAGTAATCTCCTTGAATACCAAAGTGGTCAAACTGAATTTGAAAAATTTGCTTAGCGGCAGCCTGCAATTTGTGAATTAAAGCTGGGTCAAAAAAACCAGGTATCACAACAACCCCTTGTTCATCTAACTCCTTCTTTATGAATTCAATATTGTGCATATTAATCTAATTTTAACATATCATCCATCCCCAATACACCTTTTTTATCTTTTACCCATTCCGCTGCAATAACGGCACCTAAAGCAAATCCTTCTCGGCTAAATGCTTCATGTGTCATCTCAATTTGATCTACTTTGGATATGTATTTAACGGTATGTGTACCTGGTTTTGTCGATTCTCTTTGAGACCAAATAGCCACTTGGTTACTTTGTGGTATTTCATTGTTTACCCAAGAATCTTTGTTGGGAAATGCTTCTATTATACCTTCAGCAATGGTGATGGCCGTACCACTTGGAGAATCTTTTTTCTCCGTATGGTGAATTTCATTGGTATAAATTTCATACTGACTATGTGGAGCCATCAACTTAGCTAAGTGCTTATTTAAAGCAAAAAACAAATTCACACCAATGGAATAATTGGAAGCATAAAAGAAGGTTGAATCGTATTTTTTAGTCAGCTCCTCTACTTCAGCTTTTTTCTCTAACCAGCCAGTAGTACCACAAACTATAGGTATTTGCTTTTCTAAGCAAATTAAAATATTGGCATAAGCCGACTGTGGATTAGAAAATTCAATAGCCACATCCACATCTTGTTTACTCAAGCCTAGTAAATCGTTCGGATTATCAATATCTATTTTAGCTATAATTTGATGGCCTCTATTCAGCGCAATACGCTCAATTTCCTTACCCATCTTACCATAACCAATCAGCACTATTCTCATTCTTTTACTTTTTAAAATTAAATGACAAAGATACACCAGAAACTAAACCATTTGAAAAGGACTGGTATTCAAAAGTGGGTTTTATTTTCAGGGTTATATCATCCGATACATCAAAAGTCTTTAAATGCGCACTTACGTTAGCATCCACCACATTGAGCGCCCAGGCCAAAACCATCCCAATATAGGTATAATCTCGATTTCTACGAAAACCATCGTTTAATCGTTTTAATTGATTCACATCCAAATCCCGAACCAAACCATCTTCATAGGGTACCGCAACAGTAGCAGGGGGAACATAAGTTGGGTCGTCGGGATGCGGAGAGGCTATGTAATAATAAGCCCTATATTTCTCATAACGCACATTGTTGTAATTGGCAATAATACCCAAGGTAATGAATGCACCAGCTACAAGAGGCAATTTCCAGTATTGACGGTTATATAATTGCCCCCACCCTGGTATCATCAATGATTTTATAGTGGCTTGACGGGGAATAATTTTATAAGGAAGTACTTTGGAAGTTTTGACACTATCAAGCTTCAAATCCTTTACTTTGGCTAAGGTATCCAAAGGCGCATTCAAGGCCAAAGATGCCCATGAGCAAAGTAAAATAAATGATAAACAAAAAACGGCCCGACATGTAACGGGGCTAGTGGCATACCTCATGGCTCGACTATTGTACTGCTTTCAATAGTTTTAATAGCTCCTCTTTTGACTTAAAACTTACCTTCAATTCGCCTTTTCCCTCCACATTCATTTTAAAGGAAACGGGAGATTGGAAAAAACTAGCAAAGGTTTGTTGGATTTTTTGCAATTCGGCGACTGGTAGTGTTTTGGAGTCATCTGACTTACCTAAGTTCGGATGTGCCGACTGCCTAACAGCATCTTCTAATTTACGAACAGACCATTCTTCTGAAATAGTCTTCTGAAAAAGAACATGTTGTAATTCTGAATTTTCAACAGAAACTAAACAACGAGCATGGCCCATGGAAATTTTGGCATCACGAATTGCAGCTTGAATGGCAATGGGTAATTTCAACAATCGCATGTAGTTCGTCACATTAGAACGACTCTTGCCTACCCGATTTCCTAAATCTTCTTGCTTCAGTTGACATTCATCCATCAAACGTTTGTAGGATAAAGCAATTTCAATGGCATTTAAATTTTCACGCTGAATGTTTTCAATCAAGGCCATTTCAATCATCTGCTGATCATCGGCAGTCCTGACATAGGCAGGAATACTCTTTAATCCAGCCAATTTAGAGGCTTGAAGTCGGCGTTCACCTGAAATCAATTGAAACTTTTTGGGAGCTAGCTTCCGGACAGTAATGGGCTGAATGATTCCTTGAATACGAATGGATTCAGCTAAATCTGCTAAGGCTTCTTGTTCAAAATGCTCGCGAGGTTGATAAGGATTCGTTTCAATGTACTCCAATGGTATTTCATCCATCAAATTCACACCTTCTAAACTACCAGCAAATTCGGAGGAATGTTTCGCATTATGAGATACACTTTCAGAATCTTCCAGCAAAGCGCCTAGACCTCTTCCCAAACCTATTCTTTTTTTTGAATTTGATTCTTGCTTTGCACTCATATGATTTAATCTGCTAAACAGCCTGTAACAAACCGTTTTTGGTGATAATTTCTTTTGCCAAATTTAAGTAGCTGATAGCACCTTTACTTTCTGCATCATGCAAAATAGCTGGTATACCAAAACTTGGGGACTCTGATAAACGAATATTTCTAGGAATTATAGTCTCAAATACCATATTCTTAAAATGACTATTAACTTCATTCACCACTTGATTTGATAAACGAAGACGTAGGTCATACATGGTCAATAAAATACCCTCGATCATCAATCCAGGATTCAAACGAGATTGAATAATTTTTATCGTATTCAATAACTTGCCTAAACCTTCCAAGGCATAGTATTCACACTGAACAGGAATAATGACTGAATCGGCAGCGGTAAGGCAATTAATGGTGATTAAACCCAATGAAGGAGAACAATCCATGATGATGAAATCATATAAATCTTTGATTTCAGCTAAAGCATCTCGCATTCTAGCTTCACGATTATTTAAATTAATCATCTCAATCTCAGCTCCAACTAAATCAATATGAGAGGGAATGATATCTAGGAAATCTAATTCAGTCGATACAATACTCTCTTTAACTTTAGCCAAACCAACCATACACTCATAAATACTTTGAGTGATTTCTTTGGGATTTAACCCCAAACCTGAAGTGGAATTTGCTTGTGGATCTGCGTCTATAATCAAAGTCTTAAATTCCAAAGCTGCTAAGGAGGCTGCTAAATTAATAGCCGTGGTCGTTTTACCAACTCCACCTTTTTGATTAGCGATAGCAATGATTTTACCCATGGTTAAAAATCTGAAGAATTATAAGGACAAATGAAGGACAATATTACAAAATATGTTTCACATCTGAATTCATTTTTTTCGAATCAGCGACAAGATTAAATCAAGAACTTTGTATCAAATTTTGTAACATTCTTGTAACTTGGTATTTGTATTCATCAACCTTTATGTCCGAAAACACAAGCAGTCACCCAAAAGGCCTTTATGTTTTGTATTCCACCGAAATGTGGGAACGATTCAATTTTTATGGCATGAGAGCCCTGCTCTCTTTATTTTTAGTAAATGCCCTAGCTTTTAAACAAACTGATGCTTCCATCTTATACGGTGGATTTTTGGGTTTAAGTTACCTAACAACCATGGCAGGCGGATATATATCAGACCGTTACCTTGGAAATAGAAATTGTATTTTAATTGGGGGATTTGTCATGGCTATTGGCCAAATATTCATGTTCTCCTCAGCCAGCACCTTTAGCATGGATTTGGGATTGGCACAAAATCTCATGTGGGGTGGTTTGTTTTTTTTAATTATCGGAAACGGATTCTTCAAGCCAAATATTTCCTCCATGGTAGGGCAACTGTATCGAAAAGGAGACAATCGATTAGATGCGGCTTTCACTATTTTCTATATGGGCATCAACACAGGAGCCTTATTAGGGATGTTAATTTGCCCCTTTTTAGGTGATGTAAAAGTAGATGGCGTCCGAGTGCTGGAAGCCTTTAAATGGGGATTTTTTGCTGCAGGAACCGCGATGTTGATTGGAACCGTTTCTTTCTATTTTCTCAAAAATAAGTTTATAGTAGACCCAGATGGTTTAGCCGTTGGAGAAAAGCCATTTTCCAATAACGTTTCTAATTCCGTTGAAGGAGAAACTGAAAAAGCTGAATTTACAAGCAAATCCATAGCTAGTGCCGTCGTATTGTTTTTTATATTGGTATTCACATTTCATTATTTCTTCATCACAGAAGAACCCAATATTATCAAGGATTGGATTTACCCAGTTATTTATTCCTCTGGTATTAGTTTAGCATTTTTAATCATCACCGACAAAACCATTACGAGTATTGAGCGAAATAGAATATTGGTGATGTACATAATTTCATTCTTTGTTATATTCTTTTGGGCATCCTTTGAGCAAGCTGGTTCTTCCTTAACTTTCATTGCTGACCAACAGACTGATCTTCATCTTCTTGGAATTGAACTCCCTCCTAGCTCGGTCCAAAATGCTAATTCCTTTTTCATCATTTTGTTGGCATTTCCTTTTTCTTGGCTTTGGATTTGGCTGAATAAAAGAGGTCTAGAACCCAATTCTCCCGCTAAACAAGCCATAGGTTTATTGTTACTATCGATTGGTTATTTAATCATTGCCTCTCAAATCAAAGATTTAGGAAATAATAAATTAGGCGTTATCTGGCTGATTGTCATGTACTTATTTCATACCATGGGTGAATTATGCCTTTCACCAATTGGTTTATCATTGGTCTCTAAATTAGCACCTAAACGATTTTCTTCTCTGTTAATGGGTGTTTGGTTTTTAGCAAATGCAGCTGGTTATGCCTTAGCTGGAACTTTAGGTGCTTTATTACCACCAGCTGAGGCGGTGGTTGGACAGGTCAACTTCCCTAGTTTCTTAGGATTTGAAATTCACAACTTATATGAATTTTTTATGCTTTTTGTTACGTTAACAGGAATAGCTGCCATAATTCTATATATTTTAGCCATTGGACCTCTAAAAAGAATGATGCACGGCATCCGATAATATTATGCATGGACCAGATCACCACCTTCACGAAAAACATTTAAAAAGTTCGGATTTCCTAACCGATGTCGTAATTGGCATGTCGGATGGATTAACCGTTCCTTTTGCCCTTGCAGCAGGACTTTCAGGAGCTGTGTCTAGTAATGATATTGTTACCACGGCTGGAGTGGCTGAAATAGTAGCGGGTTCCATTGCCATGGGTTTAGGTGGCTATTTGGCTGGAATGACGGAAAAAGAACATTATGAAGCTGAATTGGCTCGTGAGTATGATGAAGTTGAACGAGTTCCTGATCGAGAAAAAGAAGAAATCCGAGAAGTTTTTGAAGATTATGGTTTAAGTCCTGAAGCCCAAGAAATGGTAGTCAACTGCATCGCTAGTGACAAAGATAAATGGGTAGATTTTATGATGCGATTTGAATTAGGCTTAGAAAAACCCAACCCAAATCGCGCTAGAAATTCTGCGCTAACAATAGGTATTTCATACGCTATCGGTGGTTTAATTCCCCTAGTACCCTATTTTTATTTAGATAAACCAGAAGATGGCTTGATTTACTCAGCCATCATAACGCTACTAGCTTTATTTATATTTGGCTATTTCAAGAGTAAAATGACTGGACAGCAGCCCATTATTGGAGCCCTTAAAGTCATGTCCATTGGAGCTGCTGCGGCTGGAGCTGCCTTCATGGTTGCTAAACTCTTTTAATAGGCAGAAACAGTATCATCTCCTCTTGAATCTGCTCCACCTTGGAGTTTTCCATTAGGCAATACAAAAATTCCTTCCACCAAACCTATTCCATTGCTAGGAACCATTTTATAATTTTTTCCATTTAATCGGTTTAATTGCTCGGAACTAAAACGATTTTTTTCAAATAAAACTTGATCTGGCATCCATTGGTGATGAAAGCGAGGATACTCAACAGCCTGTTGCATATTCATTCCCATTTCAAGGGTATTTAATATTACTTGAAACACGGAGGTAATAATAGTAGAACCACCTGGTGTTCCCACGACCATTTTCAATTTACCCTGCTCCTCCACTATGGTAGGAGTCATACTTGATAGCATTCTTTTACCCGGTTGAATCTCATTGGCCTTAGAACCAATCAAACCATACAAATTAGGAGAACCCGCTTTGGCACTGAAATCATCCATTTCATCATTCAATAGAAATCCTGCTCCTCCCACAAATACCTTACTTCCATAACTATTATTCAAAGTAGTTGTAATAGATACAGCATTTCCTTCTTCATCCACAATCGAATAATGAGTTGTTTCAGGACTTTCATAAGCAGGGAATTGTCCGGCAGCAACTGAAGAGCTTAAAGTAGCTTGTTCAAAACTAAAGTCTTTCATTCTTTCCTGGATATAAATTGGATTGGTCAATTCTGATTGTGGTACTTTAACAAAATCCGGATCCCCTAACCATTTAGCACGGTCGGCGTAAACCCTTCTTTCTGCTTCTACCATAACTTGAACCGTAGAATCTGACTGAGCACCCCAGCTGGAAAGTGGGTAAGGTTCAACCATTTTCATTAATTGATTTAAAGCAATACCTCCGCTAGAAGGCGGTGGCATACTAATAATTTTCTTACCCTTATATTCAAAACTCACCGTATTTCTCCAAGCAGCTTGATAAGCTTTTAAATCCTTTTTGGTCATGATTCCTCCCTGACGATTCATCTCACGAACCAAAAGTCGAGCCGTTTTACCACGATAAAAACCCTTTGATTTTCTTTTAGCAATACGTTCTAAGGATTGTGCTAAGTCCTCTTGGACCAACAAATCCCCTTTTTGCCATTTTTCATCATTGGATTTAATCAGGTAATTCTTTCCAAAATTAAATTTTTGGAAATCAGATTTCTGACCATTCAAGCCTCTAGCTTCTTTTTCCGTTAAAACAACCCCATTTCTCGCTAAATCAATGGCAGGCTGAACGAGCTCCTTCCAAGCTAGTCTACCAAACTTTTGATGCATGGCTTCCATCCCAGCCACAGCGCCTGGAACCCCAACTGAAAAAATGCCTGCTTGACTTTTACCGGGAATTATAGCCCCAGTTTCGTCTAAATACATGTCCCTAAAAGCTTTCGAAGGAGCTTTTTCTCTAAAATCTAAAGCAAAAGTTTGAGCTTGTTTATCCCGATAAACCAAAAAACCTCCTCCTCCAATATTTCCAGCGGCAGGATGGCAAACGGCTAATGCAAAATTGACAGCAACCGCAGCATCAATGGCATTTCCGCCTTTTTTTAGGATAGCAAGTCCAATATCACTAGATGCTGGATGCGTAGAAACAACCATTCCTTTACTTGATTCCACGACAGGTTTGAGCGTTTGTGAAAAAGAAGGAGTACCAATCAAGAAGGCTAACAGGAAGAAAAGCTTAGTTTGTTGCATGGTGAAGAATTAAAATTGAAAACATTCCAATATTGAAAGCTCAATTAGAGCATTGCCATAACAAAAATATAATTTAACTTTGTGAATATTTTAAGTTTTTTTAATTAAAACAGATACTTACAGTGGATATTTTCGAGAAAGTTGTCAAAAACATGGGGCCTATCGGTGCTCATGCGCATTACTCCCACCATTATTTTTCATTTCCAAAGTTAACAGGAGAACTTGGCCCAAGAATGACCTTTATGGGAAAGGAGATGCTCAACTGGTCTTTAAATAACTATTTAGGCCTGGCAAATCATCCAGAAGTAAGAAAAGCTGATGCTGATGCGGCAGCTAAATATGGTTTAGCATACCCAATGGGTGCACGTATGATGTCTGGAAATACCGATGAGCATGAAGAATTTGAAAGACAATTAGCTGAATTTGTAGGTAAAGAAGACAGTTTCTTATTAAACTATGGGTATCAAGGTGTCATGTCAATCATCGAATGTATGGTTGATCACCGTGATATCATCGTATATGATGCTGAATCTCATGCTTGTTTAATTGACGGTATCCGTTTACATAAAGCTAAAATGGGAGATTATTATAAATTCAATCACAATGACATGGATTCATTGCGTAAGAATTTAGAAAGAGCTACCAAAAAGACCCAAGAAACGGGAGGTGGAATTCTAGTCATTACCGAAGGTGTGTTTGGTATGTCTGGAAAAGTTGGATCCTTAGATAAGATTGTGGAGATGAAGAAGGACTTCAACTTCCGTTTATTGGTAGATGATGCACATGGATTTGGAACCATGGGTGCAAATGGAAGAGGTGTGGGTGAATATTTGAATTGTACTGAAGGGATTGATTTGTATTTCTCTACGTTTGCCAAATCCATGGCAGCCATTGGAGCCTTTGTAGCTGCACCAAAGGACATCATCATGTATTTAAAATACAATATGCGTTCTCAAACCTATGCCAAAGCATTACCTATGCCTTTTGTCATTGGTGGAATGAAGCGTTTAGAGTTAATTAAAAAACATCCCGAATTAAGAGAACGTTTATGGGAAAACGTACGCTCCTTACAAAAGGGTCTTAAAGAAAAAGGATTTGATATTGGAGAAACACAATCACCGGTAACACCTGTATTCTTGCATGGCGAATATGATATTGCTGCCGTTACCTCCTTAGTTAGAGATTTACGCGAAAACATGGGTATATTTTGTAGTATTGTTGTATATCCGGTAGTTCCTAAAGGACAGATTATGTTGAGAATTATCCCAACATCCTCTCATACTCAAGCGGATATTGAATATACCACCGAATGTTTCGCAGAGGTTCAAAAAAGATTAAAAGACGGTTATTATAAGGTTTTAAATGCCACTAAGTAATTTTTTTAAGCATTTTTTAACTTTTTTAACTTTTTTTTGGGTTTTTTCGTAGAAATAGTTTGTATGGATTAAGTTTTTTGTTAAATTTCGCCTTATAAGCGCTTCAAACAGCGAAATAAGACAATCTATTTTTACAACCTACAAAATCAAATTATTATGAGCAGATTTGCACAAGTTAAAGACCTAGTTATGTCATTAGAATCAGATTTCGAAAAATTCTACGATAAGGGTAATCAAGCAGCAGGAACACGCGTAAGAGGTGGCTTACAGCAATTAAAAACTTTAGCTCAAGAAATTCGTACTGAAGTTCAAAATCAGAAGAACGCAGGAAAATAATTAGTTTATTTCTTGATTAAAAAAAGCCCGTTACATCGTATCGGGCTTTTTTATATTAAAATTTCTCTGTGTTTAGGGCTTTACCTATTCCATCTACCATCAGTTTACCCCTCTCCTTATCAAAAACCTGAGTTTGAATTTCCGCTGTATGTTTGACAGGATCGATGGCAATGACCTTAAATTTAGCTTGATAAACAAGGTCAACGTACAAAGGTCTTTTAAATTCAGACAATTGGCTTAGATAGACACTTCCTTGTCCAGGAAATTCCATCCCCATAACACGCGAAAAAATACTGGCGATCAGCGCTCCATGAATTATGGGTTTCTTGAAAACCGTTTGAGCTGCGAATTCCTCATCCCAATGTAAAGGGTTAAAATCACCTGATATTTTACAAAAGTCGTTTACCTGCTCCTGTGTAAAGCTAAATTCAATTTCGTAACTATCTCCGACTGAATACATATTGAAAGTATATTAATTAATATTGAAAAATAGAGTCTAACTTTGTGATTGAAATTAAATAGCATGATTCACTTCATTTACAATCCCAATTCCGGAAGCAAAAGTAATGCAAGTAAAAAGCAAATGCTTCAAAAATTAGAAAAGATTGAAAATAGCCAATTACATTTAACGGAATATGCAGGCCATGCGCAAGAATTAGCCCTTTATGCCTTGAGAAATGGAGCGCAGAGAGTCGTTGCCATTGGAGGTGACGGAACAATACACGAAGTTGCTAGCGCATTAATAGGGTCAAATACAGCATTAGGAATCATTCCCATTGGTTCAGGGAATGGATTAGCTAGGCATTTGGGGATAGATTTAAATTTTTCAAAGGCCTTACAGCAAGCCATCCATGGATCAGAAATAAGTATAGACGTAGCTTACTGGAACCAAGATGCCTTCTTTTGTACGGCGGGAATAGGATTTGATGCCTTAGTTGCTAACCAGTTTGCCCAAGGTAAAAAGAGAGGATTAATAAATTACATTAAATGCACTTTACGGTCTATCATCCATTACCGACCTATTCAGATTCAAGAACTAAATCAGAAAGAAGAAGAAATATTTTCCATGACTTTTGCTAATGCAAATCAATTTGGAAATAATGCCTACATTTCTCCCTACTCGGATCTTCAAGATGGAAACTTTGAAGTTGTTAAGGTAAAACCGCTAACTATTTGGGAATCAGCCCAACTTGGAATTAGCCTATTTTCTAAAAGTTTACCTAAACATAAAAAAGTCAGTATACAATCGAGTCAAAGATTTGATTTCAGCGTCCCAATTGGCACTTTTTACCATATGGATGGTGAAAATTTAAGTACAAAAGTCCAAGAGCATAGCATTCAAATTCAAGCAAAAAATTTGCAGGTAATTGTATAGTGCCATAATTAAGCGAAAAGGCTGTTTTTTATTCAAAATAATTATAACTAATTGTATTTCAACAGATTAACAATTGTTCAAATTTTTTAAATGTAGACGTTGTTTAAATAACTACGTTTTTGATTCAAAATATTTTTATTTTTTTTTCTTATATTTTTTCAAGCCAAAATACACCAGAAGTACATAAAAATTGAACAATTTTTAGTTCCAAATTTTAAGGCACTTTTTTTAGTAAAAATAAGTTGAAAATATTTTTTTTTAGATTTGGAACGACCTTGAATTTTACTATTTTTGTCTCCCCGCTTAAGTAAAGCTTTGTCGCTTCACTAGGTACCCAAACCATTATTTGAAATTTTAAACATTTGAAGTATGTCTTTTATGGCTACTACTTCAACGAGGATTTTTTGACCCTAAACAAAAGGATTTTTTTATGCAAATGGAAGTAACTGAATTGTGGAATAAATGCTTGAATATCATCCGTGATGATATTTCTGAGCAAAGTTTCACGACTTGGTTTAGCCCAATTGTTCCTTTAAAATTTCAAAATAACACGTTAACGATTCAAGTACCTTCTCAATTCTTTTATGAATGGTTGGAAGAAAACTTTGTTTCATCTTTGAGAAAAGCAATCGATCATACGATTGGTCGTCAAGGTATGCTGGAATATTCCATCATTGTAGACAAGGGAGATCGCAAGAACCCACCTTTGTCTTTTAATTTACCAACGACGAATCAACAAAACACGCATAAAGATTTCACCAATAATCAGGCTGCAAAAAATCCATTTCAATTTAAAAACTTGGATTCATTGGAGCTGGATTCTTACCTGATACCAAAATACACTTTTGATAAATTCATTGAAGGTGATTGCAATCGATTAGGCAGAGCTGCTGGAATGGCCGTTGCCAACAAGCCAGGATTGACTTCTTTTAACCCTTTAATGATTTATGGAGGCGTGGGTTTGGGGAAAACACACTTAATTCAAGCCATCGGGAACGAAATAAAATTACAATTCCCTGAGAAGTTTGTATTGTACGTTTCTACCGAAAAATTCACAAATCAATTTGTCAATGCTATTCGAAATAATTCGATTGAAGCATTTACTAATTTTTATTTACAGGTGGATGTACTCATCATTGATGATGTACAATTCCTATCAGGAAAAGAAAAAACGCAAGAAACCTTCTTTAACATTTTCAACCACCTACATCAATCGGGTAAGCAAATCATTTTATCTTCTGACCGTGCTCCGCGTGATTTAGCTGGTATGGAGGATCGTTTGTTGAGTCGTTTTAAATGGGGCCTAACAGCAGATTTACAACAACCTGATTTTGAAACTCGAATTGCCATTATTCAGAAAAAATTACAAGATGATGGTATTCAGATCGATTTTGAGGTTTTAGAATACTTAGCTCATTCGATTCAAACCAACGTACGGGAATTAGAAGGTGTTATTATTTCTTTGATGGCTCAAGCTTCATTAACAAGAAAAGAGATCGATTTAGATTTGGCAAAGGCTACCTTGAAGAGCATTGTTAATGAGCAAGAAAAAGAATTAAGTGTAGAAAATATTCTAGAGGCCGTTACAAATCACTTTTCTGTTGAATTGAGTACCCTACAAGGTAAATGCCGAAAAAAAGAAAATGTTTTCCCTAGGCAAGTGGCCATGTATATGTTAAAGGAATTAACTAATCTACCTTTAAAGTCGATTGGTTACCATTTCGGAGGAAGAGACCACAGTACGGTCATCCATGCAGTACAGTCTATTTCTGAAGCTATGGAAACAGATAAATCAGTCGAAAAAACAGTCAAAAAACTATTTAATCGATTTAACCTGAATGCTAACTAAAAAAGTCTCCCGATTTCGAGAGACTTTTTTAATTTAAAAGGCATCTGATATTACTCTTCTACAAGCCCATCTTTATCTAGTAAGACAGAATCATCACCTTTTACCTTTTCTTTAATCTTGGCTTCTAATTCATCCATCAATTCTGGATTGTCTTTAATTAAATCTTTTACCGCATCACGACCTTGTCCTAAACGATTTCCATTATAAGAAAACCATGAACCAGATTTATCAATAACGCCTAGATCAACGCCTAAATCCAATATTTCTCCGGCTTTAGAAATTCCTTCGCCGTACATGATATCAAATTCAACCACTTTAAAAGGAGGCGCCAATTTATTTTTAACCACCTTAACACGGGTACGGTTACCTGTGATGGAATCTGCACTTTCTTTAATTTGACCAGCACGACGAATATCTAAACGAACAGATGCATAAAATTTCAATGCATTTCCACCAGTGGTGGTTTCTGGACTTCCAAACATGACTCCAATCTTATCTCTCAATTGATTAATAAAAATACAGCAACATCCTGTCTTATTAATTGTACCTGTTAGTTTACGTAAAGCCTGCGACATCAAACGCGCTTGTAAACCCATTTTAGAATCCCCCATCTCTCCTTCAATCTCAGCTTTAGGAACTAAAGCAGCTACTGAATCTATGACAATGATATCAATGGCTCCCGAGCTAATCAAGTGTTCTGCAATCTCCAAGGCTTGTTCTCCATTATCAGGTTGAGAAATCAATAGATTTTGAGTATCAATACCTAGTTTTTCGGCATAAGAACGATCAAAAGCATGTTCCGCATCAACAAAAGCAGCTATTCCACCAGCTTTTTGAGCTTCTGCTATGCAATGTAATGTCAAGGTAGTTTTACCAGAAGACTCAGGACCATAAATTTCCACCACTCTACCTCTTGGTACTCCACCAATTCCCAAGGCCAAATCTAAACCTAAAGATCCTGTTGAAATCACAGGTACATCCATAACTTTACTATCGGAAAGCCGCATAACGGTACCCTTTCCATAAGCTTTATCTAATTTTTCTAAAGTGGTTTGTAAGGCTTTTAATTTCTCGGATGATAAGCCTTGAGCATCGCTCGCTTGTTTTGCCATGGTGGTATGTTGATTGATAAAATTGTCTAGGTAACTTTTACTTTGCTAGTTTTGCATTTAGCTAAACAAAAATAGGAAATAGCCACTAATTATTAATCAAAATACTTGATATTCTACACTCTTATTTCATTAATACTTATCTTGCCGAAAATTGAGCCTTATACCCTTTTGAAAACAAAATATTTTTCTTTTTTACTCCTGTTTGTTTGCCTATCCTTCCATGTAAAAGCGCAAGAAAAAGATGTTCTTTTAGGTGGAGAGCAATTAAAATATCGTATTCACCTGGGATTCATCAATGCGGCAGAAGCCCACATAAAAAGCAGTCCTAATCTGGGTTCCATTCGCCAAATTCCCACCAGAAAAATTGAAATCGAAGGCAAGACTGTAGGAATATTTAATGTATTCAGTCCCCTATTGGATGTATGGGTATCTTATATGGACCCATCAACTCTTTTGCCCGTCAAAGCCGAAATGAATAAAAGGGAGGGTCGATACAAAAAACAAGAAGTGATAGATTTTTATCATGATAAAGGCTATGCCCAAATTTCTTCCCCACAAAATACTCCCAAAGAAAAGAATCTCTCCATTTCTAACTCCATGTTAGATTTGATTTCTGGCTATTATTTTCTTCGTAAAAAAAACCTTCAAGACTTAGAGATTGGTCAAAAAATGAGTGCTAAGATATTAGTGGATGGTCAGATTTATGAAATATGGTGTATCGTTAAAGGATTCGAAAAGGTAGAAAGTAAATTTGGAACCAAAAATTGCATTCGAACATCGCTGGTTTTACCAAAAAATAATTTATTTCAAGATAAGGATGCTATTCGCCTTTGGATAAGTCAAGATAACTACCAAATTCCTTTCAAAATGGAAGTCAATTTAAAGATTGGCTTTTTGAGCATTGATTTGGAAGATTATAAAATCGCAGGAAAAACCATTTATACTGCCTTACCCTAAAGCTTCCTTGTAGGCCGCGAGGACCCGCTTTCTTGCAAATTCATGATCAACAATTGGTTTAGGGTAATGAAACTCCTGAAATTCAGGAACCCATTTTCTAATGTAAGTCAAGTCCTTATCAAACTTTTGTGTTTGTAAATAGGGATTAAACACTCGGAAATAGGGCGCTGCATCACATCCCGAACCTGCTGCCCATTGCCATCCTCCATTGTTAGCAGAAAAATCAAAGTCTAATAAACGCTCGGCAAAATAGGCTTCGCCCCAGCGCCAATCAATTAGAAGGTGTTTGACTAAAAAACTAGCCACAATCATACGGACGCGATTATGCATAAAACCCGTTTGATTTAATTCACGCATTCCGGCATCTACAATGGGATAACCCGTTTGTCCATTTTTCCAAGCCTCAAACTCCTGTTCATTATTTCGCCAATTCATTCGATCATATTCTTTTCTAAAGGCCAAACCTTGTCCAATATGTGGAAAATGAAAGGTGATATTAAAATAAAAATCCCGCCAAATTAGCTCATTTAACCAGGTTTCTGATTTACCAAGCGCCCGCTTAACTAATTCCCTGATTGAAACTGTTCCAAATCGCAAATGAACAGACATACGGGAGGTTGCATCTAATCCAGGAAAATCACGGTTTATTTGGTACTGACGAATAATATCATCAGAAAAGTTTATGGCTGGAAAATGTAATCCAGATGGTTGAAATCCTATGTGCTCTAAGCTAGGAAACTCAAAATTAGCATTTAAATAATTAGTCAGGTTCTCCGAATCAAATGTACTCAATTCACTTGCTGCTAATTTTTCCTTCCATTTCCTTGAATAAGGCGTAAAAACAGTATAAGGTGTATTTTGACCCGTCATTACCTCGTTTTTCTCAAAAATTACTTGATCTTTTTTGCTTTGGAATATTATGCCCTGCGCTTCTGCCCATGATTTGACTTCAGCATCTCTTTGAATGGCATAATTTTCATAATCATGGTTGGTGAAGATCTTTTTTATGGAATATTGCTGGGACAAAGATTTGAAGGCTTCCAAAGGTTTGTCATGGCATATCAATAAATCTCCACCCCTATTTTGAATTTGAGCTTTTACATTTTTCAATGCTTGATGTATAAATTCTACTCGAGCATCTTTTTTATTTGATAATTTATCTAAAATGGAAGGATCAAAAATAAAAATTGGTAAAACGGGGTAATCATGACTAAGCGCTTCAAAAAGTGCGACATTATCCTTTAAACGCAAATCACGTCGAAACCAAAAAACTGAAATATCTTTCATTTGAATCAAATTACAAAGAGTTAACTGAGCTATCAAATGATTGTTTCAAAAAATTACCTTGACAAGCCCCCCTTGAAAAGTGTATATTTGCAAATTGTTTTTTATTTCCAAAAATAAATGACTGTTTGAACTAATCATTGATTGTATTAATTCATCAGTTTTCATTTTCAAACCCCATACGAATGAAATTATCTGAATTCAGATTCGATTTACCTCAAAGTTTAATTGCCTTACATCCAACAGATAACCGCGAAGACGCTCGCATGATGGTTGTAAATAGAAAAAACAAAACCATTGAACATAAAAAATTCACTGATATCGTTGATTACTTTGGAGAGGGAGATGTTTTAGTAACGAACAATACCAAGGTTTTTCCTGCTAGATTGTATGGAAACAAGGAAAAAACAGGTGCACAAATAGAAGTATTTTTATTAAGAGAATTGAATCGTGAACATCGCTTGTGGGATGTATTAGTGGACCCTGCTCGTAAAATACGTGTAGGTAATAAATTATATTTTGGTGATTCTGATTTGGTGGCAGAGGTGATAGACAATACCACTTCCCGTGGAAGAACCATTCGCTTTTTATACGATGGTGATCATGATGCATTAATGGCGGCTATTCACGAATTGGGTGAGACCCCACTTCCTGAAGAAATTCGTTCCAAAAGAGAAGCTACTCCAGAGGATGCTGAGCGTTTTCAAACCATTTATGCGGAGCATGTAGGTGCAGTAGCTGCTCCTACCGCAGGTTTACACTTTTCAAAGATCATCATGAAAAGAATGGAACTTAATGGTGCCCAGTTCACTCCTATTACCTTGCACGTAGGTTTAGGTACTTTTCGTCAAGTTGACGTAGAAGACTTAACCAAGCATAAAACAGACTCAGAGCATTTTATCATCAATCAAGATACTTGTGATTATGTGAATCAAGCGATTGATAATAAAAAACATGTATTATCGGTAGGAACCACAGTGATGAAAGCATTGGAATCTTCTGTATCAGCTAGCGGTCATTTAAAGCCTATCAATAGCTGGACGGACAAATTCATTTTTCCTCCATACGAATTCAAAATTCCTACAGCGCTATTGACTAATTTCCATTTACCTGAGTCTATTCTCTTGATGATGACTTCTGCATTTGGTGGATATGAGTTAATTCATGAAGCATATCAACAAGCCATCAAAGAGAAATATCGTTTCTTCAGTTATGGTGACGTTATGTTAATCATCTAAATAAAAATCGGGTTTGTTTTGAAGAAATATGCCATTATTGTAGCCGGAGGTACTGGACAGCGAATGAAAAGTGCCGTTCCTAAACAATTTTTGCTTCTTCAAGGCAAACCTATTTTATATCATACCCTTTTACAATTCAAAAAAGCATTTTCTGAAATAGAATTGATTTTGGTTTTACCTGAAAATCAGTTCAATTCTTGGCATAATTTATGCCAAGAACACCCTGAAATTCTTCAGAATTGTCCTCACCAATTAGTTCAAGGTGGTGAAACTCGATTTCATTCAAGCCAAAGAGGCATACAGGCCATTAGGGAAAACCAAAATACGCTTGTTGCCATACATGATGGGGTTCGTCCCTTGGTATCAATAGCAAGTATTCAGAACGCATTTAAACATGCACAAGAGCATGGAAATGCCGTCTTGGCGGTTTCTAGCAAGGATTCTATTCGACAATGGGATGCAAATGAACAAATCTACCTTCCTATTGATCGTAATCATATCCGCATTATACAAACACCACAGGTATTTGAAATCTCTATTTTAAAGAGAGCATTTCAACAAGATTATCAAGATTTCTTTACGGATGATGCTAGTGTGGTAGAGTTATTAGGGATTGATATTCAATTAGTGGAAGGAAATTATTCCAACATCAAAATTACAACGCCGGAGGATATGCTCATTGCTGAGGCATTAACTCAAAAAGTAAACATATGAAAAATGCCTGGGATTGGATTGGTGCCAATATTCTAAAACATAAAATTGTTATACTGATTGTATTAGCACTACTAACCGCAGGACTAATTTACAAATCGGCTCAAATACAATTAAGTTACGAGTTAGCCAAAATATTACCCAAAACAGATGAACGTTTTCAACTGTATGAATCATTCAAGAAGAAATATGGTGAGGATGGAAATGTCATGGTTATTGGATTGGAAAACCCACAACTTTTCACGCCAAATGAATTTGATGCTTGGAAAAAGTTAAGTCTGGATATTAAAAATTTACCAGGAATTAAGAATATCCTATCCTTACCAAACCTACCAGAAGTATATATTGACAGTGTCGATAAAAAATTCAAAACTAGAACGATTTGGGATAATAAGGTAGCCACTACACAAGAACGGTTAGACAGTCTCAAAAGCAAGATTAGTCGACTACCTATATTCACCAACTTCCTATATACGGAGGATTACAAGGTTCATTTATTATTGATCACATTAGATCAAAAAACGATAAATGATAAAGGTAGAATTACTTTAGTCAAGAAAATCAAGCAATTAGGCGAGGAGTATCGAGTAAAAACCAAACGAGAGATACATTATTCGGGGATGCCATTTATCCGTACCGAATATACTTCCCAAGTCACAAAGGAATTAATCATATTTCTTGGTTTGGCTATATTAGTTACATCCCTGATTCTATTATTCTTTTTCAGATCCTTTAAAGTGGTCTTTTTTGCTTTGATTGTGATTATCATTGGAATACTAGCTTCGCTGGCTACTATAGTATTCCTTGGATTTAAAATCACCTTGTTATCTGGACTCATTCCTCCGCTCATCGTAGTCATCGGTATTCCCAATGTGATATTCTTACTGAACAAATATCACGAAACCTATATTGAGACAAATGATAAGTTATTTTCTCTTCAAGAAAGTGCCTCGAAAGTGGGTAGAACTTTATTTTTAGCGAATTTAACTACATCCATTGGCTTTGGAGTATTCAGTTTTACAGGATCAGGATTGCTCGTTGAATTCGGCATTGTGGCTTCGGTCAATGTGATGTTCACCTTTTTATTGTCATTATTATTGATCCCTATATTCTTTAGTTTCTTGGCTCCTCCACGACCTAAGGATTTAGCTCATTTTGAATCTAAACGAGTTAATTTATTCTTATTCAAGATTGAGAATTGGGTTTTAAATCATCGAAAATCCATTTACGGAACTGTAATTTTATTGCTAATGATATCCGTTTATGGATTATTACAAATAAAAGCGATTGGATTTATTGTGGATGATTTACCCCGTGAAAATGCTATATATACGGATTTGAAATTTATAGAAAAGCATTTTCATGGCATTATCCCTTTTGAAATTTCTGTGGACGCCAAATCGCCAGGAAAGGCTTTAAGTCCTGAGATTTTGTCTAAAATGAAAAGGACAGAAAAACTAATGGCTAAATATCCTGAATTCACTTCAGGGCTATCCATATTAACGGCTACTAAATATTTATATCAAGTTTATCGAGGAGGAGACCCGAAATACTTTACTTTACCGGGCATTGATGAACTAAATAAATTAAAAGAATTTCAATCCAGTCTATCAGGAAAAAGTAATTTGTTTTCAGGCTTTATTGATCCAGAGAAACAGCATACCCGAATATCCTATCAAATGGCAGATGCAGGGACTGTTAGGACAAAAGAGTTATATCAAATTTTACAACCTAAAATCGATAGTATTTTTCGGACAGATCCTGAAACAGGAGAAATATTAGCCAAGGACAACCCTAAGGCTTATCTAGCTAATGTGACTGGAAATTCGGTCATTAATTCCTTCAATACGGAATATTTACAAAAAAATCTGATTGAAAGCACCATCACAGCGATTGTCCTAATTTGCCTGTTGATGGCTTTCTTGTTTCGTTCATGGAAGATGGTTATCATTTCCACCTTGCCTAGTTTAATTCCTTTGATCATTACAGCAGGTTTGATGGGCTATTTTGACATAGCTTTAAAACCTAGTACCATTTTAATCTTTTCAATTGCCTTTGGTATATCCAGCGATGGAACAATCTATTTTTTAACTAGATATAAAGAAGAATGGTTGAAAAATCAGATGAATGTAAAAAGGGCTGTTCAAATTACGATTCAAAAGACGGGAGTGTCCATGTTCTATACCGCCATGATATTATTCTTTGGATTTTTCATCTTTACGGCCTCAACCTTTAAGGGTACTCAAGCATTAGGAATTTTGGTCTCCATAACTTTATTAATGGCCATGATTTGTAACCTTATTCTTTTGCCTGCCTTTTTGATGGGTTTAAATAAAAAAGAAATTGATACCATCATAGAGGAAGAAATTTAGGATGGAAATACAGGAAGAAAAAATCTATACCATTCCTTTTTGGTTACTCTGTACAAGTAATTTTTTATTTGCTGCTAGTTTTTCCATGATTATTCCGGAGCTCCCTGATTATTTGGCAGCCATGGGAGGTAGTGAATACATCGGTTACATCATTGCTCTTTTTACCTTAACAGCTGGCCTCAGCCGACCCTTTTCAGGAAAACTAACCGACCACATTGGTCGTGTTCCAGTGATGGCATTTGGTTCCATCGTTTGCTTTATTTGTGGTGGAATTTACCCAATGGTTCATACGGTGCAAGCCTTTTTGTTTTTACGATTCATTCATGGTATGTCGACCGGGACAAAACCTACTGCCACAGCTGCGTATGTAGCAGATATTATACCGGAGAGCCGTCGGGGGGAAGCACAAGGAACCTTAGGAATATTTACTGCGACGGGTATGTCCATTGGACCAAGTATCGGGTCGGGATTGGCCAATACTATTGGGCTTCAAGCCATGTTTTATGTGTCGTCCCTTTTTGCTTTAGCATCCATTCTAATTTTATTTAGGTTGGAAGAGACATTACCAAAAAGTATGAAAAGTAAGTTTTCTTGGAGCTTATTTAAAATTAATTGGGATGATGTTTTTGAACCCAAAATTGCACCAGTCTTTTTGATCATGCTACTGATGGCATTTTCATCGGGAGTGGTAGTGACCTTGCTTCCAGATACCACGAAATTAGTGGGCTGGCACAATAAGGGTTTATACTTTACCATTTATACCATAGCCTCCATTTTTGTTCGTTTCTTTTTTTCAAAAAGCTCAGATAAACACGGTAGAATACCTATTCTAATCATTTCATGTGGTTTTTTAATCGTGGCTATGTTTTTATTATCCTTTCCACCTACTGCCCTAAGCTTAATCGCTTCGGCCATTTTATTTGGGATATCTTGGGGATTTTCAACACCCACCTTAGCGGCATGGACAACGGATTTAGCACATAAAAATCATATGGGAAGAGCCATGGCCACCATGTATATAGCCCTAGAAATGGGAATTGGAATTGGTGCTTTTTTATCAGGTTTTCTCTATAAAGGCTTAAGTCAAATGATACCTCTCCCCTTTTTCATTTCCGGATTATTAGCTACTATTGCTTTAGTAGTTTTATTAACCTTCAGGAAAAACTGGACAAGAAATGGAATTTGACACCTATTTAATCAGTAAAAAAATAGATTCATTGGCTTTTAAAACCAATGACTTCGAACTCTTTTCTACATGGCTTTGTGAATTTAATCAATTACATGAGGCTAGCTTTACAGATCAAAAGCGATTTCAGATTAATCGAATCAGGAGAAAATACCCCTTAATGACAGAAATTAACCCATAGCTATTTTAGAATTTTTATAATATTTTCATAAAATAGTATTACTATTCAAATAATACATGCCATGAATTCTTTGAATAGTTCAAATAGCTGAAATTTGCGACCATAAAAATAAAACCTATGCAATCGAGTGAATTAGAAAAACTGTTTCCCAAAGAAGGAGAGATTCCAAAAGAATACGATTTGGTAAAACCAATCGAACAAAGAGAATATTTAGTGAATGGAGAGATGCGCCAATGGAAAGGCAAAACTCAAGATGTTTGGTCTCCTATTTATATTAAATCCGATAAAGGTTTTGAACCTAAAAGAATTGGTTCCTATCCCATCACCGATGCCACGGATGCCATGGAGGTTCTCTATGCAGGTGTAAAAGCCTATTCCAATGGTCGTGGTGAGTGGCCTTCCATGTCGGTTGACAAGCGCATTGAATGTGTGGAAAAATTCACTCAAAAGATGATTTTAAAACGAGACGAGGTCGTTAAATTATTGATGTGGGAAATTGGTAAATCCTTAACTGATTCACAAAAAGAGTTTGATAGAACGGTTCAATATATTTATGATACGATTGGGGCCTTAAAGGACATTGACAGAAATTCTTCGACATTTTTAATTGAAGAAGGCATTATCGGTCAAGTGCGTCGTTCCCCGCTAGGAGTAGTATTGTGTATGGGTCCATTTAATTATCCCTTAAATGAAACCTTTACGACGCTTATCCCAGCCTTGATTATGGGTAATACCGTTTTATTTAAACCTCCGAAACACGGAACTTTATTACACTACCCATTATTAGAAGCTTTTAGAGAATCTTTCCCAGCAGGTGTAATTAATACCCTATATGGCCGTGGAAATTCGATTATACCCCAGTTGATGGAATCAGGTAAAATTGATGTATTAACTTTAATTGGTTCATCTAAAGTTGCGGACAAATTAAAGAAAATGCACCCTAAAGTGAATCGTTTAAGAGCCATTTTAGGATTGGATGCCAAAAATGCAGCCATTGTTACCGAAAGTGCTCAATTGGATAATGCCATCAATGAATGTTTACTTGGTTCATTGTCATTCAATGGCCAACGTTGTACGGCTATCAAAATCATTTTTGTTCATAGTAGCCTAGCGGATGCATTTAACAAAGGATTAGCTGAAAAAATTGAAGCTATTAAAGTAGGTATGGTTTGGGATCCAGGGGTTCAAATTACGCCACTTCCAGAACCCAACAAACCAGCTTATTTGAAAGAATTAATTGAAGATGCCAAATTACATGGGGCTAAAGTATTAAATAAACATGGTGGTGAAAATGCCAAATCTTTATTCTTCCCAGCTTTATTGTATCCAGTGAATAAGAAAATGAAAGTTTGGTCAGAAGAGCAATTTGGACCTGTTGTTCCTGTCGTGCCTTTTGATGACATCAATGTTCCCATTGATTATATACATGAATCATCACATGGTCAGCAAGTAGCTATATTTGGAACTGATCCAAACCAAATTTCAGCATTGATCGATGAAACGGTAAATCAAGTTTCTCGTGTAAATATTAATGCCCAGTGTCAGCGTGGACCAGACTCCTTCCCTTTTACAGGTCGTAAGGATTCTGCCGAAGGAACACTTTCTGTAACTGCTGCTCTACGTTCATTTTCAATCCGTACAGTAGTAGCCACAAAAGCTACCCAAGCAAACAAGGACATTGTGAATCAAATTGTTGAAAATCAACAATCGAATTTCTTATCGACTCGATTTATTTTATAAGAAGTTACAAGATTAATAAAAACCCTAATTTTTCCTTTGCAGGTTAGATTAGGGTTTTTTATTTCCAGATAATTTGTAATTTGGACAACACTAAAGCTACAAACCAATGGAAAAAAGTAGACGACAATTTATTCAATCACTTAGTGCGGGCACATCCATCTTATTAGGAGGAATTCCTTTATTGGGTGCTGATGAAAGATCTTTGCCGCAGATTTTAGATAAAATTAAAGTAAGTCCCAACGATACGATTCGTATTGGATTAATTGGATCAGGGATTATTGGTCATTATGATACAACCACTGCATTAAAAGTTCCAGGAGTGGAATTAGTGGCAGTGGCTGATTTATATCAAGGACGACTAGATCGAGCAAAAGAGAAATGGGGTAAAGATATTTTTGTTACTCGAAATTATAAGGAGATTTTAGCTCGAAAAGATATAGATGCTGTCTTAGTGTGTACCAGCGACCACTGGCATGACCATATTACCATAGATGCGCTTAAAGCAGGTAAACACGTGTATTGTGAAAAACCAATGGTACATCATGTGGAGGAAGGTTTAGCTGTAGTAGCGGCACAAAAAGCAAGCGGAAAGGTATTACAAGTAGGTTCTCAAAGAGCAAGTTCTGTGGTATTTCAAGAAGCCCGTAAATATTACCAACAAGGAACAATTGGTGAAATCACCTACGTGGAAGCCTATACAGATAGAAATTCAGCCAATGGTGCTTGGCAATATTCCATTCCAACGGATGCAAGTTTACAAACTGTATCTTGGGATATGTTCCTAGGAGATGCCCCTAAAGTTGCTTTTGACCCAGTACGTTTTTTCAGATGGAGAAATTATAAAGCATATGGTACCGGGGTGGCAGGTGATTTATTTGTACATAATGTAACTGGCTTACATACGGTGACTAATTCATTGGGACCAGAAAGAATTTATGCTCAGGGTGCATTAAATTATTGGAAGGATGGACGAGATGCATATGACTTATTAACGGGTTTTATGACTTATGGAAAAACAGATAATCATAATGCTTTTCAATTCATGACGCGCGTAAATTTAGCCGATGGTGCAGGTGGTGGTGAAGGAACTCGGTTAATTGGTACGGAGGGAGTCATAGAAGTAAAAAACAGAGGAATTAAAATTAAGCATTTCAAAAGAGCAAAAGTGGCTTCTATGGGTGGTTATGATTCATTAGAAAGTTTTCCAAAAGCCATGCAAGATGCGATGCTAGCAGAATATAATGCTAAATACAGCCCAGAAGATCGAAGAATGAAGGTGTTGGATGAGATTGAATTCAATGCTCCGCAGGGATACGATGATCGTTTAGATCATTTTATTAACTTTTTTGATTCCATCAGAACTGGCAAACCGGTTTTTGAAGACGCTTCTTTCGGATTAAGAGCTGCAGGTCCATCGGTTCTTTGTAATACTTCGGTAGAAATTGGGAAGCCAATTGAATGGGATGCCTTGAATATGAAAGTGAAAAAATCCAAGTAATAGATACTGATTATCAACAGCTTACATCCATTTAATTGATGATCTTGTTAATTTATCCCTAAATTTGAAATCAGAAAGGAATTGGGGTTTAGTTAATTACAAGGGTACTTATATGTTAAGATGTTTCAACTTAGATTTGTCAACTTAGATTTGTCAACTTTTCAAAAGTTGACAAATCTTAAGGCCTTAAGGTAGAGCAATCTTAAGTTAGGGCAATCTTAAGCTAGAGCAATCTTAATGTATTGTCATCTTAATATTAGATAACCTCAACATAAGTCATACTTACAAATTTACCCTTTGAGATTTCACCGTGCTGTCGGTAATAAACTCATCGTAGGTCATTAATTTATCCAAACAAGATTTTGAACCTAATTCAATCACTCGGTTAGCTACTGTATTCGTTAATTGATGATCATGGCAAGTAAATAATATCGTACCAGGAAACTCGATCATCCCATTGTTTAAAGCTGTGATGGATTCGAGGTCCAAGTGGTTGGTAGGCTCATCAAATAAGAGCACGTTGGCTCCGGACAACATCATTCTAGAAAACATACAACGCTGCTTTTCACCTCCAGAAATTACCGTACATTTTTTCAAAGCCTCATCACCTGAAAACAACATTCTACCTAAAAATCCACGAATAAAACTTTCATCTTTCTCGGTAGAATATTGACGTAACCAATCTACCAAGTTCAATGAATCATCTTTGAAATAAGCGGCATTGTCATTGGGCAAATAGGTTTGAGTGGTTGTTACACCCCACTTAAATTCTCCCCCACTGGCCTTTCTTTCTCCCATGAGAATATCAAATAATGCTGTAATAGCCAAAGAATCTTTAGCAAGAAAGGCTACTTTATCTCCTTTATTGATAGTAAAAGATAAATTAGAGAATAGGGTAATGCCTTCTTCTGTTTGGTAAGACAAATTATCTACACTTAATAATTGATCTCCTGCTTCGCGCTCAGGTTTAAAATTGATGAATGGATATTTACGAGAAGAAGGCTTAATATCCTCCACTTGTAATTTATCTAACATTTTCTGACGGGCAGTAGCTTGTTTCGATTTGGCGACATTGGCAGAGAATCTACGAATGAACTCTTCCAATTCCTTACGCTTCTCATCCGTTTTCTTATTTTGATCTGTTCTTTGTCTCGCAGCTAATTGAGATGATTCATACCAAAAAGTATAGGTACCTCCATACAATTGAATCTTTCCAAAATCAAGGTCAGCAATGTGGGTACAAACATTATCTAAAAAGTGTCGGTCGTGAGAAACTACGATTACCGTATTTTTAAAATTCTGTAAATAACCTTCTAACCACATGATGGAATCAATATCCAAGTTGTTGGTCGGTTCATCCAATAATAAAATATCAGGATTTCCAAACAAGGCCTGTGCCAAAAGTACTTTTACCTTTTCTGATCCATTGATATCCTTCAACAATGAATAATGAATATCCTCCTTAATACCTAAACCACTCAATAAAGTAGCTGCCTCAGATTCCGCTTCCCAACCATTCAATTCTGCAAATTCAGCTTCTAAATCAGCGGCTTTATTTCCATCTTCCTCAGTGAAGTCTTCCTTCATATAGATGGCATCCTTTTCTAACATGATGTCATACAGGCGTTTATTTCCCATAATGACCGTTTGCAAGACAGGGAACTCCTCATATTCGAAGTGATTTTGCTTTAAAATCGACATACGCTCGCCAGGATTCATGCTAACACTTCCTGTTTGAGAATCAATTTCACCCGAAAGAATCTTTAAAAAAGTAGATTTACCAGCACCGTTGGCACCAATTAAACCATAACAGTTTCCTTCTGTAAATTTGATATTTACTTCTTCGAATAATACTCTTTTCCCAAATCGAAGGGAAACATTGGACACCTGCAACATAGCGTATTTAATTAAATAAGGCGCAAAATTACTCATTTTGAACCTAGAAAAAAATGAATATTTTTATTCCTATCCCATATTTTTTTTGCAATTTCAAACTCGATACCTAATAATGACCTTGGAAAAATTAAATTCCTCCTCCGTTATGGACTCTTTACATTCGCTTCATCTATCACTACATGAGGGAGGATTAGAATACCAAGATGCCTCAGGATTGGTATTTGGACATATCGATTGGTCCAAGTCTGGGAAAATTCAAAAAGAATATTGGGAGAAAAAAGGCATAAACCCTACAAAAATTGAACAAGTGTATGTTCAAATATGTCATGCACATTTTCTACTAATTCCACAAAAATACGATAGCCCCATCTATAGAATAGGATTCTTGGAAAAAGCATTAGGAGAAGACACCTTAATTGGACAAGAAATCCATGTTCAGCCTATCCCATCCGAACTTGCCAATTTACTCTTTCTTATACCTAGTGACTGGAAAGACTTAATCAGTTATTGGTTTCCTTTGTCAGAAATTACATACTCACATTACTTAGAAAAGCTTTTACCTCAATCACCAGAAAATGGTCTAAGCATATCAATTCAAAACCAAAAAGCCTGCATGGTGTTAAGGAAATCCGGAAAATTAGTGCTAGCCAATATTTATCCATATACCAAGGCAACTGAATTAGCCTTCTACATTCATTCTATTCGAGATAGCTACTTTATAAAGTGGAATTCAAATAGTATTCATTGGATAGGAGAAATAGATTCCCATTTAGCTGAAGAATTAAGTCAATTTAAGATTTATACCCCAACCATTTCTCATGAAGCATAGAACTGCTTTTTTCCCAGGTTCTTTTGACCCTTTTACAAAAGGCCATGAAGATATTGTATTAAGAGCCTTAGCACTATTTGATGAAATTGTGATTGGAATTGGTCATAATTCTAGTAAAGCACGCTATTTTTCACTCGAAAAAATGAAAGAAGCTATTGAGAAAACATTCGAAGGAAAACCCATTCGCGTGGTTACTTATCAAAATTTAACGGCTACGGTTGCTAAAGAAGTAGGGGCTCGATTTATTATTAGAGGTCTTAGAAATACGACAGACTTTGAATATGAAAACTCAATTTCTCAGGTAAATAGGCATATCAATGAAGAATTGGAAACGGTTTTTTTGATCACTTCCCCTCACCTCGCTCCTATCAGTTCTACCATTATCAGGGATTTGCATCGATATGGGAGCTCAATCAATCAATATTTACCTTATAATTTAGAAGAAGAACAAAGCAACTGATAACGATGAATGACATAACGTATCGAGCTATATGTATTAGTCATAGCTTTGTTCATCGCTGCTGTTCCTAGCCAATCAACTTTTTCAATATTTTCTTCTTTTTGTGGGACTAATTTAGGATCACCTAAGGCATTCATTAAATACCACTTCGTTTTCTTTAAAATTCGTTGATTTTTATGCGTATAGGTATGATAGGTCGTACAAAGCTTTTTATCTAACAAAGCTTTAACATTACATTCCTCTTCCACTTCTCGAACAGCAGCTTTTTTAAACTTCTCTCCCTTCTCCAACTTACCTTTAGGCAAATCCCATTTACCCAATCTCAGCATCCACAGTACTTTATCCTCAACATTTAAAACCACTCCACCTGCTGCCTCCAATAATTGGTACATGGCAAAAATACGCTGTTTAAAAGGTTTAATATCCTTGACTAATATGTAAAGCGAATCAAACTTAGCACCAGATTTTTGATGTAAACTGTGGATTAATTTTTCTATTTGGTCTAATGTTAAATTTAGGATACAGGTATGTCCCTTAAAATCTGACAACCTAATTGGTTGAAGACGCGCATCAATAACCACCTCAAATTCATCCCCCATAGGTATGGCATGTTTCTTGGATTCCTTGTAAATGCGAATCGGACGGTCGTCTATAAACAATATCATGTGTAGAATTCAGAATTTAAGTAGGCAAAAATAGAATTAATTAATGAAAGATAACTTGAATAAACTATTTTTGCACATATAATCTTTGAAACAAATTCCTATGCCTGATTTTACTATTTCACAAGAAGTTGCCCAACACTTATTAAGCGTAAAAGCCATCCAATTAAGACCTGACCAACCATTTAAATGGGCATCTGGATGGAACTCCCCGATTTATTGTGATAATCGTATTTCTCTATCCTACCCGGAAGTTAGAACGTACATCAAAAATTGCTTATCTGCTGCTGTAAAGGCGTATTTCGCAGATGTTGAGATTATAGCAGGTGTGGCCACTGCTGGCATTGCCCAAGGGGCTTTAGTAGCTGATTATTTAGACCTTCCATTTTGTTATGTTAGACCTGAGCCAAAAAAACACGGCATGGGAAACCAAATAGAAGGGCATATTGAAAAAGGTCAAAAGGTAGTTTTAATAGAAGATTTAATTTCAACTGGAGGCAGTTCCTTAAAAGCTGCTACCGCCCTACAAGAAGCAGGAGCAGAAGTATTAGGGATGGTAGCCATTTTTACCTATGGCTTTCAAATTGCCGAAGATAATTTCAAAAATCATGGTATTCCTTGCGTCACCTTAAGTAACTATGATGTCTTAATAGATGAGGCCGTTAAATTAAATCACGTAACAGAAACTCAATTAATGACTTTACAAGACTGGAGAATTAATCCGAGTGAATGGAAAAAATAAGTTATTTTAAGCTATAACGATGACCTGGCAATGTTTTAATGAATCCCTGAAATTCCAAATTCAATAAAAGCATTGCCAGTTGATTTATTCCTTTTTGCAATTTCCAAGCTATTTCATCCAGGGCTAAATTTTTTTCTTGGTAAAGTAATGCCAAAATCTGGCTCTCGTCATCTGATAATTGACTCCATAACAAACTTTTATTTCTTTGAATTTTATTGGAACTAGATTGCCAATTCAAAAGCTCTTTACAAGCTGCCCAATCGGTGTAAATGGTAGCTTGATTTTTCTGAATCAACCGATTACAACCTTCTGAGAACACTTTTTGTAAATTTCCAGGAACAGCTAATACCTCTCGGTGATAATTATTCGCATATTCGGCCGTTATCAAGGCACCCCCTTTCTCAGCTGCCTCAACCACAATCGTGGCATCTGCCATCCCAGCGATGATACGATTTCGTAGTGGGAAAAATCTCGGGTCGGGTTTTTGATGAAATGGATGTTCTGAAATGATTCCTCCCAATTCCATCATTTGATAGGCGTATTTACTATGTAAGGAAGGATATATTCGTTGAAATCCCCCAGCCAAAACCGCGATAGTTGGAATTTTTAATTCAATACAAGCTTGATGAAGGGCAATATCAATCCCATAAGCTAATCCACTAATAAAAAGGACATCGTCCTCCAAAGAATCCCTGACAATTTGATAAGTGATTTCTTTGCCATATTCGGTAGCTTTTCTTGTTCCTACCAATGCCATCACTTTTTCATACTGAAAATTCACATTTCCCTTAAAATACAATAATAGTGGGGCATCATATAACTGTTTTAATCGATGTGGATAATCCTCATCCAAGTAAAAAAATAATTGAATTCCCTCCTTAAGACAATCTGAATAAATTCGCTCTGCCTCATGTAAAACTTGATTCAATTTTAATTCCTGGGCAATCATCGGACCGATGTGCGGTACTTTTTTTAATTGTGAAGTACTGGATTGAAATATCTGTTTGGCAGAACCCAAATAGGAAATCAGTCGACGGGCATTAACATACCCAATTTGAGGTACTAAACTTAGGGCTATTTGATATACTTTTTCTTCCTCCATCGGGATATGATTCCATTTTTTCCCGAAAGAAAAAAAATCATTCTCCCAAATCCTCGCGAAGCCCTTGTAAAAATTGACGAATTTCAGTTAACTGATTAATGAGAGGTGTATTCACATTTTTTGCTTCCCCACGATGATTGATGGCTTGCTTGGCTCCTTCAATGGTTAAGCCTTTCTCCTCGATCAATTGGATCAAAACTTTAATTTTTTCTATATCCTCCGGCGTATATTTCCTAATTCCGCTAGACCTACGCTTGGGCATTAGATGAGGAAACTGGGTTTCCCAATACCTCAACTTAGAAGTTTTCACTTTGAAAATCTCCGCAACTTCAGAAATCGAATAATATTGTTTACTGTACTGTTCCATCTAATAAATTAAAACCTTGTTGGCCTGCAAAATCAAGAATTCGAATAAAAACACGTAATTTTGCACTTCCTTTGATTAGAAAAATCAGGAAGAAATAAAATTACCCATAATTTCGATATTAAACCAATGACTTCAACGGAGATCCGCCAGCATTTTTTAGCTTTTTTTCAATCGAAAGGACATTTAATTGTACCATCTGCGCCATTGGTCGCTAAAAATGACCCTACCCTTTTATTTAATAATTCAGGTATGGCTCAATTCAAGGATTTTTTCTTGGGAAATGGTACTCCTCCGTCGAAAAGAATTGCTGATACTCAAAAATGCCTTCGTGTTTCTGGTAAGCATAATGATTTAGAGGATGTAGGATTTGATACTTATCACCATACCATGTTTGAAATGTTAGGCAACTGGTCTTTTGGTGATTATTTCAAGAAAGAAGCCTTAGCTTGGTCATGGGAACTATTAACTGAGCTATATAAACTTCCTAAGGAGCGTATATATGTTTCCGTCTTTGAGGGAGATGCCAAAGATGGTGTACCTTTTGACCAGGAAGCTTTTGATATTTGGAAGGCTATTGTGGGGGAAGAAAGAATCATTTTGGGAAATAAAAAAGATAATTTTTGGGAAATGGGTGAAACGGGACCATGTGGCCCTTGTTCAGAGATTCATATTGACCTAAGAAACCAAGATGAAGTAGATCGAATCCCAGGAAAATCACTAGTTAATGCCGATCATCCGCAAGTGGTGGAAATTTGGAACAATGTGTTTATGCAATTTGAACGCATGGCAGATGGATCATTGGTAGCACTTCCCTCCAAACACGTAGATACGGGTATGGGCTTTGAACGTTTATGCATGGCCATCCAAGGGAAGCAATCGAATTATGACACCGATGTATTCCAAGGCAGTATTCAGCACTTAGCCAAGAAAAGTGGAATATCCTATGGCCAAGATAAATGGACTGATATTGCTATGCGTGTCATTGCTGACCATATTCGTGCCATTGCATTCTCTATTTCAGATGGACAATTACCTTCCAATGCGAAAGCTGGCTATGTAATTCGACGAATCCTACGTCGTGCCGTGCGTTATGGATATACCTATTTAGGCTTTAAAGAGCCTTTTATGTATGAATTAATTCCATTATTAGCTCAACAATTTAAAGGCGTATTTGATGAACTAATTTCACAAGAAGCATTTGTAGCCAAAGTAATTTATGAAGAAGAAGTTTCTTTCTTAAGAACCTTGTCAACAGGATTAGTTCGTTTAGATAAATTAATGGAAGAAACCCAAGCCAAAGGAAACAAGGTCCTTACGGGTGAAGATGTTTTTGAATTAAATGACACCTATGGTTTTCCAGTCGATTTAACGGCTTTGATAGCCCGTGAAAAAGGAATGGAAATTGATGAGCCTGGATTCCAACAGGCATTAAATGCCCAAAAGAATCGCTCCAGAAAGGATGCAGGAGCCAGTGCAGAAGACTGGGTTAACCTGTTTGATAGTGATGAAGTGTCCTTTGTTGGATATGATCATTCGACCTGGACTACACGTGTGGTGAAATACCAAAAAGTTCAAAATAAAGCAGGAATTCAATATAAAATTGTGTTGGAAAGTACTCCTTTCTATGCTGAATCAGGTGGACAAGTGGGTGATTCTGGCTTTTTGTTATTCAAAAAATCGGGCACGAAAATCGCCATCATCGATACCAAAAAAGAAAATGATTTAATTGTTCATTGGACAACGGATGCTCGAATTGAAGAAGTGGCACAGGAAGAGGAAGTCGTAGCTCAAATTGACGAAGAAAGAAGACAGGCCATCACTAGTCATCATAGTTCTACCCACTTAATGCAAGCGGCGCTTCAACAAATTCTAGGTAAGCATGTGGCTCAAAAAGGAAGTTTGGTGAATGAGCAGTTATTACGTTTCGATTTCTCGCATTTTCAAAAAGTGACAGATGAGGAATTGAAGCAAATTGAAGATATGGTGAACGCCAAAATCATGGCTAATATTCCCTTGTTAGAAGAAAGAAATGTTCCTATTGCGCAAGCTAAAGATAAAGGGGCTATGGCATTATTTGGTGAAAAATATGGTGATTTTGTCCGTGTTATCACCTTTGATCCGACCTATTCTGTGGAACTTTGTGGAGGAACTCACGTCAATTCAACAGGTGAAATTGCTTTATTCAAGATATTATCAGAAAGTTCAGTAGCCACTGGTGTACGACGCATTGAGGCAGTTTGCTCACAGAAGGCATTTGAACTATTAATTCAGCAAGCAAGCCAGCTGGAGCAAATCAATGAATTATTAAAAGCTCCTAAAGACATCGTTAAAGCAGTGGCTAGTCTTATCGAACAAAATACTGGCCTTCAAAAAACCATTGCCCAATATCAGGCAAACGAGATTAAACAGGTAAAGTCAGCTTTAAATAAGCAAATTTCAGGAAAAGGAGATTTACTTTATTTAATCCAACAAGTTCATGTACCTCATGCAGATGCTTTGAAAAATCTAGCCTTTGATTTGAGCAATGAACACCAGCAATTATTCTGCTTATTAGCCGCTGAAATCGATGGAAAAGCAAGCCTAGCTTTAGCTATATCAAAAGAACTAGTGGCAGCAAAATCTTTGGATGCAGGTAAAATCATTCGAGAATTAGCTAAGGAAGTACAAGGTGGCGGAGGTGGCCAAGCCTTTTTAGCTACTGCAGGTGGACAAAAGCCGGAGGGTATCCCACAGGTAATTCAAGCAGCGCAACAATACATTTAATAAAGATTATGAAGGATATTCCTTTTACCTCACTTGATCAAGCTGTCTCGGGCATGGATCAATGGAGCATGGAAGGGCGTCCTTTTGTCTTTATATGTGATTATATAGGAGAAAAAGTATGGTGGGGAACTGAAGAAGAAGCTCTTCAATTGGGCATAAGATTGGAAATCAACCAAATCCCCTCAAGTACTTTCACAGGTGATGTATGTTTTGAGAAATTTCCAATCAGTTATAAAGACTATTTAGCCAAATTTTATCAGGTTCAAGCGGGTTTAAAACGAGGGGATTCTTTTTTGGTCAATTTAACTTGTCCTACACCCATTCAAACCAACCTGAGTTTAAAGGATATTTATTCATACGCACATGCTAAGTATAAATTACTGATCAGGGATCAATTAGTGGTCTTCTCTCCAGAACCATTTATTCAAATTCATCAGCATAAAATTCAATGTTTCCCCATGAAGGGAACTTTGGCAGTGAATGAAAATAACCAAGCCGAAGACCTGCGGATAGATGCCAAGGAAAAAGCTGAACATGCCACCATTGTGGATTTAATTCGCAATGATATTAGCCGAGTAGCCCACCCAATTCAAGTGGAAAAATTTCAGTACATAGAACAAGTAAAGACACATAGTGAAGATTTATGGCAAATGTCCTCCTTGATTTCTGGTGAATTGATGCCCGCATTTCAGCATAAAATTGGTAGTATTTTAAAAGCCATGTTACCCGCTGGCTCCATTACAGGCGCTCCCAAAATGGCCACCATGGAAATTATTGAAAAATCCGAAGGATACCCTCGAGGATTTTATACGGGAATTATGGGGAAATTTGATGGAAGTTCCTTAGATTCAGGAGTTTTAATCAGATTTATTGAACAAATTGACGAGAAGCTAATTTTTAAAAGTGGAGGAGGAATTACTGTCTTCTCCGACCCTGAAAAGGAATATTTGGAATTAATCCAAAAAGTTTACCTACCCATTTAAACAATGCCCACATTTTTAGAAACTGTTCATGTATTGAACGGAGAAGCCCTACATCTAAATTATCATCAAAAAAGGATCAATGATGTCTTTCAGCATTACTATCCTAACTCACCCGTATTAAACATAGCAGAATATTTTACTCATTTAGAAATTCCCCAACTTGGTAGTTATAGAACTAGAATCGTTTATCGAACGGAATGGGAATTTCACGAATTCCTAAAATATCAGCCAAAGCATATCAAAAAATTGGCTATCGTGAATACAGGAGATTACGAATACGATTTTAAATATGCCGATAGATCTCATATTCTAAAAAAAGTAGCTGAGCATCCTGAAGCTGATGACATCATTTTTTCTAAAAATGGGAAATTGCAAGACAGCAGCATCGCTAATTTAGCTTTTAAACAAGGTGATCAATGGTATACCCCGAAGGAACCTTTACACTGGGGAACCACCAGAAGGAGATTGATAGAAGAAAATATTCTAATAGAAAGAGATATTTGGGAAACCGACTTAAAGGATTACAGTCTAATATGCCTCATCAATGTTTTTAGGCCTCTTTCAGAAGAAGATGCGCTTTTGCTTCCCGATTCAATTGTGTAAATTGTGTCTTCTTTAAGACATGAATCCTTCCAAAAGTCCTTCTTTTCTTTTACATCAAAAGTTCCCCTTTGAGCCAACGCCCTCTCAGACAGCTTTATTTCAGAAATTGAATGATTTTATAGTTAATAAAGATGAATGGGGAGCGCTTACTTTTATCATCAAAGGTTATGCTGGTACGGGTAAAACCACCGTCATATCGACCTTGATTAAGATTTTATCTAGCTTCGGATATAAAACTCAATTATTAGCTCCTACAGGCCGCGCAGCCAAGGTTATGGCCAATTATGCCAAGAAAAAAGCCTTTACGATCCATAAAAAAATTTACCGGCAAGTCAGCCATCCAAATTCTGGTGCATTGGTATTCCAACGAATGAATAACTACGCTACCAATACCGTATTCATCGTGGATGAAGCTTCCATGATTACGGATGAATCAGATTTTGGTACAAATAGTTTATTGACAGATTTAATTGAATACGTTTTTACGAATCCAGAAAATGGCCATACAGGGAATAAATTAATATTTGTAGGAGATACAGCCCAATTACCTCCCGTGGGTAAAAGTCTGTCACCTGCCCTATCGAAAGAATACATCAGCAGTGAATTTCACATGGAGGTCTTGGACCATGAGTTGACTGACGTCATGCGACAAGACATACATTCAGGAATATTATATAATGCCACCAACCTAAGAGAATTACTAAATCAGTCATCCCAAAAAATTCAATTTAATACCAAATCATTCAAAGACTTTTTCAAGATGTCGGGTGAAAAGGTGGAAGATGGAATGCAATATGCCTATCGGAAGTTTGGAAAAGAAGAAACCATTCTCCTCACCAGATCCAATAAAAGTGCTGTCCAATTCAATGAATTCGTTCGGAGAACTATACTTTATCAAGAAGATGAAATCAGTAGTGGTGATTTATTAATGATTGTTCGAAATAATTACCATTGGTTAGATGAAGATTCGCCAGCAGGATTTTTGGCCAATGGAGATTTCGTGGAAGTTATGAAAATTAAAAGGCAAGAAGATATGCATGGTTTTCGATTTCTCCAGGTTAGCCTTCGTTTGTGTGACTATGAGGATCACCCGGAAGTTGAAGCTAAAATTTTATTAGATACCCTTCACTCGGCTGAATCAGCTTTGGGAAAAGAGGCCAACAAAAAACTCTATGATTCTGTATGTGAAGATTATGCACATATCACAAAGAAAAAGGAAAGAATGGAGGCCATTCGAAAAGACCCTTTTTTAAATGCCTTACAAGTGAAGTTTGCTTATGCATTAACTTGCCATAAATCTCAAGGTGGACAATGGAAGGCCGTATTTGTGGATCAGGGATACTTGAAAGAAGAGCAAATAGACGCAGAATACATTCGCTGGCTATACACGGCTATTACTAGAGCCACCCACGAATTATTTTTAGTTAATTTTCACGATCGCTTCTTTCCATAAATTAGATTTTAGTGCCGGCTATTTTATCATTGATAGTATCCGTATTTTCCAATTCATCATAATGAGCCACAATCTCTGATAAGGCCAAATTTAATTGCTTCAACCGCTCTTCTCCAATAATAACAGCAAACTTTTGCTCAATATGAGCCCTAGATTTCATTAAATCTTCTAAAAAATGATTACCTTTCTCTGTACAAAATAAGAGAGTAGAACGTAAGTCTTGATGATTAGTTTTTGAAATGAGGTATCCTTCTTGAATCAATTCATTCACTAATTTACTCATCGCTTGCTTACTTACTTTCGCTTTTTTGGCCAAATCAGTAGTAGTAACTCCCTGTTCAGAAAGATTCATTAATACGATAATGTGCCCTATTTTGAAGTTTTCATAACCTAAACTTCGTAAGAAAGTGCCATTCATAGACTGAACTATACGGTAAGACTTAACCAAAAGTCTCGATAAAAACATGTGATTTGAATTTTCCATTGGTGTAAAATGATCTATACAGGATTTTATCTTTCGTGCAAAAATATACAAAATCAAGTATTTAGTCAACTAACTTGACTTTATTGCCAATACTACCTTTCTTTGCAACACTAATCAATGTACCATGTCTACTCAACAAAAACCTAAATCTCATCTCCCCAAAATCATATTAGCACTTGTTTTACTCATTGGGGGATTTTTTGGCTTCAAAAAATACCGCTATGCGACTACCCATGAAGATACCGACAATGCGCAGATTGAGGCATATTTTATTCCGGTATTACCTAGAATGGCGGGCTTTGTAAAAAAGGTTTATGTAAATGATTACGATCAGGTAAAAAAGGGGCAAATCATTTTGGAAATTGATTCAGATGAAGCCGCATTAGCCCTAGAAGAGATGAAAGTGGAAGTTGAGCAAGCCACATCCGACATTGAAAGTGCAAAAGCAAATTTAACTAATCTAAAGAAAAGTATTGAAGCTCAACAAAGTGTGGTCAAATCCGCTGAGTTGGCCTATAATAAATATAACCGAGATGTTGCTAGAAATACTTCACTTGAATCAGCAAAAGCTATTACGCGTCAACAATTAATTGACAGTCAAGATTTAGCAGAACAAGCTGGCGTTAAATTCCAAGGTGCGAAAGCTGAGTTAGTAAGTACACAATCTAGAATAGGAATTTTGCAAGCTACCTTGCACAAGGCTGAAATAGCCTTAAAACTGAAGAAAGTAAAGGTAGAACAACAGAAATTAAAGTTAAGTTATAATAAAGTCTATGCTCCGGCTGATGGAAAAATTGGAAAGAAATCCGTAGAGCCAGGTCAATTCATTCAAGTTTCACAACCTTTAATGACCATCATGGATGATAGCCGGTATTGGGTAGTTGCCAATTACAAAGAAACACAAGTGGAGCATTTACGTGTAGGTATGGAATCGGAAATTAAAATCGATGCATATCCCAATATTAAGTTAACGGGTAGAATTTTATCGATTTCAGAATCTACTGGTGCGAAAACAACTTTATTACCTCCCGATAATGCCTCTGGTAACTTTGTAAAGGTAACTCAACGAATTCCTGTTAAGATTGAGATACTAAATGCCGATAAATACAAAGATATTTTACGTGCTGGACTATCTCTAGGTGTATCAGTTCCCATAAACTAATACCATGCAAAGGCCCCAGGGATTCGCTAAAATAATCATTGTACTAACAACGATCACCGCAGCTGTGATGGAGTTGTTGGATACTACGATTGTGAACGTGGCTCTCAACCAAATTGCTGGAAACCTTGGAGCTACCATTGAAGATATTGCTTGGGTAATCACCAGTTATGCGATTGCCAATGTAATCATTATCCCAATGACAGGTTTTTTGGGAGAATACTTTGGTAGAAAAAATTACTACCTAGGCTCGATGATTCTCTTTGGGATAGCCTCATATTTCTGTGGAATGAGTGATAGCCTTTGGGAATTAGTCTTTTGGCGATTTTTACAAGGAATTGGTGGAGGAGCATTACTTTCTACTTCTCAAGCCATCTTATTTGATGCTTTTGAAGTAAAAGACCGACCAATTGCCTCTGGATTTTTTGGAATGGGTATCATCTTAGGTCCTTCCTTAGGACCCGTTTTAGGAGGATATTTGGTGGATAATTACGAGTGGAATGATATTTTTTATGTCAACATCCCTGTTTGTATTTTGGCTACCATTTTAACCATTGTTTTCATTGATAGAAAAGAGGGTGAAGGCCAACATCGAAAAACGATGGAAATTGATTACATCGGCATTTCTTTATTAACCCTGGGTATAGGGAACCTGCAATATATTTTAGAAAAAGGCGAATCGGAAAATTGGTTTGAATCCAGAACCATCAATACCATGGCTGGATTATCGGCCATAGGACTGATTGGATTTATTTGGCGAGAGTTAACGACAGAACATCCTGTAATTAATTTAAAAATCTTCAAAAACAAGGTCTTTGCCATGAGCACGGTATTTAACCTAGTTAGCGGATTTGGTTTATTTACATCTGTTTTCATTTATCCCATCATGGTGCAACGCATCAATGGCCTAAGTTCAACGGAAACTGGACTTTCCTTGATGTACCCAACTTTACTCGGTGTCATATTATTCCCCATGATAGCCAAATACCTGTCCTTGGGAGGAAAACCCATTCCAGTCATGGGGCTTGGAATTTGTATTTTTATCATTTTCGGATTTATTGGTGGATCGGCTACTCCTGAAATGGGTCGCTGGGATTTCTTTCCGATGCACCTATTACGTATGATGGGGGTGGCCATGTTACAAATGCCCTTAATTAATCAAGCTGTGGCGGGTTTACAACCATCTGAATATCCCGCAGGAATTGCCTTGAGCAACATGATTCGACAGTTAGGTGGAGCCTTTGGTATTGCCGTTGCGAACAATTATGCAACACATCGCGCTGCCCAACATAGGACAGATTTACTAGCTAATATTCAAGTAGAAAATCCTTTATTTCAACAAAGAATTCAAGGATTGACACAAAATATGATGCAAAAAACGGGGGATTTAGTTCGGAGTGGAGAAGCTGCCTATCGCCAATTAGATGCTATGGTCAATAAGCAAGCATACTATTTGGCTTACTTAGACACTTTCCGTTTAGTTTCCATTTTATTTATGTGTATACTCCCCTTCTTATGGTTATTGCGGACACCTAAGAAAACCAAAGCAGAAATAGAAAAAATCATGAAAGCCAGTGAAGAGGCTCATTAAACATATGAAAAAATACATCTTACTTTTATCCTTTAGTTTTTTGAGCAATGTTATTTTTGCTCAAACCAAGGGCCTTCCTGAATTAATTCAAGGTATTTTACAACATTCACCTGCCTTGAAAGGACAAAGAAACCTGATAAAAATGGGGCAAATAAAAACCCAAATTCAGGAGTCGTATGCTAAACCGGTGATTGGTGCAGAAATTGGACTTACGAGAATCGACCCGGTTGCCCAGGCTAGTTTTAACTTCGGGGGAGCGAATTCAACTTTACAATTTCAACCTAACATGAATTATAATTCGCAATTTGTGGCCAACCATGTATTATATGATTGGGGAAGGAATGCGATGGCCATTGAGAAAACAAGATTAGAAACTCAATTAAGTCAAGCACAGATAGAGCAACAAGAATTCCAAATGGGCTTTCAAATCGCTAATTTATATCAACAAATTATCTTAAATAAGAAAGCCATACAAGTGCAAAAGTCACAATTGAAGCGCTTAGAAAATAATTTACAGGTTATTCAAAAGCAACTAGCCCTAGGAGAAGCCATTGAATATGATAAAATCAGCCAACAGGTAAAAATAGCAAACCAAGAGAGTAAAATCCTTGAATCTGAAAATCAAGTAGCTCGCATGTTGGATTATTTAAGCACTCTATTAGGAGCTAATGCAGAGGCCTTTTTGGTTGAAAACCCTCAAAATTGGCAAGCCCAAACAGCCAAACCCATTGAGTCATTTTCCAATCCAGAGATTAATCAAATCAAAGCCCAAGAAGAAATTGTTAACAAAAGTATTGAGTTAGCTAAATCGGAAAACACCCCTACCTTAGCAGGATTGGCCACACTTGGACTGAAAAATGGTTATGTTCCTAGAATCAATGGCGAAACACCTGCCTTTGCAGATGATTTTAAAGTAAATAGTGTTTTGGGTATTAAATTAAGTATTCCTATTTATTCTGGAAAAAGAGGGGCTTATCAAACAGAATTAGCCACCATTCAAAAGGAACGTGTCGCATTTCAATTGGAGGATGCACAAGAAAAATTAGGTACCGAATGGAGGCAAGCTCAATTGAATCATCAAAATTACCTTAAAAAATCAGCGACACAGAAAGAGGTAGTGGCTCAAGCCCAATATGCCTTAGATTTAGCCAATACCCGCTTCAAACAAGGATTAATTCGTAGAATTGAATTAGATCAAGTAGAATCCATGTTAGAGGAATCCCAATTGATGCAAGCTCAATTTGATTATCAAGTGAACTTACAACAATTGGAATTATATAGAATACAAGGAATAAAAATCTGGTAATTATAAATCAAATAAAATAGCTAAGCCCGGGTTTTGTAATTTACCCTCGAAAATCGTCAGTCCATTGGCTAAGGCTTGGTTATTTGTACAGGCTAAATTCCAACCTTCTTTGGCCAATTGCTGGACATAAGGAAGTGTTGCTTGGGTCAAAGCCAATGTAGACGTTTGTGGAACTGCTCCTGGCATATTTGCCACACAATAATGAAGTATCCCGTCAATTTCATAAACCGGATTTTCGTGGGTGGTAGGTCGACAAGTTTCGATACAACCACCTTGATCGACAGCCACATCGACTAGAACCGTTCCGGGACTCATTCGCTTTAAATCTTCCTTCTTTATGAGATGAGGAGCTTTGGCGCCGTGTAATAGCACCGCTCCAACGATCAAATCAACTTGAGCTAAGCTCTCCTGAATAGCTAATGAAGTAGAAAACTGGGTGGACACATTGGCGGGTAAAATATCTTCCAAATATCGCAACCTACCTAGATTGGTATCCATGATGGTAACATTAGCGCCCAAACCTGCTGCCATTTTGGCCGCCTGGGTTCCTACAACTCCACCCCCTAAAATGAGCACATTTGCAGGTTTTACTCCTGGAACACCACCTAACATTTTACCTTTTCCACCTTGAGCTTTACCTAAAAAATAGGCCCCCACTTGAATAGCCATTCGACCAGCCACCTCAGACATCGGGGTTAATAAAGGTAAACTACGATCAGGTAATTCTACTGTTTCGTACGCTATACAAATAGCCTTACTAGCTATCATTGCTTGGGTCAACTCTTTAGACGCTGCAAAATGAAAATAAGTAAAGAGTATTTGACCCGCTTGAATCAAGGGATATTCTTGAGCCAAAGGTTCTTTCACCTTGACAATCATTTGAGAAATTTCATAAACCGACTTCGCATCAGGAAGTATTTTAGCTCCTGTTTGCATGTACAATTCATCTGAAAAACCAGAACCTAAACCGGCCTGAGTTTGAACATAAACTTGGTGACCTTGAGACACCAACGATTGAACCCCAGCAGGCGTTAAGCCTACTCTAAATTCTTGATTTTTAATTTCCTTAGGGACGCCAATGATCATGATAGTAGATTTTAGCTTGTTTGAAAAAAAGAACGGCCAACGAAAAATTTCGCTGGCCGTTACCTTTGATGAAGTATAATACTCCACAAATATAAAAAAGACAAAAATTATTTAGGTATATCCCTTATAAATAAGGAAATATTACTGCAAAATTAGATTGAAAAGGAAATAATTCTATATATTAACATTCTGTTAACAAAAATCCGAAAAAATTATGGCTTCCAAACTCAACTTAGATGCGCTAGATTTAAAGATTTTGAAAATCATTCAAGGCAAAGGGCAAAAAAAACTCAAAGATGTAGCCGCCCAAGTCAATTTATCCCTCTCTCCTACGCATGATCGAATTCGGAAATTGGAGAAAGATGGATATATCATGTCCTACGTAGGATTACTTAACCGTAAAATGTTGGATTTAGGTTTATTGGTGCATTGCCAAGTTACGCTAGAAAAGCAAAACCGTAAAAATTTCAAAGAGTTTGAACAAGCAGTTCAAGCTTTTCCTGAGGTTTTATCATGCCATTTAGTTTCAGGGAACTTTGATTATTATTTGATGGTTGTTAGCTCGGATGTAGAAAGTTATAACCGTTTTTACCAAGAGAAATTGGCTGTACTCCCCACAGTAGCCCATATCAATAGTTTATTTGTGATGGATGAAATTAAACAAAGTACAGAATTACCAATTCCTTGACAAAGGCCTATTTAATGTTGTACCTTTGCATCTCAAATAATGGGGTCGACCGGTTTTGACAGCTTATGTCGGTCGGTGGTAAGCACGTCGGGAGTTGTAGGCATTTCCTGTTAAAAAAACCTTCGAATTATAACTGGCAATACACAGTATGCCATGGCTGCTTAATCTTAGAGATTAATCAATTTGCCATCGTTCAGCCTTCTCCAAACTCTGCCGAGGAGGGCATCTGAGCGTCGACATGCAGAGTCGATAAGTTCGAATTTCTCTACGGACTTGTTAGTATCCAGAGGATAAGTTGAAAGTTTGGGTCTGATGTGAACCCGCTTTTGATCGAAAAATAATCACAGCTAAACGTGTAGAAAGCTATTGTTCGCTAGGTTTGGACGAGGGTTCGAATCCCTCCGACTCCACCAGGTTTTTTTTCTTCCCATCAATTCAAGGACTTGGCCCGGTTTTTAACCGGGCCTTTTTTTATCAAATATAAATGAAGGACTATTTATATATATTTGATAAAAAGTAATTTATATGACGAAAGTTTGTGTAATTGGTGCGGGGCCTTCTGGAATAACTGCCTTGAAAAATATGATAGACCAAGGTCTAGATACGGTTTGTTATGAATTAAATACCCAAGTCGGAGGAAACTGGATTTATAATGAGCAATTGGGGCACTCGAGTGTTTTCGAAACCACCCATATAATTAGTTCCAAAACCCTTTCACAATATGAAGACTTTACCTTCGATGATTTCCAAAAAGGGATGCCTGATTACCCTTCGCATGATCAATTAAGACGCTATTTTCAAGCTTATGCTGAACATTTTAATCTATACCCACACATTCAATTCCAAACTTTGGTAAAATCCTGCGAATTAGATGAAGCTAATAATTGGGTTATAAAAACAGAGAAGAACGGCATTGAAAAAACAGAACACTTTACCCATTTAGTTGTTTGCAATGGGCATCACTGGCTACCTAGAATGCCTCAATATCCAGGTGAGTTCACCGGTAAATTCATGCATTCACATGAATTCAAAAAGGCGGAACCATTCAGAGATCAACGTATACTTGTCATAGGTGGCGGAAATTCAGCCTGCGACGTGGCGGTAGAAACATCTCGGGTGAGCAAGAAAACGAGCATTAGCTGGAGAAGAGGCTACCGAATTGTACCCAAATTTTTGTTTGGCAAACCGAGTGATGTAGTAGCATCTAAGTTGACATTTTTGCCCACTAAGTTGAAATTTTTCTTATCAGAATTATCCGTCAAAATAATCTCTGGTTCTAATAGGCACTATGGCCTTCAAGAGCCAGAACATGCCATCACAGGAACGCATCCCACCATCAACGAGGAACTATTGTACAAAGTAAGGCATGGCAAAGTATTCCCCAAAGGAGATATTGATCACTTTGAAGGGCAGCATGTCCATTTCAAGGATGGTACCGTGGAAGAGTTTGATACAATCATCGCTTGCACAGGCTATATTTTAGAACACCCATTTTTTCGAAAAGACTTCATAAATTATAGCGAGGGGGACGTCCCACTTTACTTAAAAATGCTACATGAAAAATACGATAATCTATTTTTTGTAGGTATGTTTCAACCGCTTGGTTGCATTTGGCCAGGGGCTGAATTGCAAAGTAAGATAGCGGCAAGGGCCATTAAGGGACTTTGGCATAGACCCAAGAACATCGCCGAATTATGCCAAAGAGAAGTCACTCATCCTCATTTGCATCAAATAAAAACACCTCGGCATACGATTACGGTGGACTTCCATTTATTTGTCAAGGAACTGAAGAAACACCTTCCCTCAAATTACATCAGTAAATCCCCCGCTTAATGAAAGAAACGATAGTTTTTGTTCATGGTATGTGTCACGGATCTTGGTGCTGGGAGGAGCAATTTATCCCATATTTCGAGAAACTGGGTTATAATTGTATTGGGTTCAATCTTCCTGGGCATGAAACAGAAGGAAGAACCAGGCCTATTTCCTATTCGCTTAGCGATTATGTCCAAGCACTTCGCAAGCAAGTAGAAAACTTACAGGAACCTCCTATCATTGTTGGACATTCCATGGGTGGAATGATACTACAACATTTTCTAAAGACTGGATTATGTAAAAAGGCCGTTTTAATGTCATCGGTTCCTCCCTCGGGTGTGTTATTAGCCAGCCTTCGTGTGATTTTTCGCTACCCGGGTGTGATACCCCATTTACTACTTGGAAATCTGTTAGGTGCCTTTAAAAAATATCCCCATTTGATATTAAATAAGGCTACACTGACAGCGCGATATTCGCCTCGAATGTGTGCTGAATCATTTAGAGCATATGTAGATTTGTTAATACCTATATCACACAGATCTACTGTACCTATATTAGTTTTAGGTGGTTCAAAAGATGGACTTATCACCGTTCGTGAATTTGAAAGCACTGCAAATCACTACCATGCTAAACTTAGCATCATAGAAGGCGGGTCACATGACCTAATGCTAGATGAAGATTATGAAAAATCAGCAAGAGCCATAGAAGAGTGGATTTGATTATTTTTGAACCAATTAGTTCAAAGTCTCTTTTTCGTCAAAACCTTTAAAATTTTTACTAAGGAATGGTACATCGCATGATTAATCTACCCGTGAGCTATTGAAATATAATAAATCACAAGTTGGGAAACCTTATTAACAATTGTTGGTTTTAGTTATGGTTAAGCTTTAATTAACCCAAATAAATTCGCCCTAATTAAAATTTAATGGTATGAACATAATTCGTATACTCGTTTTTTTTCTTTGTCCAATCCTCATTTATGCGCAAACTGATACCACGGACACTTTCGACTATAATAATTTTGGAGATGCCGATGGGGTAAAAAGGTACTGTACGGTTAAAGTGTTAAATCAAACACCCCAACGAATCTTCCATATAGGCTTTGAGAACTATGGACATTTTCCCATGCCAGGAGTTAGATTTAATGCAGCAGATTTACCCAGTACCATACATGTTGACCAAGTTAATGCCATACGCGCTCAGGTGAATATTCCCGTATTGTCAACTAATAAAATTATTTGGCAAATGGGGTTCAACTATTGGGCAAGTAATTTTAAGGTAGCTAATCCAAACATTAATTCCTTTGCGAACTCATTAAACAACAACACTTTAGTTACTGCTGGAATAAATACAACGGTGTTTAAGCCATTGAATGAAAAGAATTTTATGATTTTTCAAGCAAGCTATGATGTAAATGGGCTTTTTAATGGAACCAAGGATATAAGTTCGCAGGCCTTTACTACCAGTCTAACACTCATCTATGGTTGGAAAACATCTGAAAAAAATATGATAGGAACTGGCTTGGCAAGAACCTACCGTGCTGGTCAGCCTATTTTTGCACCCGCATTATTTTGGAATAAAACCTTCAATGAAAAATGGGGAATGGAACTTTTATTGCCTGCACGAGCTCATGTGAGATATAACATTTCTGTCTCCAACATATTACAAGCGGGATTCGAAGTAGAAGGGAATCAATATTGGGCGAATGTTCCAGGAATAGAAAATGTCTACCTACAGCGAGGGGAAATTAAGCCTCGGATTAGTTGGGATAAAAAGCTATTTGGCTTTCTTTGGCTTAACCTACAAGCAGGATTGCGCTACAATTTCCGCTTTGATGTAGCCAATGCTTATAATGCTAAGGAAGAAAGCCAAAAATATTTTACAAGTAATTTAGGAAACCCATTATTCTTCAATGTATCATTGAATTTTGTATCTCCCTAATCACTGTTTAGCTTGTTGCCTTGTCCAATTATCTGTTCTACCAATCAAGGAAACTCCGATGTATCCTCTAACTTCCAGCGTATTGGCGGAAGTTAACTTGATGGTACAAGAATAGGTATTTCCATTTTTAGGATCATAAATATTCCCTCCCTCCCAGGTATTATTTTCCTTGAATTGAAATCCCCAAATATTGATTAAGCCCAAAATAGGTCTTTTTCTGGAAGCCTCTTCAGGATGATTTTTATCCACTTTGGGATTACCCGTTTCAGGATCTACGGGTTCTTTTAACCAAACTATTTTACCTTGGTACTTATCACCATTCTTATAAATACGGACCATAGCGGTTCCTTCACCCGTTTTCCATACCCCTACTATCGCATCAGGATTATCGAAAGCAGATACAAAACTTGAGCTCAATGAAAAAATAACCGTTAATAACAGGGAATAAATAAATGCATGTTTCATGGTAAGTAGTTTTTTGTGTTTAAATAATATGGTATAATATCAAATTTTAACGATAACTATTGAACTGTCACTAATGTTATTTTATTGCAATAAAACTTTTAGGGGATAAAAAAATCAAGCTATTTAATGGTATAAACTTTTGAGGTTTCTTTGATATATGAAAATCATATAAGGTCTTTAAATAAGATTCATACACAATTCCAATTACAGGATAAGACCTGCCTTATTTCAATTTTATTGTAATTCTGGGTTAAAACAATGAAAAAATCGTAAATTCATTGTTCAAACAATACTCAATTTTACTATGAAACAAAGATTCATTCAAAGCATTAAAACGACTTTCATACTATCTATGCTAAGTTTGTCTTTTGGAACATTCGCACAAGTTCCTGCAGGACATTCAGTAGTTGAAGGCAGATGGGATATCACCATTACCAAGAGAAATGTAACTACTCCTGCCTGGTTAGAGGTAACACATTCAGGCTTAAAGACCTTAACTGGCCATTTCGTTGGTGATGGGGGAAGTTCAAGACCTATTTCAAAAGTAAATTTTGTTAATAATGTCCTTTCTTTCAGCATTCCTCCACAATGGGAAAATTCTGATAAGGATTTGTCCTTAGAAGCTGAATTAAAAGATGATAAATTAATGGGTACCTTAACTACCCCATTAGGAGAAAAATTTCGTATTCTAGGAGTTAGAGCCCCTAAATTATGGAGAGAAAAAGCACCTGTTTGGGGAACCCCGATTAGCCTTTTTAATGGCAAAAACATGGATGGATGGCAAACACTAGGACCAGACAATCAATGGGTAGCTGAAAACGGAATCATGAAAAGTCCAAGAACGGGAGCGAATATACGTACGGTTCAAACATTCCAAGACTTTAAATTACATGCGGAATTCCGCGTTCCAAAAGAAAGTAATAGCGGACTTTATTTACGTGGTCGTTATGAAATCCAAGTGGCGGACAGCAAAGGTTTAGAGCCTGCCAAAGACCAATTAGGCGCTGTTTATGGATTTATTGCTCCCCTAGAAAATGTGGCTAAAGAGGCTGGTGAATGGCAGACCTATGATATTGAATTAGTAGGTCGTAATATCACCGTTACTTTAAATGGAAAAACCGTTATCTACAAAGCAGAAATTCCAGGAATCACTGGTGGTGCTTTAGATAGCAATGAAGGAGAAGCTGGTCCAATTATGATTCAAGGAGACCACGGTCCAGTTGAATATAGAAATTTGATTATTACTCCAGCGAAGTAATTGAATAATGTAGAATGTAGAATGAAGAATTGATAATGGTCATTAATTCCTAATTCTACATTCTTCATTCTTCATTCTTCATTCTACATTATTCATTCTACATTCTTCATTCTTCATTCTTTATTCTACAACATTAAGCCTTTCTTCTAGGTAAGTACCACCCTAACCACAATCCACATAAAGCCCAAGATACGAGTAAATCAATCAACTCAGCTCTAAGATCAAATACAGGGTACCAAATATGCTGCGTATAAGGTGAGTTAGTAAAAACTAATAGGCCTATCACTAAACAAAGGCCTAAAATATCTCGCATTTTAGCTGTTTTCAACTGTTTGATTAGGTAAATCACTAATAAAACTAAAAAAATATCTACGATCAAACCTCGAATCATATTATCCTGCATTGATATTTGATAATTGGTATAATATTGAACTCGAGCCCAAGGTTTACCAGTTACTTTTTTGGCAAATTCCTCTGCTTGAGCCATATCTTGCTCATTTTCCATTCGAGGTAAAATATAACCACCCTCTTTTTTAAGATGCTTATTCAAAGAAATCAAAATACTATCTTGATTGGCCGAATACATTTGAGAAGGTTCATGTAGGTTAAAAGCTACATGCGAGGCTGCTTGCCAAAAGAATAGAATTAATCCACCAACTATTGCCCCAATAATTGTCTTTTTCATGATTGATATAATTTAGTATTCGGTAAAATTATAAAAAAAATCAGAAAACATAGAATTAATTTGATTTTAACATTTCAGAGCCTGCCAGCAAAAAGCAGCCCAATCCAAAATCCTCAAAATTGGGAACAGAATTAAAAGTTACGGGTTGTGAATCTTTAGGTTCCTTTCCTGTACCTTGAACAAATCCAAGGAAACCATTCGGGTGCACGCATTTACTCATGGCTTGCCATGCTTTATCCGATGCTTTTTGATACTTTTTGTCTTTCAAAATACCATGCCGCAATGCCCACTTCATTCCATAAACAAACAAAGCCGTTCCGGTTAACTCAGGACCTCCAAAATTACTTTCGTCTTTTAAACTCACATTCCAAAAGCCATCCTTACGCTGTAATGGGATTAATGCCTCCGACATGGCTATAAAATCTTGAATGTATTCTTCGCGATGAGGAGCATTGGCTGGCATAACATCTAGGGTTCTAATTAAAGCCGCATACACCCAAGCATTTCCCCTTGACCAATAACAATTTTCTCCATTGGGTTCTTTATAAGGTGGAACAAAATCCTTATCTCGCCACCAAAGATGCTCTTGGGGATTATAAAGACCATTCCCTCCGTGTTTGTATTTGGTAAAAGCATACAAATCATACATTTTCTCATAATAGCGCGTATCATGAAAGCGAGTTCCTAGGCGCGCAAAAACAGGCATACTCATTTGAAGGCAATCTACCCATGACCAATCGTCGGCTTTTTGTGTAGCCAGCATATTATCTATGTTCGCTTTAATGGGTTTGATTCGAGCAGAATCTCCCTGTAAATCAAACAAATCCAAGTACACTTGACCACATGCCTGATTATCTGCATTTCTTGTTTTTAAGCCATCACGTAAACCCCATTGATGAAATGTGCCCCAATCTGTCATATAGGTTAAATCAGAAGGACGGGGATCCAGCTTATAGAGTTCCATTAGTCCTTCATAATAAACAGCTCTGGTCCAGATATTAGATGGACGTGTTCTATCAGGGCTAACAATCACTTGTCCTACGTTTGGCCATTTTTGCTTAAAATAGCTATTCGCCAAGTGCATCTGAGCTAAAATCTCCTTTTTATTGGGTTTTGCGTTTGCTGAAAATAATACAAGAACAGCTAACATTAAGCTAGAAACAATCGATCTGATTTTCATTTGAGAAGATTAGGCTAAATAAAACACGGAAGGAATTTCAACGGCTTTGGGAGAATTATCAGGATTACTCTCCATAATATCAGCCATATAGGCCCACCACTTCTGCATGATGGGCAATTGAGGAAGAGTATCTAATAAACTTAAATCCTCTGCTTCCAAATAAGCAAATAGAACCCTAGTTTCAGGATCCAGAAAAATAGAATAATTTTGAACGCCTACTGACTTCAATAATTCAGCTAATTCTGGCCAAATTTCATCGTGTCTTTTTTTGTATTCAGCCTCTTTTCCCGGGTGAAGAAACATTTTTAGGGCTTTTCTTTGCATAGTTACCGTATTTTAATTTTTTTTAAAAAAGCCCTAAATTTAAATATTCTACTCAATCAAGAGACCTCATTAACTTAAGAAATAAACGATGATTTTATTCTTTGCTCAAAAAGATTCAAATCCTCATCATCAAAACCTAAATGGGTAACGAAGCGAATGTATTCAGCACCAAATGGTGCACATTTAATTCCTTTTTGGGCTAATAATGCCACTTGAGAAGAAGAATTTAAACCAGGCTGTATTTTCAATATCACGATATTGGTTACCACCGGTAATGTATTTTGTACCCAATCAAGTTTTTCGCAAATCTCCGCTATTGCTTTCGCTCGTTGATGGTCTTCTTTTAATCTATCCACTTGATTATCAAGTGAATAAATACCAGCAGCTGCCAGCATACCCGCTTGTCGCCATCCACCACCAAGTCTTTTTCTTACCCTTTTAGCTTTTTTGATAAAGCTAGTATCTCCCACCAAAACTGAACCCACTGGAGCACCTAAACCTTTGGACAAACAAATGGAGATAGAATCAAACCAGCCACCAAAATCGGCCGGACTTTGTCCTGTTACTGCCATAGCATTGAAGATGCGAGCTCCATCTAAGTGAAGTGGAATGGCATTAGCTCGACAAAACCTTGAGATTTCGTCCAAACTTTCACTACTATACACACTTCCTCCACCTTTATTCACCGTATTTTCCAAACTCACCATGGCACTCTCACAAGCATGTATATCATCAGGAGAAATAGCTGCTTCAATTTGTGATTTTGACAAACGGCCTAAATCACCTTTCAATAATTTCACCGAAGCTCCGGCATTCGCCATAATACCCCCTCCTTCATACAAATAAATATGTGACAGTTCATCGCAAATCACTTCTTGTCCTTTAGAAACGGTGGCTGAAATGGCCATTTGGTTACTCATGGTACCAGAAGGGCAAAACAGTGCCGCCTCCTTTTGAAACATTTTAGCTAATTTTTCTTCAAGCGCTAAAACACTTGGATCCTCCCCAAAAACATCATCGCCCAAAGGAGCAGCCAACATGGCGTCTCTCATTCCGGCTGTGGGCAATGTAAAAGTATCGCTTCTTAATTCAATGAATTTCATGGTGCTTATTTGGTAGAAAAACGGGATAGAAAAAATAAACGAACCAAGATAGGCAAGGCAATGATGAACAAGCCATAAAAGAGATACGCCGAAACTAAACTGGCTATTAATGCAAAAATAAAAGCTATTCTAACATAATTTAGCCAAAAACCAGTGCCTCGATTTTTGGCAAACCAAAATACCAAAGGAAAATGTAAGGGCCATAAAACCAAACAGCTCAAATTGTATGACATAACTTCATGGTCTGTGGCTGTTGCTAAAAAGAAAATCAATATGCCAAAAAGTCCATAAACCAAGAAAAGAGCAATATCAATTCCATATAATAGTTTATGCTTATGCGCTAATCGCCAGGATACCAACCATAAAATTAAAGATAAAGCTAATAATACAGGAATGGGTCCAAAAGGATCAAAGCCTTCCATTGGGTTTGCTTGAGCCTCAAATAAGGTCAAGGAAGCCTCTACCAATTTAGTTTGATTCATACTTGCTTGAGCCGTAGCAATCTCTAGATTATCTGGTAAATAACAAGATTGAGAAGCACTTGCAGTGACATCTGAAGGTAAACCCAAGGCCAGGTTCATACCAAAAGTTACCCAAGCAGTGGAAGGTAAATAGCGATTCATCCAATCTCGGTAGGAAAGCCCTTCCAATCGCTTCATTTTACTCCAAGGATAGGCGCCTGGTGCTGCCTTTTCAAATATATCGCGAATACGCGTAGCGCAATTATCGTAGAAAAATTTATATTGATAATAACGATTCTCCGGTAAATAATTTGTTTCCAAAGCCTGAAAAATCTGATTGCGCTGGGCATTACTTAATGCCAATACTTGCTCCCTCAAAGTTCTGTTCTCATATTGAGAATAATAATTGAGCACGTCTGACATATTATTATATGACAAGGAATAGGGCAAGGTTCCTTTCAAAAATTTCCAATAAAAGTTTTCCGTTTGAAAGTCGAACGTTCCATAACTATAGGCTCTATCTAAACCTGTTTGGGGATCATACACACGAATTAGGGTATGACCAAAAAAGGAGTACAATTCTTTCCCTGGGGCAATGGTCACTAAAGACACACGGGATTGAGGACTTAGGCTACTTTGAGCAAGAGCTGGCCAAAACAAGCCACTGAAAATCAAAACAAACAAATACTTCATAAAACCTTATTTACCTGCTATTATTAAGACCATTTCACCTCGTACTTTGTCAGGATGTTGATTTAAAAACTGTATAACTTCAGCTACTGAACCACGAATCATTTGCTCGTGCATTTTGGATAATTCTCTAGCCAGCATCACCTGCCTGGTTTCTCCCAAAAACTCCAGCGCTTGCTCCATGGTTTTTACAATTCGGTGCGGGGATTCATATAAAACAACCGTTTTATCTTCTTCAGCTATGGCTTTCCAACGGGTTTGGCGACCTTTTTTATGGGGCAAAAATCCTTCAAAAATAAATCGATCACAAGGGAAACCCGAATTGACCAAGGCGGGCACAAAGGCCGTTGCTCCAGGTAAAGTTTCAACTTCAATACCTTGTTCTACACAAGATTTAACCAATAAAAAACCTGGATCTGAAATACCTGGCGTACCTGCATCTGACACCAATGCCAAAGTTTTACCAGCCAATAACATCTTGATAACACCCGCTACACCCGCATGTTCATTGTGGGCATGATGGGCAAATAAAGGTTTATTGATTTGTAAATGCTTCAATAACTGCCCCGTATTACGCGTGTCTTCCGCCAAAATACCGTCTACTTCCCCTAAAATTCGAATTGCTCGTAAGGTAATATCCTCTAAGTTTCCAATGGGCGTTGGTACAATGTATAATTTCATGCAATGAAAATACTACATAAATATGAATTTGTTGGGTGTGTACGTGATTATGAAAAATAATTTACCTACTTCTTAACACGGCGCCATCATGATGATACATGAATTTTAGTAGAATGAACTCAAGCTGGTTATTGAGAAAATTGATGCTTGAAAAAACAAAAAAAGCGCAAATTTCTTTGCGCTTTTGGTAGAGGGTGAGGGATTCGAACCCCCGGGCCTGTAACAGCCAACAGTTTTCAAGACTGCCTCGATCGACCACTCTGACAACCCTCTGTCTCAAATTGAGAATGCAAATTAAGGCCTTTTTTCGATTTTAAGCAAGTCCTTTGTTAAAAAATCCTTAAAAATTAATTGAGAAATCATCCAATCGACTGCTTCTGACCGCATTAAATTTTCAGGAATCCACAGGATTTTAATACCTGACCTTTCCATTTTCCGGAAAAAGGTCATCTGCCTTTTAGCAAATTGATGAATCGCTACTTCCAAACCTTTTTCTAATTCTTCCCGAGTGATTTTATTCTCCACAAAATCGGTTAACCACTTGTATTCCAATCCTAACCATCTCAAATCAGCTGGTTTTAAGCCTTTTGCAAGTAAATTTTCAACTTCTTCTACCATACCCTCATTCAATCGTTGAAATAAGCGATTGGAACAATTCCTTCTTCTGTCATCCCAAGAAGGTTGCAAACCAAATACGATCGTCGGACGATCCAATTCCAAAGGTGATTCCAAAAAGGGAGGTAATTTAGAAAATTGATAACTTGATAAAACAGCATCGATATACAAGCCTGTACCTCCACATAAAATGGGGAATTTATAATCAAGGTCTATTTTTTTCATCGCCTCAAAAGCATCTTTCTGAAAATGGGCCACCGAATAGCTTTCGCCTACCTCCAAGATATCGATCAAATGATAAGGAACTGCATGCTCTCCTTGTCCATATTCCACTATATCCTTTCCTGTTCCAATATCCAAACTTCTGTACAATTGCCTAGAATCGGCGGAAATGATTTCTCCTCCAATTTTCCTTGCCAATTCTACTGCCAAAGCCGTTTTTCCACTGGCTGTAGGTCCAAGAATGGTAATAAGCGGTAGTGACATGAAAAAATATGATTAAATAAACCGAGCTACAAAAATGCTTCAATTTTTCGAATAATATAAACGCAGTTTCTTATTTCCAACAGTACAAACTTGAGCCTCTTCCCAGGTTTTACAAATTTTCCTTTTACCTGCTTCATTCAGCGTATATAAAATGGGAGGTGTTATTTGAATTTCTTGAAAGCCAATGGACTGATACCCTTCCCCCCTATTCCATTCCATATCAATGTAAGTCATGATATTGTCAACCTTTTCCTCTAGTTGATAGTAGTGAAGTACCTTACTTAAGCCTCCGACAATCTGAGTGCCTAAGGTGGAACAAAAACGAATTAATTCGCCTGAAATATGTCCTTCAAATTCCTTTTCTTTCATGCGCATGGGTTTAGCCAATGTAGCCACTCCCACTAATTTTTGATCTCCCATCCAATATGGACTGCTAATGTTCCGAAATTGCCTGTGTGGTGGAACCACTAATCCCCAATAGCTCTTTGCTTGTGCTGAACCTAAGAGATGTTCATTTTCTAAAAAAGAATCAGCTATTTCTTTAGAAATAGGCACAACACGTAAATCTCGAGCAAAAATGGAACTATTACCCAATTTACGAAACTGAAAATACCGCTTAATCCAAGTGGACTGTTTTAACCAAATATCTTCCCAAATTCTAATCAAAGGTGTAGAAGTACTAATCTGTTCCAAATACTGCTTTTGCCAAGCAGCAGGATCAGAAAAATCCTTCTGGCTTTGAAAATCTTTTATTGAAATACATTGTACATATAATGAAAGCTCAGGCAAAAAAATAGTAGAAAAAGCATGATTGGGACATAATTCTACCTTTATTTCCATTTCCTTTAAAAAAGAAATTACTTCATCAAAGAAATTAATAGGATATACGGACATGCCATGAGAAATTGCATTCAAAGATACGTGTATATTGAGTAGAATATCTCCTAATCTAACTTTGTAAACTAAAAATTAATCACATGAACTATCGATTTGAGGCGAGTAGAAAAGAAGTATCCACCTTTACGAATCAAGAATTAAGGGATCAGTTTTTGATTGAAAATATATTTGAACCCAATCAAATTCACTTAACCTATACCATATACGATCGGATGATCATAGGCGGTGCTATGCCCGTTTTAGGTGAAATAAAATTACCCAATCCAGAAAAATTAAAAGCTGATTATTTTTTAGAGCGAAGAGAGCTGGGTATCATCAATGTGGGTGGCCCCGGAGTAATTAAGGCCGATGGACAAAGCTTTGAAATTTCGAAATTGAGTGCTGTTTACTTAGGAAAAGGAACACAAGACCTTAGTTTTCAATCAGTTTCAGCTAATGAACCCGCCCAATTCTATTTACTCTCTTCACCAGCTCATGCTACCTATCCAAATGAGAAACTAGATAGAGAAAATGTAATTACTGTCAATGTTGGTTCATTGGAAAATTCCAATCACCGAACTATCTATAAATACATTCATAAGGAAGGAATACAGTCATGTCAATTGGTCATGGGACTAACTATATTAGAACCAGGATCTATTTGGAATACCATGCCAGCTCACGTGCATGATCGAAGAATGGAAGCCTATCTGTATTTCGATGTAAAACCAGGTCAAGCGGTTTTACACTTAATGGGCGAAGCTCAAGAGACCAAACACATTTGGGTACATAATCATCAAGCTGTAATTTCTCCACCTTGGTCCATTCACAGTGGTGCAGGAACTCAAAACTATTCTTTTATTTGGGGAATGGCGGGTGAAAACAAAGACTACACCGACATGGATTTTTCTGAAATTTCTGAACTACGTTAATTATGAAAAAAGCGCTTTTAGGTTTACTTAGCTATTGTTTATTAGCTCCAGTTTTGGGGCAAAATACCCCCTATTCTATCCAAATGGCTCAATCTTTGATGCATACGCATCCAGATTCCATTCAAGTTAAAATTGGGAAGCCTGCTACTTGGGATTATGAACAAGGCTTATTCTTAAAAGCCCTTGAACATGTTCATCAAAGAACCGGAGACGCTACTTATTTTCAATACATTCAGAAAAACATCAACAGTTTCATTTCTGAAAAAGGGGATATTCGAACCTATAAGTTTTCAGAATTTAACTCGGACAATATCACGACAGGTCGCCTTTTACTTTCTCTTTATCAAGAAATAGGCGATGACAAATACAGATTAGCTGCTGAACAATTACGCTTACAAATCAAAAAACAACCTAGAACAAAAGAAGGTGGATTTTGGCATAAAGACCGATATCCCGATCAAATGTGGTTAGACGGTTTATACATGCTAGAACCCTTTTATGCTGAATACAGTCAGGTATTTCATGAAAATAATTGGGATGACATTGCGCTACAGTTTCAATTGATGTATAAAAATGCCCGAGATCCTAAAACGGGATTGTTGTACCATGCTTATGATCATGAACGCAAACAAGCTTGGGCTAGTAAACAAACTGGACTTTCACCTAATTTTTGGGGAAGAGCTATGGGTTGGTATGCTATGGCTTTAGTGGATGTTTTGGACTATTTTCCTCAGCAGCATCCCAAAAGAAGTATGTTGATTAAGCAATTAAATGAATTAAGCACTGCTTTAGTTAAAGTACAAGATACATCCACTGGACTTTGGTACCAATTACCCACTTTAGGTACTCAAAAAGGGAATTACTTAGAGGCTTCATGTGCCAATATGTATGTATATGCTTTTGCGAAAGGGGTTCGTAAGGGCTATCTGCCTGCCAATTTCTTGACAGCGGCACAAAAAGCCTATGTATCCATTTTAGATAAATTCATCACCAAAGACGCACAAGGCTATATTCATTTAGAAAAAACGGTAAGCGTAGGTGGATTAGGTGGAACACCTTATCGAGATGGAAGTTTCGCCTATTATATGTCAGAACCTCTCAAAACAGATGATTTAAAAGGTGCTGGTCCCTTTATCTTGGCTTCTTTAGAAATGGAAATAGCTAAGGAATTGGGTATAGGAAAAGGTAAAAAAGTGGTATTGGATTATTATTTTAACCATGAGTTCCGTAAAAATAAGCAAGGAAACATGGAGCGTTTCCATTATACTTGGGAAGATAGAAAGGATTCAGGATTTCAGTTATTAGGAGTACAAATCGAGCAGTTAGGAGCTACATTGGACAGCTTAGCTCAAGCCCCTACAAGCAAAAATTTGGCAGGAGCTTCCGTGTACATTATAGTAGATCCAGATAGTCAAAAAGAAACCGCCAAACCTAATTACATGCGTGTGCAGGATGCGGATGAAATCGAAAAATGGGTAAAGGCTGGTGGAACTTTAATTTTATTGGCCAATGATACAACCAATTGCGAAATACCCAAATTTAATACTTTGGCAAAAAGGTTTGGAATGGAATTCATGGGGCCTAATTTAAATATGGTTCAAGGAAAGAATTGGCATCAAGGAACATTGAACATTTCATCCAATAATCTCATTTTCAAAGGATTGAAAAAAATCTATATCAAAGAAATTTCAACCATTAAACTTTCAGGAACGGCTAAATCCTTAGAGGATTTAAATGGCCATTGTGTGATGGCCATGGCAAAGGTGGGTAAAGGGCGAGTGTTCGCATTGGGAGATCCTTGGATTTACAATGAATACACCAATAACCGCCGAATTCCTTTGGAATATGAAAACTTCCCAGCTGCCAAGAAATTGATGGAATGGGCGTTAAAACCTTAAGGAAAGCGTAAACCCGTCATTTTTTCTAAGGTATTTTTCGTCACAGCAAATGTTTGCCAGTTAGGATGCAAATCATGCTGGTTTGGGAAAAGTAAATACCAAGATTTTTCGGGACCAATCACCACCTTCCAACAATATTTTGGAATGATCACCTCATTTCCAATTTTATCCAAAACCCCAAAACCGCCGGCATAAATCGTTAATTTTTGTCCCCTTTTGGCCAATTTTCTACAATAAGATTCTAGGCGTTCCCAAGGTCCTCGATTCAGTTCAGGAGTCTGTGGAATCATGTTGGACATGTAGAAAGTTTCCGCATTTAGAAAGAAACTGGAAGATCGATCTTCTGAATTACAAAGATGCCCCCGATCGTATCCGCTGTATTTATAATCATCAGCATCTATTTTCTTAAAACTTCTAGGTAAATCATCATCTTCTCTAAACCGATTCGAACGAGGCGTATCTCCCAAATCGGAAGCTGATAGCGTCCAAGCCACCCAATTAGCTTTTCCTTGAACTCCATCATAGGACATTACATATCCCCTTTTTATTTCTAAGTAATTAGAAGTAGAGGCCGTAGAAGCCCCTGATATATTAAAAATACCTCCAGGTAATAAGGCCACCTGGAGGTATAATAGGATGCTTAATAGCATAGGTTACTGTTTATTTTTTGTGTGAAAACATCCAAGAGAATAATTCAGGTTCTTTAAATGCATTATCCCATGAGTTGTGGTTGACACCTGGGTATTCGGTATATTTTGGATTGGCCCCCACTTCCTTTAAAGCAGCTACAGCCTCTCTAGAATGTTTTACAGGCACCACGGCATCTGCATCACCATGAAATATCCATAGCGGAAGTTTTTTAGCATACTTTTTAACAAAATGTAAGTCGGCACCACCGCAAATAGGTGCAGCTGCTGCAAACATTTTAGGGTTTCTGGAAATGGCTTCAAAAGTCCCCATTCCACCCATAGAAAGTCCCATGATATATAAACGCTTTTTATCAGCAGCTTTTTCCTTCACTAAATCTTTGACTATACTAACCGCCGCTGCTAAAGGCCAATTGGGTTCTTTGGGATATTCAAAAACAAAAGTTGTTGGCTTAGTAGTTCGATCAATTTTCACCGTGGACCAATAGGAATTGGCAGGGCATTGAGGAAAAATAACTATGGAAGGAAATTTAGATTGATTACTAGGATCCAAAAACAACTTGGAACCATGAGTCAGCTGTTTTTCATTGTCGTTTCCTCGCTCACCCGCCCCATGCAAAAATAGAATTACGGGGTATTTCTTTCCCTTGTCATAATTTTCAGGATAAAGAATTTGGTAAGGTAGGTTTTGATCGGGACCAAAAGCTAATTCCCTTTTTTCGAATTTAGCTTGAGAAAATGCAGAGAGGCTTACACATAAAGCTAGCCATAATAAAAGAAGTTTTTTCATCATTTTATTTCTTTAAACGTTTTTTCAAATCTTCAATAGAAACCGTCATCATTCGACCCACCTTTTCTTTACCCCTGTAGGAAATCATGCGCATGACTAAGGCATCTTTAGGGACTATAATTTTACCAGAAGCAGCAGGATAGAAATAATCAGGATAAGAAAAATCAAAACTGTAATGAACAGATAGAGGGTTAACTTCCGTGCTTAATTCAACCCATAATTGACCTTGCTCATTTTTACCTACCTGAATGATAGCATCATACATACTCGGCGCATATTTGCGTTCAGCCTGATCAAAACGACCAAAGTGATGCTCCACACGGCTTACGAAATTATCCCAATTTCTGTTTTCTTGAGGAGACCATAAAGCCTCTGAAACAGCCCAAGCACGCGGGAATAACATGTATTGCAAATGACGGTAGGTAAACAATTGTTCTGACCATAAGTTGGCCTGCCCACCTTTCACTAATTTGGCATCCACTCCATCAGGAACAGGATTGAATGCATAAGAATCTTTTAGTCGAACCGTTTCATATACTGGAGGCTCTATGGCAGCGTCACCCTGCATTAAATCCACGTACACGTGATTATTAGGAGTCATTACCACTTCATGACCATCTTTAGCTGCCTGTACTCCTCCAGCAATACCCCTCCAAGACATCACAGCTGTATTTTTAGGTAAACCACCACCTTCTAAAATCTCATCCCATCCCATCATTTTCTTACCTTTGGAAGTAATGATTTTTTCTAATCGACGGGTAAAAAAGGCTTGTACTTCTTGTGGGGTTTTCAAATTTTCTTTCTGCATCATGGCTAAAATCTGAGGATTTTTTTCCCAATAATTTTTAGGGCACTCATCTCCTCCCATATGAATGTATTCGAATGGAAACATTTCAGCCACTTCCGTAAATACTTTGTCCAGAAAGGTGTATACTTTTTCATTGGCAGGACAAAGCGTATTGTCTTGCAGAGCTACTGCATGACCATGAGACCAATCAATAAAAGGTTCACCTGAGATCACTTGATAATTTACAGCCTCAGGTGTACAAGATAATTCAGGATAAGAAGCAATAGCTGCCATGGAATGACCAGGAACATCAATTTCAGGCATGACATTCACAAAGCGTCCTTTGGCATAAGCTACGATTTCTTGGATATCCTCTTTGGTAAAAAATCCACCTTGAGTTCTAGGCTCATTAGGTTCTGGCTTAGAAAATTCTGTAAAACGGCCTACTTTAGGTACATTCCATGCCCCTTTTTTGGTCAAATTAGGGAATGATTTAATTTCCACGCGCCAACCTTCATCATCTGTTAAGTGAAAATGTAAGATGTTATACTTATAGGCCACCATTTCATCAATAAACTGCTTTACTTGATCTTTATTGAAGAAGTGACGAGCTACATCAAGCATTAAACCCCTCCAAGCAAAACGCGGATAATCAGTGATTTGAGCAAAAGGGATTTTCCAAGATGACTTAATTACCGTTTGTTTGGATTCAATTTCCTTTGGCATCAATTGAATTAAACTTTGAATACCATAAAAAATACCGGCAGGTTTATTTGCTGTAATCAATACCCCTTTGGCATTCACAACTAAGGTATAACCCTCATTTCCCAAATTAGCTATGGGTTGATTGGATAATACCAAACGAATTTGGGCTAAATCAGCTTGAGAACTAGCATCCCAAAGCATCTGCACCTTACGCATGGCCGTTTTTTCTAAGCGTTCTGTTAAATTTTTAACTGCCACTTGTAGGCTTTCGTCTTTAGGAGCGGCTATAATTACCCGACTAGGCAGACTATAAAATCCTTGTGGGTAATTGGCTTTTACAGGAATAGGAATTAAAGGAGCTTGTTGGGCTGCAAGAGAAAAGTGAATGCTCAGTAATAAAAAAAATACTTTTGCAATGAATTTAGATTTCAACATGAGTTTTAAATAGATTTTTAGTAAAAAATGATAAATTTTCGTTTTAAAGGTTTTAAAAATAAGGTCATTTTCGAAATTTTAGTATAATTTCGAGGAATCAAGTAAAAAAACAGAAACAAAATCATGAATAACACCATTTCCCTTGCGGCTCAGCAAGTCGAACTTACACATGCTATTGATACTGTCTGGGTGGCCCTTTGCGGAGCGCTCATTTTTCAAATGGAGGGAGGCTTTGCTTTATTAGAAGCCGGCTTTGTCCGTTCAAAAAACGCCGTCAGTATCATTGCCAAAGTCATGATTGACATCATGTTTGGCGGAATAGCCTTTTATGTAGTAGGATTTGGTATAGCCTACGGAACAGGATTATTCGATTTCGGAATCAATTTAGGAGATTTAGGTTTAGGTCTCACCATTTCTAATAAATTATTTTGGTTTATTCAGATGGGATTTGCCATTGCAGCTATCTCCATTGTTTCTGGTGGTGTGGCAGAAAGAATGAAAATGTGGGCCTATGCTATTTATGTCACGATTTTCTGTGCCTTTTTATATCCATTGGTGGCTCAATGGGTCTGGAATCCACATGGCTGGTTTGCCTTACAAGGATTCAATGATTTTGCTGGTTCGGCGGCAGTTCATACCATGGGTGGTTTTGCTGCATTAGCGGGTGCTATTGTATTGGGACCTCGCATTGGGAAATACAATGAAGATGGTAGTATCAATGCTATCCCTGGTCATAATTTAACTTTATCTGCCGTAGGGGCATTTATATTGTGGTTTGGATGGTTTGGTTTTAACCCAGGATCTACCTTAGCAGCTGTAGGGAAATGGGATTTAATTGGTTCTGTAGCCACCAATACCTTTTTAGCATCAGCTATGGGAGGAGTTTCTACTATGCTGTATACTTTTATACGTTATAAAAAGGTTGATATTACCATGGTCATTAATGGAGTATTGGCAGGATTGGTAGCAGTAACGGCGGGTTGTAATGTCGTTAGTCCTAATAGTGCTTTAATCATTGGATTTGTAGCAGGTATATTGGTAGATGTAGCCGTTGTACTAATCGATAAAATGCAAATTGATGATCCAGTCGGTGCTATTGCGGTTCATGGAGTAAATGGTTTTTTCGGTACTGTGGCGGTGGGTTTATTCTCAGAAAAGAATGGTTTATTTACTACGGGACAAACAGATCAATTGCTGATTCAGGTCATGGCAGTCAGTATCATCAGTATCTTTTCTTTTAGCGCTACATTCGCGATATTTAAGTTATTGAAGAGTACCATTGGTATTCGCCTAAGCTACAAGGCTGAATCGGCTGGTATCGATGCCGTTGAATTTGGAGTTGAATCATATACCACATTTGAATAAGCTGAAAGGGAAAAACCTATGAAAAAAGTAGAAGCTATTGTTAAGCCATCCAAATTAAAAGCCATTCAAAAAGGCTTAATTGATGCCAATATCCCCTGTATGACCGTCGTGCCTGTTCGTGGCGCGGGATTACAACAAGGTTATTCAGAAATATATCGAGGTACCGAGAAGTCCTTAATCTTATTGCCCAAAGTCATGATCATTTGTGTGGTCAGTGATGAAAACCTGGAAAAATGCATTGATGTAATTCTAGACAATGCCTCCGAAGGAAATACGGGTGATGGTAAAATATTCATCTATGATGTCCAAGATGCCATACGTATTCGTACCAGAACCAGAGGTGTAGAAGCGATTAGGTAAAAGGTGGGGATTGATTTTGGATATTAAAATATCCAAATCATAACCTACATGTTACCTTATAAATTTCTGGCTTTCATCCTCACAAACATCTCCTCGGAGTACCATTGGTATTGCCTGGTTTTTTTAATCATGGGAGCATGAGCACGGGAGCGATAAGCAAAGGCATCCAAGGCTTGCGCATTTTCCCATATACTAAATGTGGCTTGTTCGAATAAAGGCACCTCACCAACACCCTTGGCAAAAAGCAAACCGGCTTGATTTTCAATACCCCGACTGGAAGAAGGAACATTCATCCAAAATCGTATTGCCTTTCTTTTATCGATGCTGGCTCGAGTGATGACAGCTACTGGACCATCCCAAGGTTCATTAGAATCATCAAATTCAAAAGGTTGCTTATGATTCCAAGTTCCATGTCCTTTCCATGGAGTAGCATCCCAACCTGAAATAGATTCAGCCTGACTAGCTAATTCTTTCCATCGATCATCGGTCGAAAAAAATGTTTGAGCAGCATCTTCGTTATTCCAAAGACCAAGAAAGGCATAAGTTCCCCAATCTGGGAATATGGAAAATCCATTGCCTGCCCCGGTACCTAAATGCTTAGCAAATAGTAATCCCTCAGCTTGCCAAGGATTTTTTCTCAATTTACCCATCCAGGTAAACGCATTCCATTTCGCTGTAAAACCTTGAAAATGAAGAAAGCGAATGGTGATGAATTGCATAATTCTATATAATAGGATTCTTAGGGAATATTATTTACAACCTAAACTAAAAATTTCATTTCATGTTCAAAGTAACTGGTTTCTTATCTTTAAAGAAGCTTTTATTTCTTTAAAGGCATGTTTGCCTGAACTTTTTTTCTCCAATCGATCAAAAGGCGATGTAATTCATCGCGTTTGGCAGGAAATTGCTTTGCCACATCGTGGCGCTCGCCAACATCTTCTTTTAAATTATACAGCTCTAATTGCGCTAATTCGAAATTATCCACGAGTTTCCAATCGCCTAAGCGAACTGCACCGGCCGGCCGGCCCATTTGGTTTGAAAAATGTGGATAATGCCAAAATAGGGGCCTATTTTGATCTTTTATCGAAGGTTTATTAATCATTGGCCAAATACTGATTCCATCAGTGAGGTCTGGGGCTTTTTGTCCTAATAAATCTAAAATGGTCGCTGTATAATCCGTATTCATGAAATAGGTATCATTTACCTGTTTAGGCAAAATTTTACCTTCCCAAAACATAAGTGTAGGAATTCGAATACCTCCCTCATACACGTGCCCTTTCCATTTTCGAAGGCTATCATTTTGGGTGGGTGTTGGGCCTAATTCTGGCAAACCCACGCCACCATTGTCTGAAGCAAAAATCACCAAAGTGTTTTTCAATAGCCCTTGTTTTTTCAATAATTCCATAATGCGACCTACCCCCTCATCCATACTTTCGACCATTGTGGCGTAATAGGGATTATATTGACCTTTAAATTTCTCGTATTTCATAAAATACTTGTTCAATTTGGTAGCTTGGGGAACGATAAACACATGAGGAGCCGAATAGCACATATACAAGAAAAAGGGATTAGCATCTGTCTGTTTACCTATGAAGTCAACGGCATAATCGCTTAATTTATCGGTCAAGTAGCGTTCTCCTTTATCTTCAAAAACCTGTTGGAAACTATCTTGGAAGATTCCATAGTTATAATAATCAAGGCCATTTTTTCCAATCATTCGTGCATAATCAAAGCCGCGATTCCAAGGCGCGAGGCTATCTCCTGAACCTAAATGCCATTTTCCAATCATTCCAGTTTGATAACCTAAAGCCTTTAGTCGTTGGGCTAAAGTAATTTCCATGGATGGCAAATAAGTTTTCCAATTCGCGGGCAATAGAGGGGAATCCTCTTCTGTTCGATTACCCACCAAGAAATTTGTTAATTTTAATCGAGCCGGATGAAGGCCAGTCATGATGGCTGCACGTGAGGGTGAACAAACGGTACTTGCCGCATACGCCTGCGTAAATCGAATACCATTCTGGGCTAATGAGTTTAAATGTGGGGTTTCATTGTAAGGATTTCCATAACAAGCTAAATCCATATAACCTAAATCATCCGCAAGAATGAAAATGATATTAGGTTTTTTAGGGGTATCTAAGGCGTAAATTTGTAAACTCAAGAGGCTTAAAAGCAAAATAGAAAAGACCTTTTTCATAGGTATAAAGATTTATTTTCCAATACAAAACTTCCCAAAGATATTTTTCAATAAATCGTCATTGGAAATGGCTCCTGTGATTTCACCTAAATGATGTAAGGCATAACGAAGGTCCTGAGCGATTAAATCTCCTGTTAAATTCGATTTCAATGCATGTAAAACCTCCTCCAATGTCTCTTGGGTTTGTTTCAACTTTTCATAATGCCGCAAATTGGTCACTAAGGTTCCTGAGTTAGACACCTGATTCAATCCCACAACATCCAATAATTTTTGTTCAAAATCCGCTAATCCCTGACCAAATTTAGCTGAGATAGCGACCGTAGGAAAGCCCAAAGATTCCCATTTGGAGATGTCTGGTTGAGCTTCATCTACTTTATTTAAAATCAATATCAAAGGGATTTCCAAATTGGCCATCTCCTCAACCGTATCCTGAATATCTTTTTTGGTATCCTTGGTCACATCCACTACATACAAAATCACTTGGGCCTTTTTAACCCAAGCCTGGGTTCTTTGTACCCCTTGTGCCTCAATGACATCTGCGGTATCTCGTAGTCCGGCTGTATCCACCAATCGAAATCGAATACCTCCTAAAACCCATTCATCTTCTAAACTATCACGGGTGGTACCAGCAATATCCGAAACAATAGCCCTCTCTTCTTTCAATAAGGCATTGAGTAGCGTAGATTTACCCGCATTGGGCTTACCCACAATAACCGTTGCAACTCCATTCTTAATGGCGTTTCCGGCTTTAAAACTTGCCACTAAGGGCCTGACTTTTTCCAATAACTTATTGACCAAATCCTCCAAATCTTGTCGGTCAGCAAACTCAACATCTTCTTCACCAAAATCCAATTCTAATTCTATCAATGAGGCAAAATGAATCAATTCCTCACGTAAGGCCGCCAATTCCTGAGAAAATCCACCCCGTAATTGATGTAAAGCCGCCGAGGTAGCTGCTGCAGAATCCGCTGCGATAACATCAGCCACCGCCTCTGCTTGGGCTAAGTCAAAGGCACCATTTAAAAATGCTCTTTGTGTAAATTCACCAGCCCGAGCCAATCGAGCCCCCTTTTCAACGAATAATTGAATGATACTTTCTTGAATATATGGCGAACCATGGCAAGATATTTCAATCACATCTTCTTTGGTATAAGATTTGGGGCCTTTGTACAAACTAATCACCACTTCATCAAATACCCTTCCACCCGACTCAATACGCCCATAATGTAAAGTATGAGGCGCTTGCTTACTTAAATCTTTGTTGGGAAACACGTCATTAACCCATTCAATTGCCTGATCTCCCGACAATCGAATGACACCAATTGCGCCCACACCCAAAGGCGTGGCTAGGGCAATGATCGTATCCTTAAAATCCATTATAACAAGTTTTGTAATTTCATGGCCACGGACATATCGCCTGAAATCTTGATTTTTCCAGTCATTACTGCCATCATCGGATTTAAATCACCCGACATTACCTTACTGAAATTTTCTACTGTTGCCGAAATAGTACAATCCGCTTCCTCATTTTCATTAGTAACCGTTCCATCATTTTTTACCACGATGATTCCTTCTGGGAAAGCAAATTTAAATGAAACTCCTAAGCCGCCTTTCTGTGCAGCCATGGTAGCAATACGATCATTGATGTCTTGAAATGTCATGTTATTTTTATAAATGTGTCAATAAAAAGCAAATTTAAGGCATTTAATTCCTTAATAAAATACACTAAACCTCACGCCGACAAATACCCTTGAAGTCGCAATACTGGCAATCCTCCAAATTACTTGTTTTCTCAAATGCTTGGGTAGGATCTAGTAAACGTTGAACCCAATGCTCCACCAATTGTTCTGATTCTTTTAAAAATGATAACAAAGGTTGACGTTCTTGAAATTCAATATTCTCAGTTAATACTTTTGAACCCAAATTCCTGAATGATATGATGCCAGGCTGTATTTGAATATGGTCAGCTTGGAATTGTTTCAAATATCCTACTCGATCTTCTTTGGATTTAGTTAACTCAGTTCCTAATAAAAACTTATATAACCACAATTGAAACAGTTTTTCCTTTATTTCATCGGATGTTAATTCCGATATCAAATCCTCTGCTATCTTTAAATCCTTGGCTTCTACTTTACCTGTTTTGTAATCTAAAATCCTAATGGTATTCTCCCCCAAAAGATCCATGCGATCTATCCTACCTTTCAACTTAACTGGCCAAATATCTCCATCTACTGGAACATTTACCATGGTTTCTAAACTTCCTTCTACCACCAAAAGTTCAATGTTTTCCTTTTCCCATTGTGGAGAAGATTCTAAATAATTTTGTAAAATGGTTTTGGCAACTTCTTTTAACACATAATTAAAGCCCTTTTCTAGTTCAAATACCCCTTTTTCTTTCTCTATTTCTCGTATGGCCTCATGTAAATAATCATCCAAATGGTTGATTTTATCGTTCCAATCCACTAGCTCTAATTTACCCGAATACTTTTCAATGATCTCGGCATCTATTATTTCTAATACCTTATGAATCCAGGTACCAAAAACATCCGCTCCCATCTCGTCATCACTCTGCTTATCATCTCGCAAACCCACTATTTGAGAGAAATAATATTTCATGGAGCAGGTAACCAACATGGATACAGAAGATGCAGACAGCCCCCTTTTTTGCAACACATCCTTTATCTTTTGTCGCATCTCACCCGTTTTTTCAATTCGAGTAATGTGTTCTTCCTGTTGTTGTTGAGTTTGTCCCAAATGCAAAATGGGTTCTTCCAAAATCAGGTTAGGATTCTTCTTTTGCCAATCAAATTGTATCTGTTTAATGAATCGACTCATTTCTTTGATACTTGATTTTTCAGAAGGTTGAACATAACAGAGTATGACCTCTTGTGCACGTTGCATCAAGCGATAAAAGTGATAAGCTGTTACCGCATCTGCTTGGGTAAAAGTAGGTAATGAAAAATACGACATATTGGCGATGTCGGTAGGAATTAGACTTTCTCGCTTTCTTGTCCCTGGTAATGAACCTTCATTCAAAGACAATACAATCACACGATCAAAGTCTAGGGTTCTAGTTTCCAATAAACCCATGACATGCAAGGTTCTAGAACTATGATCAGGTCCCTCAAATGTCAGCTTTTGCTGCTGCAATAATTGCATCAACAATATTTTTCCACTTTTATAGGAAATTGGGAAACGACCTTTTATAGCGGATTCTAAGGTTTCACAAACATCAAATGCCTGTTGAATGGCTTGCGCTTCTTCATCCCATTCATTTTTAGGGTAGGCCCTTAAAATTTGTTCGACAAAACCCTTAATTTGACTTAGAATAATAGAAAATTCATCGTCTAATTGAACTACAATATGCTGAAGTAAAGGAATTTGAAGTTCCTTTATTTGTTCAAATGAAAGATATAAACTTTCCTCACCTAGCTTGGAAAGTATATTTTGGGCAGGAACTTGTCTTTTTTTAGATTCCGAGTCAGCATAAATTTGAACCAATGGGTGATTCCAAAGTTTCAAGAAATGCGACATAGGATAGCGTTCATCTACACCTCTTTTGGTTAATTCCCACCATAAATTCAGTAAGGAATAAATCTGTGTTTTTTTGATGGAAAAACCCATCGTGATATTCAATCGATCCTTGAATTCACCAATATATTGTGTCAAAGAGTCCAATAGGGATTCATCCCCTAATACCAATGCCACCTGTTCATGATCTCCATGATTTTTTGCCCAATTCCTAATGGCCTCCATGGCCACATAAACTTGAGCAGAGGGATTGGCCACACCTAAAATTTGGACTTTTTTGGGTGATTCCATTAGGTTTTTACCCATCCAAAGGAAAGGTCCACGAGATAAATATTCTTGAGAAGCAGGATGAGAATAATTTCTTAACCAATTGCCTGCTCGATGAAATTTATTTTTCACATAATATTCATCCGCATCCCAAAGCGTGTTAGCCAATCCTTGTTTCAAAAGTAGGCTAATGATATCTTCTTCAGCTTTGGACAAAGCATTAAAGCCAACAAAATAAATCTTTTTGAAGGCTTTAGGAAGAGCGATACCTTTTTCTAAATTCTCCACCAAGCGCCGATAGGCCATTCCCCGATAAACCAATCCCAAAGAATCTAAACGATTTTTGAGTCGAATATAAACCTCTAATAAATGATCATAAAGCTGAAAATATGCCTTGGTATGTTCGGTAATGAATTTTTCTGGATGTTCTTCACCATAATCTTTTCCCCACCGCTCCAAAGATTTAGCCTCAGAAAGAAAAGAAAATAATTGAACGGGATCTACCATATAAAGGTCGAGCACATCAAAATCCTTTAACATCAATTGTCCCCAGGAAACAAATCGATCAAAATCTACCTGAGGATCAACCTCTTTAAAGCAAGTAAATGCTTCTGACAATAAAGAAATGGGGTCAATGAGCTCGGAATTTGTCATTTGCAGAGCAAATTCCTCAATGGTCATAATTTTAGGAGAAAGAAATGGTCTTTCTCCCAATTGAGCTAATTGTGTTTTAAGGTAAAGCGCACCACGTTGGGATGGCATGACGATAGCCACCTCCCTTATTTCATCAAAGCCATGTTGAGCAATGAGGTGTTCCGCTGTTTGCCTTAAAAATGATTTCATCCGCGCTTATAAATTCCCCTTTTTCATCTCCTTAACAGCATAATCTACGGCTCTAGCCGTAAATGCCATATAGGTTAAAGAAGGATTTTGTGTGGATGTAGAAGTCATACATGCTCCATCTGTGACGAAAACGTTTTTCACATGGTGCATTTGATTCCACTTATTCAACAAGGAAGTTTTAGGATCTGCTCCCATGCGAACCCCTCCCATTTCGTGAATATCCAATCCTGGAGCTTGTTTAGTATCCCGATGGCGTATATTTTTAAAGCCTGCTTTGGTGTACATTTCGGTAAATTGGTCAATAAAATCCTGAACCATTTTATCGTCATTGTCATCATAAGCCACATTGACATGCAAGATAGGCATACCATTTTCATCCTTTTTTAGCTTATCCAAAGTAACTTTATTGGATTCTTTTGGAATGGTTTCACCCATCATATGTGATCCAGCATACCACATTTGATTCATTTTGGGATTAAGCAAGGAATTCTTCAAGCTTTCTCCTAAACCTTCGCGGTCAGTACTTGAACCCCTTCCTGCGTTCATACCGGCGGCATAACCTCTCAAGAAATTGGTTTCTTGCTTGTACAAATTACGGAAGCGAGGAATGTATCCCGAATTTGGACGGCCTCCTTCCGTTTTATAATCTAAATATCCTTCATAATCTGCTGAAATGGATGCTCTATAATTATGAAATGCAATGTGTGTACCTAAAAGCCCTGAGTCATTTCCTAATCCATTGGGGAATCGATGTGAAGTCGAATTCAATAAAATCAGATTGGTATTTAATGCTGCGGCAGTAACAAAAATCACTTTAGCGTAATATTCCACCATTTCTTTGGTATGTGCATCAACCACCCGAACACCTACGGCCTTTTGTTTTTTCTCATCATAAATAATGGAATGAACCACAGAATCTGGCCGTAAAGTCATATTTCCAGTTTTAGCTGCCCAAGGTAAAGTAGAGGCATTTGCGGAAAAATATCCCCCGTAAGGGCAACCCCGTTGACATAAATTACGACCTAAACATTGAGCTCTACCTTGTTGGTAATGAATTTCCTTAGGCTCGGTTAGATGAGCACATCGACCGATAATCACATGTCGATCATTGTATAATCTTTTAATTTCTTTTTGAAAGTGCTTTTCTACACAAGTCAATTCATGAGGCGGTAAAAATTCACCATCAGGCAATACATCCAAGCCATCTTTATTACCCGAAATACCAGCAAATTTTTCTACATGAGAATACCAAGGGTCTAATTCTTTATAAGTAATGGGCCAAGGTGTGGCAAAGCCATCTCGAGCAGGACCATCAAAATCCAATTGAGACCAACGTTGGGTTTGTCTGGCCCATAAAAGGGATTTTCCTCCTACTTGATATCCTCGAATCCAATCAAAAGGCTTGTCTTGTTCATAAGGATGTTCTTTATCCTTTACAAAGAAATGTTTTGCATCCTCTCTAAATGCGTAGCACTTGGATATAATGGGATTTTCAGCTAATTCTTCCTCCGACAAACGACCACGGTGAGGAAACTCCCAAGGAGACATTAAAGTAGTTGGATAATCTTCATTGTGAGTTACTTTTCTACCTCTTTCTAAAACCAATGTTTTAATTCCTTTCTCACAAAACTCTTTGGCAGCCCATCCTCCTGCCATTCCCGACCCGATTACGATAGCACCATAAGTGCGTTTTTCAGCGTTTGTTAAATAGTTCATTGAGTTTACCTTATGATTTTTTGACAGGAGCACAGCCATTAAAAAAACCTGGCGCCATGACGTAATTGTAATATTTGACCATAATTTCTTCCGAAGTAGTATAACCTTGTATCGTTAAACCTTTCAAGGTTGACATGGCTTTTTGAGCACCAGAACCTACATTACCTTTGGCCATAGCAAAAAGAAATTCCTCTTTTTCGGCTTGATTAGCTTGTGACCAAGCTTTTTTAACATAGGATTCAAAAGAACTAGGGAAAGCATCTAAAACTTGACGGAAAGTTTCTTGAGCAGAAAGCTCATAACAATCATCTAACATGGTTTTTACAAATTTAGGAACTCCTAAACTTACTGCCCCAGGAATGGATGACTCTGGAATTATAACTCCTATCCATTCATTCAGTATTTGTTCTTGTTTGGCTGTCCAGGCTGGTGCTTTTTTAGAAACAGGAAAATTAGGTTTGGCTTGGGCGGAAAGGTCATAAAAAGCGACAGTACCCAATGTGGCTAATGTCATTCCTTTTACCCACTCACGACGAGAAATTGTTGTCATTAGTAATAGATTTAAAACATGGTAAATCTAATGAAAAATTGGGAGCTTATTGTGCTGAAATTTGGGTAAAAGTAAATGGCTATCTTTTATTTTAAACCATTTTACAATGGAGATTTCTTCTTTCCCCAATTTTTGGGATTATTGAGCGTATAGCGCTGCATGTTATCAAATGACCTTTTATTTAAAACTACATAATCATGATAATTGGAATGCCAGCCAAAATCTGGAGTAAACTTATGAGCAAATTTAGATACAGCAGATTTATAGGAACGAACTATGGATGATATGGAACCATTTTTGGGTGAAATAGAAGACATATAAGCATTTGGTATACCTTTTTTGGTCCTTTTAAATGAATTAGAATCTCGAACGGAATCTGCATTCATTTCATTGGAAGTATTTAAAATTTCCTTACCTAAGATTGATTGAATTGTGAAGTTGAAACGGGGTAATTTTTGATTATCAACATACCATGCAAATGATCAGGCATGATGACAAAATTGGCTAATTCTACAAAAGGGAAATGTGAAGGTATTTCTCTCCAAAACTTTTCAGCCAATTTTCCTAATTCACTTAATTGCATTTTTGAGTCAGAAGCATCTTGACTTTTTACTATGGACCCAAAGAATGGAATTCTATTTTTGGTTACAATGGTAATATAATAGGCTGCTGGTCTTCGATAATCCCAGTCTCGTTTTCTTGTTGTATCTACCCTATATTTATCGTGGAATTTTCTTGGTTTCATTGGTGGCATAGGTATATTTTTTTGATGCTAATCCGAGTTAATCGGAAATCAACTACAAAAAAAATACCCTAAATGCTCAAAAAAAATCCTAATCCCAAAATATCAAAAAGCTGATACAGTGCATCGGATCTGTAAACCCTCCAACCAAAAAAGCTGATGCACCGCATCAGCTCTGTATACCCTCCAACCAAAAAAGCAGATGCAGTGCATCGGCTCTGTAAACCCTCCAACCAAAAAAGCTGATGCACTGCATCGGATCTTGTTAATCAAACAAAAGCCATTTCACACCATAGCCAAAAACGCGTGACATAGCGGGATGTAAATATGCGGTGTAAAAATTATTGTTCAACAAGCCAAAGTTGGCATGGGACATTTTAAAAAATAATCGCACGCGATTAATACGCAGAGATACATAAGGATCTACTTGTACAAAAGCAGGTACTTGATACTTATTTTGAATATGATATTGCTGTAAAGCAGGCTGATAGGCATCCGCAAAATAGGCCGATTGATGATGAACATCAATTCCAAATTGAACATAAAGCAACTTCTTATATTGAACATCTAGAGCTAAATTAGCGTCTATCAATAAATTAGGCATCCTAATAACATCGGGGCCAGTTTGCGTATTGGCATATACTTTAGTAAACCAAGAGAATTTCCGCCATTGTCCTCCAATGTCTACATTAGTTCTAAAAACACCAATATCCGCTTTTACTTGAGTTGGCGTGGCTAGCGTATCAAAATAAATCCAATCTGAAATTCGCTGGATGGTTAAACCTGGTTTAAAATAAATCGATTTAGATTTTAAGCTAATGCCTCCATAAATTTCATCAATGGAAATATTGGCAAAATCATTTTTCCATCGATATGAGGTATTATACACCCAGTTATGGGCAATACTCGGACTATACGAAATTCGTTGAGCAGTGACTTGAAAGAATGGGGATTGAAAATTAGCTTTCAATCGATAATCTGAACCTAATAAATATTCCCCTTCGGCTGTAAAATCAATATTTTTATTGAATGATTGATTTAACCATATACCAACATAATTTTCAAATCGATCTAGACTACTATTATTCATGGGATTATACACAGACCAATACCTTTGTTTCAGGTAGGTTCGGTATACAAATTGCTTATAAATACCCTTAAAACCTGTTTGATGGCTATAGGAAGACCATTGATTTTCATTGTAAAGAGAATCTTCACTCGGAGCCTGAATGTATTGAATATAAGTTCTAGGATAAAAACCATCGGCTAATGATTGTTGAAATGCTTTATCTCGAAACTTAACGGTCCTATTTTCAACATCTAAGGTTTGAAACAATTGTAAACCTTTCCAGCCAATATATTCATGGTATAAATGGAATTTGATGAATTTATCATTGGATTGGGAAAGTGAATTGGATAAAATAGCTGTATTATCTACATATTTTAGAGCTTCATCTGCCGTTAAGGTTTTTGATAATTTAACCCCACCTTGGTCATTTGTACCTTGATCAAAATAATTAATATGCCCAAGTAAACGGTATTTACCATTTTTTGATTGATAATTAGTATGTAATAAAAGGCCCCATTGACCTAATAAACTTTGTTCTCCAGATTTAAATGCCGCATCCGTTAATACTTTGTCGGCCACCATTCGTTGAAGTGAAATACCAATATTCCACAAGGAATCTACGTTTCTAGCGAAATTAAAATTCAAACGCGTTTGTCCTCCTCCGCCCAAATTATATTCCACTTCCGAATAAGGAGATTTAGAATTGAAATACCGCACTTGATCCGATTGGAAAGCATAAGGAGCATAAACTGAGTAACCTAGTTGCGTCCCTAGGCTAGCTGGAGATTGATAAAACACATTTCTAACGGCCGTTCCATCGTTACCTAAATTAGCCGTCAAAAAACCGCTTTTTTCTTGAAATAAATAGCGCTGAAAAAGAGTTAGTGTCGTGTCAATTCTTCGTTTAATGTCCTTAGAATTAACCATATCTGATTCGTACAGATAATACATGGTATTAGGACCATAAATCAATTTAGTGGAATCATCCAGAGCAGCTCTACCACTTTTTTGTGGACCTTTACTTTTAGAAGGAGTCGTAGGATTGGCAGGATTGGGGAAACTATTTCGATCATTGGGATTTTGTGTTCCTGGAAAACCCGAAGATGTACCAGGTGTTAACACTTGTGCCCAAATAGAAATCGGCAACAAAAATAAAAGTAAAAAAAGTACGGCTAAGCGATGTTTCATCCCCACAAAGGTAGCTTAATTTAAGGAAATTATATTGCTAAGCTCTGTTTCAATACATTCCAAAACTCAGCTTCTTGCTCTAAAAAATACATCTCCATGGGCAAATAGAGCAGTTTTTGTTTCAAGAAAGGATAGTCGTTAGCGACAGATTGTAAACGAACAAAATCCTTGTGCGTAGTAATAAATGCTTCATGTGATGCCATATTCTTGGCTAGGTTGTTCATTTCTTCAAGCTCTGCCGACTTAAAACGGTGGTGATCAGGGAAAGATTGTGTCCTTTTTAACTCACCTAAGGTGGCAACTTGTTGAAAAAACAATGTCGGGTCAGCAATACCGGCTATGGCAAACCAGGTGGTAATGGATTCCGAATTCAGACCTAAGGGTTTAGCATAGCGAATAGATGCAAAATATACGGGTTTAGGAATTTGGGATTGAAACCATTGCATTTCTTGTCTGCTTAGGTGAGAAGGACAGCGTGTAAGCACAACCACATCCGCCCTATGAATACCTTCTCTCCATTCCCGGAGCCGGCCCATGGGCATTAAATGGTCTTTAAAATAGGGCTGATCAAAAGTTGTACAAACGATATTAAAATCTGCTTTCAAGGCACGGTGCTGAAAAGCGTCATCTAGAATTACTGTGCTTATTTCTGGGTACTCGGCATACATTTGATGAATTCCTTGAACCCGATTTTCACAAACAGCTACATGGATATTGGGAAATGAGGTTTTATAGCTAAGGGGCTCATCTCCTACCTCACTGGCTGTCGAACTAGTCTGAACCCATTTGAAGCCATGGCTAAGTCGTCCATATCCCCTGCTCAAAATACCTAAAGCTGATTGCCAAGGAGCGTGTTGAATCAAATAGGCCACTAAAGGACTTTTGCCCGTACCGCCCACTGCTAGATTTCCTACTACAATGGTTTTGGGCTTTTCAAAATGATGTGATTTAAACCAAGCCCAATCATAACATGTATTTCGCAAGAATATGATTATTCCATAAAGTAATGCTGGAAACCAAGTCAATAATTTTTTCATATCAAGTTTAAAGCTAAAAAGAATCGTCGAGGCGGCAAAACAGCCAAGAAAATAATAACTTGCATACATGTTTGATATATCTGTTTCTTACCAAAAACATGCTTTAAAATTTCATTTTGAAGCCGGCACTTCTCGGGGTGTGCTGACTGAAAAAAATTCATATTTCATTCAGATAAAGAATAAAAAAAATCCTCTTCAAGTGGGTTTAGGTGAAGCTGGACCGTTACGAGGATTAAGCCCCGAATTTGAAGAAGAGGGATTGGCGGGCTTTGAAAAATATATTAAAAGCGCCAATTGGGAGTTATTTCCGGAAAGCCTGGACGAAATTCCCTTATTTGTCAAGGAGCTACCTCTTGGTTACCCTTCCTATAAATTTGCCATTGAAATGGCAGTCTTCGACTACATCATGGGCAAAAATGGACAATATTTTGATAATGATTTTAGCCAAGGAAATCAGTCAATACCCATCAATGGACTCATTTGGATGGGAAAAGCAGATTTCATGGAAGATCAAATCGAAGAAAAAATAGCTCAAGGATATACCTGTTTAAAATTAAAAATTGGGGCTATCGATTTTGAACAGGAATTAGCCATTTTAAAGAACATTAGAAGTCAGTTTTCGAAAGAACAATTGACTATTCGAGTTGATGCTAACGGGGCTTTTAAAACACAGGAGGCCGCTCATAAATTGGAAAAATTAGCCAAACTTGATATTCATAGCATAGAACAACCCATCGCAGCAGGTTTATGGAATGCGATGGCCGATTTATGTAAAGAAAATATTTTACCCATTGCGCTCGATGAAGAGCTGATAGGCTTAGAGTCTGAATATCAACAAAATCAATTACTAGATAAAATTCCCGCCCAATACCTTATTTTAAAACCGAGTTTATTAGGTGGATTTTCAGCAAGTCATGATTGGATTCAAGCTGCGGAATCTAGGGAAATGGCTTGGTGGATTACTTCGGCTTTGGAATCAAATATTGGTCTTCAAGCCATTGCGCAATTCACTGCGGATTATTCCCCTAATCTACCTCAAGGTTTAGGGACAGGTAGTTTGTATACCAATAATTTTGCCTCGGGCTTATCCATACAAAAAGGAAATTTACATTTCAACCCAAATTTTAATCGGATCAATCCATTTCATGAAAATCATGTTTAGGAAATACATTTTAAGGCCTATCTTTACAAAAAATTAGAAAAATACTTCATGAATACGATTGACGCGGCAATGATTGCCATCCTTGAAAAACGTTTAGAACTCTCTAAATTGAACTATTCAGATGAAAGCTATGATGATGTAGAAGAAATCTTACACGATTTAGAAGATGATTTTAATGAGAAATATGGTGATCAATTAGAAGAAATTCTCGAAAAGGTTCATATCAAACATTGTCCAGAATCTGATGTGCTCCTACCTACCGCTTACCTAGCCAAAAAATTTGTTGAAACAGAAGATGGAGAAATTGAAATAGGTAAAAAAGAGGGTGTAGAGGTTGAATGGATTGAAAATCCAGCGGTGGGTGCAAGATTAGTACTTTTGCCTTCACCTACGCGAATTTTATTAATGACTCCCAAAGGTATCTCTGTAGTTTGGGAAAAAGAAAGCTAATCATTCCAACGAGTATCGTTAACACAACATAAAAAAGCCACTAGATTTATTTCTAGTGGCTTTTCTTTTAATCACATGGGAATAAAATTAATATACCCAATCAATACCTTTGACTAATAATTTCTGCGTTTCAATTCCCAAAGGGTAATCAGAATAATCGTGCATATAGTCCCAGCTAGCTAATGGAGGCAAACTCATCAATATTGATTCTGTTCTACCATTCGTTTCTAAACCGAATTTTGTACCCCTGTCATGTACCAAATTAAACTCTACATACCTTCCACGACGCAAAAGCTGAAACGCTTTTTCTTTCTCTCCAAAGGGCCTGATAGCATTTTCTTCCATCAAATGACTGTAAATTGGCACAAAAGCTTCTCCTACCGCTTTAACAAAGTCAAAATGGGCTAATTTTTCTTCAAGATTCTTTGATTTGACATAATCAAAAAATATCCCTCCTATTCCTCGTGTTTCTTCTCGGTGAGTATTAAAAAAATAATCATCTGCCCAAGTTTTATAGCTAGGATAATAGGATTTATCAAAGCGGTCACAAACTGATTTTATTTGTTCATGAAACCATTTGGCCTGTTCAGGTATGATGATATGAGGCGTTAAATCTATACCTCCACCAAACCAGTTTTCGCCATTGCTTAATTCAAAATACCGAACATTCATATGAATAATCGGTACCCAAGGATTGATTGGGTGCATAACAATAGAAACTCCAGAGGCAAAAAAATCTACCTCTTCCTTTAAATCTAGACTTTTCACCATTTTAGGGTGCAATGGTCCAAATACAGCTGAAAAATTCACGCCAGCCTTTTCTAAGATATTCCCGTTCACAATCACTCGAGAGCGACCACCTCCGCCTTCCTTCCGCTTCCAATTATCTTCCTTAAATCTACTACCCCCATCTACGGCTTCTATGCCCTTACAGATAGAATCTTGCAAACCTTTAAAATATTCGGCTATAACTTCCTTACGCATATTTATTGAGGGGAATGTTGATTGGTATCAGGCGATTCAGTAGGACTTCCTAATAAAGAATTGAGTGAATCCAATTCCGAATCACTGACTTGAAGTGAATCTGGTAGGGTACTGTATGAACTTTGACAGTTAAAATCCTTTTTAACCACTCGTTTATCTAATTTGTCAAAAGGCACGGGCTTATAATTAGCCAAAAGAGGGTCATTGACAACTTTTATCATAAAGCGCTTGTAAATCGGCAAGGCTGTTTTAGAACCTTCACCCAAAGCACCCGTTCGGAAGTGAATGGAACGGTCATCCCCACCAACCCAAACACCGGATATTAAATTATGTGTCATACCTATAAACCAACCATCTGAATGATTGGATGTTGTACCGGTTTTAGCTGCAAATGCAGGTGCATATCGATTATTGGCCGGTAATAAAACTTCTCCCTCGTTCCATAATAATGAACTACCTGTTCCACCTTCATAAACCACCCCTTCTAACATGGAGCGAACTAATTGAGCTGATTCTTTTTTGATGACACGGTAAGAAACAGGGTCAAAACGTTGTAAAACCTTGCCATTTTGATCCTTAATTTCTTGAACTATCATTGGCTCCACATGGATACCTTCATTGACAAAAGCGGAATAGGCACCAATCATTTCGTACAAGGAAACATCAAAAGAACCCAATCCTATGGAAGGAACCGCTTTTAATGGACTCTTGATTCCCATTTTCTGTGCATAATACATAACAGTGTCCGCTCCTACCTCATTGGTTAAACGGGCAGTAATTGAGTTAATGGATTTAGCCAATGCCCTACGTATGGGCATAGCCGAATAGGAAAAAGTCCCATCAGCATTGGATGGCCTCCAAATTTTCTTTTCGCCCTTTTCTTCTACTTCCAGTTCAAATGGCTCATCGGTCATCATGTAACATGGCGACAAATCTTTAGGTCCATCAATCGCGGCCGTATAAACGAAGGGTTTAAATGTAGATCCGGGTTGACGCTTCGATTGCTTTACGTGATCGTACTTAAAATACTTAAAATCCAATCCACCTACCCAAGCTTTAATATGCCCTGTGTATGGATCCAAGGTCATCATACCTGACTGTAAGAATCGCTTATAATATTGGATCGAGTCATAGGCACTCATGGTCATTTGTTCTTCACCCATGGTAGACCTGGAATACACCCACATTTTCCGCTTGACATTCTTCATGTAATGCATGACAGAATCGGGATTATTGGGGTATTTATGTACTAATGCCTTATAGTATTCCGTACGTTTAGCCACTGTATCAATGAAACCAGGAATTTCTTTACCATGTTCATCTACCCAAGGATTTTGCCCAGTCCAGTGATTATCAAATGTTTTTTGAATGGAACGCATACCTGACTCCACGGCTTGTTCAGCATGAATCTGCATTCTAGAATCAATGGTCGTGTAGATTTTCAAACCATCACGATATAAATCAATTTCCATATCGTTGGCTTTAGCCCATTCATTCAAATATTTAGCAATGGCCACTTTGAAATAATTGCCAGTACCGTCATAGGGTGATTCTTCATTAGAATGTAATTCAATAGGCATTTTAGCTAATGAATCGAAGGCGTTTTTCTTGAGATAACCAGCCTTTACCATTTGGGCTAAGACTACATTACGACGTTTCCAAGCTTTATTTTGTTCCAATGGTTTACCTTCATAACGCTTAGGATTATAGGTCGTAGTAGCTTTCTGAAGTCCCACTAAAATAGCAGCCTCTTGGATATTTAAAGAATCTGGGGAAGTATTGAAATAGGTTTTAGATGCTACTTTAATACCGTAGGCATTATTTCCATAGTCAACCGTATTTAAGTACCAAAGGATGATTTCATCTTTGGTATAAAAACGTTCTAGTTTAATGGCGGTCACCCACTCTTTGGATTTATATATCAACTTACTTAAACCTGGAATATAGCCAAATAAACCTGTTTTGGTAAATCCTTTTTTAGTCCTTGTTTTAAATAAATTCTTAGCCAATTGCTGAGAAATGGTACTTCCTCCCCCACGATCACCGCCTTTTACTAATCCCAGAGCCACTCCTGCCCAAGCTTGAAAGTCTATACCGGTATGTTCGTAAAAACGGGCATCTTCGGTTGCCACTAGGGCTTGAACAAGGTAAGGCGAAAGCAATTTATAATCGCGTATTGGAGTTCTATTTTCTGCAAAGTATTTTCCTAATAAAACACCATCAGCAGAATAAATTTCAGAAGCTTGAGATAATTTAGGATTTTGCAATTCATCTACTCCTGGCATTTCACCCGTCAACCAAAAGATATTGGTCTCAATCACAAACAGGTAGATTAGCACATACATGACTACTTTACCCGCTACTTTCCACATGGTGACAATGGGACGATAATAAGGAGAATTTCGGTCTACTCGGGCTTCATAATAAGCCTCGATTAATCTCCATTTTGTCCGTAGAAAAAAACTGGTCATTGCCACTTGGCCTACCAGCCAAGAATACTTCTTTTCTCCTAGGACACGAGCTAATAAGGACAAGAACAAAACCGTTAAACGCTCCAATCCTGTCCAGAAAAGGCTTTTAAGCTGTTGAACGATTGCGCGAATTCGTTGTAGCATAAATGGATTGAATTATTCCGTTTCTAATTTTTCTAAGATACTCATTAAATCCGTAAAATCCCTAAATCCTGGTCTATCCTCATGCCCAGCCATAAGTCCTATTCCTTGGATTGAACTTTGCTCCACCCATTCCTCTAAATCTTCTTCTGGAAGTTCTAAGCCCAACATGACAGGATACTGAGCTGCCCAGGTTTCTATCTGAGCTTCCATACCCACCAAAGAATCAGGAGAATCTGCCACCAATAAAAAATAAGCCACATAAGGTGCAGCCGTAGCAAATAAGGCAGGTAAATTATCTGAATCAATATTGACTCGCATCATTTTTGGAATATCTAATTCTAGTAAACGCGGTAATTGCACCCGGGAATCCACTTCAATCCAATCAGGTGCATAGTTTTGAACGATTTCTTTAATTTGATCTGACGAAAGTCCTGAAAGTTCTGCTACAATTTCCACTCCACTTAACCAATTTCTAATTTCCTTAAACTTATCTAATGGCATTTCATGCAAGGCAAACCCTAACCAATCAACCCCCATGCCGGCACAATATCGAGCATCCGAAAGGTTATCAATGGAGGAAACCTTCACCCGTGTTTTTAACATCATATTTTATTCTAAAACAATTGGCAAAACTACTGCATAGGACGTGAATTACAAATAAAAATGACTTATTGGAGAAATAAATCATTAAATTGCGGAAAATTTCTGCAGGCTTTGAACCTGAATTGAATATGGAAACAAAAGGACGCGTTCTCGTCGCTATGAGCGGCGGCATTGACAGCTCGGTCGCAGCTGTATTATTACACGAACAAGGGTACGAAGTGATAGGCATGACCATGAAAACATGGGACTATGCTAGCTCAGGTGGAACGAAGAAAGAAACAGGCTGCTGTTCTCTAGATTCCATCAATGATGCTCGGCATATAGCCGTTTCCTTGGGATTCCCGCATTACATTTTAGACATTCGGGAAGAATTCGGTGATTCAGTTATCGATTATTTTACTAATGAATACGTAGAAGGTAGAACTCCTAACCCTTGTGTCATGTGTAATACCCACATCAAATGGGATGCCTTATTACGTAGAGCAGACCAGTTGGGATGTGATTTTATCGCAACAGGACATTATGCCCAAATCCGACAAGAAAATAATCGATATATTATTTCAAAGGGGGTAGATGCCTTAAAAGATCAAAGCTATGTGCTTTGGGGAGTATCTCAGGAGAGTCTTGCTAGGACCATTTTGCCTTTGGGACATTTAACCAAACAACGCATCCGTGAAATGGCCACTGAAAGAGGCTTTGTGGATTTAGTGAATAAATCAGAAAGCTATGAAATTTGTTTCGTGCCAGACAACGACTACCGAGGCTTTTTAAAAAGACGTTTACCTGATTTAGAAGAAGCAGTGCAAGGAGGAAATTTCGTGGATCAGTCGGGAAAAATCATTGGGAAACATGAGGGCTACCCATTTTATACCATTGGTCAAAGAAAAGGACTAGGAAAAGCCTTTGGTTTTCCTGCTTTTGTCACGGAAATTCGGAAAGAAACGAATGAGGTGGTAATTGGAAAATTAGAGGATTTGAATCGTACAGGTATGTATGTGGGACAATTAAATCTTCAGAAATATGCTGAAATACCAGCCGGAGGCCTAGAAACCATTACCAAAGTTCGATACAAGGATCCAGGAACGGAAGGTTTAATTGAACAAATAGCTGATAAAATCAAAGTAACTTTTCATGATGAGGTTTCCGGTATAGCACCGGGGCAAGCAGCTGTATTTTATGAAGGGGATGACGTGATTGGCGGAGGATGGATTTTAAAGTCATTCCAAAAAGGTAGTGTATTTGAAAATATTCAATCATTTGCTGTATGAAATCAACCTTCTTGATAGCCTTCATGATGTGGGTAGGCCTTCATCAAAATTGGGCCCAACAAGCTAAAAGTTACCCTAAATCAGACATCAGCTTTTTGCTTATGGGTGATTTTGGTCGTCATGGCGAATACCACCAAAAAGACGTAGCCAAACAAATGGCTTTGACTGCCGCCGAGGCAGAAATAGACTTTATCATTACTACAGGAGATAATATTTATCCCAAAGGAGTAGCAAGTGCCCAAGATCCGGCATGGAAAAGTAGTTTTGAAGATATTTATACGGCACATAGTCTGCATGTCAACTGGTACCCCGTTTTAGGAAACCACGATTATGCAGGTAATCCTCAGGCTGAAATAGACTATTCAAAAGTGAGTCGGAGATGGAATTTACCTGCCAGATACTATTCTAAAACCTACAAATTAGGCGATGGTGCCACCTTATTAATGGCATTTTTGGATACTTCTCCCTTTGAACTAGGATATTATAGCGATGCAGAGGAACCTTTTAGATCGAATGTAGCTGCACAGGATACTAGTGCTCAAAAAAAATGGTTTACCAAATTAATGAGTCAATCCAAAGCCACTTGGAAAATCGTAATAGGACACCATCCCCTATTTACTTCTGGTCCACGTATGGGGAGAATAAATCATGTAGCGAATTCCTGGCAAAAACTATTTGAAAAAATGGGAGTAGACTTTTATTTAGCAGGCCATGAACACCATTTGGAATACAACCATTTAAATCAAAAACTACATCATGTGATTTCTGGAGCGGGCAGTAAAATTACTCCGTTACAAACAAAAGATAAATCCATTTTCGCCCAATCGGTCAATGGATTTGCTGCCTTTTTTATACAATCCAAAGCCTTAGAATTTCAATTTATAGATGAATCTGGAAACACCATCTTTAGCCAAAAAATTAAGAAATAAGAAGATTGGGTATTCTAAACTTGCCCAAGCGCAAAATATAAAATTGATATATGTCAATTTTTGCAAAGAATTTTTTGTTATTTGAAAATTTACATACATTTAGAAGATTGAACCCGTTCAGGTTCAATAATTACCATAAACAATTGGTAATTAACAATGAACATGTTTTACCATTTACTGTGTACTACCATTGAAATTTATACCCAAAGTATCGTTTAAAGAAGACCTAAAATCAGAAGGTTTTGAATGCGTTGATTTACAAGAATTTTGTAATCGAGATTGGTCAAAATATGAACCGCATACCCCCTATTTCCCACATCGAGTAGATTTTTATGTACTCTTAATTATCACCAAAGGTTCGGTCAAACATAAGGTGGACTTTCAAGAATTTTTAGTCAATGAAAATGAGTGTTTAATCATTTCACCCAACCAAATACATGAGTTAAATGCTGAGTCTGACTACCATGGCTATTTCATTTTCTTTACCAAGGAATACCTATTAAACTACTTTACCCCCAATACATATTTTCATATTTCTCAATTATTCAATTACCACATATTTAAGCCTATTTACCAATTAGATGAGTGCATGATGGATTATGCGAAAAGAGTGGCAACTGAATATAGTAATAGCCGCTATGTCCTGAAATATCAAATCATAGCTTCCTTATTTTCTATCATACTTTATAAACTCAACAATAGAAACCTTTTGTATTCAGAAGGAATTACCAAGCAAGGATTTGAAGTGTTTGAAAAATTTAGAAATTTAATTGAAAGCAAATATTCCCAAAGCAGGAATGTCAATGATTATTCGGATATGATGAATATCTCTTACAAGCATTTAAATGAAATCTGCAAGCGATTTACGCATCGAACGGCTAAGGAGTTTTTAGATGATTACATCATTTTGGAAATCAAAAGAAAATTAAGTTCTACAACACTTTCCATTAAGGAAATTTGCTTTGATACAGGTTTTGATGAGCCTACTAATTTCAATAAATATTTCAAAAAATTAACTGGAATTACTCCACTAGAATTTAGAACTGAACTAAATTGAGGTAACATATTTACCATCATCAGGCATAAATTAACCTTTTGCCACTAAGTAAATTTGTTGAATTTTGTCATACATAAAGTAAAACAGACATAAACTCAAATTATAACAGATTTGTTTTTATAAAAATATTTAATTCCGCCTTTTTAATTACCAAATCCTGTGTTCATATAATAAGGTGTAAACAATAAAATGTTTACACCTTTCTTTTTTTAGGGCTTGAATAGCTATTTATCTTACATTCCTTCCTCTAGCATTTCTTTAGGAACCTTTCTATTCCGCTCCATTTGAATGATTTCTACATCATAAATGCGCGTACCATCAATCTTCAATTGAATAGCTGTTTGAATGGGATGAAATCCATGCTGCCCTGCAGCGCCCGGATTAATAAATAGCATATTATTTCGTTTAATATCCCTCTTAACTTGAAGAATATGCGAATGCCCACAAACAAAAATCTGAGGTATTCCCTTTGAAAAAGCCTCATAAGCATCTGGCTTGTAAGAAGAGGGTGCTCCTGCAATATGCGTCATGGCTATATTAACTTCTTCACATCGAAAGCGCATGATTTTAGGGTACATATTACGAATGGTCCTATCGTCAATATTGCCATAAACACCAGCTATCGGTTTTTTATAAGTCAAAAGTTGGTCTGCCAATTGAACTGACCCCCAGTCTCCCGCATGCCAAATTTGGTCGCAAGCTTGTAAATGAGGCTCCAACCTTGGATCTAAAAAGGAATGGGTATCTGAAATAATTAAAATTTTCTTCACCTTACTCGGCCTTTTTATTCTTTACAGAGATTAATAATTTATCGCTAATCAACGTATTCGCTAACCAGGCTTTTTTCTCCGCCTGAAAGGCGCCCTTTAATTCCTGAGAAATTTTAGTATCATGATTCACCCAAGCAGGAGAACCAGCATCTTTATAAGCTGAATACCAAAAGGAGGCTACGCGGTGGGCTGATACCAACATACGGTCTTGCACCTTTGCGCCCAGCTTATTTCCATAAGCTTGAATAAACTCCTTGGTATAATAATTTAAAGTTCTTCCGTTTCGAACTACTTGCATGTGCTTTTTATCTGCACCCATAGCTAGCGTAACCTCTTTTTCCACTTGAAATAATTCAGGTAACATGGCATGTGATTCTAACAAAATTTCAAAAATAAAATCTTGGGGTTTAGAGATATAAACCAAAGGTTTTGCCTGATAAGTAGCTAAATTATATTGAGATAGTTGTTCCTCCGGAACTAAGCTCTCCCACAAAGCATGCAATCCCTTTTGACCCGTTAACTGACCATCATGGTTTTTGGTGGTATGTAAGGGTACGTGAGCATCAGCCACATAATGACCTAAATCTGCTGCATAAAATAATACAGAATCTTTCATTTCCCTTTTAAATGCATTCACCAGTCGGCCATAAACCCGGACAACCTCCCATGGCACTAAACCTTCCTTACGCAGTGAATCTAATCCATATTTAGCTACAGCTGCTGAGAATTCATGAGGGATGTCTTTGGTATAATTTGGTCCAAAAATGGCCGCATCCATATCCAAATAATGTTTCACATCTTCCGTTTTATCTTCGTTTCTGCGAACATCTGGACGAATGGATTGATTAACCAAATAATCCTGATTTGCATAGAAATATGCTCCCAATGGATCAGGTAAAGCATAAATAGAAACTTGCTGCAAGGTTTTATGCGCCAAAAACCCCCAGGATGAAATCATAAGAGTTAAGGGCACAATAATTAAGAAAACATACTTAGGATTTTTCATCTTGAATTTGTTGAATGAATGATTTCGGGGATTTCCCATATTGTTTTTTAAAGGCACGCGTAAAATAGGCAGGATCATTGAAACCAACCTGATAGGCAATTTCGGAGATATTAAATTCAGAATTTTCTAAAAGCAATTTGGCTTGTTGCAAACGGATGGAACGAATAAACTCATTTCCCGCCAATGATGTCAAGTTCTTAAGTTTTCGATACAATTGCATTTTGCTCATATCCAAGCCTTTTTCCAAGTCATCCACATCAAATTCTGCTTCAGCAAGATGGTCGATCACCAATTGAGTGGCTTTTTGCAAGAAGGGATCCTCATACACGGATAATTTTCCTTCTGTTAAACCTTGCTGAATCATTTGTTTTTGCCAGTTTTTCCGCATCCTCTCCTTCGTTTCAAGCAATTTATTGACCCTGATTTCCAAAATATCGGCATTAAAAGGCTTGGAAACAAAATCATCAGCACCGGATTGCATTCCTTCAATCTGACTTTCGTGCGAACTTTTTGATGTTAAAATCAATAATGGAATATGGTTAGTCTTAGGATTTTGGCGTAAGGCTCGGCAAAGATTTACACCACTCATACCAGGCATCATCCAGTCGGTAATTAAGACATCAGGGATAAATTTCAAGGCCATTTCTAGGGCTTCTTCACCCCTTTCTGCTTGGATAATCTGAAACCTATTTTTAAAAATATCCGAAATAAATTGACGCATTTCTGAATGATCGTCAACCACCATTAAAATTTGCTTCTCTTGTTCTATTTCCAATTCATCCGCTTTCTTTAAAACAGAGCTTGGCTCGATTGCACTAAATACCGGTTTATTGAGTATCCAGGAAGGATCATAATCCTTTTGGGTTACCGGAAATTCGATACAAAAATCGCTGCCTTTACCTAATTCGCTACTAACCTCTATCTGCCCTAAATGAAGCTCCATCAATTCCTTGCAAAGAGATAAACCGACTCCAGTACCTACTCGACCAATGGAATCAGGAACTTGATAAAATCGATTGAAAATATGAGGTAAATGAGTCGAATCAATCCCCTTACCCGTATCCATCACATGAATTTTAGCCACTTGAACTTCCTCAGATCCCGCTTTAAACTGCTTAATTAAATCCATTTTGACGGCTATGGTTCCATCTTCTGGAGTATGCTTAAATGCGTTGGAAAGTAAATTAGAAATACATTTTTCAATGATGTCGGCATCGTAATATACAAATAGGGATTCCATGGGTGGAACCCATTTTAATTTAATTTGCTTTTGAACGGCATAAGCTTCAAATCCTTGCATGATACCATTCAATTGTAAAATTAAATCATGTTGCGCTATGACTGGTTGCTGCTTCCCTGCTTCAATTTTAGATAAATCAAGCAATTGATTTATCAAGTGTAATAGTTTTTGGGCATTTTGGTAGATGGCCAATATCCTAGATTTCTGTTCTTTATTGGCCTGTGCATTATTTAAAAAATATTTCTCTAACGGACTGATTATCAATGTCAATGGAGTTCTTAACTCATGAGAGATATTTGTAAAGAAATGAGTTTTCACTTGCTCCAACTCTCGAATTCTCTCCTTCTCAATTTCCTTCATCCTAAGGTCCGTTTTAAATGCCTCGCGAATTCTCACCTCGCGCATAAAACCATAGATCAAACCAAATAAGATAAGAGAATAGAGACCATAGGCCCACCAGGTTCTATACCAAGGAGGCAAAACGGTAATTTTTAATTCAAATGGTTTTTCACCCCAGACACCATCGGAATTAGTAGCTTTCACTTTAAAGGTATAATCCCCGGGGTTAAGGTTGGTATAAGTAGCCGTGCGTTGTGTTCCTACCTCATTCCACTCTTTATCAAAACCTTCCAAATAATACGCGTAGCGATTGTTCTTTGGCCTTTGATATTCCAAAGCCACGAAATCCAAGCTAAAAACTGTCTGATTCGGCTGAAGGATTAAATGCTTAGTTTGAAGGATATCTCGCTCTAAAGGTGAATTTTCGTCCCCTACTTTAACGGGTTTATTGAAAATCTTTAAACCAGTTAAATAAATTGGCGGAATATCCATTTTCATCCTAAGGCTATCTGCCTTAATAAAATTAAGTCCATTTGCGCCGCCAAAAAACAACCAGTCTTTGTTATTCTGACTATAAGCATTGGCCAAAAACTCCTTCCCTTGAAGTCCATCCAATTCATCAAAGTTGACAAATTTGAGTGTTTTAGGGTTCATTTTAGATATTCCTCCGTTGGTACTAATCCAGAGGTTTCCCTGTTTATCCTCCATCATACTCCTTAAAGTATTAGATGCTAAACCATCTGCCACCGTAAGGTTCCTAAAACCTTTACCAGGTCCTAGAAATAAATGTAAACCTCCCCCATTCGTCAACACCCAAATTCGCTTATTCCGATCTTGAAATATTTTAGTAATATTATTGTATCGGATTCCGTTGGGAGCTCCATTTTTCTCAAAATGTGTCAATTGTTGACTAGCTATGTCGTACAGATATAATCCAAAGCCAGTAGTTCCTATCCATATTTGCTTATTTTCAAGGACCATAAGACTGGAAATATTCTTACCCGCAAAATTCTTAGATCCTAAGGCTGGGTAAGGAATACGGTATTTTTTAGTGGGAATATCAAATTCTAAAAGGCCTAAACCAACGGTCCCAAGCCAAAGTTTATTTCCCATTAAGCTCATGGCCGTCAAATTTGCAGCCCGGTTACCTAATTGATATGGATAGGCAATTTGCTTCTTTTGGGAAGTCAAATTTATCAAGCCATTACCCCAAACGCCAATCCATAAATTACCATCTTTATCCGATTGTAATAAACTGACGTCAAAATCTGAAACCTGATTTAATTTGTTAACTCCAGCATTATTAACGATATGCTCAATTTTCCCTGTTTTATAATTAAAGTAGGACAAACCCACATTCAAACCAATCCATACGCCATTGGGATCCGTTTTACTAGCACTTATGGCCGTAACTTTATTACTTAAAAGCCCTTGCAAGGTGTTAGGTTTGTAACGTAGAATGGAAAAGCGAGGTTTTTGGTAAAAGGCAATATTTAAGCCTGCTTCCCAAGTTCCTACCCAGGTATTTAGATTGGCATCAGTAAATAAACTGGTGACAGAAAAAGAACTAATTCCAAGGTCTGGATCAGGATTCGATGAAATTTGATAATAAGAGGAAAAATCTTCCTTATTTAGTACATATACTCCATTATCTGTTCCTATCCATAAATTCTTATAGGCATCTTTTGTTAGGCTGGTAACGATATTTTGCCGACTTAAAGGACTTTGGGCATTGTAAAATACTCGAGTAAAATGTTGGTTTTGCGGATTAAATCGAAATAACCCTCTTCCCTCCGTCCCCACAAGTATGTCACCATTAGCCGCCTCATTAATAACCCGAATACGGTAATCCGGTGTTAAATTTTTTTCTGACAATTTGAATGGCATATAGGATCTAGGTCCAAGCCTGGATATCAATAAACCCGTGCGCGTACCAAACCAGATAGCCCCTTTAGAATGGCGATAAATACGCACCACATCTGCCATCATGGGGTTTTTTACGTCCGATTCTTTGGCTATTAATTTGTTTTCTCGTGTGTCATAAATTAAAATACCCAAGCCTGTGGCAGAAACCATGACCCGATGATTTCCCAAATTCAAAATGGAAGAAACGGTCATGGAAGAAAAATCCTCACCATTAGGGCCCTTAGAAAAACGATAAACCTTACCCGTAGATAGGTCAATTTTATTCAAACCAGCATTCCTGGTGCCCGCCCACATATTGCCTTCATCATCTTCACACATGGTAAAAATATCACTTCCACTAAGGGTGGTTGAATCCGATGGGTTACTTCTAAAAACCACAAAATTATTCCCATCATAGCGGTTAAGTCCGTCTGAAGTGGCAAACCAAAGAAAGCCTTTTTTATCCTGAATAATTTTTGAAATGGTACTTTGAGATAATCCGGATGCCGTAGTCAAGCGTTCATAACGCTGACTCTTTTGGGCAGAAAGTGGCCAACTTACACCCAAAAACAAAAGCAAGAAAAGTCCAAATAATCGTTTCAAAAGGTTTCTTTTATTAGGCTAATAAAAACTAAAATTAGAAAAATATTCCTGAATCCTGAGATGATTTATCCTACATAGAAATATTTAGCCAATGTCCTATTTCCCTAGAAAAGGTGATTAAAGGGTAAAAAATACCTTCAAATTCTTTCAAATGGGTGATTTTGCAAGATATATCCTTAAATATGAAAGATTTGTCCTAAAGTATCCAAGCTCTTGAACTTAATTTTGAACACGTTTTGAGACATAATAATTTAGTTTTTAACTCAAAGCTTTCTCCATTAGTAAATCTTTCAGAACCAAATTATGAATAAATCATTTGTTTCGTTTTCTGGCAAAAATTTTGATAATAAGTTGCCAAAATACCAGCAATTAATTAATTCACTTCTTCAAGATATTGAGATGGGAGAATTGAAGCCGGGGGAACGTCTGCCTTCCATCAATGAAGCCTCGGAAGAATGTTATTTATCGAGAGATACGGTAGAAAGAGCCTATACTGAGTTGCATAAGATGGGAGCCATCACCTCCATTTTTAGAAAAGGGTATTTCATCTCCAACTCGTCGCTGAAGCTAAAAACCAAGGTGATGTTTTTAGTAGGCAAAATTACTGACACCAATAAAGCCATCTTTAATTCTTTTAATGAAGCTGTAGGCAAAAATGTATTGGTGGACATTTTTACTTATCAATACAAGACGCGTCAATTTCAAGAAATATTAGGTCAACAATTGGGCAATTACCATTACTATGTAATTATGCCTCATTTGATTGAAGAGGAAGAGGAAAATATTAAATGCTTAAAAAAGATTGCTGGTGACCGATTAATCTTGTTAGACCAGCATTTTGAAAGTATGCAAAATACTCATGCGAGTATAGTTTGCCATCCAAAATCACAAATCATTCAAGAATTTACCAACCATACAAACCTGTTTCAAAAATACCGTTGTTTAAATCTCGTATTAACCGAAGAAGAATACTTCGATGCGGAATTTATCAATGGCTGTGGAGATTTCTGTGAGTCCATTAACATGGATTTTAAAGTATTAGATGGTCTGGAGGGAGAGGAATTAAACCAAGGCGAATTGTATTTCACCCTGGATGATTCAGACTTAATTCAGGCCATCAAATACGCAGATCAGCAAAAATGGAAATTAGGGAAAGACATCGGTATCATATCCTACAATGATCAAGGATACAAAGAAATATTATCAGGGGGTATTACTGTCCTTTCAAACCAACCTGAAAAAATTGGTCGACGTGCTGCAGCACTAATTGGCGAAAGCATTAAGACCACAGAAGAAATTGATCTACAATTGATCGTAAGACTATCACTTTAGGGTTTAATTTTGTGGAAACGGGTCATGAATTTCATGACTCGTTTTTTTTGTTTACGTATTGAATATTTCTTTGTAAGCCAGTTATTTTCGTGCGTTTAATAGCCGAATAGTGGAATAATTCTTTGAATACTTGTTCAGATAATGATTCCCAATCTCCCTTCTTCATTTCTAAAAAGGCAGGACTAGCTTCAAACCTAGGTTCTTGATGCGGCTTCGAAAAGCGGTTCCAAGGGCAAACATCTTGGCAAATATCACATCCAAAAATCCAATCCTGAAAATCAGATTTCATAGAAGCCGGAATGCCGTTTTTCAATTCAATCGTGAAATAGGAAATACATTTAGAACCATCCACCCAATAGGGGCTTAAAGCTTCCGTAGGACAGGCATCAATACACCTAGTGCATGTACCACAAAAATCCTTGATAGGACCATCTGGCTCGGCAGGAAGATCAATGAGCAGTTCGGCAATAAAGTAAAAGCTCCCCTGTTTGGGAATAATCAAATTTCCGTTTTTACCCAACCAGCCCAATCCTGATTTCTTTGCCCAGGCTTTTTCTAATACCGGAGCAGAGTCCACAAACATCCGTCCTGATATCTCCCCTATTTCATCTTGAAGAGCATCCCACAACACTTGCATCTTATCTTTCACTACCCGGTGGTAATCTTCTCCAAAAGCATATTTAGAGACCTTAAAATGATGATTTAAAGGGCTTAAGCTAGGACTTGGAAAATAATTAAAAACCAATGAAACGACCGTTTGACACCCCTCCACCAATTTTCTAGGATCCAAACGTTTATCAAAATGGTTGGCCATATAAGCCATCTCACCATGCAAACCTTGGTTTAACCAAGCTTCCAAACGCGGAGCCTCTTCCTCCAAAAAATCTGCCTTGGATATTCCACAAAAAGAAAATCCAGCATCTAGGGCCTTTTTTTTGATGATTGCCGAAACTTGATGTGGAGTTAGTGTCATATGCCTAAAATTACGAATATGGCTTATCTCTGCCAAACTGTCATAAAATACTTTTTGGCTTATGATTTGTATGGCTATAAAAGCGTATTAATTTTGCCTTATGAAAAAGAAAGAAAACGAGAATAATTTAGAGGAAGAGAAAATCCAATCCGAAAATCAGGAAAATTTGACAGAAAACGAAGAGAGCGAGCAGCAGGAAACACCTACGGATGAGTTAGCAGAAATGAAGGAAAAATACCTTCGCTTGTATTCAGACTTTGAAAATTTCAGAAAGCGTACCGCCAAAGAAAAAGTAGAATTAATCCAAACAGCATCTGCTGGTTTGATTGTTGATTTGCTACCCGTTATCGATGATTATGAGCGTGCCCTAGCGAATGCACCTGAAGGTGAAATTTCCGAAGGTATTCAATTGATTTTTGCGAAAATTAATTCAGTCCTACAATCTAAAGGCTTAAAAGAACTTCCTGCTAAAGGGGAAACATTTGATGCAGAAATACATGATTGCATAACTCAGTTTGCTGCGCCAACGGAAGCCGATAAAGGTAAAGTACTTGAGGTGATTGAAAAAGGATATACACTACATGAAAAGGTCATCCGCTTTGCGAAAGTGGTGGTTGGTAATTAATAAATACAATGGCTCAAAAAAGAGATTATTACGAGGTATTAGGGGTAGCTAAAACGGCTTCAGAAGAGGAGATTAAGAAGGCATATCGTAAGATGGCCATTAAATACCATCCAGATAAAAACCCTGATAACAAGGAAGCAGAAGAGAAGTTCAAAGAAGCGGCAGAGGCTTATGAAGTTTTAAGCAATGCGCAGAAAAAAGCCCAATACGACCGATTCGGACATGCGGGCATGGGTGGAGCAGCAGGTGGTGGCTTTAATGGCGGCAACATGAACATGGAAGATATCTTCTCTCAATTTGGAGATATCTTTGGGGATGAAAGCCCATTTGGAAGCTTTTTCTCAGGTGGCCGAGGCGGTGGTGGAAGACGCCAACGTAAAGGTTCGGATCTACGCATTAAGCTAAAACTTAATTTAGAGGAGATTGCCAATGGCGTTGAGAAAAAAATTAAAGTTAAACGCCATGTAGCTTGTAAAACTTGTTCTGGAAATGGTTCCAAAAATGGAACTGACCTAAAAACATGTCAAACATGCCAAGGTTCTGGTCAAGTACGTCGAGTACAGCAAACCATGCTAGGACAAATGGTAACGTCCTCTACTTGCCCTACATGTAGTGGTGAAGGAAAGAGTGTTGGAGCTAAATGTGATGTTTGTTTCGGTGAAGGACGTATACTAGAAGAGGAAATAATCCCAATCAAAATCCCAGCTGGTGTGTCAAACGACATGCAGCTATCCATGAATGGCAAGGGAAATGTCCCTCCCCGTGGTGGTGTGGCAGGAGATTTATTAATCGTGATAGAGGAAGAAGCACATGAGGTATTGCACCGTGATGGAAACAATATCATCTATGATTTATATGTGAGCTTTGCTGATGCAGCATTAGGTACCTCAGTAGAGGTTCCAACGATTGGAGGGAAAGCAAAAATCAATTTAGAGGCAGGAACCCAAAGCGGTAAAATTCTTCGCTTAAAAGGCAAAGGAATCAAAGAACTAAACGGTTACCATGTAGGCGATCAATTGGTACATGTCAATATTTGGACTCCGAAACAATTAACCAAAGAAGAAACAGAAATCTTAGAGAAATTAAGAAGCTCGGAAAACTTTGCTCCTCAACCGGGAAAATCCGACAAAGGATTCTTTCATAAGGTTCGAGATATGTTTAGTTAGAAAAACACCATACACTAAAACGACAAAAGGCTTGAAAATTCAAGCCTTTTGTCGTTTACATGAAAAGGGATACTTTATCCGTTAATTCTTTGTATTTGCTTATTGAAAATTTCTTCCAACTCTTTGTATTTAGCTGGATTCACTTTCGATTCTTTAAAGGCAGAAACAATCAAATTCATTTCATAGAAGGCTATCTGAATGTCGCGATCATGTGAACGAACATTGTCTTCAGAGAAATAAAAATCAATTGCCTTGGAGTTACGTCGGATAATGGTATTGGCCATACTTAAAGCCTTTGCCTCATCCCCAATTTCCAAATACAAACCAACAGAGCTGGCAGAGAATTGGTCATAAGGTATTACTTTGTTTGGCATGACCTTATCTAAATGATCAAGCACCTGTTTAGCTTTAGGCAAATTACCTTCGCGTATCAACTGATCTGCTAAACGATAAACTCCTAAACGAGCAGTAACACTTGGTATACCCAAGTAAAAATCACCATGATAATATACCTTTTCATCATTTAAACCCCTCCAATACATTTTATTCAAGAAGTTATCTGCCATAATTTTAGTATTCACAAAACCATCTTTGGCTCCTGGAATCTTAAATGGCATCAAACGATAGGCATAACCTTCTAATTGCATACTTTCCTTTAAACCTAAATATTGATCATTAGGCAAGGTAGAAGCAAAATAAATAGGACGTTTCCAGCCAGTTTTCGCATTGTTTGAAATCACCTCCAATTGAATCAATTCACCTTTGAAGATATTTTTACCCGGAAGTTTCCAACCAATACTTGTACTCAAAAATGGAGTAAACTCTTTAGGGAACCAATTACTAGCTGCAATTTCAGTCGGATTAACCGGAATGACCAAAGAATCAGATGGGAAGGTATTAATCATATCTCCCGACTGAGTTTGGGCTTGAATTCTCGGATCATTTTTATGAAGTAAATCCAAATAATCTGGTAATGACATCCCCGTTATGTTGGGATTACCGTTATACATCACTTGGTCATTTACTCCTTCTAGAAATTGATCTTTAGTCAATTCAATCGGTAATGGAGCCGATTGGTAAGTTTGACGCTTCATTTGATCAATGTACCAGTCAGTACCTAAAAGAGACAAATTACATACACGAACGTCAGTTCGGAAACCCTCTACCTCTTGTACATACCAAAGAGGGAAGGTATCATTATCTCCGCCCGTAAATAAGATGGCATTAGGCGCACAACTATTCAAAAGGTTTTTAGCAAAATCGATTTGGTGGTACCTACCGCTGCGATCATGATCATCCCAGTTTTGCTGGGCCATAATCAATGGGGCAGGAAGTCCAAACACCGCTAAAAGTGACCATTTCAATTGAGGGCTTCGAACAATCTTGCTCAACCATTCCCCAATTTGCATCACACCTAAACCAGCCCAAATAGCCATAAAATAGAAAGAACCTACATAGATATAATCTCGTTCACGAGGCTCTACGGGAGGTGAATTCAAATAAACGACCAAAGCTACCCCGCTCAAAACAAACATGAGGATTGTGATGAGAAAATCCTTTTCATTTTTACTGTAAAGCAAATAGAAGCCTAAGAAAACCAAGATTAATGGTAAGAAGAAATAATTATTTCTCGCTTTATTATTAGCTAAACTCTCCGGTAAATTAGAAGAATCTTGGAAGGGATTAATGGCCCAAGCATCTTGGTAATCACTTTCTCGCCCTAAGAAATTCCATAGCAAATAACGCATGTACATGTGGCCAATTTGATGGGTAAACATGAAGCGAAGATTATCACCAAAACTAGGCTTTTGTCCTGCAGGGATACCCAACATCTCTTGATATAAGGCGACATGCTGAGGTGAATTACTGTAAACACGTGGTAACAACATTTGTTGATCCTTTTGGTATACATATTCAGGCTTGTAGGTATAAACCTCATATTTACCATCCTTCAACTTATAAACAGGCTCTCCTTGTTTAAATTCTTCAATTTCTGCCGTATACACTGGACCATAAAGCAATGAACGCTCTCCATATTGCTCTCTTTTTAAATACTTCAAGAAATTCAAGATATTGCTTGGATCGTTTTCATTGATGGGAGGATTATAACCCGAACGAACTAAAGCCACGGTATAAGTGGAATAGCCGATCATCAAGAATACAAAAGAAAACAAGGCGACATTTAATACTTCTTTGCCTTTGGCATAGGAATAACGAATACCTAACACCACTCCCAAAATGATTAAAAACAAGAAAAATAAAGCTCCACTGCCGTTACTTAAACCCAAAGAATTCACAAAGAATAATTCAAATTTAAAGGCGATGGATGGTAGCCCTGGAATAATTCCAGAATTAATAATGGCCAAAATTACCAAGCCAATAAACATGGCTATAAAACCACCTTTGTAAGTTGGTTTGGCCTCACGTTTAAAATAATATAAAATAGCAAGAGCAGGTAAAGTCACTAAGTTCAATAAGTGGACCCCAATGGATAATCCAACCAAATAAGCGATAAATAGCAACCAACGATTTGCTTCTGCTCGATCCTCAACCAATTCCCAGCGGAAAGCAGCCCATACTACTATGGCTGTAAAGAAAGATGACATGGCATAAACCTCTGCTTCCACAGCAGAGAACCAGAAAGAATCAGAGAAGGTATAAATCAATGATCCTACCACTCCTGAAAATAACAAAGTATAGGTTTCTGTCTTATTTAATGCTTCAAAAGGCTTGTTAATTACTTTGCGACCAATCATAACAATGGTCCAATGCATGAACAAGATGGTTAATGCACTACTAATTACCGAAAGCATATTTACCCAAAAAGCCACTCGACTTACATCGCCTAGGGCTAATAAGGAAAACATACGACCTAGCAATAAGAACAAAGGTGCTCCTGGAGGGTGAGGGACCTGTAATTTATAGGAACAAGCGATGAATTCGCCACAATCCCAGAAAGAAGCGGTCGGTTCAACAGTTAAAGTATACGTAACTAATGCGATGGCAAAAACGACCCAGCCAGTGACATTATTTAAGCGTTTAAAATTCATCATATTTTACAAATTAAAATCAAATGTACAGGGATTCAAGCTGGCTAAAAAAAGCTTGATGTTAAGAGTTGTTAATTGAATTGCTTTAAAAAACGTACGTCATTTTCCGTAAATAAGCGTAAATCTTTGATTTGGTATTTTAACATGGTAATACGCTCAATACCCATTCCAAAGGCAAAACCATTGTATTTTTTGGAGTCAATGCCCACATTTTCCAACACATTAGGATCTACCATACCAGCGCCAGCAATTTCAACCCAGCCCGCTTGCTTACATACATTACAGCCTTCTCCTTTACATAGCAAACAAGTAATATCCATTTCAGCGCTAGGCTCAGTAAATGGAAAATAGGAAGGACGGAAACGTACTTTAGTATCTTTCCCAAACATCTCCTTAGCGAAGTGATAAAGTGTATCTTTCAAATCTTTGAAACTTACTTTTTCATCCACATAGAGTCCTTCAACTTGATGAAACAAACAGTGAGCCCGGGCAGAGATAGCCTCATTGCGGTATACTCGTCCTGGCATAACCGAACGAATAGGTGGCTTCTGGTGCTGCATCAAACGAATTTGAACATTTGAGGTATGGGTACGTAATAGGACATCGTCTTGAATTTCACCTGCACCTTTTTCAATAAAAAAAGTGTCTTGCATTTCCCTAGCCGGGTGATTGGCTGGAAAATTAAGGGCAGTGAAATTATAAAAATCGGTTTCTATTTCTGGTCCATCTGAAACAGAAAAACCCATACGATTAAATATCTCTAATATGCGGCTACGAACCAAGGTTAAAGGATGCAATGTACCTTGTTGAACCGGACTAGACAATGTCAAGTCGGAAGGAACTTCAAAGCTTGTCTTCGAATCCGCAAATGATTCCTGGGCTTGGTTAAACTTATTTTCCGCTAGGTTTTTTAATTGATTTAAGGCTTGACCAACTTCCCTCCTATTTTCTGCAGGCACATCCTTCAAACCGTCAAACAAACTTGCTAACCGACTTTTGCGACCTACAAACTGAATTCGAAATTGCTCGACATCTGATTCATTTGAAATGACAAAAGCCTCAATTTCAGCCTGAATCACCTTGATTTGTTCATTCATTCAAAAAAAATTTATTATAATATTTTAATACCTAAGGTTACATGCCAAACACTGGCCTTTTGAGAAATATTAACTTCACTTGGTATAGGTACAGTTTTCGATAAATCCGTTAAATTTCCTTCATACCGAAGGTCCAAGGTCATTCCCAATAAATCCAAACCTCCTCCTACGGAATACGAGAAATAGGCCTTAGAAACCGCATCACGCACCGAAACAGATGAAGCCACGGAAGTAATAGCCTGAGCTATGGTATTGTCTGAATTTAAATTATAAGAAGCAACTGGACCTGCCAATACATGCAGAGGACCAAGTTTATATCCTAAAAGTAGAGGTACATCTAAACTAGTATAAGCTACATCAACCATTCTATTACCATTGCTAAAATTAATGGTGGCGTTTTTAGCCGTTAATAAGACTTCGGGCTCGATGAATAATTTCCGTCCAACACGGGCATAAACTCCTCCCACATAACCTGTTTTTAAAGCCAAATTTTGATTGAGGATATCATTAATGGGAACAGCTGTCCCTTTATAGGTCATACTTTCTACATTAATTGAAGACAAAGTGATTCCTCCTTTTATTCCTACACGGAAGAAACTACCAGTAGCTTTTCTCGCTCCAAATTGAGCATTTGCTTGAAAAATCATTCCCAACAGGAATAAAATTAAAAGACTAAATTTCATTGACTTTTTCATGAGAGGGCGGTTTAATTCAATTAGCTTGTAAAATTATCCTTTTTACTCCGAAAAAAAAGGAAAAACCAAATCAAAGCGTAATTTTGAGTTCTTAATCTATTGATGTGGCCAAAGCCAAAACTTCTTTTATTTGTCAATCCTGTGGACAGTCATCACCCAAATGGCTAGGTAAATGTCCAGCATGTGGTGAATGGAACACTTTTGTGGAAGAACTCCTTGAAACAACCATCCATCCTGCTGAGGTTTGGAAAAATAAAAGTACCTTTAAAACGGCCCCAGTACCGAAATTATTGCAAGAAATAAGCTTCGAGAGCAGTCCCAAGCTTCAGTGCTCCGATGAAGAGTTCAATCGAGTTTTAGGTGGGGGGATAGTTCCGGGTAGTCTTGTTCTCATAGGAGGTGAACCTGGAATAGGAAAATCTACCCTACTTCTTCAAGTGGCACTTTCCCTTCAAGGACCAAAGATATTGTATGTGACAGGAGAAGAGTCTGAACAGCAGATTAAATTAAGGGCAGATCGACTAGGTCCTATTTCTCAAGATTTATATATCCTTACGGAAACCAATACCCAGCAAATATTTAAGCACCTGATTGACCTAGATCCTGATTTAATTATCATTGATTCCATACAAACCTTGTATTCGGATCAAATTGAATCTGGACCGGGTTCCGTATCTCAAATTAGGGAATGTGCCTTGGAGTTGATGAGGTTCGCAAAAGAAAGTGGCACACCCATCTTTTTGGTAGGACATATCACCAAGGAAGGATCAATTGCTGGCCCCAAAGTATTAGAGCATTTGGTGGATACTGTACTTCAATTTGAGGGGGATCGAAACATGATCTACCGCATATTGCGTACCACGAAAAATCGATTTGGCAGTACATCGGAGTTGGGAATTTACGAAATGCTAGGAAATGGTTTAAGACCCGTGAGTAATCCTTCTGAAATCCTACTTTCATCCCGGGACGAGCCAGCCTCTGGTATCGCCATTGGTACCATTTTGGAAGGAAATAGACCTCTGTTGATTGAAATTCAATCATTAGTTACACAAACCTCCTATGCCACAGCTCAAAGAACGGCTACTGGTTATGATGCCAAGCGTTTAAATATGTTATTGGCGGTTTTAGAAAAAAGAGGTGGATTTAGGCTAGGAACTCAAGATGTGTTTCTCAATATTACCGGAGGCATCCGAGTAGATGACCCGGCATTGGACTTGGCGGCTTGTATGTCTCTACTTTCTTCCCATGAAGATAAAGTGATCGATTCCCACATATGTTTTGCTTCTGAAGTAGGTCTGGGAGGCGAATTAAGAGCGGTAACGCGCATCGATCAGCGCATTGCTGAAGCTGAAAAATTAGGCTTTAAAGAGATTTGGATTAGTAAATACAATCAAAAAAGTATCAATTACAAGGCCAAAAGTATTAAAGTACAGTTAGCTAGTACTTGGATGGAAGTCATGATGAACATTTGGAAACGAATGTAAGTGCTGGATATGCTACTTGAATTAAGTGTAATCCATGCGCTGGAACTGCCCTTCCTGCCTGTTTTCGATCTTTAGCCGCTAAAATACGGAGCAAATCTTGTTGATTCCATTTACCCAAACCAATTTCAATCAAAGTACCTACTACCGCTCGCACCATCCCTCTTAAAAAACGATTTCCCTGAATGGTAAAGATCAATTGATGCCCTTCTCTTCGCCAAACAGCAAGGCTAATGTGGCAGTCGAAGGTTGTTACATCCGTTTTCACTTTGGAGAAACTTTGAAAATCACGGTGATGCAATAAAATTTGAGCTGCTTCATTCATCGCCTCCACATTCAATGGAGTCTCAAACCAATAAGCATAATCCTTGGAAAATGGGTCTTTGGATTGAGATATGCGATATTCATACGTTCTAGCCGTAGCATCAAATCGAGCATGAAAATCGTCTGGAACCTGATAAATCGCCTGAATAGCTACACTTGCAGGTAATATTCGATTTAATCGATACACCCAGTCTTCCTTGGGTTGATAGGCCTCCTCCTGAATATCAAAATGGGCAAATTGTTCAAGGGCATGAACGCCTGTATCTGTCCGACTACTACCCACTAAATCCACTGGTATTCCAGCTAGAGTACTTAAAGCATTTTCTAGTTCCGATTGAACCGAAACGGCATTTTGCTGGATTTGAAATCCATGAAAAAAGCCGCCATCGTACGAAAATTGTAGTAGATAACGGCTCATTTTCTTTGATTTTAAAATCTAATTCAACGCTTTTTCTAAAGCTGTATGGAATGATTCCGAAGCCTTAGCTTGAGATGAAATGATTTGACCATCTACGATGAAATCATGACCCGTCACCACACCTAATGAACTAAATGGAATCGTTTGAGATTTCAAATGGGATTCAAAAGCCGCTTGTTTATCAGGTGAAACAGATACCAATACCCGGCTTTGAGCTTCTCCAAATAAGAAAGCATCTAGACGTACGCTAGTATCAGTATTTATGGCAAATCCTTTTTGTCGTGGGAAAGAAGATTCTGCTAAAGCCACTAATAATCCTCCATCCGACAAATCATGAGCTGATTGAATCAAAGATTGTTGAATCAATGAGGCTATTCCCCCTTGAATTTTTTGCTCGGTCTCCAAATTAAAATGTGGAGATGGACTAGCCTTAACGCCTTGGTAAGAATATAGATATTCAGATGAAGCGATATCATTTACGCTCTCACCCACTAAATAGATTAAATCACCCTCTTCTTTGAAATCCAAGGTCATCTTTTGACTTGCCTCCTCTAAGATACCTAACATTCCGATGGTAGGCGTAGGGAAAACAGGGCCTTCATCAGAAGATTGGTTATAAAAACTCACATTACCACCGGTTACAGGAGTTTCAAAGGCCAAACAAGCTTTTCTCATACCTTTAATGGCCCCAACAAACTGCCAATATACTTCTGGCACGTAAGGATTTCCAAAATTCAAGCAATTGGTAATGGCTACGGGTACCCCTCCAGAACAAACAATATTACGCGCAGCCTCCGCTACCGCAATGGCACATCCTTCTTCTGGATCCGCATTCACGTAGCGTGAGTTACAGTCGACCGTAATAACAATCGATTTCTTAGAACCATGTACTTTTACGACCGCCGCATCAGATGGTGCATTGGTATTGCGGTTAGCACGACCAATGGATGAATCATACTGTTCAGCTACCCATTTTTTGGAAGCAATATTGGGGTGATTCATTAAAAAATCAAAAGCTTTACTGATTTCACCAGCTTCTAAATCTTTAACTGAATCTATCTTAAATTTCTTAAACTCTTGGTAATAAGCAGGCTCACGGTATTCACGGTGGTAGATAGGAGCGCCTCCGCCAAGTACTAAATCATCTGCAGGAACATCCGCTACTAATTGTCCATCTTGGAAGAATTGAAGACGTTTGGTGTCGGTTACTTCACCTATTTGCTCACAATTTAAATCCCACTTATCAAATATTTTCTTCGCTTCATGTTCTCTACCCTTTTCAACCACGATTAACATACGCTCTTGAGATTCTGATAATAGAATTTCAAAAGGTTTCATGTTTGGTTGACGTGTAGGAACTTTAGACAAATCTATGATCATTCCATGCTCACCTTTGGCAGACATTTCAGACGTAGAGCAAATAATACCTGCTGCCCCCATGTCTTGGATACCAATCACACAACCAGCTTCTATGATTTCTAAAGAAGCTTCTAACAATAATTTCTCTTGGAATGGATCCCCTACTTGTACTGCAGGTAATTTTTCTGATGACTTAGCCGTGATATCTTCAGAAGCAAAGCTTGCCCCTCCAATACCATCTTTACCTGTAGCTGATCCTACAATGAATACAGGATTACCTACTCCATATGAAATAGCTGAAGCTTGTTTTCCTACTTTTAAAATTCCTGCCGAGAATGCATTAACCAATGGGTTAGTGGAATAACAATCGTCAAAGAAAACCTCACCTCCCACTGTTGGTATACCAAACGCATTACCATAATCACCAATACCTTTAACCACACCTTTTACCAACCATTTAGTCTTAGCCAATTCAATATTTCCAAAACGTAAGGAGTTTAATTGAGCAATGGGGCGAGCCCCCATGGTAAAAATATCGCGATTGATACCTCCAACACCTGTAGCCGCACCTTGGTAAGGCTCTAGGGCAGATGGGTGATTGTGCGATTCAATTTTAAAGGCACATCCTAATCCATCTCCTAAATCTACCAAACCCGCATTTTCCTCACCAGCCTTAGCCAACATACGAGGAGAATCTTTAGGTAAAGTTTTTAACCAAACAATGGAGTTTTTATAACTACAATGCTCAGACCACATAACAGAAAAAATAGATAATTCAGTGAAGTTAGGTTTGCGACCTAAAATCTCTTGAATGCGATCATATTCTTCTGGAAGTAAACCTAATTTTTTGGCAGTTTCGAGGGTGGGTAAGCTTTCGTTGGATTCCACAATGTAAATTTTAATGTAAGAAATGGCTTTAAAGCAAGCAATTGAGCACAAAGGTAATAATTTTTGCTTGGAGGGAAACGATTAAATCAGGAATATTCCAATTAATCCTTTCTATTTCTCCCAATTTTCTTGCCAATACTTTTTATCCTCTACTGTATCCAAATCTCGGTATTCTTCTTCAAAGGAAATCCAAGTGCAAATCTCAGGATGAGATTTCCAAAATGGACCAAAACCTTTATCTCCCTTCCAATCATATAATTTGGCTTGATGCGCATAGGGAATCAATACAGGAGGAGAAGATTGACCTTGAAATGAGGAAATGATTACTTGATTAGGATACTCAAGGTGAGCCTTTAAAATGGCTTGAATATGTTTTTCCTGAACAAAGGGTGTATCTACCAACATGACGAGAACTGACTCTTTTCGAGGAGCTAATGCGCGCATACACTCTGACAAGGTATTACCTTGACCCAAAGCCCAATCCTGACTTTCTAAAATCTCGATGGGTTCTTGAGAAATAATGCTGCGAATAGCATCTTTCTGGGCACCTAAAACCACAAGAACCTTATCCAATAAAGGAGCTTGCAAAACCTGCAAGCTTCTTTCAATTAAAGTTTTTTGCCCTAAAGTAATTAAAGCCTTAGGCTCCCCTAGTCGGGAAGAAGCCCCTGCCGCTAAAAGAACTCCCAACATTAGACGTTTGAGATATCAAATGGTAAAGTTCTTACTCGCTTACCTGTGGCTAAAAACACCGCATTACATAATGCTGGAGCTACCGGTGGAAGTCCAGGCTCACCAACACCTCCTGGAGCTTCTGTGCTTGGCATAACGAAAACCTCTATTTCAGGTATTTCACCTTGTCGTAGTACCGCATAGTCATGAAAATTACTTTGCTGGGTTTGTCCGTTCACTACCGTAATTTCATTTTTAATGGCAGCAGTAAGTCCCATGGTAATATTACTTTGCACCTGTGCCTTGATATTTCTAGGGTTAATGGGCACTCCGCAATCAATGACTGAATAAACTTTTTTAATGCTGATTCCATTCCCTTGCTTTTCCACTACAATGGCATGCGCGCAGATAGAAGAAAAAGATCGAGCAATGGCTATACCAACTGCCTTTCCTTGTGCCTTCAATTGTTGATAATTAGACAATTCAGCCAATTTCTTTAAAACATCTACAAAGCGAGGAGAGCCTGACAGCAATTCTAAACGAAAAGCCAAAGGATCTTTCTTTGCCTGGTGAGCCAATTCATCGATGAAAGATTCTTGGCCAAATAAATTATTGGAAGCATATACCGAACGCCACCAAAGTATTGGTATTTTGGTTTTAACTAGACTAAATGAATTTCTTCTGTTCGGAAAAGCATAGGGACTATCTGGCAAGTTAATTCCTTCCTCTGCCCATGGATCCGGGGCATTATCTAAAGGAACTTGGAATACTTGATTCAAAATAGAAGCAACATTCATTTTATGTTCAAATGCTTGCACCTTTCCTTGTGCATCAAGAGCGCCTTTCATGACAGATAGCATACCCGGACGGAAAGGTCCTTGTTGGGTATCATCCTCTCTAGTCCAAATCACCTTTACAGGGGCATTGATTTGCTTGGATAAATGGGCTGCTTCTAAGACATAATCATAATAGGCTTTTCTACCGAAAGCCCCACCCAAGAAGGTGACATTAATTTTAACATTTTCTTTTTTGATGCCTAAGTAAGCAGCTAATTCAGTGACTAATGAATCAGGGCCTTGAACTGGAGCCCAAACCTCTACTTTACCCTCTTGCACATAGACCGTGGCATTCTCAGGCTCCATAGGAGCATGAGCTAAAAAGGGAGTTTGATAGGCTGCTTCAATGACCTGAGTGGCTTGAGCAAATGCCTTATTGACATCACCGGTCAGAGATTCCTTGTATTCATATCCTGGGTTTTTCCCTGCTTCTTTCAATTGATTGAAATACTTATCCGTATTCATGGAATCAGCTTCGGTACTTTCCCATTCGATATTTAGTAATCGTTTTCCCTTTAAAGCAGCCCAGTAGGAATCTGCTAAAACAGCTACTGCTTCCGTACTAGCATGAGGCATTTTACGCTCAGTTTTGAGTACAAATTTTACGCCTGGACTAGCAATGGATTTTTCTCCTTGATAGCTTTTTACTTTGGCATGTATACTAGGTGCATGAGCAATACTGGCATAAAGCATCCCTGGAATAACTACATCCATACCAAACTTAGCCGTTCCATTTACTTTAGATGGAATCTCTGGCCTAGGAATGGATTTACCTATTTGCGTAAAATCAGCTGGATTTTTAAGTGTAGGATTACTAGGTACCGGTAATTTAGCTGCCGAAGCTACTAGTTCACCATATCCTAAACTGATGTTCTTATTTTTTTGATAGACACGTCCTTCCTTAGCATAACATGCGCTAACTGGTACATGCCATTGCTGAGCAGCCGCTTGAATCAACATTTCTTTTACTGCTGCACCGACAGTACGCATGGGTATATATCGAGTACTAACAGATGAGGATCCCCCTGATAATTGAGAGCCGAATTTAGCTGATCCGTCTGATGTTACTATTTCTACTTGGTCTAAACGCACTTCCAATTCCTCAGCAATCAACATGGGAATCGATTGAGATGTACCCTGACCCATATCAGGTCTGGCATTAAACAAAGTCACTTTACCCGATTCATTGATGAGTACGTAGGGATTTATTTCCACACCTATGTGAGGTTCATGGGCCATCTTTTTAACCTTTACGCCCGTTCCATTAGCTAAATTTTCAAAACCAATGGCAAGAAAAGCGGCCGTTTGAGCGCCTATCTTGATAAAATCTCTTCTTGTTGTCTTTGAGCTCATTTGGATTTCGATTTAGAAGTGGTTTTCATCATCTTAGCTGCTTCATGTATTGCCTTACGCATGTCTTGGTAGGTACCACATCGACAAATATTACCGGATAAAGCTGTATCTATATCCTGATCCGTTGGATTAGGATTTGAATCTAATAAAGAGGCCACAGCTAATATTTGACCTGATTGACAATATCCACATTGGGGAACTTGTTCTTTTATCCAGGCTAATTGAACTGGATGATTGGTATTGGCAGATAAACCTTCGATGCTAATAAGTTTATCCTCTGGTTTGATACTTGAAATCGGGGTAGAGCAAGAGCGAATCGGATTACCATTTAAAAGTACCGTGCAAGCCCCACAAAGACCCATTCCACATCCAAACTTGGTACCGGTCATCCCTATTTCATCTCGAATTACCCATAAAAGGGGTGTATCAGAATCCACATCTACAAGATGCTTCTTCCCGTTCAGTTTGATGCTGTACTTACTCATGGCTTTATTGATAGATTAGAACATAAATTTACAATAAAATCAAATTCCATTCGTCTTTCAGAGAAAATATTAAACCAGCATTCTTAATTTGCATGATGCTATCAAAAGAAGAAATAAAGTTCATACAAGATCATGCCCAGGATGACCCCTATCAGTTGAGTTTATCAAAGGGACTGAACCCTGAGCTTCATTTGCCTAGCTTGATAGCACAAATACAAGCTAGGCAAAAATTGATCCATAAATTACCCAGCTGGTTGGCGAATCCCGAAATTTATTTTCCCCCACAGTTAAATCTAGAACAAGCATCATCAGAGGATACGGCGCTGTTTAAAGCAGAATTGATTCAAGGTAAATTGATCGATGTAACAGGTGGCATGGGAGTTGATAGCTGGGCATTTGCCCAAAAGGGAAACAAGGTCACCTACGTTGAACGAGATGAAAATTTGGCCAACATTACCCAAAGGAACCATCACCTATTGCTTGGCGACCGGATTCAACATGTGCAAGGTGACGGAATTGACTACATGAAGCATCATCCCACTGATTGGGATTATATCTATATAGATCCTGCCAGAAGAGGTGCCAAAGGCGAAAAGGTAATTCTGCTGGAAAATTGTGAGCCCAATGTACAAGATATATTGCCCTACATTAATAAAAAAACTAGCTTATTGATCAAAACAAGTCCTTTATTGGATATTAGCAGAGCCATACAAAGCCTGCAAGGAGTCAATCAAGTATGGGTGATTGCAGTCAAAAATGAAGTAAAAGAATTACTATTTTTAAAATCAGCCGAAGCCACGATGGATCCACAAATAGAGGTTCATGAATTAAGCTTGACTAAAAGTCTGATATTCCAAGGAAAGCTTAGTGAAGAAAAAGATGCTATATCTCCGATTGGTGATTTGGATGAATACCTCTATGAACCCCATGCCGGCATAATGAAGGCAGGATTTTTCAAATTAGCAGCGGGTAAACATTTGCATAAACTAGGAATCAATACGCATTTATACACTTCAAAAGAAAGGGTACTTGATTTTCCGGGAAGGCAATTCAAGGTAAAAGCTTATGGAAGCCTAGATAAAAAATGGATAGAGAGCCACCTTACTGAAGGAAAAGCCAATATTAGCACTAGAAATTTCCCTATGAGTCCTGAAGAGATCCGTAAGAAGTACAAGCTAAAGGAAGGGGGGCCGTGGACACTATTTGCCTTCCAAGATGCGCATCAAAAAAATGTCTTGGCATTATGTGAAAAATGTCCTGCCAATTGATTTCGTATTTTCACTAAAAAATTTACCTTTGTTCTTTACATTCAACAAATTAAGGCCATGTCTAAGTATCTTTTCCTAGCGTTGTTTGTTTTCAGCACTTGCTGCAGTCAAGCTCAAATATTTTCTGGAATGACAGAAATAGAGCGTGCAAAAAAAGAAGGCTTTTATACCTATTTGGGATCGGAAGAAAAGTATGCCATAGAAAGCTGGAAAAACTATTTAAAGAAATTTGGTCGAGTAGAAAATGGTAAAGGTGGTGCCATCATCAGTTATGACACTCGAATTTCTGCTATTTCTAAGAATTCATTTACTCTATTATCTAAAATCTCAGAGGAAAATAATAAAACTAAACTCTTTGTTTCCATAGGTTTAGGGCCTGATGATTACATTCAAACGGGTCATGCTCAATTCAGAGATGCCTCTTCCTGGTTAGAGGATTTTATTGAAATCTTAAACTCAGAAGAGGGGGTACGGAAAGAGGAACAAAAATTGGCGAATCTAACTAATCAGAAAGTCAAGAATATCAAATCAGCCGAACGACTGGTTCGAGAATTAGAGGCGAACAAGAAACAAACGGAATTATTGACTAAAAAATTAGAGGAAGCGAAATTAGAAAAAGAGAAATTACTAGCTAACCAAGAACAAAATAAATTAGATCAAAAAGCTACGGAGGAAGCTTTAATTCTTCAAAATCAAGCACTAGAATCAGCAAAAAAGAAAATTAAAAACTAAACCCATGAAAAAAGCCATACACTTTTTGGGAGTATTCATGATGTATATCATGACTAGTAGTTTTGGATTGGTAGAATATTCTGCCATGAGACCGCATACGTATTTTGTGGGCATAGATAGTACTAAACAATTGAAGCAAACTTCATTATTGGCGGCTAAAAAAGAGATTAATTCCTTACCTAAAAAGCAAGAAGATAATCAACAGGATTCTCAAATAAATGAAGAGGCTAAACATTGGTCCAAATACATTGTTCTGGGAGTTAAGGCTGTCTTTTCAACATTACTTAGTCTGCTTAGTTATATGATTAAGTAAATCACACCCTATGCCATCATTCAGAGTAGAAACACGCATTACATCACCGATTGACTCTGTTTGGGCTCTTTTTGATCAGAACTTATTAAGCAAATTATCGCCTCCATTCCCTCCTGTTTCCATAAATCGTTTTGATGGTTGTCAGAAGGGTGATTTAGTCCAATTGGAAATCAAATTGGGCTTATTTAGTTTATTTTGGGATTCGGAAATTACTGAGGATTATCAGGGTGCAGATAAAATCTATTTTATTGATGAAGGTAGAAGGATTCCATTGGGAATAAAGCAGTGGAAACATGAGCATATTTTAGAAAAAATCAATGCCGAAGAAACCATGGTCATTGACCAGATTACTTACTCTACTTCCTCTAAATTTTTAGATATTCTACTTTATCCCTTACTTTGGGGAATGATTATCTACCGTAAACCTCTGTATAAATCTTTACTTACACTTCGCTAAACATATGAAATTAAGCCTTACTCAAAAAATCATCCTAGGTTTTATCCTTGGACTTGCCCTAGGTGAATACTTTTACCTTTCCTTTTCTCCCGAAGAAAGTCATGAGTGGGCCCAACGATTTCAAGTAATTTCGAAGATATTCTTACGTCTGATCAAGATGATAGTGGGACCTTTGGTATTCTGTACCTTAGTGGTGGGTATCGCTAAACTTGGTGATTTTAAGGCAGTTGGTCGAATTGGATTAAAAACCATCGGATATTTTTATTTCGCTACCCTCCTATCTTTAGTAACTGGATTGGTTGTTGTAAATATCACCCAACCAGGAAGCCTCCAGTCATGGCCAAAACCAGCTGCGGGTACCTCCACAGGAATCGATGCTTCTAAAGTAAAAACCTTAGAAGATTTTATATTGCATATCTTCCCAGATAGCTTCTTCAGAGCTTTAGCAGAAAACGAGATTTTACAAATTGTCATTTTTTCCTTGTTCTTTGGAGTGGCTTTAGGTTCGATTGGTGAAACTGGTAAAAAGCTGATTCATGTCTTTGAAAACTTAGCGGAGGTGGTTTTCAAAATGGTGAATTACGTCATGGAAGTGGCACCTTATGCGGTTTTTGCAGCCATGACTACTGTGGTAGCGAATAAGGGATTAAGTATTCTAATAAGTTATGGCTATTTAATGGTATGCTTTTTAGGTGGTCTTTTATTCTTTACCGTGGTCATTTTGTGGCTTATTTGCCTTTTCAACAAAATACCTTATTGGGCTTTGTTAAAAGAGCTCAAAGAGGCTTTATTGATATCCTTCTCCACAGCAAGTTCGGAGGCTTCCTTCCCTCAAACCATCGCGGCATTGGAGCGATTTGGTTGCAGCAGACGCATAGTAGGTTTTGTTTTGCCTTTGGGATATAGCTTTAATTTAGATGGCTCCATGTTGTACATGACCTTTGCTACGGGTTTCATCGCGCAAGCCTATGGAGTACATTTAACGCTGGAGCAACAAATCACCATGTTATTAACGCTCATGATTACCTCTAAGGGTATCGCGGGGGTGCCTAGAGCCTCCTTGGTCATTATTGCGGGAACACTAACCATGTTTAACTTACCTGCGGAAGGAATAGCCCTGCTCTTAGGGGTTGATCCCTTCTTGGATATGGGTAGAACTGTAACCTCAGTAGCCGGAAACGGAGTTGCAACCTGTGTGGTATCTAAATGGGAAGGAGAATTTAATCCTCCTACAAACGCTTAAAGGTCATTTCTACTGCTTTTTTAGCTGGAAAAATGGAAGCTAAAAAGGTAATGATAATGACTACCAAAGCCGTTTGAACAAAATCAGCCAGTCGCATTTCAATGGGATAGGCATCGATGAGTGAATTAGGAATGCCCAAAGATATAATCCCATATTCTTGTTGGATATAGCCCAAACCATAACCTAACAGCATACCAATGATGGCGCCGGAAAAGCTTATTAAAACACCCACCAACAAAAATGTTTGGAACATCTGTTTTTTGGTAAAACCCATGGCCAATAAGGTGGAAAGGTCTTTCTTTTTCTCTATAACCAATAAGGAAAGAGCATAAAATAAGGTAAAAGAAGCAATACCCATTACAAAGGCCATGATCAAGAAAACAAAGAATTTTTCAATCTTGATGGCTTTTAACAGGGCCACATGCTGTTCATCTCTCGTTTGAATTTGATAGTTATTCCCTAAAATAGCAGCAAGTTTATTTTTTACCACACTTTCGTCCGAATTCTCATCAATCATAATTTCCAAGGCAGAAATTTGATTTTCTACCCCCATCAATTCCTCCATCCAGGTAAGCGGCACTAATATCATTTGGTTATCAAAGGATTGCTCCACTTCCATCACACCTGCAGGAAAAAAGTTATTACTGCGAATAGACTGCTCATTAACAGTGAAGCGTTTCAGAGCTTGATGATTAGGATACCAGGCTTCAATCGGAGTAAATACATCCTCAAAACTCATGCCCATATTTAAAAACACCCCAATACCGACGATGGCAAAGGCATGCTCGCCACTCTGAACAAAATAATCTCCCTCCACGACCTGTTTTTTCAGACGTTCAGCCTTAATAAACTCATCATCGACTCCTTTAAAGCGAACAACCAATTGTTTACTCTTGTAACGAATAAGTGCTTGGTCCTCTAATATTGGATTGACGAATCGAATACCCTCTAAGGATTTTACGGCTTGTAATTGTTGGGCCGACAAGGTAAATCGGGCATCTTTAAGAGAAATAACTTTTAAATCGGGGTCATAGGTTTTGAATAAACCTTTTTGAAATTCTTCTAAACCGTTAAATACCGATAAGATTAAGATGAGCGCCATGACCTCCACTCCCACCCCCAGCATGGATATACGGGAGATGAAGGTGATAAAACTCGCCTTAGACTTGGTGAAAAAATACCTTTTTGCAACAAATAAGGGTAGATTCAAGGGACTAACATTTATTTATCTTCCTCGTCAGTAGCAGGAGGAATAACCAAACCTTCAAATAAAGCTTCAATTTTAGCTGCATAGGCAGCCGTATCATCTAGGTAAAACGATAAATGTGGTATAATTCGTACTTGATGGCGAATTCGATTCGCTAAAGCATTGCGAATAGCCTTGGTTTTTTCTTCCAAAATATCCACCACTGCTTGAGGATTATCCACGAGAAGAAAGCTCAAATAACAACGAGCCGCAGACAAATCGGGACTCATTTTTACGTCAGTGATGGTGACCATTCCTTTACCAAAAATCTCTTTAAATTCCTTTTGAAAGATATCACTTAAATCTTTTTGTATCTGACGACCAAACTTTTGTTGACGCTTGCTTTCCATATTTCTCCTTTCTTTACCTAAAAATCCCACAAATTTCAGAATAATAATTGGATTAAACGTAATTTAGGGGCAGTGTTCCAAAAATATGTTCCAAATTTTTAAGTCTGATTCCATTTTGCCTACCCTTTTATTGGTTGCAATTTGGCTTATTAGTTTATTCTATATCCAGCAATGGGGATTAGCTCCCTTTCCTTGGGAGATTAAAAACTATTTATTGGGTCAAAAACTAAATCAAGGTTTCTTGATTTATGAGGACATTAGTGATAATACCGCTCCATTAGCGGCATTGTTTTATCAACTAGTTCAATGGTTCTCCATTCCAGTTCATTGGAACATCTATATATCATCGATCATTGTTATTTATCAAAGTTATATATTCCAACAAACCATACAGCGTTTTGAACTAATGCCTCAAATTGGGTACCTACCCTTTTTGATGTATGCCATCATTTTCCACTTATCCTTGGAGTTTTTAGCTCCTGGGCCAGCCTTGGTTGGACTAACTTTTTTATTGCTGGCATGGAGGGAAATCATCTATCAACAAAGGACCTTACAGGTCAATGACCGGGTTATACTTATTGGAATCTACATGGCGATTGCCAGTCTATTCTATTTGAGTTATTCTTTATTCTTTGTTTGGGCTTTGTTGAGCTTGCTGTTTTATTCGGGTATTACGCTTCGACAAATCGTCTTAATGTTTGTTGGATTCCTGATGGTCTTTTCCTTGAACATCTTATTCTTTTCCATCAATGGAAACTTGCCCTTCATGATTCAAGTTTTCAAAAGGTCGGCCTTTCAGTTTCAAGTGCCCGAACAATTAGAGGTTATACAAATTGCGGGCGTTTTTGCACCAGCCTTGTTCATCGGAATTTGGGGATTTTGGTTGGTCTTACGCAGCAGAAGAATTCGTTCCAATGCGCAAAAAGGCCAGCAAACCAATCTTATTTGGCTCATTACAGCCATTTTTGCCACCTTGACGGTTCCTTCTTTGATTCGCATCAACTTGTTATTTTTCTTACCTGCTTTAGCCTATTTTGGACTTAATATTTTTCATGTAAGCTCCAATTCCATTTTGAAAGAAATAGCGCTATGGTTACTGATTGGAGGTACTTGGTATAACGTACAGCTAGAACTAAAAAATAAGGACCGGGAGCGTATTCCTGCCCCAACTTTGACCTTAAAAAACCAGCGATTGATGGTACTAGGGCCACAAATAGAAGAATATTTGGGTAATCAAATGGTGGGACCTTTTGTCAATTGGGATTTAGCCAAACCCTTATTTTCTAATTTGGACCAATACAAAAACGTGGTTTTACTGCATGAATACTTTGAAAAAGACGCCCCCGACTACATTTATGATGCAGAAAATAACATCAAAAAACTGAGTATCTATTTACCAAGCTTGAAAAAGTCTTACCGACAAATTTCCCCTAATTTATACCAGAAAAATCCTTAGCTGCAGGATATTTTACCCACACGACCTTGATGGCGACCACCTTCAAAAGGAGTTTCAATGAACGCTGCTAAGCAGGCTTTTGCTTCCTCTAGGGAAATAAATCGTACTGGCAAACAGATGACATTGGCATCGTTATGTTGACGAACCAATTTAGCTACTTCGACATTCCAGGCTAAACCCGCACGAATACCTTGGTGCTTGTTGGCTGTGATAGCTACCCCATTGGCACTACCACATAATAATAAACCGAAACGCTGCTCTCCACTTTCTACGGCTGAAGCTACGGGATGAGCAAAATCTGGATAATCTACTGAATCAGCAGAAAAAGTACCATAATCTTTCACTGTGATTCCTCTTTCAGTTAAGAAATCAATCAAATCATTTTTATAATCAAATCCGGCGTGATCACCGCCAACAGCAAAAGTTAAGCCCATGGTATTGTATTTTAGTTCTAAATTCTTGACAAAGGTAAGCGGATATATCCTACATTTGCGATGAATCAAAAGAATAAATTTATGTTGGAGAATGATCGGCAGCACGAAGAAGAAAAAATAAAAAAAGCATTTGGAGACAAAACCTGGGCACAAATAAAATCAGAAGAATCTTGGAGAATTTTCAAGATCATGAGTGAGTTTGTAGAGGGCATCGATAAACTTTCTAAGATTGGCCCTTGTGTATCTATATTTGGTTCAGCCCGAACAAAACCAGACAATCCCTATTATCAAGTGGCCGAAGAAATAGCGGCTAAATTAGTCAGACATGGCTATGGAGTCATTACTGGTGGTGGTCCAGGTATCATGGAGGCAGGTAATAAAGGAGCAAAAACCGAAGGAGGTAGATCAGTGGGATTAAACATTGAATTACCATTTGAGCAATTTGCGAATCCTTATATTGACCATGACAAGAACATCAATTTTGATTTCTTCTTTGTTCGAAAAGTCATGTTTGTGAAATACTCCCAAGGCTTTATCATCATGCCTGGTGGCTTTGGCACCTTGGATGAGATGTTTGAATCCTTAACCTTGATTCAAACCCATAAAATAGGTCGTTTCCCGGTGGTATTGGTCGGGACCGATTATTGGAAAGGATTAATCGATTGGATAAAAAACACCATGATTTTGCATGGAAACATAAATGAGGAAGATTTAGATTTATTTTCCTTGGTTGATACCCCTACCGAAGCCGTACGCGTGATTGATGAGTTCTATGCCAAATACCTATTGAAACCAAACTTCTAAGCTTTGCTAAAAAAGGCTTTCAAGTCTTGTATATTCAATGCATTTAAGGTCAAGGAGCGCAATAAACCTCCTTTACGTCCTACTTTGACCCCATATTCCATATCTCGAATGCCCTCAATTTGGTGGGCATCGGGATTGATGGACACGTAAATCCCCTTGTCCATGGCATCGTAAATGTAGCGCCAATCTAAATCGAGACGATAGGGACTAGCATTTAATTCGATGCTCACACCATTAGCCTTGCAAGCATCTAAAATCTTTTCCATGTGAAGGGGAAAGCCAGCACGAGTTAGAAGCAGCCGACCTGTGGGATGTCCCAAAATAGAAGTATATGGATTCTCAACAGCCTTAATCACTCGGGGCATGGATCGTTCTATATCCATGGCCAATTGGGCATGCACGGAAGCAACCACGTAGTCGAAACGAGCTAGAACCGATGCATCATAATCCAAAGATCCATCGGGCAAAATATCAGCTTCTATCCCTTTCAAAATGGTAAAATCATTCCAACGGGCATTAAATTCATCAATTTCTTCTTGCTGAGCAATCACGCGATCCTCTTTTAATCCGTTAGCATAAGCGGCATATTGCGAGTGATCAGCTATACCAAAATAGCTTAAACCTAGGGCCCGACAAGCCTCAGCCATTTCCAATAAGGTATTTTTACCATCCGAATAAGTGGAGTGATTATGCAAACATCCTTTTAAGTCGGAATACTGAATTAATTCCTCTGCTTGATGCTTTTGGGACCATTCAAACTCCTTGAATCCTTCGCGCATCTCAGGAATGATGTAGGGCAAATTTAAGGTTTCATAGACCTCTTGATCTGATGCAATGCTTTTCCCTTGAAAATGTTTGTAAAAATGTATGCTGGTTAAGTGCTCGGGGTGAGCTATATGCTGAAAAAGGGCATGTTGCCATTGTTCCGGAGCAATAATATGAATGTGTATAGGCAAAAGATGGCCATGAAATAAACCTCTCCAAGTAAATGGAGAAGATTCTTGGATATCTTCTTGCATCCCATCAATGGCATTGATGAGCGCACCTGATCCAAATATGTCACTAGATTCAACCAAGAAAATTAGTTCGGAAATAACTTCACAGTTTCTAGATAACTCCCCGGCCTTGGCAGCTTGAGGGAATTGTAATTTCAATTTTTCTAAAATCAATTGAGATAGATGGCTGGCCTTATCTAATCGTAGCTTTTTGGAGTTTTGCTTAAGAAATTGAATGTACAACTGCACGTTTTCTTGTACCGCTTTACCAAAACCCTTTAATTGCTCCAAACGGTTCTCCTCACAGGCACTTAGTAAATCATCTAAGTCAGTAATGCCTAATTCCTTCCAAATCAGCCCGACTTTCTTAGGCCCTAGTCCTTTGATTTTCAATAAGTTCAATATCCCAGAAGGAGTCTGTTCCAGGATTCCTTCCAAGTCCGAACTACTTCCTACTTGAATGAGGTCTAAAATGATTTTGACGATGGACTTCCCTACGCCTGGGATTTGTAATAATTCAGCTTCAGTGAGTGATGAAATTTTGCCTGGGTATTTATCTAAACCACGCGCGGCAAAAGCCAAATTCTTACTTTTAAATTCATTGACCCCATGGACATCCCATAGTTTGACCAATAATTCCAATGCATCAACAATTTCATCATTTCCCATGCTCAAAGATAAGCCTAAAAAAGATTCAATTGAAGACTTAATCCTGGATATCCTTCATGTTTTAATAACCACTCCTTGCGCCACAATTCTCCTCGGTAACCTACCAAGGAACCGTCAGAGCCAATCACTCGATGGCAGGGAACCAGCAATAGCACAGGGTTTTGGGCATTGGCATTGCCAACAGCTTGGGCCGCCTTGGGTTGTTCGATAATCTCGGCAATTTGTTGGTAAGACATCACCTCTCCCACCGGAATTTCCAATAAAGCTGACCAAACCTTCCTTTGAAAGGAAGTAGCATTTGAAAAATCTATGGGACAAGTCCATTTCCATTGAGGATTCTCAAAATAGGCATCTAAGTTCCGTATTACCTCCTCTTGCATCGCCTTGAATTCATCGGCTATGGTATCATTTCCACCTTGCTCGACAAACTGTAGCGAAGTTAATCCTTTGTCAGAAAGCTCAATTTGTAAATAACCGAGAGGAGAATGGCAGAAAAACATGTGATACATTGTCAATAGTGAAGAGTAATTAGGGAATCCTTTTGGGATCCAATCATATTAGCCTTGAAGGTACTCAAAACGAATTTATGCTAATAATAAATTGGGAATTTAGTCATTGAAAATAGTAAGCCAAGGTCAACGATTGTTATACTCAAAAAGCCAATTTATCATTTACCATTAGCTCACTTGCAGCCAAAAGTTCTTTTTTTTCCAGAAATAAAATCCTAAATTATTAGCTAATCAAGCATTGCATAAATAATAAGGCCTATGAATTTCACATTTAAAGATTACCAAACAGAGGGATTTTACGACGAAATGTTCAGTCCAGAAGGACTTGTTCGCGAGGGATATGGACCATTTAAAGAGCGCGTAGAACAATTAAGCCAAGAGGAATTTCTTCGCAGGCATCAATCTGCCGAAAGAGCCTTAATGGCCATGGGAATTACCTTCAATGTGTATTCTGAAAATGAAGGCACGGAGCGTATTATGCCTGTCGATATTATCCCCAGAATAGTGAACGGCACGGATTGGGATAATGTAGAAAAAGGGCTAGTACAGCGCATTACGGCATTAAATTTATTTTTATCTGATATTTATTCCGATCAAAAAATCATCAAAGACGGAATTATTCCCAAGGAAGTTATCTATTCATCCAAGAACTTTTTAGCACCCTGCATGGGGATTAAACCACCTAAAAACATTTGGATTCACATTACAGGAACCGATTTGATCCGTGGCGACAATGGGGAATTCATGGTTTTGGAAGACAATTTACGTTGTCCCTCTGGGGTTTCTTATATGTTGGAAAATAGGGAATTGTTCAAGCAAACCTTTCCTGAGGTGGTGGCCAAAACGCAGATACGAACCATTTCGGATTACCCACATAAATTATTGGAAATGTTGCGCTTCATCAGCGACCGACCTGAGCCAACCGTGGTGGTGTTAACCCCTGGGATTTATAATTCAGCCTATTTTGAGCATTCGTATTTGGCCCAACAAATGGGCGTAGAATTAGTAGATGCCCGTGATTTGGTGGTGCATGAAGGCTATGTGAAAATGCGTACCACCAAAGGCTTCAAAATCGTGGATGTGATTTATCGTCGCATCGATGATACCTTTTTAGACCCAGATACCTTCAACCCTGATTCCATGATTGGTATACCGGGAATATTTGAAGTGTACAAAAAAGGAAGAGTAGCACTAGCCAATGCCCCAGGAACTGGTGTGGCCGATGATAAGGTAATTTATGCCTATGTGCCAAAAATCATTAAATATTATTTAGGAGAAGATGCCATTTTACCCAATGTAGAAACCTATATCTGTGGCGAAGAGGCAGACAGGAAGTATGTCTTAGAAAACATTGAAAAATTGGTAGTCAAAGAAGCCAATGAAGCAGGAGGTTATGGCATGTTGATAGGCCCCAAATCCACCAAAGAAGAGCAAGAAAAGTTCAAACAATACATTTTAGCCAATCCAAGAAACTACATCGCCCAACCAACCATATCCCTATCTCGTGTCCCATGCTTGATAGAAGATCATCCAGAAGGAAGGCATGTGGACCTAAGACCTTATATTTTATACGGTAATGAAGTCAAAGTAATCCCTGGCGGCCTAACCCGAGTAGCCTTACGCAAAGGCTCCTTGGTAGTTAATTCCTCCCAAGGAGGTGGGTCGAAGGATACGTGGGTGTTGTATTAGTTGTTAGGGATTAGGGCTTAGTTATTAGAAAATGTAGAGTGTAGAATGTAGAATGTAGAATGTAGAATGTAGAATGTAGAATGTAGAATGTAGAGTGTAGAATTATTTGTGAAATGCGGTGACTAGTCGCTCCAAATCAACTTTTACAACATGGATTTTCATGTACCGAAGGGCCAAATCGAACAGTAGATTTGTCAAAGAGATTTGTCACAGAGATTTGTCAAATTTTGAAAATTTGACAAATCTGAAGCATTAAAAATCCTAGGTTATTTTTCTGGCATGCATAAAGTGGAAAATAGCGTATTAAACTGGCACACCAACTAAAAGAATAAGCCTGATTTTTTGGCTATTATTGCTTACTTTCCTTCTAACGAAAAACTTTTTCAATCCCTTTGACCACCTAAAAACATGATTTCAGATAAAAATTTAGCCAGATTGGCAGGGTTTTGCTATTTGCTGGTGATTGGAACAGGATTGTTTTCAGAAGTTTTTGTCAGGCAAGCATTACGTGTGCCAAATAATGCCATAGCCACGGCCCACAATATTCAAACACATGAAATGCTTTATCGTTGGGGTTTTGCTGCTGACTTGATCAATTTTGTGCTTGGAATACCCACCATTTTGATCATTTACCACTTTTTCAAAAAATCAAACAAGCTGATCGTACAAATGGCTGTAGCCATGGCTATCATTCAAACGGCCATTATTGCCGTCAATCTGTTGAATCAAATTACTCCTTTGTTATTGTTGAGCCATGACAGCTACTTAAGTACTTTTCAAGCCAGCCAAAAGGCAACAATGGCCCTTTTGTCTTTGAATATTCAAGCACAAGGTTATGGAATTGGTTTGGTATTCTTTGGATGTTATTGCATCCTCATAGGATATGTCATTTTCAAAACCAATGCCATTCCTAGATTTATTGGTGTATTATATGTGATCGCTGGACTCTGCTATTTGATCAATAGTTTTACCATGTTTCTCTCCCAAGGATTCGCCAATCCCTTGTTCATTTACCTAGCCATTCCAATATTTATAGGGGAACTAACTCTTTGTTTGTACTTACTCATCAAAGGAATTGATACATCGAAGTGCTAAGTCAGAATTGTCAAATTTGCGAAATTTGACAATTCTCTCACCCAAATACTCCCAAACCCCTTATCACTAATCCCTAAACACTAATCACTAAACACTAATCCCTAAACACTAATCCCTAAACACTAATCACTAGTATATCTGATTTCACTATAAGTCCTCAAACGTATCTACAGTTCGTAGAAAATATAAAGAATTTTATATTAATGGGAAAATACTTGATAAATTCACATCATTGTTATTACCTTTCAGAATCTAGGAATAATTTAGATACTACACATTTTGTTTATGAAAACAGAATCCATCATACAAAGCAAGAAGTTAGAATTAATTCAGTGGCTATCTACTATTGATGATATAACTGTACTCAATAAAATCTTTGAGTTAAAAAAGCAAGAAAATATAGATTGGTGGAGCAGTATTTCTGAATTAGAAAAACAATCTATAGAACAAGGATTGCAAGAGGCAGAAAACGGGAAATTAAATAATCATTCAAAAGCCAAACAGCTTTATGAAAAGTGGTTATAGAATTGTTTGGACGGATCATGTTTTAAATGAATTACACAATACAATCCAATATCTTCAAGAAAATTGGACAACAAAAGAATTACAAAATCTAGCAACAAAAATTGAAGAAGTCATTTCCTTAATTTCTCATAATCCATACTTATTCCAAGTTTCAGGTTTCAAAAAAAAATGTTCGTAGAGTTGTCATTGCGAGACATAATACTTTATACTATCAAATAAATGAGAATCAAATTGAAATACTTTCGTTCTTTTCTCATCGTCAAAGTTTAAAGAAAAGAAAAGTATAAAATTCCCGTTTTTATCGCATTTTGACATGTTCATACACCCACTGTTCGCCATGTTCACATCCCTACGGTTCAGTGTAAACCGCTGGGCCATGTTGAATGGCGATTCTTAAGCACTAATCACTAAAAAATAAACACTAATCCCTAATCACTAGTATATCTGATTTCTCACCAAATCCTCTAAAGTATCTCTTTTGCGTATTAATTTGGCTTCGGATTGGTCTACCAATACTTCTGCTGGTAAAAAGCGAGAATTATAATGCGATGCCATGGTGAATCCATAAGCTCCTGCATTGGCAAAGGCTAAGATATCGCCTTCCTTTACTTCATTCAATATGCGCTCGTTTTGATTTCCTTCAAAATCAAAGGAGAAGGTATCTGTCTCGCAGATATTTCCTACCACGCGGTAAGCCTCCTGCTGCAAATCTTCTTCATTGGAAGCATTAAATATATAATGGTAAGAACCATACATCATAGGACGTATCAAATGGTTCAATCCGGAGTTGATACCCACAAAGGTCTTAATCGGGTCACGTTTAACGACCGTCGCTTTGGTCAAAAGAGTACCTGCCTCAGACACCAAAAACTTGCCTGGTTCCACCCAAAGCTTTAATTCCTTGCCATAATGCGCACAAAACTTCAAGAAGGCATTGCCCATGATTTGACCGATCTCCTGCATATTAACACCCGGATCCTCAGGTGAATAAGGCACTTTAAATCCGCCTCCCAAATCCATTAATTCTAAATCAGGAAAATCCTTAGCAAACTCAAACAAAGCGGAAGCCGCTTGTTCAAAGGTCTTTCCATCCTTAATATCCGAACCCGTATGCTGATGTAAGCCAATGACTTTGATTTGGTATTTCTCTATCAAAGTCAAAATTTCAGCCTTTTGATGAATGGAAATTCCAAATTTAGATTCTGGATGTGCCGTCATGATTTTGGCATTTCCTCCTCCAAAAACATGGGGTTTAATGCGCAACAAACATGGAACAGATGAACCATAGGTTTGGCCAAACTTTTCCAATACTGATAGGTTATCTAAATTAACTATTGCCCCTTTAGAAACCGCAAATTCTATTTCCTCAAATTCTACTCCGCTGGGGGTAAATGTAATCTGATCTCCTCGGTAACCTGCCAATAAACCTAATTCCAATTCCTGTGGCGAAACCACATCTAAATCTACTCCTTCTGCCAGCATCAATTTTAAAATGGACACATTGGTATTGGCCTTGCATGCGTACTTAATCGACAAAGAGATATCATCAAATGCGTTTCTTAGAACCGAGATTTTTTCCCTAATTTTGTCAGCATTATATACGTATAGAGGTGTACCAAATTGATTGGCAAGGGTTGTCAAAGGAATACCTTGAATGGAATAATAGGCCATTGTAAATAAATTAAGGCACAAAGATAGTGCTAATCTTCTTATCTATGCAGTCAACCAACAAAATAAGACTTTTTCAGCTAGGTCTAATCTTAGCAATACTTAGTTTTTTCCCAACTTTTTCTCAGGTAAAAAGTGGCCCTATGCTGGGTTATTCTGAGATGAAAGAAGTGCTCATTTGGGTACAAACAGAGAAGCCTGCCCAAGTTCAAATCAAATATTGGGAAAAAGGTACGGAGTCCAATAAATCAGCACACCTCACTCCTGCCATCCTTACCCAAAAATCCCAAGCACATATTGCGCGCATGATTGCGGATGAAGTCAGCATGGGTAAAAAATACACCTATGAAGTTTGGGTCGACAGTAAAAAAGTCAACTTTGATTATCCTTTGGAATTTCAAACGCAAACGCTTTGGCAATACCGAACCGACCCACCTAATTTCAACTTTGTGGTTGGCTCATGCAATTACATCAATGAAGAAGCCACCGACCGACCGGGCAGACCCTATGGAGGGGCCGATGAAATTTATAAGGCCATTTATGACAAAAAGCCCGATTTCATGATTTGGGGTGGTGATAATTTTTATTACCGAGAGGCCGATTGGAATACACGAACCGGCATGATTCATCGGAATGACCATACGCGTGGACAAAAATCGGTTCAACCCTTATTAGCAAGCACGCACCATTATGCCATTTGGGATGACCATGATTATGGCCCCAATGATGCCGATCGTTCTTTTGCCTTAAAGCATACTTCCTTGGAATTATTTAAACTCTATTGGGGAAATCCCAATTTCGTTTATCCCCATGAGGCTATTACGGGAACATTTCAATGGGCTGATGTGGAGTTTTTCATGATGGATGACCGCTGGTTTAAAGCTCCCAATGATGAAAAAAATCCAGCCAAAGATTATTTTGGACAAAAACAATTGCAATGGCTGTTGGACGCTTTGACGAGCAGTCGGGCTAGCTTTAAAATCATTGTCAATGGTGGACAAGTCATAAATCCGGCCAAAGTATTTGAAAACATGGCCAATTACGAACAGGAGCACACTCAATTATTGAAAGAAATTAAAAACCGAAATATCCCCGGCGTTTTATTCATTTCGGGAGACCGCCATTGGTCCAGTTTTTGGAAAATGGATCGTCCTGGCACTTATCCCTTATACGACTTGACCGTGTCACCCTTGACAGCCGGAACTGCCAGTCCTACGCCACAAGACTTAAATTCGGCATTAGTACCGGGCACGGCAAGTAATCAACGTGCATTTGCCCATATTTCTGTCAGCGGTCCGCTAAAAGATCGTATCTTAGAGATTAATTTAGTGAATTCCGAAGGAAAGGAATTGTGGAAACAACGTATCACATCAAGTCAATTGAAATAATATGGAAGTTGTATTAAATCGTATAGATCAAGATTTTCATTTCGAAGCGCGGGGCAGTTCTCCTGTTCCCGTACATATCGATGCCGCAGAAGGAATTGGCGGTCATAATGCCGGTGCTAGACCTATGGAATTACTCCTGATGGGTTTAGGTGGTTGTACGGCCATTGATGTTATCTTGATTTTGAAAAAACAAAGACAAGTGGTGGATGATTTTCAAATCCGTATTTCAGGTACTCGGGAAAAGATTGAAGGAACGGAGAAAACTCCTTTTAGAAGCATCAATATTCAATTTGAATTACAAGGAGCCATTGATGGAGGAAAAGCCCTAAAAGCGATTCAGATGTCCATGGATAAGTATTGCTCTGCCACAGCCCAATTAGAACCTAGTTCAGTGATTACTCATACCCTTTTGTTGAACGGAGAAGCCTTTGAAAATTAATCCATGAAAGCATATTTAGACCTATTACGTCATATCAAAGAAAACGGTACCTTTAAATCAGACCGTACAGGAACAGGCACTTTAAGTGTATTTGGGTACCAAATGAGGTTTAACTTGGAAGAAGGTTTTCCCATTTTGACCACCAAAAAAGTACATACCAAATCCATTATTTATGAATTATTATGGTTCTTAAAAGGTGAAACCAATATCAAATATTTAAAGGATCATGAAGTTTCTATTTGGGACGAGTGGGCCAATGAACATGGGGATTTAGGACCTGTGTATGGCAAGCAATGGCGTTCTTGGGAAGGACCTAATGGTCAGGTCATAGACCAAATCAAGGAAGTTATTCATACCCTAAAGACCAATCCAGATTCACGCAGAATCATTGTTTCTGCTTGGAATGTGGCTGATTTACCTAAAATGGCCTTGATGCCCTGCCATGCTCTTTTCCAATTTTATGTGGCCGATGGTAAACTATCTTGTCAGTTATACCAACGTTCGGCAGATGTTTTTTTAGGAGTACCTTTCAACATCGCTAGTTATGCCTTATTAACCATGATGATCGCTCAAGTGTGTGATTTAGGCCTAGGAGATTTTGTTTGGACTGGTGGTGATACTCACTTATACTCCAATCACATGGAGCAAGTGGAAAAACAATTAACTCGTGAACCGAGAGCATTGCCGCAAATGAAATTAAACCCTAGGGTTAAAGATATCTTTGAATTTACTTACGAGGATTTCACCTTAGAAAACTACGACCCACATCCGGGAATTAAGGCGCCGGTGGCGGTGTAATTAGTTATTAGTGTTTAGTGATTAGGTATATGAATAAACAATACATAATCAATTAATAACTAATACCTAAACCCTAAAACCTAATAACTAATACCTAATAACTAATCATTAAACCCTAATAACTAATCACTAAAGACTATTTTTCTCACCACTTCCGCGGCCGTCAAGCCTTGTGACTCAGCTTTATAGTTTAGTATGATGCGATGCTGAAGAACAGGAACCGCAACTGCCCGAACGTCCTCTACATTAGGAGAAAATCTACCTTGCAATAAAGCACGGCATTTAGCAGCTAAAATTAAGTTTTGTGAGGCTCTCGGGCCTGCACCCCAAGATATATATGAATTGCTTACTTCAGTCGCTAAGGCAGAATTAGGTCGTGTTTGATGCACCCATTTCACGGCTGTTTCCACAACATGATCGGGAACAGGCACGCGTTTTACTAATTTTTGGTATTCCAACAAGGTATGGGCATTCAAAATAGAAGCTGGCAAGGTTTCAGCATTGGATTTCTCTGACATTCTTACCACGGCCACTTCTTCTTCATAGGATGGATAATCCAAGACCAACATGAATAGAAAACGGTCCAACTGCGCCTCAGGAAGTGGATAAGTCCCCTCCTGTTCAATCGGGTTTTGAGTCGCTAATACAAAGAAAGGTTTTGGCAAAGGATAACTCTCTCCTGCTACAGAAACTGTCTCCTCCTGCATGGCTTCCAATAAAGCTGATTGGGTTTTGGGAGGAGTACGGTTGATCTCATCTGCTAAAACAATATTGGAAAAAATTGGACCGCGATTGAACACAAAATTTCGTTGGGAATCCATCACCTCAGCCCCAATTATATCTGAAGGCATTAAATCTGGTGTGAATTGAATCCTCCGAAATTCTAAATCGGTCAGTGCTGCCACCGTATGTACCAAACGGGTTTTAGCCAAACCCGGAACGCCCACCAATAAACAGTGACCTTCACAAAATAAAGAAATCAATAATAAGTCAATGATTTCATCTTGACCCACAATGCGATCAGCAACCGCCGCTTTGATTCGCTGAAAATCCCTAACAAATGATTCGGCTAATTGTACGTCGTTCATTATTCTCCAGTTACACTGCCTGCCAATAAATTACAATCTTTATACTCGTCGTCAATGAAAATGAACACATCATCTTTGGCTTTCATAAACCATTTTTCAACTGCTTGATTCTTCTTACGTGATAAAGCAATCGCAGCAATTTTTTGATAATCATCCTTTAGATTAGCAAAATGAGGCGGGTGCTTGGCTTTGAAATATAAGACACGTACCGCACTTCTTCCATCTTCTGTACGGTAAGGAATCGGAGTAGAAATAGTACCAACTTTCATGGAATCTAAGGAAAAATACAAGCCGGGCTCCATACCGCTATCAAAAGGCATACGGGTAGTGCGCGTACCTGGATCAATCAACATTCCTCCAGCATCTTGCGTAGGTTTATCTTCTGAAAACTCTCTAGCTGCCCGATCAAACTTGATGGAATCTCGTTGAATCAACACACGAATACTATCTAAAAACTTAGTAGGCTCAGTTAAATCTAATTTTTGATAATCAGGACGCAACAAAATATGTCTAGCATGGTACTCCTGACCACGAATCTCTAGCAATTGAATCAAGTGGAAACCAAATTCAGATTCTACCACATCTGACATTGTACCGGGCTTTAATTTTAAAGCGGCAGCTTCAAAGGGAGCCACCATCTGTCCACGTTTAGAAAAACCTAAATCTCCACCGCGCTTACCACTTCCTAAATCCTCCGAATACAATTTCGCTAATTCCTCGAAACTCTCTCCTTTATCTACACGTTTGCGATAATCCAATAGTTTTGCCACAAGCTCATCTTTCTGATTTTTATTTGGCTTAGCCAAACGAACAATATGACCTACTTCCACCTCTGAGGGCAAATAAGGCAAGGAATCGGCCGGGATAGCGGCAAAAAATGCAGCTACCTCTTTCGGTGTAATCTTTACATCGCCTGTTATTTTATCCTGCATTTTACGCCCAGTTAATTGCTCCTTTAGCGAGGTCCGGAGATCTTCCTTTAAATTAACGATGGACTTGCCAAAGGCTTCCACAATGTTTTTTGATGAACCATATTGCGTTTCCATTTGATCCATGCGGGAATTTAATTCCATTTCCACACGTTTATCCTCCACAATCACAGAGTCAATCTCTGCTTTGGCTAACATCAATTTGTTGATGACTAAACCTTCCAATAATTGACAGCGTGTAGGTGTGTTGGCCTGACCGCTCGACAAATACTGCTGGTATTGCTGCTCAACCTCTGATTTTAAAATATAATGATTGTCTACTTTGACAATTATCTTGTCTAATAAAGTCCCTTTACTTGCCTCTTGTGCGACAGCTGCCCAAGACAGCATCAACATCACTCCTCCAAAAATCCAACGATTCAATTTCATAAATTTATTATTGCATTATTTTTTGTAATTCCTCCTGCTGAATAACAATAGGATACTTATTCTTCAATTTCTGAAGCCACTCTTTATCTAGTTGTGCTTGTAAATCACGAATGATACTACTTCTACATTCATCAAAAGTCTTTACACGCTGTTCTTCTACTTTTTTAATCTCAAGATAAACATATCGACCTTCAAATTCCAAATTCTTTTTACCTAGTTGCCAGCTTTGAGCATCTAAAACAGGAATTTCACCTTTTTTGAAAATCCCCTCCGTAGCTTCTAAACTTTTAGGTTTAATCGCATTAAATCGCTTTACCACATCATCCATCGACTGGGAAAAGAGCTTAAAACTTACCCGAGCATTTTTAGCCTTATCCGTTTTAGAGGCAGAAACCAATTTTCCTTCATCCTTTTCAATGAAGCGGACGCCACTTATTCCTTTACTCGCCAAAAACTTGACCACTTGATTTACACGAGCTTCTGACAAACTGTCTTGCTCAGAACCATCTATATGCCCTGTCACTTCCACCACATAGTCCCGATTTTTACTCATCAATAAACCCAATTCTTGCAAAACTTTTTTGGCATTAGCAGTTAATTCAGATTGTCCCAATTTAAATAAAATATCGGGGTAACGCTTATTCATTGGGTAAGGAGCGGACTTGAGCAATTCCATGGCATCTGCCAAAGTTTTGGCATTATCGGAAGAAATCAATTTCACTTCAGCCCTTATAGGCATGGTAAAAAGAGCCATATTCTGCTGATAATAAGCATGTTGACGCAAAGAATCCAAGGATTTCTCAAAGATTTCGCGATCCGTAATTTTACTCAATAAACTACCTTCCAAGAACTCCGCCATTTGCTCCTTAAAAGCAGGATATTTGGTTTCTAAATGCTGCTCCTCTGCTTGCAATGTATGAGAATCAATGAATTCCTCTAGCCAGGTTGCTTCTGAAATGGCAGGCAAATAACCTAGTTCTTTGACCTTTCTGCGCTGCTGAGCCACAATAAACTGGTAGAACTCTTGAATAGTAAAGGACTTATCCAATACTTTAAAAAGCGGAAATTGTAACCATGGCTCATCACCAACCCGGTCACGAGCAAAACGTTCCAAAGCCATTTTCTTTGACTCTTCTAAAACAGCAACTCGATTTTCCACGCGTACACGCTTCATAAATGACTGACGGATTAAAGCACTTCGCTCAGGGTCAGTATTTACTTTTTGACGCAAATACTCGGCCATCTCTTCATAAGAAAGAAGCGGTTTTTTATCCAACAACTTAAATATCTGCCAACCTAAATTAGTACGGATAGGCTCCGAAATATCGCCCAAACGCTGTAAACCAAATAATTTATCTTGAAGCTCCTCACTTAAATCCGATGAATAATACCAACGACGTAATTCTCCACCACGACCTTTGGAATAAGGATCCTCGGAATAATTCCGACACACATCTTCATAGCTTTCACCTTTCTTCAAATAGGCTTCTACCTGCTCAATTTTCTTTTTAGCTTCAACTTGAAAAGGAGTAGCTGCATCTACAGGCACGGAAATGAGTATATGAGCCAATCGAATTTTACCCTGGTTAGGACGTTGTTTCAATATTTTAATCAAATGGTACCCACTTGAAGTTCTTACAGGGGCCGAATATTCCCCCAATGCTAATTCATACACCTTATTCTCAAAGGCATATTGCGTCTGTAAACTGGTGATATAACCTAGATTTCCACCTTTTTTAGCTGTTAAATCATCATCTGAAAAACGCTGTGCTAAGGAAGCAAAATCCTCTCCCGCTTTCAACTTTTTATACAAATTATCGATTTTCTGATAAGCAATTAGGGTGTCACCCGGACTTGGATTAGCAGGTAATTTAACTAGAATATGGGCTACTTGCTTTTCATCCTTCAAACGCTGATATGCCTCCTTTACTAAGGAATTTACTTTTTCATTATCCACTAAGTAGGGACTAGCTAATTCCTTACGGAAACTGGCATATTCCTCTTGAAATCCCGGTGTTTCAGCCAATTTTTCATCCTCAGCCGCAACTAATTTTAGAGATAAATCTAAATAATCTGATAAAAATTTATTCTTATTGTCAGGTTTGATACTGTCACTTTCAATCAAACGACGGTATATCGATGAAAACTGCGCAGAACTGATTTTTTTAGGTCCAATCTGAATAGGAAATCCCTCTTGAGCCAAAGAGCTCGGAAGGGCAAAAAGAAGATATATAGATACTACTAAGTAAAAACGAAAGCGCATAGTTTAGCAATTTTGCTTGTCCAATGGGTTATAAACGTCAACAAGCTTATAAAATTACGAATATTCCCTAAATAAACCCTTTAATTCATCAATCCCTTACGCTTATTTCATAAGAGAAATCATAGTGATAGTCATTGAGCATCTTAGGTCCACTTTTCCATGTTCCTTTTTTGTTCAAACTCGCCACTTGATCCCAAGTAATTTGCATTTCTGAAATCCCCAAGCGATCATTCCCATCCCATTTACTCCATAATTCCATACCTAAACCACTCGCTTTTAATCCCCACATGAACCAGCCAAATGGATGAGTCACGGAAGATAATTCCAATAGAGATACAGGAACTTGCAAAACCCCTCCCCACTGGTTTACTTGTCGCAATACTCGCTTAATTTGTTGATAATCATCTATTTCCCACAAAGTCACTTGAATACCTAAACGTTGACCAGGCTTTAATGAAAGGGACAAGGAAGGAATAGCTTTTAATGAAAGCGCTATACCTTGTTTTACTTTTCCTAGGTAATGCGAGGACTGTTGAATCTGTACCACCTGCTGATTTTCAATGGCCACAATGGAATAAACCAGTAATAATTCATCTGCTTGTGTGATATTCTCTTGAATATTGGTAGCCAAAATTTGATTCAATCGAAACTGTACTTGTTTATTGGGAATAAATTGCTTTTCAGCCTGGGCTGTTTTAACAGGAATGGCCTCTTTTCTACAAGAGAACAAAGTTATAAGTAGAAAATATAGGAGGATTTTTCTCATAAAGCGGCCTTAGGCTCTTGCTGAGTTAAACAATGAAAACTTCCTTGGCCCCAAATAATTTCTCTTGCGGAAAGTCCAATCACAGGTCTATCTGTAAATAATTGAGATAAGATATCCAAAGCCACTGCATCTTGTGGACAATGAAAAATGGGTACTATGACCGCAGCATTACAAATATAGAAATTCGCATAGGAGCCCGGCGCTCTAAATTCATCGATTACCACGGGATCAGGCATAGGGATTTCAACAATTCGCAGGGGACGACCATCCAAAAGCTTCATTTCCTTCAGCTCTTGTAAATTTTGAGCCAACACCGCATGATTATCATCATCCAATTTGGGTTCTATCATGGTGATAACAGTATCTTCATTGACAAAACGTACCGTATCGTCAATATGGCCATCTGTATCGTCACCCACAATGCCATCACTCACCCATAAAACTTGCTCCACACCATAAAAGTCTTTCAGATATTTTTCAATCTGTTCTTGATTCAAATGTGGATTTCGATTGGGATTTAATAAACAAGATCGACTCGTCAAAACAGCACCTTGTCCATTGAATTCTACCGAGCCACCTTCCATGATGATACCTGGACTTTGGAATGTCAAGCCTAAATCTTGAGCGATGGCTTGTGGAATTCTATTGTCCGCATCAAAAGGAGGATATTTACCTCCCCAAGCATTATAGCCCCAATCAATCAATAATCTTTCCGAACTATCCTTCTTTATTAAAAATGCGGGGCCATGGTCACGGCACCAAGCGTCATTGGTCGGTCGAACAAATAACTCAATTTTCTGAGAATCAATCGAATATTTAGGCAATTCACCTAAGATAAAATCAGACAATCTAGCATCATTGACATTGATTCTTACCTTCTCACCTTGGGAAATCGCTTTAATGAGCGCAAAATATTCAGGGTACATCTGCGCCAATTTATCCCCTTGCCAGGAATGATCATTGTGCGGAAATGTAATCCATGTTGCCTCATGTGGATGCCATTCAGCAGGAAAAAAAAAGCCTCTTTCTTTAGGAGTAGATACCATATTAATCCAAGTAATTTTCAGCAATTAAACGTAAGCCATCTAGGGTGATTAATTTATTCACCTCATCAAAATATGATTCCAATGGCGTTAAAATAGAGGATAAACCGCCAGTGGCCAATACTTTGACATGCTGACCTTTTTCATCCTTTACCCGATGAATCATTTCTTTAACCATGCCCACATATCCCCAAAGAATACCCGATTGAATAGCACTAACTGTATCAAAACCTAACGCAGATTGAGGCATTTCGAGGGGTACTTCGGGCAATTGAGCCGTTTGAGAAAATAAGGATTTCACGGCTGTTTTTAAACCGGGAGCAATGGAAACCCCTTCCATTTTTCCTTGGGCATTGACCAAAGTAAATGTTAGTGCTGTTCCAAAATCAACAATCAATACATCAGCTTGGTAAGCATGATGCGCATATACCGAGTTGGCTACCAAATCAGAGCCAATTTCATCCGGTGAAATAATTTCAATAGGAAACTTCTTGTACAATTTGGGCGACATCAAGATAGCTGAAATAGCCAACCAATTCTCTAAGCCCTTTTGTACATGGTATGAAACCGAAGGCACGACGGAGGAAATGATTAACTTTTGCGGTTTTAAAGAACCAATATTTTTCTCCAACCATTCTTGACGAATCCAATTTTCCATCCTTTGCGTTGTCCAAGGCTGGTGGGTGGGTGTCCTTAATATCAATTTCCAATCCCCTTCGGTATAAAATCCAAAGACGATATCTGTATTTCCAATATCTACTACTAAGAGCATGTGTTAGGGTTTAATATCTTTTTCTAATCCAGCGGATAAAATGGGGAATCGAAGCCAAGATTTAGGATCTAGGCTGTAATCATCCACATGGAATCCGGGTGCATAACGCTCTCTTTTCCACTGGTTTCTGGCCCATAATCGAAAGAATCGATTACAAAATTCACGGAGCTGTTCTTTGGTATATTTTTCTCCATAAACCTGAAACAAGTTTTGTAAACAGTCCGCAGGCGATAATTTATCATAAAATGCCCAGCGTTCGATGGCATTTAAAATGGGATAAGGCATTAGGTCTTCCTCATCTACCTGTTTCGAGGTTAATGGCCTTAATTCAGCGCTAGGTTCTAATTGATTGACGTGAGAAAGTCCTTCTAGGCGCAAATTATCCGCTAATCCCATTTTCTCCATCCAAATAAGCCATTCACGAATAAATGTCTTATCAATGCCAGCAATGGGTGAAATAGAACCTGAGGTATCACCATCCATGGTAGCGTATCCCACCGAAGCTTCCGAGCGATTGGAAGTGGCTAGTAATAAGGCATTGTTGATATTGGCAAGCATCCATACGCTTGGGCTTCTCAAACGAGCTTGAACATTTTGCAATGTAATATCATCCTTTTCCCAGGTTAATGTACGCCCAATGGCCTGCTCAATGATTCCTCGATATTCTTTAACCAAAACATCTATATTCCAATCATAATGCGTGCTTCCAATGCATTCAGCGAGTGCTTTAGCCGAGGCCCTGGTATGATCAGAGGAATTTTCTGTCCCCTGATAGGCAGTCGTTAAAATATGTGCTACTAATTCCTGTTCGGATGATACATCCTTCAACCAAGGTATATAGGATAATTTTTCTTTGACTCCCTCCCAGGCTAAATCCTTTATGGCTAATCGTATGGCCAAAAAGCATAAAGCTGAAATAGCGGAAGAATCTGCGCCGCCAGAAAGGGAAATAACCCAACCAAAAGATTTAGATTTTCTGAGGTAATCCCAAAGTGCCAAACCTAGGGCTCTGGCAAATTCTTCTTCTTTTAGATAAGGGGATTTTTCCCAAGAAGCAGCTTTAAAAGAAGGATACGAGTTTTTTTCCTCAGAAATAGGGATGTATGCCTGGATTATATCCTCATCGAATTGATTGTATTCTTGTACCTCCACTGCTGCTACAATCAATTGTCCGTCTTGAAAACTAAAACGAGATGATTCCGCAACAATTTGTCCCTTATCTACAATATAAGCATCCCCATCAAAAATGGTTCTACCCGATTCATTTCCTAATAAATTGGCAAATACATAAGCTCCACCGATGATTTGAGAACCCTCTTGGGCTAAACCTTGACGAATTTTAGATTTACCAAAAGCAAAATGGGAAGCGGTAGGACTACAAATGACGGAAACACCCCGATGTGCTAGAGCATGAGCTGGCCTTCGAGCGCCTTCCCAAGCATCCTGACAAATTTCAATGCCGATGGTTAAACCATGAAGCCCAATGCGGTAATCACCAATGGGGATTTGGCCTAAACTAGTGGATATGATAGCTCTTTTTGAGGCAGGCCAAGGACTAAACCATCGGGTTTCGTAATGAACACCGTCATTGGCTAAGTGTTGCTTAGGGATAAGTGCCACCAATTTACCATGTACTAAGCAAGCCGCTACATTGTACAAAGTCCCTTCAAAATATAAAGGTAAGCCTAGCCACACCAGTATTCCCTGGGTATAGGGTAAGATTTCAGTTAAAGATTCCCAAGCTTTCTCAGAGGTAAATGCACTTAAAAATTGGTCTTCACAGCCATATGCACTTATGCAAAGCTCTGGCAAACAAAGTATGTCCGCTTTTTGCTCTTGTGCTTGTTTAATGATAGTAATGATTCGGGCTTGATTACCCTTCCAATCCAAGGGTAGTTGGTTCAAAACCCCGGCAGCTAGTGCAATTTTAGGCATATGGTTTAACGGGGTTTCTTGGAACTAACACGATCAGCTGGTTTATAAAATTGATACCAGGCTCTTTTCTTTGTAGGCTTATTAGGTCCTATGGTCGCGTAGTTGGAGGTTCTCACATGATTGTAACGAGGAGTCCACATCCAAGAAAATGCTTCTCTAGGCCGATAATAACTTTCTCCGTGACGGTGCTCTACCCGTACACGACATGTCTCTCTAGGACAGCGCGCTGACCAACAAGAACTCATTCCTACGGTCAGGAAGGTTCCTATAAAAAACATCCAAAAAAAACGGAATGTTTGATTCTTGATCATTTTAAGAGAAAAATAAAAAATCGATCCTATTTAATAGAACGATTTCTTATTAGTTAAATTACAAATCAAAGCTTAATTTTACTTAGAATTTCTGCCTTGCATGCAATCAAACACCAAAGATATAAAATCAGATGTAAAAAGAGATGCTTTTACGTATCCCGTGATGGAATCTTTTTACACGATCCAAGGCGAAGGTAAATTTCAAGGACATGCTGCCTATTTCATTCGACTCGGGGGCTGCGATGTGGGTTGCCATTGGTGTGATGTAAAAGAATCTTGGCCCATTGACACCCATCCCATCAAAACAGTGGCCAATTTAGTACAAGAAGCCTCAGCTTATCCTGGAAGGATTGCCGTCATTACTGGAGGTGAACCTTTGATGCATGATCTGAATCCCTTAACAGAAGCATTGCAAGAAGCTGGTTTTCGAACCCATATAGAAACATCGGGAGTAGGTAAAAAAATAACGGGGATTTGGGATTGGGTATGTTTTTCTCCCAAGAAATTTAAGGAACCTAATCCTGATATTTTTCCTTTGGTTGATGAACTTAAAGTGGTCATATTTCATCCATCGGACATTGCTTGGTCTCAAACATGGATAGAAAAATTACCCACAAAAAGTCTTTGGCTCATGCAGCCCGAATGGTCGAAACAAGCCGACATGAATCCATTAATCGTTGATTTTGTCAAAGAAAATCCACGTTGGCAAATTTCTGTTCAGACCCATAAGTTCTTACAAATCCCATAAGCATGCTAGCGGCTTTGTTCCTTTCATTCAGTTTATGGGGATTTCCCCAGGATAGTCTGAAATCATCCCCTATTGTTGAACTCAACCTTCAAAAAGCTCAGTATTTCCCCCATTATTCTTCTGTCAGAAAAGAAATCTATTTTACGACACGAGCAGATCGGGCTGATGAAGAATTGCAAGTAGCCACTTGGGATGGGGAAAAATTCATCAATCCGCAGGCTTTGAGCAGTATCAACCAAGAAAGTAACGACGGCACAGCAAGTTTGTCCAAGGATGGAAATACGATGATTTTCTCGGGCTGTGAATACCGTAATAGTTTTGGGGGCTGTGATTTATATGAGAGTAATTGGATGAATGGAAACTGGTCTAAACCTAGAAATTTAGGAATCTTGATAAATTCCCACGACTGGGAGGGACAACCATGCCTAAGTGCAGATGGTCAAAAACTCTATTTTTCATCCGACAGGCCAGGAGGTATTGGAAAAAGAGATATTTGGATGAGTGAAAAAGATGCGCAAGGTCGTTGGAAAATGGCCATTAATCTAGGTCCTCAAATCAATAGCCCAGCTGATGAACAAGGTCCCTATTGGCTGGAAGTGAATGAAGTTCTGCTATTTTCAAGTGATAAAAAAGGAGGAAAAGGAGGTTTGGATTTTTATCAAAGCACAATGGAAAATAAGCAATGGCTAGCGGCCAAAAATATAATGGAATTAAATACGCCAGACAATGAAGCAGGTATCTGCCAGGGAGTAAATAGTTTAGAATATTTTATTTCCAGAAATAAGCCAGGCCAAGCCATTGAAGAAGAGCTCCATCGGATATTCATTCCCAATAGCTATTGGTTGCCCAAAAAGACAAGTCCAAAAGCAGAAGTAAAGCTTGAGGTCAAGACTGAACCAAGTAAAATCAATTTTCAAGAAGTCAGTTTTGATGATATACAATTCGCCACGAATCAATGGGCTATCCCCACTCCTATTCCTGAAAGTTTACACAAACTTGTAAAATTCTTGCATGAAAATCCACAGCAAAAAATAGAAATCAGGGGACATACCGATGAAATTGGTCTAGCTAAATCTAATCAAGTGCTCTCTGAAAAAAGGGCTAATTCCATCAAAAGCTATTTAATCAGTCAAGGTATTTTAGCTGATAAAATCCAAACCAAAGGAATGAGTTTCTTAAAGCCCAAAGTAGCCAATAATCAAGCAGAAGCCCGAAAATGGAATCGTAGAATTGAGATTGTGCTTTTAAATGAATAGTTGGTAATTAGGGGTTAGGGGTTAGGGGTTAGGGGTTAGGGATTAGGGATTAGGGATTAAGGATTAGGGATTAAGGATTAAGGATTAGGGATTAGGGGTAAGGGATTAGGGGTAAGGGATTAGAGATTAGGAGTTTTAGACCTACTATACTTTTTAACTGAAAAAACACCAAACCCTAAACACTAAACACTAAATCCTAAACCCTAAACACTAAACCCTAAACACTAAACACTAAATCCTAAACACTAAACACTAAACCCTAAACATCAAAGCCTAAACACTAAACTCTAAACACTAAACACTTATTTTTTTTTCTTCTTTTTCTTCTTTTTAGACTTCTTGGCCTTTTTAACATACACCGTGTAAGGATGCTCTTTTAAAATAAGGCTGTCGCGCTTTTGTAAAAAAGTCAAAAGTGTATCACGTAAATCCGCCTCATCTAATGGGCGTATGTGAACAGGAGCGATTCCAGCACCAACTATCCCTAACTCTTTCGCAGCGCTAAAAGACACATCTATCAATAAGCGTTTTTGATGTGGGCCACGGTCATTCACCCGTACATACGACTTACTACCAGATTTGATATTACTTACTTCTAACCAAGTACCCATGGGGAATTTTCGATGAGCAGCAGTGAACAAATAAGAATTATACCTTTCGCCACTATAGGTCTTTTTACCACTTAAATTCTTGTGATAATAAGAAGCTTTTCCTTGTTGAATTTGAGCTAAAATCCCTTGGTTTACCATCCCCAAAAAAAGGAGCACCAAGAGGAAATAGCGCTTGAATTGTAATGTCATGCATTCCATTTAAGCTTGCAAATTAGCCCTAATACCTCATTAAACCAAAAAAGCCCTTCTTTCGAAGGGCTTTTAGCTTGTTAAAAATTGTTAGACCATTTAGCCTATCGTTGATTAATCTCAACAAATGCACGGCTAGTTGCGCCAGTATAAATTTGTCTTGGACGACCAATTGGCTCCTTGTTAGCACGCATTTCTTTCCATTGAGCAATCCAACCTGGAAGACGTCCAATAGCAAACATTACAGTAAACATATTGGTTGGAATACCCAAGGCACGGTAAATAATACCTGAGTAAAAGTCTACATTAGGATAAAGCTTTCTAGCTACAAAATATTCATCACTTAAGGCTGCTTCTTCCAAACGTGCTGCGATGGCTAAAACGGGATCATTAACACCCAAAGCTGTTAATACGTCATCAGCTGCTTTTTTAATGATTTTCGCACGTGGATCAAAGTTTTTGTACACACGGTGCCCAAAACCCATCAAACGGAAACCTGAATTTTTATCTTTTGCCATGGCAATGTACTTATCTGTATCACCTCCATCGGCTTTTATGGCTTCCAACATTTCAATAACCTCTTGGTTAGCACCCCCGTGAAGTGGTCCCCAAAGTGCATTAATTCCTGCTGAAATAGACGCAAAAAGATTCGCATGAGATGATCCTACCAAACGAACGGTAGAAGTAGAGCAGTTTTGCTCATGGTCAGCGTGTAAAATCAATAATTTATTTAATGCTTTCGATACCACAGCATCAGCTGTATATTTTTCTCCCGGCTTGGCAAACATCATTTGCAAGAAAGTAGAGCAATAATCTACCGTTGTATCCGGCTGAATGATTCCTTCACCTAGGGATTTTTTATAGGACCAAGTAGCCATTACGGGCAATTGAGCCATTAATCTCAACACACTCTTCTCATCGTCACCTTTTTCTTCTGTTGAATAAAAAGCGGACATAGCTCCAACCAAGGCCGCAATGGTGCACATAGGATGTGAACTTACTGGAAAGCCCTCAGAAATCTTTAGTAAATCTTGATTTACTACCGTGTAAGACTGGATTTCAGCAGAAAAAGCATCCAATTGAGCTTGAGTGGGTAATTCCTCATGAATAAGCAAATAAGCCACCTCTAAAAACGAAGCTTTGTCAGCTAATTCTTCAATGCTGTAACCTCGGTAACGCAAGATCCCTTCTTCGCCATCCAAATAAGTAATTGAACTTTTAGTAACTCCAGTATTTTTGAAGCCTGGATCAAACGTAATGTAACCAGTCAAATCACGCAATTTAGCGATATCGATGGCCTTTTCGTTCTCTGTACCCTCCAGAGTAGGCAAATCAAAGGATTTCCCTTCGAGGTTAATTGTAGCCGGTTGAGACATAATTTTTTATAAGCTTAACTTTGGTATGATTTTAAAAATTGAAGAAGCTTTTTGCTCCAAGCAAAATTCAAGCCTCTAAGATAATACGTAATTTTGAAAGGTTAATTACCTTTATGAATCCAAAAAAAATAAATTTATTTAACACAATTTTTTCTTTCTATATTTCAAAAATAATCGGTTTTTATGACCAATATCTCGCAAAAATTCAAAAAGTACACGTATAGTTCCGCCAATCGATTTCTTACTTATGTACAAATTGATACTCAGTCTGATCCAAACTCCACTAGCAGTCCTACAACAGACAAACAAAAAGATTTAGGAAAAGTTTTGGTTCATGAATTAAAACAACTAGGCTTAGATTCCGCCCATTTAGATGAATATGGGTATGTCTATGCACAGCTGCCAAGCAATGTCCCAAAATCCATTCCTGCTATTTGTTTTTGTGCCCACATGGATACCTCCCCAGATTGCTCAGGAAAGGATGTTAAGCCATTGATCCATCGAAATTACCAAGGTCAAGATTTGATTTTGCCCGATGACAACTCCGTAGTCATCCGCCTAGATGAGCATCCAGATTTGGCCGAACAAATAGGACATGATATCATTACAGCCAGCGGAAAGACACTTTTAGGAGCAGATAATAAAGCAGGAGTGGCAGAAATCATGGATGCCATTCAATTCTGGGTTCAACATCCTGAAGTTCCTCATGGGCCCATTTCCATCTTATTTACACCTGACGAAGAAGTCGGAAAAGGTACAGACCATGTCAACCTAGAAAAGGTCAATGCACAATTTGGATATACCATTGACGGAGAAAAAAGAGGGCATTTAGAAAATGAAACGTTTTCAGCCGATGGGTTTAGTATTAAAATTGAAGGTATTTCTCAACATCCAGGCTTTGCCAAAGGCCGAATGGAAAGTGCCATTAAAATAGCGGCTGAAATCATTCATTTGCTGCCTAAAGATTACCTGAGCCCGGAAAGCACAGAAAAAATGGAAGGGTTTATACATCCGGTTGAGATTACGGGAAGCGTGGAAACTGCGGAAATCCATTTCATCTTACGTGATTTCAAGACAGAAAAGCTTTCAGAATATGGGGCCTTATTGAAAGATATTACTCAGGAAGTGCTTAAAAACTATCCACATGCTAAGGCTGAATTTATTCAAACGGAGCAATACCGAAATATGAATGAAATATTAGTCAATTATCCTGAATGCCTAGAAAATGCCATGGAGGCTATGAAAAGAGCTGGTTTACAAGCAGAAATGCAAAGTATACGGGGTGGTACGGACGGTTCCCGACTTACCTTCATGGGTTTACCTTGCCCCAATATATTTGCTGGGGAGCATGCTTTTCATAGTAAACAAGAATGGGTCAGCATCCAAGACATGCAAAAGGCCACTGAAACCATCGTTCATTTAGCAGCCATTTACGCAGAAAAGGGAACCTAAGTTCCCTTTTTTTGTAAGCATTTTCATTAATTCGCTCCGTTTTTTCCAACGCTGTCAGCGTTCCAAACGCTGCCAGCGTTACGGAGCGTCAACGTTTTAAAAATTTATTTGTTGTCCAAGTTCTTGGTTATTCCCACTCAATGGTTGCTGGTGGTTTGGAAGAAATATCATACACAACCCGATTTACCCCTTTTACCTTATTGATAATTTCATTTGAAATTTTACCTAGGAATTCATAGGGTAAATGACACCAGTCGGCAGTCATACCGTCCAAACTACTTACAGCCCTCAAGGCAACTACTTGCTCATAGGTTCTTTCATCCCCCATCACCCCTACGGAATGAATCGGCAATAAGATTGCACCAGCTTGCCAAACTTGATCGTAAAGCCCTTCAGATTTCAAGCCATTTATAAAAATAGCATCCACTTTTTGAAGGATATCCACTTTCTCCGGTGTTATATCTCCTAAAATACGAATGGCTAAACCTGGACCTGGGAAAGGATGGCGACCTAAAATATCTTGTGGTATGCCTAAGGTTTTTCCTACCTTTCTCACTTCATCCTTGAACAAGGTATTCAAAGGCTCTACTACCTTCAATTTCATGAAATCAGGTAATCCGCCCACATTATGATGGGATTTGATGGTGGCAGATGGTCCTTTGACAGAAACTGACTCTATGACATCTGGGTAAATAGTACCCTGGCCTAACCAAGCAACACCCTCAATAGCATGTGCTTCATGATCAAAGACATCGATGAAGGTTTTACCTATCGCTTTTCGCTTCAACTCTGGATCACTTAAACCTGCCAATGCATCGTAAAAACGCTGTTTTGAATCTACTCCCTTGACATTTAAACCTAAGGAATGATAGGATTCTAATACTTGTTCAAACTCATCTTTGCGCAGCAATCCATTATCCACAAATATGCAATACAAATTTTTACCAATAGCCCGATGCAATAATACCGCCGCTACCGAACTATCCACTCCACCTGATAAACCTAATACGACTTTATCCTGACCTAATTTTTCTTTCAAATTAGCTACTGTTGTTTCTACGAAGGAATCAGAAGTCCAATCTTGTGTACAATCACAGACCTTCACCACGAAGTTTCTTAAAATGATACTTCCTTCTGTACTATGCGTAACCTCAGGATGGAATTGAATTCCAAAAATTGGCTTAGAAACGTGTGCAAAAGCTGCTACTTTAACTGATTCCGTAGAACCAATAACTTCATACATGGCAGGTAATTCCATAATGGTATCACCATGCGACATCCATACTTGGCTATTACTGGAAATTTCATCCCACAAAATAGAATCCTTAGTACCCGTTAAATGAGCACGACCATACTCTCTATGTTGGGACGCCTGAACCGAACCTCCTCCTTGATGAGCTAATAATTGAGCCCCATAACATATACCCAAAATAGGTAAGTCACCAAATAGGCTTAAATCTACTCTTGGAGAATCTTCATCACGGACTGAACAAGGACTACCTGATAAAATAATTCCTTTGACTGAGGAATCGATGCTAGGTATATGATTATAAGGATGTATTTCACAATATACTTGAAGCTCACGAACTCTTCGGGCTATCAATTGAGTCACCTGAGAACCAAAGTCAAGAATAATAATTTTTTCCGCCATAGCTGCTTTAAATAAAAATAAACGGCAAAGGTCGCAATTTTAAACGAAAAGTCGAGTATTTATTTTGTATTTCTACCGATAAATCAGGTACTTTTCTCGAATCTTTTTATACTCTTTCAAGCCTTCCTGCCAAGTGGCTCGTATTTGCTTTTCTGATTTCCCTTCTAACATCATTTTCCTAAGTTCATTGGTTCCTGCTAGCTTATCAAAAAAGCTCGGGCTGGTAAAAAACGACTCTTTTTTACCCGAATTTTCAAAGAAATAGAATAGATATTTCAAACTAAATCCTAGCTCACGAGTATCTATTTTTGTTAAATCAAAACCATAGCATAGCTTTCCTTTCAAGGGTGGTTCCATGGCTCCCGGCATGGGCATAGGGGTGAATGTATAATCACCTAAACCAGCTACATTAGTACCTGCTACTTGAAATTGGGTCATGGTGCCTCTACCAATACTAACATTGGTCCCTTCAAAAAGACATAAGGAAGGGTATAAGCCTATAGCTTGATCATTTGGAAGATTAGGTGAAGGCGCCACGGTAATTTGCACCTTATCTGCGTGCTTGTATTTTTTAACAGGAATAATACTTAAATCACATTGAATTCCCCGATCTAACCAGGCCTCTCCATTGATCATTTTGGCCAACTCGCCTAAGGTACATCCATGCACCACCGGAATTGGATTTAACCCTACAAAAGAGGCAAATTCTTTTTCCAAAACAGGACCATCTACATAGTGGCCATTGGGATTTGGACGATCGAGTATGATTAATTTAACGCTGTTTTCAGCACAAGCTTCCATCACATAATGTAAAGTAGAACTGTAGGTATAAAACCTAGTTCCTACATCCTGAATGTCAAATATCACCACATCAATACCTTCCAAATCTGCTTTGGTCGGTTTCTTATGTGCTCCATACAATGAAATGATGGGTAATCCTGTCTTTTCATCCTTCCCATTATCAATATGTGCTCCAGCATCTGCTGTACCCCTAAAACCATGTTCAGGTGCAAAAATCTTTTTAATGGGAACCTTTAAAGACAATAAGGTATCTGCCAAATGAGTTTTACCCAAAACCGAAGTATGATTAACGACCAAACCAACTCGCTTGTCGAAAATCATTGGCAAATAGGTCGCAATTTGTTGATCTCCAGGGATAGCTTTGCTAGACTGAGCTAGAGTAACCTGAGGCAGTAGACTAGAGGAAAAAAACAACAATAAAATCAATAGCTTGTAGATTCGATGCATTCCTATTTTCTTTGCGGTTTAAAATTTACTTTATCAAATATCTGATAAATTTTAAGATAATTAACGTAAATCGACTGAATGAATTTTCCACTTTTTGTTGCACGTCGGATTCGTAATACCCATGAAACTTCCTTTTCTAAAACGGTTACCTATGTAGGTATAGGAACAGTAGCAATGGGAGTAAGCATCATCCTCATTGCCTTTTCTATTCTATTTGGCTTTAAAGATGCCATTCAAGATAAATTAACCCGTTTTGCTGGAGATATACATATCAGCCAAATAAGTGGCAATCATTCCCTTTCTGATAGCCCGATGAGGAGAAATTTGGCATGGGAAAAAAATATCCTTAAAAACCCCTCGGTGGACCACATTCAGGCTCATTTACAGAAACCCGGCATACTAGTGGGAGAAGCTGGTTTGGCGGGAATCGTCATCAAAGGAATAGGAAATGATGTGCCTAAAGACCAACTGGCCAACAATTTGCTGCAAGGGCAGTCACAAATACATCATCCCCAGGACATCATCATGAGTAATAGCTTAGCTAAACAACTGAAAGTCAAGCTAAATAGTAGCTTAATTCTATATTTTCTATCTAATCCCGAACGGCCAAGGAAAGTAAAAATCACCGGGATTTATGAGACAGGATTAGAAGAATTAGATAAAATGTTCATTTTAGCAGACCGTTCATGGGTTCAAAAAATGAATGGCTGGTCCACTGATTCCATCGGAACTTATGAGGTATTTTTGAAAAAATCAGCGGATTTATATCAATCTGCGGATGAAATAGAATCAAAGATGCCTGCCGAATGGCGATTGGAAACCATCACTGAATTATACCCTGCCCTATTCGACTGGATGATGATGCTGGATAGGAATATTGTCATATTTATTTCACTGCTATTGGTAGTAGCCTGTTTTAATCTCATTGCGACACTATGGGTCCTTATCATGGAACGTATTCCCATGGTCGGATTATTGAAAGCCATGGGGGCTAACCATAGACAAATTCGAACCATTTTTTGGTGGAATGGTTTCTTTATTCTACTTAGAGGATTAGCCATAGGCAATGTATTGGCCATTCTTTTTTGTTACGTACAATCCGAGTACCACCTAATTCCTTTGGATCCTGAAAGTTATTATATGAACTCTGTTCCCATAATTTGGTCCATGTCCACATGGCTTTGGGTCAATTTGGGTACCAGTATTTTGGTGGCTATCATCATTACACTACCAACCATCTTCATCAAAAAAATTCAAGCTCAAGAGGCACTGCAATACAAGCATTAATTATGAAAAAAATTCAACTACTTTTTTGGCTACTTGCCTCGACGCTGGCCTTTGGGCAAGAAAAAGTTCAGTATAAGATTGATTTAAACAAGCTGACTAATGACCGTTTAGAGGTAGTTGTTAAAGCACCTAAATTCAAACAAAAGGAGGTAATTTATGCCCTTCCTAAAATAGTACCAGGAACTTATGCCAACTATGATTTCGGTCGATTTGTTCAAGATTTCAGGGCATTAGATGCAGTGGGTAAAAACTTGAAATACAAAAAAACTGGGCCGAATACCTACCAGATTTCCAATGCCTCCCAATTAACTGAATTACGGTATTTTGTCCATGATACTTGGGATAGCCCTGAAATACCTGGCGATTATGTCTTCGAACCGGCGGGTACTTCCTTCCAACAAGATAGTTTATTTGCACTCAATACGCATGCCATGTTGGGATATTTCGTTGGCCATGAAAAAGCCCAAGTACAATTATCCATCGATAAACCCAAGAACCTATACGGGGCCAGTTCCCTGCAAAACAAAAGCAAAACTAGTACAGACCAATTTGAAGCCATCCATTATCAAGAACTGATTGATGCGCCTTTGATGTATGCTTCTCCAGATACGCTAAGTTTTCCCTTAGCCAATGCCAACATTTTGATTTCAGTTTATTCACCCAATAAAATGTGCTCAGCGGCGCAAGTAGCGGAACAAATCAAACCTTTACTGGAAGCGCAAAAAAAATACTTAGGGGGGCAATTACCCGTATCTAACTACGCCTTTATCATCGTTCTATCTGACAACATCAAAAATGGCAGTTATGGGGCATTAGAACACGCCCAATCCTCCTTTTATTATTTACCAGAAGGAAACATTCAAACCTTAGCAGAAACTATACGAGAAGTATGCGCACATGAATTCTTTCATATTGTCACTCCTTTGAATATCCATTCGGAAGAAATAGGAAACTTTAATTTTTTAGAGCCTAAGATGTCTAAACACCTCTGGCTATATGAAGGCTTAACCGAATACGCGGCGCATCATGTTCAATTAAAATACCAAATCACCGACCTGAAAAAATTCATGTCGACCTTTGAAAATAAGTGGGAAGTAATGAATGTCCAATTTGACAGAAAATTACCTTTCACGACGATGAGTGAGAAAGTGCTGGACAAATACAAGGATGAATATGGCAATGTCTACCAAAAAGGTGCTTGGCTGGGTTTTGGATTAGATTTAACCCTAAGAAAACTGAGCCAAGGCAAATATGGAACCCAAGAAATGATGCGGGATTTAGCCCAATATTATGGGCCTCATCAATCTTTTAAAGACAATGATTTATTTGATCAATTGGTCAAAATCACTCAAAAACCTGAATTAAAAACCTTTTTCCAGAAATACATAGAGGGTAAAGAGGAAATCCCTGTGGCTGACTGGCTACACCTCATTGGATATGAAATTCAGGAATTTAGTGCCAGTCCGATCAAGTCTTTGGGATTCGATTTTCAATCCTTAAACGTCAATGCTGAAACGCATCGTGCTGTAATAAACTCTGAAGATGGAATCAATGAATTTGGAAGAATGCTTGGCTTACAAGCCAAAGATGAATTGGTTTTTGTCAATCAACTTTCTTTTAGCCTAGAAAATTTCAGTACAAATGCAGCTAAAGTACTCAAAGACATACAATTAGGGGATATCTTAGAGGTAGAAGTAGCTAGACCCAAAGGAAATGGTCTGTATGAAACGGTTCGCTTAAAAGCTCCATTTCAAACAAGTATGGGCAACGCTCCGACCTCTTTTGTACCACAGAAGAATCCAAGCGATGCCCAATTGGAATTAAGAAAACAATGGATGAATTCTATTCCGTAGTTTGTGCTTCAACTACGGCAATAGCCACCATGTTGACAATTTCTCGAACACTAGCCCCTAATTGCAGCACGTGAACCGGTTTTCGTAAACCTAAAAGAATTGGGCCGATGTATTCTATTTCAGCGGCTTCTTTCAATAAGTTGTAGGCTATGTTAGCTGCCGATAAATTAGGAAAAATCAATGTATTGGCTGTTTCATTTCCGAGTGATGCAAAAGGATAATTTTGCTGACGTAGTTCCTTATCAAAGGCCAAGTGAGCTTGCATTTCACCTTCAATCAACCATTGAGGATATTTTTCCTGCAAAATATGGGTAGCCTCACGCATTTTAATGGCATCATCTCCATCGGCTGAACCGAAATTGGAATAGCTCAACAAAGCAATTCTAGGTTGCAAATTAAAACGCTCTACGGCCTCACCCGTCAAGCGGGTTATTTCTACGATATCATCCACACTAGGTTGAAAATTAATGGTCGTATCAGAGAAAAATAGCGGTCCTTTCTTGCTTAAAAGTAAATACATACCGGCTACTTTTTTCACCCCTGGCTTTTTACCGATAATCTGTAAGGCAGGACGAATAGCTTCCGGATAGTTTTTGGTTAAACCCGATATTACTCCATCGGCACGATATGTTTCCAACATCATGGCCGCAAAATAATTACTTTTACGAACCTGATTTTCAGCTTCCCAGCGCGTATAACCACGTCTTTTACGTTTTTCGTAAAATAAATCAGCAAATTCCTTTAATAGAGGTTCATTATCAGGATGCTTAAAATCCAAGATTTCGGTGCCTTGTAAATCAATGTGATGCTCCTCACAAATGGCTTCAATGGCAGCTTGATTACCCAATAATATAGGTTTAGCTATTCCTTCATCCAATACCTCTCGCACTGCTTTAAGAACTTTCAGATTTTGAGCATCTGCAAAAACTATCCGTTTAGGATTACTTTTTGCTCGTTTCAAAATGAATTTCATCACCTGGTTGTCCAAACCTAAGCGTTTAGCCAATTGATTTTCATATTCATCCCAATTCTTAATGTGAACAGTTGCCACACCTGAGTCCATAGCTGCCTTGGCTACTGCCATAGAAACCGTGGTAATCAAGCGTGGATCCACTGGCTTTGGAATGATGTATTCTGGTCCAAAACTGATGCTTTTTTCATTGTATGCCAAATTCACAATATCGGGAACAGGCTTTTTTGCTAAGCAAGCCAAGGCCTTGGCCGCAGCTAATTTCATTTCATCGTTAATCTCGGAAGCTCTCACATCCAGCGCACCTCTAAATATAAATGGGAAGCCGAGTACATTGTTAACTTGGTTAGGATAATCGGAACGACCAGTGGCCATGATTAAATCATCCCTAACGGCCTTAGCTTCTGCGTAACCAATTTCCGGAGTTGGGTTGGCCATAGCAAAAACCACTGGATCTTTAGCCATGGAGGCTACCATTTCAGGCTTAAGAATATTTCCCACCGAAAGGCCCAAAAAGACATCTGCACCTTTCATGGCTTCTGCCAAGGTTTTCTTGATATTGGCTTCACATGCCAATGGACTTACATAAGGATTTAGGTCTGTTCTAGCTTTTGATACTAAACCATCTTTATCAAAAATGAGGAAATTCTCAATTTTTGCTCCTAATTGAAGGTATAATTTAATACAGGAAATGGCTGCTGCACCGGCACCAGAAACAACAAATTTTGCCTGCTCAATTTTTTTTTCGACAATTTCCAAGGCATTTAATAAAGCCGCTGAAGAAATAATGGCAGTTCCGTGCTGATCATCATGCATGATTGGAATCTTCAAGCGCTTTTTTAATTTCTCTTCTATCTCAAAGCACTCAGGCGACTTAATGTCTTCCAAATTTATTCCTCCAAAAGTAGGTTCTAAACGTACAACCGTTTCTACAAAATCATTGGGCTCTATGCAATTCAACTCCAAATCAAAAACATCGATATCGGCAAAAATCTTGAATAAAACACCCTTTCCTTCCATCACAGGTTTACTTGCTTCAGGACCAATATTCCCTAAACCCAATACGGCCGTTCCGTTGGAAATTACCCCAACTAAATTGCCTTTAGCCGTATATTGATACACTTTCTCAGGAAAAGCGGCAATCTCTAAACATGGCTCTGCTACACCGGGAGAATAGGCTAGTGATAAATCCCGCTGAGTGGCTGTTGATTTGGTGGGTTTTACTTCAATCTTCCCTGGCTTACCTTCGGAATGGTAAGCTAAGGCATCTTGTTTTAAAATAGATGAGATGGACATAATTTGATATGTTGATGAATGTTATTCTGATTCGGGGGCATGAAACTCTCCTTCGTGCTTGGCTAACCAAACCGTCGCGACTCCATTTCCAATGAAATTCGTAATCGCTCTAGCTTCTGACATAAAGCGATCAACGCCCAATAAAAGAGCTAAACCCTCTAGAGGAATTACTTGTAAGGCTGTTAAGGTAGATGCTAACACCACAAAACCACTTCCTGTGACTCCTGCGGCACCTTTAGAAGTTACCATCAACACGCCAATGATGGTTAATAATTGTTCCCAGTTGAGCTGAATACCATACACTTGGGCTAAAAATAAGGTTGCCATGGATAGGTAAATACTCGTTCCATCCAAATTAAAGGAATACCCAGCTGGCACGACCAATCCCACCACGGATTTTGAGCAACCCATTTTTTCTAATTTTTGCATCAAAGAGGGTAATGCAGCTTCAGAAGAAGATGTACCCAAAACGATTAATAATTCGGCTTTGATATAGCTCAAAAATGAGGTAATTCGTTCACCGCAAGAACGCATGACCAAGGCTAAAATGACAAAAATAAACAAAGCCATGGTGATGTATACAGAGGCCATTAATTTAGCTAAAGGCAATAGGGAATGTATACCAAATTTTCCAATCGTATAAGCCATACCTCCCATAGCCCCCAGAGGTGCCATGTACATCACCCAATGCAAGGCTTTAAAAACCCAATGCGAGGCTTGTTCCATTCCTGAAATCATACGAGCCTTACCACGAACAGAGTTTAAAAAGATGCCAAAAAAGATGGAAAAGAATAAAACTTGAACAGTAAAATTTTCCTTTAAAAACAATAACCAAGAGAAAGAGGCCGCCTTTGCCGTGTATTTACTAATATCTCCACCGGCCACATCTGAACGAATAACACCCTCACCTGGCACCAAAATAGTGGAAACAAATAAACCAATAATCAAAGCTATGGTGGTAATCACCTCAAAGTACAATAAGGCTTTCCCTCCTACTCGACCTACCTTTTTGAGATTACCCATATTGACAATTCCCAAACTAATGGTAAGGAAGATGATGGGGTGAATAAACAATTTGACTAAACTGATGAAAAAACCACTTAGCAACTCACTGACACTAGGCCCCATGCTGATATCTGCACCCAAAAAAGAATAGGCAAACTTCTTTTCCATCAAGGGATACAAGGCCCAATCAGGAGCAAAATGTCCTAAAAGAACACCCAGAAAAATGGAAATTAAAACCCAAAAAGTAAGGTTGTGTGTAATTTTCTTTTTACTCATTCGTTTGAAAGCAGATGATAAACAAATGTAAGGATTAATAGCAAAATATCCTCGTTTGGGATTCTGCGCTTATTTACCGAATTTTGCACCTTCATGAACCTTTTGAGATCTTCAAGGTGTTATTAATTTTATGGCAGAAAAAATAAAATGTTTGATTATCGGCTCAGGGCCGGCAGGTTATACCGCAGCTATTTACGCTTCTAGAGCAGGTTTACAGCCTGTGATGTATCAAGGTGGACAACCAGGTGGTCAATTAACCACGACAACCGAAGTGGATAATTTCCCAGGCTATCCAAAAGGAGTAGATGGCCCTACTATGATGCAGGATTTAGAAAATCAAGCCAAGCGATTTGGTACAGATGTGCGTTTTGGCTTAGCTACCAAAGTGGACTTCAACAGCCAGCCTAAAAAAGTATGGATTGATGATCAAACAGAACTAGAAGCCGATGCCGTTATTATTGCCACGGGTGCTTCTGCCAAATGGTTAGGGCTCGAGGGAGAAACTACTTTCAATGGTTTGGGTGTTTCTGCCTGTGCTGTTTGTGATGGATTCTTTTACCGAAATCAAGTAGTAGCCGTGGTGGGTGCAGGTGATACTGCAGCAGAGGAAGCCAGTTACTTAGCCAATTTGTGTACCGAGGTTCACATGATCGTTCGTAGGAATGAAATGCGGGCTTCTTTGATCATGCAAGAGCGTGTTAAAAATAATCCTAAAATAAAAATTCACTGGAATTCTGAAACAGAAGAAATTTTAGGTGATGCCAATGGCGTAACCGGTATTCGTATCAAAAATAGAGAAACGAATGCCACAGAAGAAATTGCCTTAACTGGATTTTTTGTAGCGATCGGACATCAACCCAATACCGCTATTTTCAAAGGTCAATTGGATATGGATGCTCAAGAATATTTAATTACCGAAAAAGGTAGCTCTCGTACCAATATTCCAGGCGTTTTTGCTTGTGGAGATGTACAAGATTCTATTTATCGTCAAGCCGTAACAGCAGCAGGTAGTGGTTGTATGGCTGCTTTAGACGCTGAGAGATGGTTGGCTTCCAACCATTTACATTAATCTTCATTTATGTCAGTAAAAAACCTGATTTTCTTCCTATCTGTCACTTTTTTTGCCTTTTCTGTAAAGGCACAGGAACGTAATTTGTTCAAAAAAAGCACGAAGATAGAAACCAAATCAAACAGCAATAGCAAAGAAAAGAAAGAGGAAATAGACGATCTACCTCCTTTACAATTCCGCAATGAAACGGAAACTACAGGCATGGTGGCTGGTTCTGAGATGCAGGAACGTAAATACGAACCCATAAAGATTTTAAATCCAACCATCAGTAATTTCGACACCACCTCGATCGATGAAGGGGAAGCCCTAGTGGTAGAAATAGAGGAAGAAAATGCCCCGGTAGGAAGTGAGGATTTTGTAACGGTTGCCTCCTATTTTGCCATTTGGGATACCAAAAGTATTGATCCGTATGATATCGACATCAAAGATTTCGATGAACCGGTGGACATTGAACTTTATAATGTAGGAAGTGGAAGAAATTGGTCTCCACCCTTGAATGTGGTTAAACAAACCAGTCCATTCGGACCGCGTTGGGGACGTTTGCATGCTGGAGTTGACCTCGACTTAGAAACAGGTTACCCCGTTATGTCGGCCTTTGACGGCATTGTTCGTATTTCAGGATTTGATTATTCCGGTTACGGAAATTACGTAGTTGTTAGGCATTACAATGGACTTGAAACCCTTTATGGGCACCTTTCCAAACGAAATTTTGAACCAGGAACTTTTGTCAAAGCAGGAGATGAAATTGGTTTGGGTGGAAATACAGGTAGAAGTACAGGGTCCCACTTGCACTTTGAAACTAGGTATGAAGGTAATCCATTCAACCCAAACAATGTTTACAATTTAAGCACTGGAGAACCGCTATCGGACCACTTATTAATTACTGCTAGAACTTTCGACCGCCGCTCACTTTCCCTACGAAATGAATATGGAAGTGCGGGTGAAAAAATTCGTTCGAGACGTACCGCCTGGACCCGAGTTCGTTCAGGTGATTCCTTGTATTCCATTGCTCAACGAGCAGGAATATCGGTGACTAAATTGGCTAGATTAAATGGTTTAAAACTTAGCTCCACCATCCGAGCTGGTAGACGTTTACGTATTCACTAATGATGAAACTAGATATTTTAGTTATGGCTGCGCATCCAGATGATGCAGAGCTGGCTTGTTCAGGTACCATTGTATCTCAAATCCAACAAGGAAAAAAGGTGGGGATAGTGGATTTTACCCGAGGTGAATTAGGAACGAGGGGGACGCCTGAGATTAGATTGGCTGAATCAGCTGCAGCGACGGCCATATTGGGCATTCATGCCCGGGAAAACTTGGGGATTAGGGATGGGTTCTTTCAAAATGATGAAGAAAGCCAATTGAAGTTAATTCAAGTTATTCGTAAATACCAACCAGACATTGTACTGGCCAATGCCTTGGAAGACCGACACCCTGACCATGGTAAAGGTGCCCAATTAGCCATTGATGCTTGTTTTTTATCTGGATTAAGAAAGATTGAAACAAAAGACGCTCAGGGTAATTTGCAAGCAGCCTGGAGACCCAAGCACCTTTTTCATTACATTCAAGATCGTTATTTAAATCCTGATTTTGTGATCGATATTAGTGCGCATTGGGATGTCAAGGAACAATCTATACGTGCTTTCAAAAGTCAATTCTTTGACCCTAACTCCACCGAACCAGACTCTTATATTTCCTCTCCTGATTTCTTAGAATTCATCCGCGCAAGATCCATGGAAATGGGCCACAAAATTGGCGTAAAATATGGTGAAGGGTATCAAACCCAGAAAACGATTGGATTAAAAGGATTTGATTTTTAGTGTTTAGTTATTAGTGTTTAGTTATTAGGGGTTAGTTATTAGGGGTTAGTTATTAGGAGTTAGTTATTAGGAGTTAGTTATTAGGAGTTAGTTATTAGGAGTTAGTTATTAGGAGTTAGTTATTAGGAGTTAGTTATTAGGAGTTA
>NZ_JBPXKC010000001.1:62263-120103 GCF_054558355.1 Aquirufa sp. OSTEICH-129A | reverse complement strand
TAGGAGTTAGTTATTAGGAGTTAGTTATTAGGAGTTAGTTATTAGGAGTTAGTTATTAGGAGTTAGTTATTAGGAGTTAGTTATTAGGAGTTAGTTATTAGGAGTTAGTTATTAGGGGTTAGTTATTAGGAGTTAGTTATTAGGGGTTAGTTATAAGGGGTTAGTTGTTAGGGATTAGGGGTTAGTTATTAGTGTTTAGTTATTAGGTATAGAGTAATCAAGGACTTGATAATCTATTGGACAAACTAAAATAATTAACAATTTTAAGTGAATTTTGATTTCATAAATAAATGCCATGGAATCAAATAATATTAAAAATAAAACTTTTCAATTTGCGTTGAAATCCGTTAGGCTATATCAATGTCTAATTCAAAAGAGAAAAGAATTTATACTCTCGAAACAATTTATTAGAAGTTCCACTAGCGTAGGTGCCATGATAAGAGAGGCCGAATATGCAGAATCCAAACCCGATTTTATTCATAAAATGGCCATAGCCCAAAAAGAAATCAATGAATCTTTATATTGGTTGGAATTACTGTACCAATCAAATTACTTAAAAATTGAAGAATTTAGAATATATACATCGGATGGAATTGAAATCATAAAAATTCTAACAAGTATAATTAAAAAGGCCAAAGGTATTAAGTAAAATTACACAATCCCTAAACCCCAATCCCTAATCCCTAAACCCTAATCCCTAATCCCCAATCCCTAATCCCTAAACCCCAATCCCTAATCCCTCAACCCTAAACCCTAATCCCTAATCCCTCAACCCTAAACCCTAATCCCTAAACCGCAAAGACTGTATTACGGCGCAATCCGATACCTCTCCCAATTTCCATCCTGCAGTTCATAAACCACACGGTCATGAAGGCGTGAAGGGCGACCTTGCCAAAATTCCATATAATCAGGAATTAATTCATATCCTCCCCAATGCGCTGGTTTAGGAATATCTTGCCCTTCGTATTGTTTTTCTAATGCTGAGTAACGCTCCTCTAAAAATTCACGATTCGGAATTTTGGCACTTTGCTCAGAAACCCAAGCTCCAATTTGCGAAGCTCTTGGACGAGACTGAAAATATTCGGTCGATAACATTTCATCTACTTTTTCTACATGCCCTTCTATGCGTATTTGTCTCTCTAACTCGGGCCAGAAAAAAGTGATGGAGGCTTTGTCGTGATGCGCCATATCTTGCCCTTTTCTTGAAAAATAATTCGTAAAAAAGGAAAAACCTCGGTCAACATATTTTAATAAAACAATGCGACCAGATGGACGCATATCCTTTCCCAAAGTGCTTAAAAACATGGCATTTGGCTCTGGTAATTCTGCATTTTGAGCTTCTTTAAACCAGATTTTAAACTGCTCCAATGGGTTTGGGTGGACTTTACTTTCTAACAATTCTCCTTTTTGATAATTTTCTCTTAGGTCTGCTAAATTCATAATTCGAGTATTTATTCCTTATCTTTGTTTAGGCTCCAAAAGCCTATCTAATAATCATTAAATATATGAAAAAATTATTCCTTTTTGATGCAATGGCCTTGATTTATCGTGCCCATTTTGCATTTGCTAAAACTCCCAGAATCTCATCAAAAGGAATCAATACCAGTGCCGTATTTGGCTTTACAAACACCATTTTAGAAGTTATCCAAAAGGAAAAGCCTGATTATTTGGGTGTTGCCTTTGACACTTCGGCTCCTACTTTTCGCCATGTGGAATATACTCCCTATAAAGCACAGCGTCAGGTTCAGCCAGAGGATATTACCATCGCCATTCCTTATGTAAAACGTTTGGTAGAAGCCATGGACATCCCGCTCCTAATTATGGATGGCTATGAGGCAGATGACATCATTGGAACCATCGCCAAAAAAGCGGTGAAAGCCAATCCGGATATCGTGGTTTATATGATGACACCTGACAAGGATTACGGGCAATTGGTCGAGGAAAGAATTAAAATGTATAAGCCTGCCTTCATGGGTAAAGGCGTTGAAATATTAGGTCCAGAGGAAGTTTGTGCCCGTTGGAATATACAGCATGTAGATCAAGTAATCGATATGCTAGGATTAATGGGTGATGCAGTAGATAATATTCCAGGCATTCCAGGTGTAGGAGAAAAGACAGCTCAAAAGCTCATTGAGCAATTTGGTTCTCTGGAAAACCTATTAGAAAATACGGATCAGCTGAAAGGAAAACTACAAGAAAACCTCGTTAATTTCAAAGAGCAAGGTATTTTATCCAAGCATTTGGCTAGAATCTTATGTGAGGTTCCGCTTGAATATGAGGAGGAGAAATTACTTTATACACCGCCCAATAAAGCCTTGTTGGAGCCATTATTAGAGGAGTTGGAATTCCGAACTTTGAGAAAAAGAATCTTAGGTGAAGAAGCTAGCCCTGAACCTACTGCACCTAAGGTAAAGGCTAGTCCGAAAGTAGCGGCCAATCAAATGGATATGTTTGGTAGTCCTAGCCCTGCATCGCCTAGCCCAGCTATTTCAGCTGAAAGTGATTCAAACGATGAGGACGACTCATTATCCTATCAGTCCTTCAATACCCTAGAAAATACCCCGCACCAATACCATTTAGTTCAAGGTGAAGCGGCAATCAAAGGCTTGATTTCCTATTTGGCGAGACAATCATCCTTTTGTTTTGATACAGAAACGACCAACATCAATGCCATCGATGCGGAATTAGTGGGAATGTCTTTTGCCTATCGCAAGGGAGAAGCCTTTTACATCCCTTTTCCTGAGGATAAAGCAGCCTGTCAGCAGCAAATTGACTTGTTTAAAGAGTTATTTGCCAATGAACAAATTCAAAAAATTGCCCAAAATATCAAATACGATATGAGTGTGTTGGCCAATTATGGTATAGAAATCAAAGGTGAAACCTATGATACCATGTTGGCCCACTATTTGATTGAACCAGAAAAACGCCATAATATGGATGCCATGTCCATGAGCTATTTGCATTATGAACCTATGTCCATTGAAAAGTTAATTGGCAAAAAAGGGGCAAAACAGGGCAATATGCGTGATGTGGATGTGGAATTAGTCAAAGAATATGCGGCTGAAGATGCCGATATCACTTGGCAAATTAAGCCCCATTTAGATAAGTTACTGGCTAGCAACGATAAAACCATTCAGCTATTTAAAGAGGTTGAGATGCCTTTGGCAAGGGTTTTGTCTACTATTGAAAGAGAGGGTGTGTTATTGGACATTCCCTTTTTACAAGACATGTCGAATACCCTGGAAAAAGATTCCCAGGAAGTTCAAAAACAGATATTTGAATTAGCAGGTGAATCGTTCAATATCGCTTCACCTAAACAGTTAGGCGAAGTATTATTTGAAAAACTTCGATTAGACCCCAAGGCTAAAAAGACCAAAACTGGTCAATATATGACTGGGGAAGAGATTCTTTCCAAATTAGAGGGAGAACACAAAATAGCTTCTTTGATATTGGATTTCAGGGAGTTACAAAAACTGAAGTCCACTTATGTGGATGCCTTACCTCAATTGATATCACCTAAAACAGGTCGAATTCACACCTCCTTCATGCAGGCCGTAACTGCTACTGGTCGATTATCCTCCAAGGACCCCAACTTGCAAAACATCCCGATCCGCACAGTAAGGGGAAGAGAAATTAGGAAGGCTTTTATTCCTAGAAATGAAGAATATCAAATACTTTCTGCCGATTATTCTCAGATTGAACTGCGGATCATGGCGGCCTTTTCCCAGGATGAATCCATGTGTGAGGCCTTCAATAAAGGATTGGATGTACATAAAGCAACTGCTGCGAAAGTATTTCAAGTTCCATTGGAAGAAGTAAGTTCGGATATGAGAAGGAAAGCCAAAACGGTCAATTTTGGAATCATATATGGCGTGTCTGCCTTTGGCTTAGCTGCACAAATTGGTATTTCAAGAACCGAAGCCAAAGAGATTATCGACCAATACTTCATTGAGTTTCCCAAGGTAAAGTCGTATATGGACCAAAGTATAGCGAAAGCTAGGGATTTGGGCTATGTAGAAACAGTATTAGGAAGAAGACGGTATTTAAAGGATATTCTTTCGCCCAATATGAATGAACGTGGATTTGCTGAGCGAAATGCAATCAATGCTCCTATTCAAGGTTCTGCTGCAGATATGATAAAAGTAGCGATGATACAAATTCAAGACTTTTTGTGGAAAGAAAATCTAAAATCGAAAATGATTTTGACGGTACATGACGAACTTGTATTTGATGCTCATGTGGATGAAATTGGCTACCTTCGTGAGAGAATTGACAAAATCATGTGTTCTGCCCTTGATTTGGGCGTAGTCATTGAAACGGGTATTGGAGTTGGAGCAAATTGGTTGGAGGCCCATTAAAGTATAAATTGTGAAAATATCCATCGCATTATGTACCCGTAATGGGGAAAAGTTTTTAAGAACACAACTAAGTAGCTTCGTAGATCAAACCTTGCAAGCCGATGAAATCATCGTTTGCGATGAAGGTTCTACTGATCAAACGCTGGCTATTTTAGAACAATTTTCCGACAAATTACCCCTTAAAATTCATAAAAACCCTACAAGATTAGGTACCTACCGTAACTTCGAAAAGGCCATGTCGCTTTGTCAGGGTGACATTATTTTTCCCGCTGACCAAGATGATTATTGGGTTCCTCAAAAGCTGGAGCGCGTGTATACCTATTTTAATTTACATCCAGACGTAGACGCCATATTTACTGATGCCCTATTGGTAGATGAATTTGGTCAAACCTCAGGAAAGCAACTCTGGCAATCTTTTCGCTTTCGGCCCAAGCAGCAACAAGAATGGAAAAATGGTAAATCCCTTGAAATTCTGTTAGATGGAAATCGGGTAACAGGATGTACCATGGGAATTAGAAAGTCCTATTTTGAAAGAGTATGCCCCTTCCCTAGTTCACTTCCAGACTCCTTCTTACATGATGCTTGGTTGGGAATAATGGCAGCAGCAGAAAATAAAATTGATTTTATTCCAGCTACCTATGTTCACTACCGTTTGCATTCAGAGCAGCAAGTAGGCGTCAAAGGTTCAGAGGGAAAACCTCCTACCATGGTTGATCGAATGAGTCGCTCTCATGAGGATAAATTAGCTCCCTACCAGAAAAGCTGGGCATTCCTTTGTCAAGTTAGGGAAGCCATGCTGGCAAGCAATCCACAACTTTCTTTAGAGCCATTAGATACCAAAATCGAATATTTAGAAAGAAGAGGACATCTACCCAAAGCTCGTTGGAAGCGACTAAAACCTACACTTCATAATCTTCTAGGTGGTCATTACCATCGCTTCCAGGATATGGACTCAGAAGCCCTAGCACCGTATTTGATGTTTTTGGGGGATCTTTTGGAATGAAGAATTAAGAATGTAGAATGTAGAATTTTTATTACTCCTCTCCACAATCTCCATTCTACATTCTCCATTCTCCAATCTACATTCTTAATTCTACATTCTTAATTCTACATTCTCCATTCTTAATTCTCCATTCTCACTCCCCAAACCTTTTAACAATTTCACTATAGGAGTCTATTCGCCTATCGCGGAAGAAAGGCCAGGTTTTACGATAATACTCGCTGGATTCTACGTCCACTGATAACACAGCAATCTCTTCTTGGTCATGCGGTGCTTGATACATTACCCTCCCAAATGCGTTGGAGACGAAACTCCCACCCCAAAATTGTTGTCCATTTTCTATACCCACCCGGTTCACCGAAACTACTGGAATGCCATTAGCAATCGCATGGCTGCGTTGAATCGTTTGCCAGGCCTGGTATTGTTCCCGATTGATTTCCCCATTTTTCTCTTCCAAATCCCAACCAATGGCCGTTGGATAAACCAAAACCTCAGCTCCATTCAATGCCGTCAAACGAGCTGCCTCGGGGTACCATTGGTCCCAGCAAATCAAAACCCCAATCTTAGCAAATTTTGTTTGGTACACCTGATAACCTAAATCTCCTGGGGTGAAATAATATTTTTCATAATACCCCGGATCATCCGGAATATGCATTTTCCTATACTTACCTAAATAGGCACCATCTGCATCAATTACGGCTGTGGTATTATGATATAAACCGGCCGCTCTTTTCTCGAACAAAGAGGCGATAATCACCACATTCAACTCTTTAGCTAATTCCCCTAATGCATCTGTGCTAGGCCCTGGAATGGCTTCCGCCAATTCAAAAAACCGAGGATTTTCTTCATAGCAGAAATAGATCGATTTAAATAATTCTTGCAAGCAAATCACCTGCGCCCCTTTTGCAGCGGCATCACGAATGGATTGTATAGTTTTATTCCAGTTTTCAGTTAAATTTTCTGAAACAGACAATTGAACTAAGGCAAAAGATACGTTTTTCATAATTTTTGAGAAGCGCTAATAATGGGGTCTAAAGAAATCTTATTTAAACAGTCAAAATGTCCCAATGGACAATAATTTGCTCCTTGGGTGGAACAGGGCCGACAAGTAATTTCGGTATTTTCAATGGACGTAAACTCAGTTTGATATGGATAAAAACCAAAATCTGCGTGAGTCGCACCCCACAAGACAAACAATTGCTTTTTCAAAGCAGCGGCAATATGCATCATGCTAGAATCATGAGCTATGACAAATTCGGCTTGTTGCATTAACGAGGCAGATGCCGCCACAGTTGTTTTATTACATAAATTTATCACCTTATCTGGAAACAAAGTGGATAATCGATATCCAAAATTTTCATCCCATTTGTCCCCAATTAATACCAGCTTTCCTTCTATCCTATCACACAATTCAATCATTTTGGGATAAGACAAAACCTTAGTAACATATTGAGCTCCAATGGCATACACAACATATTTACCTTCTATTCCAAAATCAGTAGGTTTAACCGCCTTCCCCTCAGGTATAAAATAATCCAGTCCTTGTCCATCCGAATGAATATCCAAATCTTGTAAGGAATCAAAATAACGGTCGACCAAATGCTTTTTAGGGAGAAGGTTGATTTTCTTTTTCACCAGAAGCTTGCGCTCCCGAGTAAACTTGTCAATCTGATAAGGTTTTTTACCCAATAAAAGGCATAAAAGATGGGAACGTACATTTTTGTGCAAGTCAATGACCGCATCAAAACCCACTTTTCGTAAGGAAGAGGCTAATTGCCAAAGGCTACCTCGGTAGGTATGCACTTGATGAACGTAAGGATTTCCATCCCACAAATTGGCATAGGCTTGTTTGGTCACCACATGAATTTCTGCTTGCGGATATCGTTGTTTCAAGGCCCGAATGATGGGACTTGTAAGGATAATATCACCTAAAGATGAAAAACGAATGCAGAGAATTTTGTCCATTGGTCGCAAATAGCGCCGTAAAATTAAGAAAATTCAATAGCCAAGCCTCATACTTTCATTCTTTTCGGTAAATTGCGCCCTAATTTGATTGCTTTAATGGAAAATAAAAAACAAGACACCGCCTCAGCTTTAAAGGATATTATATCGCATGCCAAAGAATATGGCTTCGTTTTTCCTTCCTCAGAAATTTATGATGGTTTACAGGCAGTATATGATTACGGCCAAAATGGTGTTGAACTAAAAAATAATTTAAAAATGGTGTGGTGGAAAGCCATGACCATGCTAAATGATAATGTTGTAGGTATCGATGCATCTATATTCATGCATCCCCTTACTTGGAAAGCTTCCGGTCACGTGGATTCATTCAATGACCCGATGATCGACAATAAAGATTCCAAGAAAAGGTACAGGGCAGATACTTTATTAGAGGACCGTGCAGCTCAATATGAGGCAGAAGGAAAAGAGGAAGTTGGCAAAGCCCTCCTACAAAAAATGGCCAAAGCCTTAGATGCAGGAGATTTAGAAGCAGTGAGGCAACTCATCATCGATGAAAACATCACCTGCCCTATATCCAATACAGCTAACTGGACTGAGGTGCGTCAATTTAATTTGATGTTTTCTACGCAAGTGGGAGCCGTATCCGAAGATGCTAGCCTAATTTATTTACGTCCAGAAACAGCACAGGGAATATTTGTTAATTTTCTGAATGTACAAAAAACGGGCCGCATGAAGGTTCCGTTTGGTATTGCTCAAATAGGAAAGGCATTCCGTAACGAGATTGTAGCGAGAAACTTTATTTTCCGCATGCGTGAATTTGAACAAATGGAAATGCAATTCTTTGTTCGCCCTGGTACAGAAATGGAATGGTATGCTGCCTGGAAAGAAGTACGTATGAAATTCCATCAGGCCATAGGTTTACCTGCGTCGAAGTTGAAATTCCATGACCATGAGAAATTGGCGCATTATGCCAATGCCGCAGTGGATATTGAATATGAATTCCCATTTGGCTTCAAAGAAATGGAAGGTATTCACTCTAGAACAGATTTTGATTTGAAAGCACATCAAGATTTATCTAGAAAAAAACAACAATATTTTGATCCAGAAATCAACGAAAACTACATTCCTTATGTGATTGAAACATCGGTTGGAGCTGACCGTTTGTTCTTGGCTGTCTTATGTAATGCCTACACAGAAGAAATAGTTGGTGAAGGAGATCAACAAAAACAAAGAATTTACCTTAATTTACACCCAGCAATTGCCCCTATCAAGGTGGCGGTATTGCCCTTAGTGAAAAAAGATGGTCTCGCTGAAAAAGCTCAGGAAATCAACCGTTCACTGAAATTTGCCTTTAATACTACCTACGATGAGGGTGGCGCCATTGGAAAGCGTTATACTCGTCAGGATTTAATAGGAACCCCTTATTGTGTGGTGATTGATTACCAAACGATGGAAGACGATACGGTAACCGTACGTGATCGCAACACAATGAGTCAGGAGCGCATTTCTATAGCAGACCTAAAAGAAAAATTAGGCTATGCTGTATCGATGGAGCGTATTTTTGAAAAATTACTTGTTTAAACACGCAAACAACGATGAGTATGATGACCGAAGAGACCCCAAAAGCTGAAGAGATTTCTGCAGAAGCAGTCAACCCTACCCCTGTTGCCCCCTTGGAGGAAACAGAAAAAGCAGTTGAAAGCAGTACTGAGATTGAATTAAGTAGTCCTACCGAAGCCATTTTCCACACAGATGATAAATCAGTGGAATATCCCATATTGGAAGACGGACATTCAAAAGAGCATTTGCATCGCTTTTTTGGGAAACTAAAAGACTTGGTACAGCATCATGCGGGGCCAGCCGTGTATAAAAAAGTAGATGAATTAATCAAAGAAGCTAAGGAATCTTGGGATAGCATCAAACAAGCCGAGCGTCAATCAGCATTAGATAGTTTCAAAGCAGCCAATGAAGGTTCTGAGGAAGGATTTACCTACAAAGGAGACAACCTAACTCAAGAAATCGATTCGGCTATTCACAGCATTAAAAAAGCCAAGCAAGACTTTTTCCAACAATTAGAAAAAGTACGTGAAAAAGCCTTAGAAGGCAAAACTCGTTTGATCAATGAATTGCGCACCTTGGTAGATGCGGATGACAATTCGGATCCAGCCCACGTCAATGCTAGTTTTAAAGCTTTCAAAAAAATACAAGATGAATGGAAAACCTTAGGCAGTGTCCAAGGGCCCATGAATCAAACCTTATGGCAGAGTTACCATGCCCTAGTGGATCGTTTTTATAGTAACAGAAGTATATTCTTTGAGTTGTTGGAATTAGATCGTAAGAAAAACTTACAAGCTAAGGAAACCATTGCTGTGAAGCTGGAAAGTCTAGCTGAACTGGTCAAACAAAACGCACCTTTACAAAAGCTTATGAAGGATGCGGAGGAATTGTTTGAGGAATACAAGCATATTGGCCCGACACATCGAGAAGAAAATGAAGCCTTATGGCAGCGAGTTAAAAAATCATTGGATGTTTTATTTGAACAGAAAAGACAAGTCAATGAAGCTCAAAAAGCCGTTTATGAAGAAAATTTAAAGATTAAGAAAGAATTAGCCGATTTGATGCACCACCATGCTACTTTCCAGTCGGGCAGTATTGCTGAATGGAATCAAGCCAGTAAAGCGGTCTTAGCCTTACAGGATCAATGGGCTAAATTGAAAGGGGGATTACCTCGTGAGGGTGGCAAGGAAGTGAGCCATCAGTTTTGGTCGGACCTGAAATTATTCTTCAAGCATAAAAGTGAGTTTTTTGCTAAGATTGATGCCGAACGAAAAGCTAATTTAGCTGCCAAATTATTGTTAATTGAGCAGGTAGAAGGCATTGTAGCGGTTGAGACAGAAACCCAAGAGATTACCCAGCAGGTGATTGATTTGCAGAAGAAGTGGAAAGAAATAGGCCATGTACCAGAGAAACAAAAGGATCAGGTATATACCAAATTCAAGGCCGCTTGTGATGCTTATTTCAATTTAAAGCGCAGCAAAGGTAAAGGTGCTCAAGATGAGGAATTTGAAGCAAACTTGTTGGCTAAGCAAGCTATTTTAGCTGATTTAGAAGCCATATTAAATGATCCAAGTTTATTGGCCAATTTAAAGGCTAAGAAAGAAGCATGGGATGCGATAGGCTTTGTTCCGCGTAAAAATGTCAAAGAGGTACAAGAAAAATTCCGCAATACTTGGAATGCGGTGATTGATTTGGCTAGAACCCAACCAAAGGAGCAATTAGCTGCTTGGGGATTTGAGCTTAAATCATTGCCAGCTGAAACGAGTGGTGGTTCGGATGAGCGGAAAAGTCATTCGGGAGATAGCCGAAAGAAGATCCAGGCATTGGAAAATGATATTGCTGTGTTAACCAATAACTTAGAGTTTTTCGCTAAATCAAAAGGGGCGGATAAATTGCGTGCCGAGGTAGAAAAGAAGATTGCGCAGGCTCAAAAGGAATTGGAAAAACTGAAAAAAGATTAAAAAAAATATAAGTTTTTTTGGGCAACACTTGCCAATTTAAGCCTAGATGCTTACTTTTGCATACCCAATTCAAGCCTCCTTAGCTCAGCTGGTAGAGCAACTGACTTGTAATCAGTAGGTCATTGGTTCGATCCCGATAGGAGGCTCATTAAAGCTCAACAGAAATGTTGGGCTTTTTTGTTTGTAATCAGTAGGTCATTGGAATTGCATTCCGCGTCGTCCCGATAGGAGGCTCATTAAAGCTCAACAGAATTATTGGGCTTTTTTGTTATCATCGTAGGTAAAAGAAGTAAATTAGTTTCATCTTCATATTGTTCGTTTTGAAAATAGGATTATTTCAAAGACCTCTATTTTGCAGATTACACCACTAATACCCCAACAGCGCCCTTTGCAAATTTTCCTTCATTCGCTTACGAAGCTTATCGGGAGCAATCACAGTTATTTCTTGGGAATAGCTTAAAATAAAACTCTCCAACTCCAAGTTGATTTCGATATTCCATGAAATAATCAATATGCTAGGATCTTCTTTCATGGGTTCTATGATCTGGCTGGCATGAAGCGGGTATTGACTTAAATAATCGATAATCCAGCTAGATTTCAATAACCGGACTTGTACTAATTCAGGCTTTAAGTCTGGATAAATCAGATTATTCCGTAAAATCCCTAGCATATTCTTGAAATAATCAGGAGGATAAAAATCGGGGGCATATCGTAGGGTAAACTTTTGCGATAAACTTTTTAACTCATCCATACGGTCCAAAGCAAATAAGCGCAAGGTATTGATACTCGTTTTCACGATTTTCTCTGTTGAATTAACCTCTTGCATCAACACATACCACCCGGTATACCAACCATTATTATACTCTTTGATCATTAAAGGTATTCCTTGATAAGGTTTAGGTCGGGAACTTTGCGACAAAGATTGATAGGAAAATGCCAAGGCCTCTTTGGCAGCAATGGCCTCTAATATCACTTTAATTTTATCTGAACCCGACCTCTCTCCGTCTTTAATCAACTGAATACTCGGCCAAGAATTGATTTCATGATAATTCGTCAAATTATTTTCTAAGGTGATAGCCCTCAACTTGTTGACTATCCCCTGTCCTGCTCCGTCAGTAAACAAATGTTGATTTAAATCAATCACGGAGGCCAATTGATTCAATTCCTTTTCAGAAAAGGAAGGAAAAGCCGAAATGTCTTGTCGAACATAATAAAAACACGCCTGCGAACGAGAAAATCGAATCAATTCCCCTAGCTCTTCTTCCAAACTGGGATAACGCTCTTTCAATAATTCTTTTAAGCTGCTTATATCTCGACTAAAACTTCGTTCAGAATAATTGCTCACATCATATTGATCAAGCAAATACTGATTCACCTGAAGGTAATTCACCTGAAAAGCCTTTCTTAAAAATAAATTGTTGATTTCTTTTAGTCGGTCTGATGGAGGAAGCATGGGGATATTTAGGGATTAGGGTTTAGGGATTAGGGATTGGTTAGGGGTTAGGGGTTAGGGATTAGGGATTAGTGATTAGGGGTTAGTGATTGGGGGTTAGTGATTGGGGGTTAGTGATTGGGGGTTAGTGATTGGGGGTTAGTGATTGGGGGGAAATGGAATAAGTCATGAATTTTATTCAACTATTTATAGGTAAATATATCAATTTGATTGTAAACCGCCAAGATTTGGCGACTTATGGTCTGAAATTTGGGTATCAAAACAAAAAGAAAATACCATGAATAACAGACTACTTAAATCATTGATGATCAGCTTAGTACTAATTTGGATTGTATTTTATGCTACGGAAGGCGTAGCCAAGGCCCCTTGGGCAAGCAGCACCCTTAAAAAATACCGAATGGGTTTATTCACGATGATCCTTTTTATGGTAGGATTGTCGATTTATTTGATCTTAGCACCCTACCAACTTTTTGGCCCTAGTCCTAGCGATGGATACCATTCACTGTTGGTTACCGCACATATTAGCTATTTAATACTGGGTTGTGGACTAAACCTCTTCTCTGAATTGGAGGAAAAAAAGGTAACTGCTCATTGATATATTCAATGGATTTTGTAAAAATGAGGATCATGCCATGAATGTCAAGTGATTTTTCCTATGAATTTTAGATATTGCATCAAATTCCATGGAAACTTCATATCAAACCTGCACATTCTGGAGATACCTAAAAGAATGGCTTTCTAAAAATTCATCCAAATGAATAAACTTCGTCCGCTTATTATTCTCTTACTCATTAGTTTTTCCATTCAAGCTCAAATCATGGACAAATTAAAGTCCATGAAAGCTTATTCGGGTTTTTTTAATTTTTATTACGATGAAAATTCAGACAAAATCTATTTGTCGGTAGATAAACTCAATCAAGAGTTTTTATACGTCTATTCTTTAAGCCAAGGGGTAGGAAACAATGACTTAGGTTTGGATAGAGGTCAATTAGGGAATGAACAAGTGGTATTTTTTGAGAAACAGGGAAATAAAATATTTCTCATTCAACCCAATTATCAATACAGGGCAAACACCAACAATGCCTTAGAAAAAATGTCGGTCCAACAAGCCTTTGCCAAATCTGTCCTATTTGGGTTTAAAATAGAAGGGCAAGAAAACGGAAATTACCTCATCGATGCTACAGATTTTTTATTGCAAGATGCCCATGGGGTATTAAAAACCTTGACAAGAGCCAAACAAGGAAGCTATCAATTAGACAAATCGAGAAGCTCCTTATTACTAGAGAGAACTAAATCTTTTCCTAAAAATTCGGAATTTGAAGCTAGACTTACCTTTTCCGGAAACGGAACGGGAGCTGAAATTCGTTCGGTTGCACCCAATCCAGATTATGTGACTGTGGTGGAGCATCATTCATTCATCGAATTGCCCGACAATCAATATCAACCACGAATGTATGATCCGAGGTCAGGTTCTAATGCCATTAGTTTTATGGATTATGCTAGTCCGGTGACAGAATCTATTGAAAAAAAATGGATAACTCGTCACCGATTAGTCAAGAAAAACCCTGAATTAGCTGTCAGCGAGGCCGTTAAGCCTATTATATATTATTTGGACAATGGTACACCTGAACCAATCCGTTCAGCGCTTTTAGAAGGTGGTCGCTGGTGGAATCAAGCCTTTGAGGCCATTGGCTTTAAAGATGCTTTTCAAGTAAAAATGCTTCCTGATGATGCTGATCCTATGGACGTTAGGTACCACGTGATACAATGGGTACATCGTTCAACCCGAGGTTGGAGTTATGGGGCTAGTATTTCAGATCCAAGAACTGGCGAAATCATCAAAGGACATGTAAGTTTGGGTAGTTTACGCATTCGACAGGATTTTATGATTGCACAATCCCTCATGAATTCGCCTTATGCTAAAAGCAATCAAAATAACAAGGCCATGTTAGACATGGCTTTAGCGAGGATTCGTCAGTTATCCGCCCATGAAATAGGGCATACTCTAGGCTTTGCGCATAATTATGCTGCTAGTGCCCGAGCAAATTCGAGTGTCATGGATTATCCGCATCCCCAAGTGGCCTTTATAGGTAGAGAAATCGATTTAAGTAAGGCCTATGATCGTAATATAGGAGAATGGGATAAAGTATCAGTGGATTATGCTTACGGCCAGCATACAGATGCGGAATTACCCAAAATATTAGATAAAGCCTACGAAAAAGGCTTAAGGTTTATAACTGATTTTGATGCCCGAAATCCAGGAGGTGCCCATATTTATGCCCATTTATGGGATAATGGCACCACAGTAGTAGATGAATTGCAACGTATTTTAGGCATTAGAAATCAAGCGATTAAACAATTTTCTATTGACAACATGCGGGAGGGTGAAAGCTATTCCAAATTAGAAGATATGTTTGTCCCATTGTATTTCATGCATCGCTATCAAACCGAAGCAGTTAGTAAAATGATTGGGGGCTATGAATATAATTATGCCATCAAAGGAGGAAAAGAGTTAGTATTAAAACCGGCCAGTAAAGCCTTACAGCTAGAGGCGCTTCAGCAATTAATGAGGACATTACAAGCCAATGAAATAGCCATACCCAAAGAAAAACTAAGCTTATTTCCACCAAGGGCATTCGGATTTCCTAGGACCAGGGAATCATTTAAAAGTAAGACTGGCCTAACGTTTGATGCCCTAGGGGCCGTTGAAACAGCCGCCGAATTTACTTTGGATTTTTTATTTCATCCAGATAGGATTTCGAGAATCCAACAAAATCATGCGATAGATGTCCAAAATTTAGGATTAAACGAACTTTTGCAAATCATCAGTCAGCATACTATCGAGAAATCATGGTCTGAACCCTATTTAATGGCAGCCCAAGAAACCATTAACTTTAAAATTTGTGAAGCGCTATTAAATACCTGGCAAGCACCTAGCCTCTCAGCATTAGCGAAAATGGAGCTTCAGGCGGGTCTTAAAAAATGGCAGCAATATTTCAGTAAAAAAGCTACATCAAATCCATTTGCTATGTACATGCAGCAATATATTCAAGATGCTTTAATTCATCCTGCGGATTGGAAAGCACACGCTAGCCCTGTGATCCCAGATGGGGCTCCTATTGGTATGGATTGCTATTAATCTTTTTCAAAATAGGATTGTGGCAAGGCTGATAATAGCCTAAAGAATTATTTTATTGTAAAATACATGACTTTATAAAGTATAAATATAAATTTTTCACTAAAAATAAAATAATATTTTTTTATTTAAATCCTATTGTATAATTTTGATTCATTAATCGTTGAGAACAAATCATTTAGATTAATATACAAAATACGTAACCGCAAAATAAAAAAAATTAATTATAGAACACAGGGATACGAAAAGCTCCTATTCATTGAATGGGAGCTTTTTTATGCTATCAAAAAAATTCAGGAGTGGATGCAGTTTCCTAACTTAGATAAACCTGTTTTTAAGATTTCCTTTCCGACAAAAATGATTTTAAATCAAGAGCTTCAAATTCAGCTAAGCCTTTCTCTGTTAAATAAGGCTTATAAATCTCAATAGTACCTGCCAAATACGTAGGTTTGACTTCATGATAACTTTTTTGGTAGTCAAATAATAAATAAGTATTGAGCCAATGAACACCCAATACAGCATGTTGGTGATAAAAAATCTCAAAGTTTTTTTCTTCAAAGAAAGAATCATGCAGATAGCCCTCTTGAACTAATTTTTCAAAAAGCCTAATCATACTTTTTTTACGAAGCTTAAATGATTGCTTCAGCTCAAGCATAAAATTCTCATCCTTAAAGGAACCTGTCCAAATACAGATAATGGAGTTACGGTATTTAAATTGGATGTCCATGATATCTGACAATATACCTACATACTCTTTCCAATTAAAAAAATTAGAAAACTGAATGGTTTCAAAATACTGTTGCAATTCATGAATATACAGATCAGCAATGGCTATGAATAATGCCTCTTTCGTAGAAAAGTGATTGGTGATTTTACTCTTACTGATTTCAGTATATCGGGCTATTTCATCAATCGTAATGGATGAACCGTAGGTATTTAATACTTCTGATGCGACTAAAATTATATTTTCACGACTCCTCTCCCCTTTTCTCTGGTATATTTTCATGATTAAATTATAATTTTTTTCAAAAATAAAAAATATTTTTTTTATTTCAAGTACAATGTATAAATTTGATACATTATTAAAAAATTAAAATAAATTAAAACAAAATACCAACCACGAAAGTTAGTAAAACAATTATAGAACACAGGAATGCAATTAGCTCTTATTTTTTGAATGGGAGCTTTTTTGTTTTATTACGGTTTACGGCTAAAAATAATGGTGCTGAACCAAATATCCCAAGTTCTACCTACCCGATCCTCCTTATCAGCTTCCTTTTTGATTCCTATCTGCCAATCAAGATTCTTCTCAGAAGTGGGCATGCGAAAAGTATACCAAGTCATTCCATCGGAATCTTTCCTAATACTTGGATTCGAGGCCAAAATAGCTTGTTCTAAACGATTCAAAAGATTGATATTGGTAGGAGAAAGTAAAAAATAAACTTGATTTTTTTCTTTTCTAATGAGTCGCATTTGATTCACCCGACTCGTCGGTGATAAATATTCAAATTCGTATCCTCTTTGAAAAATTTGATAGCCATATTGTTTCATCAGGCTTTGAAATTCATCTTGATGGGCCTCCAATAAAATCATCCCATTGGACAAATCAGGAATGATATAGCTAGAATATTCATCTGTCTCCAACTTCAAAGCAGGCGTAGTTTGTGCATTAGAAGTCAACCCAATCAAAAATACCCAAATAAAAAACCCCCAATATTTCATCACTGAATTGATTAATCGCGGTAATTCAGTGCAGGTGCTCTATTTCCAAGAAGCGATTTATAGACAAAGTTGGGGCCTCGTCTTTGATCGAACTCAGCCTTAGCTTCTTTTATCCATTCAGGGTGTTTGAATAAATCTACTGCGGTGGATGCCAAGGTTTTAGCCGCCATCATCATTCCTTTCCGACCGATGGATGTACCACCTGCCGCTACTGCTTGCCAGCTATGTGGACTAGTCCCGGGTACCCAGGTAGCTGTACCCAAACCAATGGTAGGCACAGTCCAACTTACATCGGCCACATCGGTAGAACCAGTCGCTAAATTATCTCCCTCGTGCAAACCTTTAATTTGATTTGTGCTGCTTAAATCAGCAACTTTCATACCCTCTGATTGTTGGATTTGTTTGGCAAAGGCTATTTCGGAAGGGGTCATAGTATATCCGCCTACCCATTGAAGATTGGCATGCATCAAGGTAGCCAATCGATCATTTGGTAGCATTTCATATACTCCACCAATTAGCTCCGCTTCATATTTGGTACCCGTACCCAAGGCTGCCCCTTTCGCAGCATTTTCTAATCGGTCCCAAACATCCATCACAATATCTCGATTTGGAGATCGAACATAATAATAGACTTCGGCAAAATCAGGAACAATATTGGGTGCTTTTCCTCCTTGGGTGATCACATAATGCATACGCGTGGAAGAAGGAATATGTTCACGCATCATATTGGCCATATAATTCATGGCTTCCACAGCATCTAGCGCCGATCTTCCCATTTCAGGAGCTGCTGCTGCATGAGAGGATAAACCATAAAATCGAAATTTCCCCGCTTTGTTGGCTAAGGAATTACTCATAGAAATCACATTTTGGTTGTTGGGATGCCAATGTAACATCACGTCGGCTTGAGAAAATAAACCAGCGCGCACCATATACACCTTACCTGAACCACCCTCCTCAGCTGGGCAACCATAAAACTTGATGGTGCCTTTTTGACCGGTCTCCTGCATCCACTCTTTCACGGCTATAGCGGCCGCCACAGAACCTGTACCAAATAAATGATGTCCACAAGCATGACCAGAAGTACCGCCTAAACTGCGTTTAGTTGGTATGGAATCTTGTGACATTCCAGGCAAGGCATCGTATTCTCCCATGATACCTATAACGGGTTTACCTTGTCCAAAAGTTGCCACGAAAGCTGTAGGAATATCAGCTACACCAGGCTCAATGCTAAAACCTGCCTTACCTAATGCTTCTTGCAGCAAAGCCGAACTCTGTTTTTCCTTATAGCCTACCTCAGCATATTTCCAGATTTGATTGGCCATTTGGCCATATTGAACTTCCTTTTGTTGGATGCGTTGTATAACTTTTTTCTTATCTGCCTCTTGAGCCAAAAGAGAAAAATGAAAACAACACAGCAATAAGACAAATACATTTTTCATAGTTTTCATAGATCCATTAAGTTAATCTTTCCATTTGGCCAATTCATACTTAGCCATTTCCTCCTCTCGATCATACATATTTTTATCAAATAAAGACGCATGTCCACAATCGGTATCATTGGTCCAAGCATGTTTAGCAAAGGGCAAATACGATTCATTGACCATTTTATAGCCTTTTAAGGTCATACCTTGAAACCAAGGAATACCATTATCCAAGCTATTCTTTAAACCTATTGGAGGCACGGAACCTTTAGGACTAGTTAATGGACGTGCCATCTTCAAATTGATTAAAGCAGCATGTTCATTTAATCTACATTCTGGAAGAGGCCAGCTCATTTTTCCGTCTTCGACCAAACCATGATTGACCGCCCTTCCGTCTGGTTTAGACTGGTATAATTCTTTCAATTCAGACATGGTTGGACGATAGTCCCAATACCGATCTCCGTCACAATTTTCTCCAAAGGCTGGACAATTCCAGCATTGACCAACCTGACCGATTCCTACGGCATCTCCAATTTTACTTAAATAGTGCCCAATTAAATCACCATTAAAAAGCATATCGTTATGCATTATAAATAACCAATTCGATTTACTATTTTCCCAAGGAAATTGGCTTCGAATGGAATATCGATAATCTTTAAAATAAAGCAGCAACTGATTGAGTAAGCCTTTTCGCCTTCCTTCCCACCAACCAAAGAAAAATTTGGGTTTGAAATAAATGATGGGTAGACCTTCCAATAGTGAGCGCAATAAGTCTTCATCAAAACCTTCGGGCTGACTTTTTTCTAAGGTGAGATAAATGTGTTGAATATGCTGTCCTGAATTTTTCATCAAAGACCAAATACTAACAGCCGTTTGATAAGGTTTTCCATAAACATTAATGGCTACATCTACTTGTTGAACAGTCATAGGCGTTTTAAATTACTATAAAATTAATGGTAAAAAAGGGAAATGGTGACAGAAAGACGAAGGAATATTCGGGCACAATTCCAATACCAGCCAAAAGGAGAGATGTCAATTAACCAATAGTCATTTCACCTTTACAGGGGCTCATACTTGGCCTGAATGACATAGTAATTTCCATTTTTCCCTTGAATGATGGAATTCCCTAAATCATCTATGTCATTGATTTGTAGGGTATCTTGAAGAAATTTAGAGCCTTTAGGAAAGCGAATTGCTAAGACTAAACAACCTTCTATCTCAACCGGAATTCGAGCAAAAAAAGTAGAATCCTTGCTTATTGAATTCCTTTGAATGACGGTAGCAGGGTATGCCCCATCCTCAAAAATACAGGCATAAGGTAAATGGGAATTCTTTTTTTCTGGCAAAGCCTTCTTCACCTTTGCTTGTTGAGAAAAAGCCAAAGCAGGCACTAAAAGCAAAAAGAAAATGAATCTATATTTCAAAACAACAAAACACTTATCACTAAACACTAATCCCTAAACCCTAATCACTAAACACTAATCCCTAACTCCTATTTCCTCCATCCCAAACTTGATATATTGCTCCCAATCATATGCATTGATATCATGTTTACCATCTCGAATATGATAACGAATTAGCTTGCCGACAGGTTGATTTAGGCCAGGCATATCAATATTTCCCAAACCTTTTTTCCCATATAAAGCATAAACTTTTTCCATTTCTTTGGCGCCTAAAAACTCCCCTTTCGGGTCAGACCATTGATCGCCAAAGGCAGAGGCTACATATACAGGACGAGGAGCCATCAAACTCAACAAAATATGCTGGTCAAAGGGCAATTCATTTTCGCGATCAGCATAGCTAGCAAATTTAGGGATAAACCAATGTGGGAAACTGTTCGTGATTCGCCAAATGGTTTCACCATAAATTCGTCTACTGATTGCTGCACCACCCTCACCAGATTCATTGGATATAATAGCAGCGAATCGACGGTCATTGGCACCTGCCCATAAAGCAGCCTTACCTAGTCGCGAATGTCCATGTAACAAAACTTTTTTCGCATTTATTTGTGGGATACTTTGAGCTAAGTCCAACATCCTGCTTAATCCCCATGCCCAGGCACCAATGGCTGTCCAGTCCTCTGTTTTCAAGCCTAGTTCAGCAGCCAAATGGGTTCTAAGTCCGTTTTTATACCCTTGAGCAAAATCTTCTTCAAAATCCCCACAGGCAGCAGTAATTGTCCCGAATCCGGCATCTACTACTTTTTCAATTTGCCATCTACTGGCCCATTCACCTCGAGATGAGGCTTGAGAAATATTATTAATGAATTTAGGATCATTATTACAAACCACATATTTGTCAAAAACCGGAATACCTTCGTCGGAACCAATCGTTTGATTTCCGCAGAAATTCAATCCCATAAATACAGGAACAGGCTTATTTGACTTAGGCAAAATCACCACCACGGTAGCTTGAACTTTTCCTGCAAAATCCATTTTCCAAATCGACTGAATGGCTTTTCCACCTAAAATTTCCTTTTGAGATATCAGCTTATTGGTCTGCTTAACTGACTTTTTAGGCATTTGGCCATACATGTAATCAGCAAATAAGGTCAACCATTGGGCTCTATTATTCTCCCAATCTTCTTTACTGCTTATTTTTTTAGAACCAATCAATAATGGGTCAGGCAAGGTAATAGGACCTACTTTGCTTTCATCATAATTTGCTACAAATGGTTTTTGCTGTGCCATAATCGTGGTGCTTATCAAACAAAAAAAGAGGAACTTTTTCATGGAGAAGGTTGATTAAAAAGCTGAAATCTATTTAGTTTTAACTTGAAACGGAATCAAGACCTGAGTGTCTTTAATCGGCTTTTTACTAATTAAATCCAAGGCCATGGCAATCGCTTGGGCCCCTTGTTGCTCTGCATTTTGCAAGATTGTAGCATCTAATGTTCCTGCATCAACAGCCTTGATTGCATCACCGATTCCATCCACACTCACCACCACAACTTGTGATTTCTTTTTCGCATCCAATAATGCCTGCAAAGCACCTAGGCCCATTTCATCATTGTGGGCAAATACGCCTTGAATTTGATCTCCATAGGATTGAATCCAATTTTCCATCAAGGACATGGACTTAGCCCGATCCCACTCTCCTGTTTGAGTGGCTAGCAACTTGATGTTGGGATATGCTTTTAACGCTTCGACCGCCCCACGTTCACGATCTATTTGGGCTGCTTGTCCCATATAGCCTTGAATAATCACGATATTGCCTTTACCATTTAATTTTTTGGCTAAAAAATCGATCGCCATTTTAGCGGACTCTGCATCATCAGAACCTACCCATGCATCAGGTTTTTCTTTGGTAGAAGAATTAACATTGACGATGGGAATACCCGCCTTTTTAGCTCGCAAAATAGCTGGAGAGCTTGCCTCAAATTCAGCAGGATTTAATATAATGGCATCTACTTGTTGACTGATGAAATTCTCCACTTGTTCCACTTGTTTCAAAGCCGAGCGTTCTGCATCCACCACAATCAATTCCACATCGGCATCTTTGGCATGTTTTTCCAAGGAGGCACTCACTTTTTGGATAAACTCATTTTGAAGACTTAACATAGAAACACCTATGACGATTTTCTTTTTACCGTCACTTTCTTTATTTCCACAGGCCCAGGCTAAGCAGATAACTAAACAAGTAAATAAAATGCGTAAACTAATTTTCATGCTAACGTTTCATTTTTTGATAAACACTATCTAATACAACTGCTAATATAATGATTCCACCCATGACTACTTGCTGCCAATAGGCTGAAACATTTAATAAATCCAATCCATTATTAATTACCCCAATGAACAATACCCCCAAAAGAGTTCCTGTCATACTTCCTTTACCTCCACGCGTACTAGTACCCCCTATAATTACGGCCGCAATAGCATCTAATTCAAATCCTAATCCCGCATTAGGTTGCCCGGTATTGATACGTGCAGATAACAATATACCACCCAAAGCCGCAAACAAGCCACTAATAGTATATACCCACCATTTTACTTTAGCTACAGGAATACCTGCTACCCAAGCTGCAGTTTCATTTCCACCAATGGCAGTCACGTAGCGACCAAAAACCGTTTGTGTCAAAACGAAATGACAAATAAGGTAGGTGCCTATTAAAAATAAGATGGGAATTGGAATGCCGAATAAGTCTCCGTTTCCCAGAAAGTTAAAAGATTCCGATAAGTCTGAAACCGGCCTTCCCGATGAAATGATTAAAGCTGCTCCGCGAGCAATGGTCATGGTACCTAAGGTGACGATGAAAGGCGGAACTTTAGATAAGATGACCGTAAATCCATTCAAAGCACCCATCAGTGCCCCTACTGCCAAGGCCATAAATAAGGACAGATAAACATTGCCACCTTCTGATTTGGCAAATAATGCGGCCACGACACCCGCCACAGCCAACATGGACCCTAAGGACAAGTCTATTCCACCTGAAATAATCACAAAAGTCACACCAAAGGCCAAAATGGCATTGACGGACACTTGATTCAAAATGACTAATAAATTGGTATCGGTTAAAAAACGTGGTGTCAAAGTGGATATTAAAACACACATTAAAATCAGGGCTAAAAAGATTCCTCCCGATTGACTACCAAAAAGTATTTTTTTCAAATTCATACGCATATTATTTCATAGCATAAGACATAATCTCTGCTGGGCTAGTCTCTTCTTTATGTAAGGTAGCGGTTTGCTTTCCTTTGGATATAACCAAAATCCGATCACTCATGTGCATCAATTCAGGCAAATCGGAAGAAATCAATATGATGGATTTACCTTGTTTACTTAATTCAGCCATTAAGGTATAAATTTCGAATTTGGCTTGCACATCGATTCCTCGGGTAGGTTCATCCAATATTAAAACCTCGGGGACATGTTGCAAAACACGTCCAAAAACCACTTTTTGTTGATTTCCACCACTTAAATTCATCACCGCTTGTTCTGGACCCTTGGATTTGATTTTAAGTCGTGCTATATGCCCCTGGGCTATTTCTTTTTCTTTCGCTTGATTCAACACTCCCCAACGCTGAAAATCCAACAAAGAAGATAAGCTTATATTTTGTTGAATCGAAAACTCAGGAATAAATCCCATTTCCTTTCTATCCTCACTGACATAGCCAATTCCGTGCTTCATGGCGTCTTGAGGATTTTTGGACTTGATGGCTTGACCTTTCCAAATGATTTCTCCACTTTGAGGAATGAGTAGTCCAGCTAAAGCTTTACCGATGTCCGTCCTACCGGCACCCACCAATCCCCCAAAACCTAAGATTTCCCCTTGGTGTAAATCAAAATGAATATCTTGAAATAAATTTGGAATACCCAAGCCTTTAACCTGCAAACACAAATCTCCTCTTAGCACCTCACGCTGAGGGAAAAATTGATTCATTTCCCGGCCTACCATTTGTTGGACTACCTCTTGCTCAGTACTATCATCCCTTAATTTTGATGATATTAAATAACCATCGCGTAAAACAGATATTCGATCGGAGAAGCCAAATATCTCCTCCATTTTGTGGGAAGTAAATAAAATACTAACTCCCTCATTTTTTAATTTATTAATTAGACGCCGAAACAAGCTTATTTCCTTTTCAGATAAGGAAGAAGTGGGTTCATCCATTAAGATCAATTTGGCTTGCTGAGAGATAGCCCTCAAGATCTCCACGAGTTGTTGTTCGGCAATCGATAAATTCTTAACTAGGGCACTTGGATCCATGGGGATATCGCAATCCGCCAACAATTCCAAAGCTTTTAATCGGGCATTTTTCTTCCTTTCCCAAGGCCAGAATCCCAATTCATTTTCTCTTCCCAAAAAGATATTTTCTTCAACACTTAATTCTGGTATCAACATTAATTCTTGATGAATCATGGATATTCCGCTATCCATGATTTGTTTCAAACTTTGCTGCTGACGTTTTTGACCAAAAAAAATCACCTCCCCTTTATCGGGAGAGATGATTCCTAAAATAGTCTTCATTAAAGTAGATTTACCGGCTCCATTTTCACCCACTAAGGCGTGGATTTCTCCTGGATATAAGGATAAATCAACGGAATGTAAGATGGGAGTTCCCGAATAAGCAATAGATACATGACTGAGCTCTAGTACTGGTTTCTCTCCTTCCACCCTACATTCCATTTAATAAATTAACAAGGCCACTCTACATGAGTATCCTTCCACTGTTTTTGCTTCGCTGAATCAATCACGGCTTCACATACTTTCTGAGTTTGTAAGGCCTCACGGAAAGTAGGTGAACAAGGTTCGCCTGTCTCCAATGATTTCAAGAAATCTGCTGCCTGATGCACAAAGCTATGCTCATAACCGATGGATAATCCTGGCACCCACCATTTATCCATGTAAGGCTGATCACCATCTGTTACCAAGATAGACTTCCAACCACGCACGATAGAATCATCCGCATGATCATACATTTCTAAACGGTTCAGGTCATGTAAATCCCAACGAAGAGAAGCATGCTCACCATTGATTTCAAATGTATATAAAGCCTTATGTCCACGAGCATAACGCGTAGACTCAAACAAGCCTAAAGAACCATTTTCAAAGTGGCAGTGAAACAAGCAAGCATCATCAATACCAACTTTTTGCACTTGTCCAGAATCTGTGTGAACACGTTCTTTAATGAACGTTTCAGTCATGGCAGAAACATCTGTGATTCCACCATTGATCCATAAAGCAGTATCAATACAGTGTGCAAGCAAGTCGCCCGTAACACCAGAACCAGCTGCCTCAACGTCTAAACGCCAAGTACCGGCACCCCCTTGAGGTAAATCTGGACTAATGGTCCAATCCTGCAAGAAGTTGGCACGGTAATGAAAAATACGACCTAATTTACCTGAATCAACGATTTGTTTCGCCAAAGTTACAGCAGGAAGACGGCGGTAATTATACCAAACCGTATTCTTGACACCTGAAGCTTCAATTTCCTTAACCATTTCTTCACCCTCAGCCAATGTTCTCGACAAAGGTTTTTCACAAAGAATCATTTTTCCAGCTTTCGCAGCCGCAATCGCGATTTCAGCGTGAGTATCGTTAGGCGTACAAATATCTACTGCATCGATATCATCACGAGCAATTAATTTACGCCAATCTGTTTCGTAGGAAGCATATCCCCATTGCTCAGCAAATGCCTTCACTTTTTCCTCATTTCTAGAACAAACAGCTTGCATAACAGGCTCATAAGCTAGATTAGGGAAAAAGTTAGTGATGCGGTTAAAACCATTGGAGTGGGTTCTTCCCATGAAGCCCGTTCCGATCAATCCTATTCTTAATTTTTTCTTTTCCATTGTCAAATATATTTCAAAATCTTAAGACCAACCATGTGCATTGCGTACCTTAATCATGGTAGCTAAAATGTCGTTCCAGGTTTTTTGTTGTAACATTACTTCATTGCTGAACATACAACCATCCCAACAAATATGCTTGAATGCTTTAGTCAATTCACCTTTTTCATCACGTAACCAAAATCCAGCATCTTCAGCCACCACTAATTTTCCATTAGGATCTGTAGCTTGGCAGTGTCTACCAGTTTTATCGTGACTACCTGTTCCATGAACGGTTCCGTCATTTTGAGCCACATGGAAGTCGATGGTCCAAGGACGAAGCGCCGCTGTTAATTGGCGTAAAGCATCTTTCAACACTTCACGATCAGACCAGTCGTAACCTTCTGGTAAGATACGATCCTCCGGAGAATTATAACCCATGGTATACAACAACGTATGTGACATATCCGCTTGGAAACCGATGTTTTTACGATCTACGGCTTCCAAAGTAGCTACCATGTGACGCCAAGAGTGCATACCACCCCAGCAAATTTCACCTTCAGCAGCTAAACGCTCGCCGTAATCAGCTGCCACATCACAAGCCCTTTGAAAGGTTTCTACAATTTTCTTGGAATTACCTACTGGATCTTTGGCCCAATCAGACACACCACTGGCAGAATCAATACGAACAATACCGTTAGGACGAATACCCATTTCGCGTAAAGTTTGACCGATTTCACATGATTTTTTGACCATGTCAACAAAAGTGTCTTGATCTGCCTTAGAGCCAATAGCAGGTCCACCCCAAATAGGAGCAACCAAACTACCAATTTCTAAACCATGAGCTGCTACTTTATCGGCAAGGCGTTTTGCGCCTTCCTTACCCGAATTAATATCAAAATGCGGATCAAATAAACCCACATCCACCCCATCAAATTTTACGCCATCCACTTCTGCAGCCGCAGTCATTTCAAGCATTTGATCTAAAGAAATAACTGGCTCGGAATCTGGACCCTTACCCACGATGCCAGGCCAAGTGGCATTATGCAATTTTGGATAATTATTTATTTGTGTCATTTGTTCAAATGGTTTATATCAATTATAATTTTAAATCAGGATTGTTTGGACCAAAGTGCTTCAACATCACAATAGGATCAGTAGAAGAATGGTTTGTGATGACAACGCCTTCTTGAGCCGCTTTCTCAGTCACAAAGAACTCATCATTGGTTAATTGGCCGTAACGAATCATGGCTGGAGTTTCAATATTCCAAACACCCATTTTACCATGACCTTGCATCATGATTAAGCCATAAGCAGCGGCATCTTTGATGGTAACAGTTTGACCAGGGAATATAGTTAATTCTTTGGCAGAGAATGCCTCTGAACGGTAGCAAACCCATTTCTCAGAATACCCTTCTTTAGCCATTTCAGCCTCATCCTTTACAGGAATTGGAGCCATAAAACGAGTTTCCAATAAATTAGGATTGGTATTTAAGTCCCAGTCAATAACTTCCATCAATTGGTCATAATTACCGATTTCTTCTTTTGGAGTACCATTCCACAATAATTCCTCTGGAATGATTGCCTCATTAACCAAAGATTGGTACATGGCAAACACGTCAGAAGCTTTCTGAGGCTCATAAGTACAAAGGCTACCTGGAGCATGTAACATGCCTGGAGGCACATCCCAACCTGTTCCCGGAATTAATGGGAAAGCTTGAGAGAACATGGTGATTTTATTATCACCCTTGGTAAAGTTCTGTAAACATTCTTTGATTTGCTCTTTGGTGGTTCCCGGTGCAATACCAAAGAACGTATAAGGAAAATCACCTCCATGGTTATTCAATTGTGGAGGAAAATAATATGCTTCTGGCTTACCTAATTGTCCAATCTTAGCCGCATGCTCGTCATTGTGGTGAATGTGGTGAGGTAAAGGACCCATGTTATCAAAAAACTTGGAATACATAGGCCAAGACTTATATTCATTCCAAAGACGATCACCGATAATTTGGCCGCCTAATTCTTCAATGACATCCTTTAATAGGATTTGTTCTTCCTTGCCACCTTCAGAATAAACTACAGCACTTAGACCTTCGTTTTCTCCGGTTAATGGACCATTTTTAGCAGGGGTAGTAGATGATAACCAACGCTCATCAATTCCTCCTCGTACTCCACCGAGTACATAATAATCATCTGGATGCAATTTAATACGACGACCTGGAACACAAAATGATCTGGGTACCCAAGTTGGCGCTAAACGCAATATGCCCTTTCCTTGCTCCAGGGCTTTTTCTGCTTTGTTTTTCATAAGAATAGGCAATCTTTTATTGTATAAAATTAGTTAATTTCTCTGCTTGTTTTTGTTGATCTAAGACTTCTAAAGTCACAGAAAAACGCTTACTGGCTCTAGGGGCTAAAAAAACTAAAGAGCCTTCTTCCCTAGCTGCTTTTTGGCCTATGGGAGGGTTCGTTCCAGGTTCTATCCCGGTGACATATTCATCCTTTCCCCAATGCTGCCAATTGGTTAAACTAGGCAATGTCCTTTTGTCGTACGACATCTTGACTCCTAGTCCTAGCTTTTCATTGTAAAGTCCGCAAGCTACTTGATGCTGGGCATCTGTGGCTGCATCGATAAAGGCAACTTCTTCTCCCCCACCCAAATGGATATCCAAGGGTGCTGGACAAGTTTTATAATCATTTCCTTCCTTGAAAATCAAAGCATCTTGAGTTCCCTCAAAACGATATTTCCAAGTTCCTTCCGCTACAATCTTTGTTCCTTGATCTACTAGTGGCCAACCAAAATTAAAGTGATATAATAACATCAATGGGGCGTCCATATTGCCTTCATTAATGATTTCATCTTCAATCTTTAAAAATGCTTCACCAAGTCGACCGGAAATAGTTCTTTTCAAAGTCAAACATGGACCAAAAATGACATGTTGACGAATAATACCTGAAATACTCATGTCTAACTGACCTGAGTGAATATCAGGCTGTACGATGGACGTAATTTCAGCGATTTGATTACTGATTTTTCCATGGATACCCCGACTGCCATACTCATCTTGCTCGGGTCCTCCCACATGGTCTAAACCGCAGGTCGTAAGTAGTCCTCCTCCAAAAGTACGTAACCAGTGCAGCCCCTGGTCTGACAGGGGCTGTGGACTGGTAATACCTGCATGGGAAATCCATGCTAAACTTTTCTCTTGGTAAAAGGCCTCGGCAATATCCATGCCGCGATCTAGAACTATTTTGTAGCGAAATCCCGCTCCCGTATCCATCCAAGCAATTCGAACGCCTCTACCAGCTCCATTATCTAAAGTGGAGGTTTCAATGCCTCCGAGTTGCTTGTGATTGGATATTTTATCTTTCCAAGGATACGTCATCTTTTTCTCTTCAATTATTTCGCAGCTGGTTTGGCAAACATAGCATTGCTCTCACTACCACCTGACATTAAATATGCCATCAAATCTTTCAATTCTTCTGCATTTAAACTATTGATTAAACCTGCTAACATAGGAGAAACACCTGAGTATTTCACAGAAGTTACATTTTTCTTCAATACTTTTTCAACCTGATCTGGAGCATATGGATTTTGTGACACGTAGAAAGCAACCTTATCTTGGTTAGTAATACGACCCACTACGGAAGTTCCATTTCTCAACATCAATTGAGAAGCAGCATACTGATCAGAAACTGTTTTATTAGGTTCAATGATTGCTTCCAAAATATCCTTCTTAGAAAAACGAGTTCCTAAATTAGTTAAGTCTGGACCAACATTTCCACCACCATCAGAACCTACGGCATGACAGTTTCTACAAGTTGTAGCTGCAAACATCGACTTTCCATTTTGGAAATCACGGTTAGTTAATGGTGCATCCAAAATAGCTACAGCATCCTCTACTTTCCAGTTTTTACCTGGACCTTTCGGAGCATTTACTTTCACTAAATCATTACCATTAGCTGTTAATAAATCAGCTCCAGATAATTTGTCATATTTAGCACGTTGCGATTCAGCTACATTTTTCAAAGCCAATTTACGAGCACGATCAATGAAACCTACATAACTACGTCCACCTTGATACTCAAATCCCTTACGGAACCAAGCAAAATAACGATCATGTAATTCTGGAGTCCAATTGTTTTTAGCCGCACTTAACATAGTAGCTAAATAAGTCTGCTGAGCTGGTGGAATTTTTTCCAACATTCGAGCAATATCCGTTCCATACTGAGGGTTACGCATGATTAAGTCAGCCGAAGATGTAGCTGTTTCCGCACGGTAAGCTGCTACGGAAGCAGTATCCTTTGTCTCCATTAATTTCAAAGTACGAGGAATGATACCTGGCGCTTCCAAAGTAATCAAAATACGGCTTAATGAACGAGTTAAGTTCATTTGTTTAGCTGGATACATGGCATCAAACTTAGCTACAATAGCGGCTGATTGAGAAGCATCTGGTAAACCGTTTCTTAAAATATTTAACTCAAAAGCACGGATATAATCGATCTGCAATGCCTCATTGAAACCTTTATTGTCAATCTTTAACAATGCAGCATTAATCGCATTTTTATTTTCTGGCTTATCCATACGGATCAAACCAATCAATGCATTGATGGCAGTTACAGGATCTTTTTCATTCAAGGCTTTTTCCTTCCAAGAGTCAGCTGGATTATGCTCAAGAGCTATACGAGCTGCATAACGAACAAAACGATCTGGATTATTTAAATACGGCCAAACAGTAGTCACTGCTGCTGGATTTGGACCATTGTGGAATACCTCTAATTTGCGACGCAATTCGTTTAAAGGAGTAATTTGAGAAACTACTGGCTTCATACTTGCCTCTTCAGGACCATTATAAGAAACACGGTACAAATCAGACTCCAAACGACGACCACCAATTAAGAAATACAAGGCTCCATCTGGGCCCACTTGACCGTCAGTTAATGGAAGTGGAATACCTGATAAAAACTCTTCACGATCTGCCGTGTAAGAAGAACCTTGTGGTTTTAACTTAATTAAGTGAGCAATACCAAAAGTCCAGTCGAATGCCAACAATGATTTCTTGTATTTTGCAGGAAATTTAGCATCACGCAATGACAATAAACTTGTAGGAGAACCTTGACCGATATTCAATACTGGAGGTAAATTATCCGGTAAAGAAGGAGACCATTTGCTATTACCCGTTCTCCATCCGTGTTCAGAACCCGAAGTTACGTGGTTAATACGCGTTGGACGGTACCAAGGTAAACCGAAATCCCACTCCATATCTGCATCATAAGCAAATAAGTCGCCAACTTCGTTGAATGCGATGTCAAATGCATTTCTGTATCCCGCACTAACCAATTCCCATTTTTTACCATCTGGATCAATATTAACAACATATCCACCTGGTGCATAACGGTCATTAGCATGTCCTCTTGGATCCTTGATCAAAGGGAATAAATTATCTTCATGCCAGTTTTTAGGCAAACGATACGCATCCATTGGAGGTACGTCTGTGTGGTTACCATTGATTAAATAAATGGATTTTTTATCAGGAGATAAAATGATTGAGTGTGGTCCATGTTCACCTTCACCTTTGAATTCTTTCATCAAAGTGATTTTATCAAAATGATCATCTCCATCTAAATCTTGGATACGATACAATCCACTACCACGTGGAGCATAACTAGGCGCGAAATTAGGATTTCTACCTGCTTGAGCTGCTGGAGGATTCACCGGAGCGACACGCGCATTAACCATTACGTAAAGGCTATTGAACGCATACAATAATCCATGTGCATTACCGATTCCTAATGTATCTGCTCCTTTACCAAATTTCAATTTTTCAATTTTAGGAGTATTGTCTTTTGAACCAATAGCAGGAATCGTTAAACGAAACAATCCACCATATTGGTCAGAAGCAATCATTCTACCCTTATCATCAAAACACATAGCCACCCATGAACCCATTTTGGCATCCGATGGGCTAAATAAATGTTCTACTTTAAATCCGGGTTGTAAACGAATTTTATCCGTTTTAGGATTAGCCCCTTCTGCTAGAGCGGGCTGTACTTTGTGGAGCGAATTGTAGCCAAAACTGCCTAAAGCAATCACGGCTGCAAACACCATTCCAAGTTTAACTAGAGGTCTCATTTTCATGTATTTAATAGATTTTTATTTAAGAGTTTTCAATCGAATATTTTTGTATTCCACTTTCATCGGTGGACCTACGTGTACTTGCATACCTAACCAACCAGAAGCTTTACCATTTATTTGATCTAAGTCGGTAACATCACTCATCAAAACACCATTGATGTAGTGTAATAAGTGATTCCCTTTGGCTACGATATGTAATTCATTCCAATCTTCTGATTTAATGTTAACCTTTAATGAATCCGAATTACCTAATGAACCTTTTACTTGACGAGCAGTCCAGTTATTTCTCTGGGCAAATGTGCGTAAATTATTCTTTAATTCTGGGTCTTTTTGCTCATTAATCACTGAAATCTCACCACGATAAGCCAGGGTAGTACGAGCACGCTCTTCATAATTTTGACCGGTATATCGGTTACTACCATCGATGTCAGCTTGATACCCTTTTAATGCAAATGGTAAATCAGGTAATAATTCCTCAGAACGATAATTCACACCAGTATTTCCTGCTTTAGTAATTTTAACATCAGCTTTGAATTCAAAATCAGCTGGCTGTCCACCTCTCCAAATTAAGAAATGGTTTCTTTTCAAAACGGTAGCAGGGGTTATTTCTCCTACAATAGATCCATTCTCCACACGCCAATAAGCAGGATCACCCTCCCATCCTTTTAAGCTCTTTCCATCAAAGATTTTTTTGAATCCTTTTTCCTTAGGCTTGTCCTGCTGGCCTGCCAAGGGACTGCGAAACGCAAAAAAGGGAATCATCAGCCCCACAAGGCCTAGGTACAATAATTGTTTTTTCATAGGTAATATAGATTATAGGTAAAAATTAGTGAAAATTTCTGCATTTATATAATGTTTTATATGCTTTTAGGCCTTTTTCTTTGAATAATGATAAAAAACAAAGACGCCTTTTTTATTCGAAATAACAATATCCTTTAAACCATCTTGATTCATATCTTCTATGACTATATGAATACCTGCCCCAGAATCTTCATCAATGTCATGACTAATCCAGCTAGGATTTTTTCCTGGTTTAAATTCATACCAACGCAACAAGGCTTTCTCAAATTCACCTGGATCTTTGCCATTATGCGCCATAAATCGTTTACCCACCACAAAGTCGGGTTGCTTATCTCCATTCAAATCCGCCATAGCCATGGCATGGGTTTGAGATAAATCTTTTTGAATTACTTGGGTTTCCACTCCAGTGGCGGTTCTACGATGCCACCAAATACCATAATCATGTGCTGAAGAATTGAGTAAATCCACCAATCCATCACCATCTATATCGAGCACCATGATATGTGCACTATCAAAACTTAAAGACAAAGGATGGTAGGTCCATTCATTGGTCATTACATCCTTGGGACATTCCCACCAGCCTTCTTTGAAAACAATGTCTTTTCTGCCATCACCATTCATATCACCATGACCTAAACCATGGGTATATTTATGAGTTCCAAGACTAGGATTAGAGGAAATCACGTGTGCTTTCCAAATTGTATCTTTTTTAGTGTTAGGTGCTTGCAACCAAACCATTTGCTTGGACTTAGAATCGTTGCCAATAATATCTTTCAATCCATCCCCATTGACATCTTCAAAAAGCGGAGATTCATTTCCAATGGAGGCATATAAAAAATGTTTTTTCCATAGTTCAGCTTTGTTTTTGGGATTTTCAAACCAAAAAACTGCTTCACCTGGCAATCCCACTTTAATCAAATCAACCCAGCCGTCGTGGTTAACATCTTGGGCAAAATTTAAAAATGAATTACTGTATCCTTCGTCCACTTTAAACACGTGGTCTTTTGGGAAAACTTTTAATGATTTATCATAACGAATATCATCATCGCTGATGGTATGCTTCGTCCACTTGGGTGCTTCAAACCAATAAGCACCTGCCATGACATCCTTTTTTCCATCATGATTTACATCACCTACACAAACTCCTTCTGATAGAAAAGTTGTACTTAATATCACTTTTTTAAAATCCGGAATATGAGAAGCTCCAATGATTGGGCCTGAAAAACAAAGGCTTAAAAAAAGAACTTGGCTGTAAAATGAAAACGTTTTCATAGAAAAAAGAGAAAAAAATAGCTGTCCTGATACCCTAGGACAGCTATTTCAACTTGTTATTAATTACTTAATATTAGGATTCAATGCTGCTTCATCAGCTGGCAGAGGATAATATTTCTCAATAACGGTGAAAGAGTTACTACGTAATGTATATCCTCTTTCATAATAGTGTGCAAATGGGTCCGCTTTGATCGCATTTCCTTTTGCTGTTATTCTTTCTTTAAACGTATCTGTACGAACTAAATCATGCCAACGCTTATTTTCAAAAGCTAACTCCCAACGACGCTCATTCATTAATGCAGTACGGAATTCAGCTTGAGAAGTAGCCGTTGTATTAGCCAATCCTGCACGCTTACGTACTTGATTCATGTATGGTGCTGCTTCAGCCGTTTTTCCTTGCTCATTTAAAGCCTCAGCCAAGAATAACAATACCTCTGAATAACGGAAAATAGGCCAGTTCATACCATGGTTACCATTCAATGCGTGAGGTCTTACAAACTTCTTAATGTAAGGATAGGTTTTTGCTTGCCACAAAGTTGTTGAACAAGTAATATATCCAATAGAAGCATCTTTACGTAAGTCTCCAGCTTCATATGAATTAATTAACTCCGGCATAGGTGCATTATTTCCCTCTCCTGTCTGAGGTTGAGGATTTGAAGTACCAGCTAGAGTAAATAATTCAGCGGAAGTCATAGGTCTTGGCAAGAAATTATACATGAATGATCCTTGAAAACCATTTGCACCTTCTTGATATTGAACCTCAAACACACTTTCTGCATTATTCTTATTCGAAGTACTCGTCGTGAATGCATTGTTATAATCAGGCATCAATGAATAGCTACCTTCAGCTATTATTTCTTTGCATAATTTTTCTGCACCAGCCCAGTTCTTTTGAATTAAGTACAAATTAGCTAAAAGAGCTTTGGCAGCACCAGATGTAGCACGACCCGGCTCTTGCGTCGATTTTGGTTTTAAACCAGCAATAGCACCTGTCAAATCTCCAATGATGATTTTAGATATGTCATCTGCAGTTCCAAGCTTAGCAGCAGCTTGTTCCCTATTAGATACGGGGGTCAATTGCAAAGGTCCCTTGTTGAAATATCGATAAATTTCAAAGTAGGCAAAAGCACGCATAAATTGCGCTTGTCCTTTCAAATTTGCCTTTGCAGCCGCATCAAAATCCGCTTTGTCAATCAAAGCTAATATTTGATTGGCACGAGCAATAATCAAATAATCTTGACGATATTGATTTAACACGTGCGTATTGGTAGTCAAATTATTCGATACTGGAATCGAAAAATCAGCCAAATCCTCTTGCTGCTCAGTTGCACCAAATGCCGTATTTCTGTAATAATACGTATTATCAGAGTGCATTTCAGACAGTAAATACGAACGGTCATTGTAAATAGTTCGTAATGGGACATAACAAGCATTCACTGCTTGAGTAAAATCGGCTTCGGTCTTAAAAAACGTAACCGAACTTAAACTTGTCTCTGGAGTTATTTCCAAAAATTCAGCTGTGCAACCTGATAATCCAATGGCTAACAAACAGCTTAATATGATTTTATTTTTCATTTTTTTCTAAATAAAAGTTTAATATTTAGCTAATTAAAAGTTGAAGTTTGCACCAACTGTAAAAGTTCTTGGTACTGGATAGTTAGATAAATCCACACCTGGACTTAAGTTACCACCGTCACCCTGACCGTTTCCTTGCGCACTTGTTTCTGGATTTGGTCCACCCCAATAATTAGTAAACACATAAGCTTGTTGACATGATGCATATACACGAAGTGACTTATAAACCTTAGTAGGTTTAGCAAATGTGTAACCCAAAGTGATGTTACGAATAGTGAAATAAGAAGCATCAGCAACGAAACGACTGTTCATCCAGTCACGCTCGATACCTGTTACGTTACCACCACCAACAGTAGTTCCATACATACCCATACCTGGATTAGCTTCAGAACGGAAACGATATTTAGCACCATCCACCATGTTAAACACACCGTCTAAGTTAGCGGTTGAATAAATGTGACGAACTAACAATTGGTTACCATAAGAACCCGAACCAATGATGTTGAAATCCCAATTTCCGTAAGTTACGTTATTAGTAATACCATAAACAAAATCAGGGAATGGATTACCCATGATGGTTCTATCATCAGCGTTTCCACCGTAATCAATAACACCATTACCATTGAAATCCTTCAGTTTGATACTACCCACTGTTGAACGTCCTGGAACCTTAGGATTATTTGCTAAATCTTCTGCATTTTTATATACTCCATCGGCAATAACTCCATAAAATTGACCAAATGGCTGACCCACTTTCGTAATATGGAAAGATCCGTAAACACGGTCAATACCCGGAGCTAAAGCTACTACTACGTTTCTGTTAAAGGAAATATTTGCATTGGTCGTCCATTTAACTTTCCCTACCGTATTTTTTGTATTGAATGAAAATTCATGACCCCAGAATTTAATCTCACCAATGTTATCATTGAAGTTACCAAAACCTGATTCTTGAGCAATTTGAACAGCATACAACAAGTTAGTAGTATTCTTAGTATAATAATCATAAGCAAAATTAATGCGATCATTAAACAAGTTTAAATCAAACCCTAAATCTAATTGTTGAGTAGTTTCCCAACCTAAGTTTGGATTGGCTAATGAACTTACTGCAGCACCTGTTGCAACTGTATTTCCAAATACACCATTGACTGTATTATTAATCAATGCATAAGAAGTATAGTTACCTAAGTTATTATTTCCAATAATACCCCAGCTACCTCTTAACTTTAAGAATGATACAACTGGTAAATCAGACATAAAAGCTTCATCAGAAACAACCCAACCAGCACCTACTGATGGGAAAGTTCCCCAACGGTTGTTAGCACCAAAACGAGATGAACCATCACTACGAATAGCGGCATTAAATAAATACTTGCCTTTGTAATTGTAATTCAAACGTGCCAAATAAGAAGTTAATGACCACTCTTGAACTCCAGAGTTGGTACCTCCTCTTGCAATATTAATCGCACCTTGAATAGTTGGAAGACGATCATCCGCATAGGTATCCGCCTGGATACGAGTTGACTCTTGACGGAAATATTGGTTGGTATAACCACCTAATAACTCCACTTTATGATCTTCATTGATAGTCTTGGAGTATGTTATTGTATTTTCATTCAACCAAGATAAATTTTCAAAGTTCTCACGAATGGATGAAGCCGTGGTTGGAATTGGCACATTAATCGCAGAAGTTGCAGTCGATGGATTAAAGTAGAAAAACTTCGTTCTTAAAATCTCACCATTCATTGAAGATTTAAATTTCAAACCTTTGATCGGTTCAAACTCAATAAATGCGTTTGATAACAAATTGGTGGTTGTTGTTTCATTAATTAATTCATCAGCCGAACGTACCCAGTTGGCATATGCAAAAATATTACCTGTACTAGCTGGGAAACGATTGAATTTAGTTAAGGTCTTACCGTCAGCCTCATAAATAGGCATGATTGGCCAAGTATGTAATGCATTGAATAAGATACCTGTACCACGGTCACCATCAGTTCTAGGTGTATTATCATAAACCATCTGTGGAGCTAGGTTGAAACCAATGGTTACCTTATCAGAAATATCATATGTTGAATTTAATCGCAAGGAATAACGTTGATAATCTGTGTTGCGAACCACACCTTTTTGTTGTAATACTCCAGCCACTAAAGAGGTTCTAGATTTTTCTTTATTGGAAGTAATGGATAAATTATAACTTGAAATAGGGGCATCTTTGTTCAATAAAGCATCATACCAGTCATTATTTTTATCCCTGTATTGAGCAGGATTTTGAAATTCAACTGGCACTGGCTGCTTTGCATCTTCATAAGACTCCTTTTTGAAGGTAGCAAACTCCTCTGCATTCATCATATCAAGACGTCCTTTCATAGGCACATTTTGAGTTCCTGCAAAAGCATTAAAACTTACTGTCATTCCAGCACCTTTGCCTTTCTTCGTAGTAATCAAAACCACACCATTCGCAGCACGAGAACCATAAAGCGAAGTAGAAGAAGCGTCTTTCAATATCGAAATATCTTCAATCTCATCTGGGTTCATTGCACCAATATTACCTGTAATAGGGAAACCATCTACTACATATAATGGATCAGAACCAGCAGATACGGATAATTGACCACGAATACGTACGTTCATACCCGTTCCTGGCTTACCTGTTGTTTGGTTAATTTGAACACCAGCTAATTGACCCTGTAATTTCTGTGCAATTTGAGTTACAGGTAAATCTTTTAATTCTTTGTACGAAATTGTTTGAACGGCACCTGTGATTTCTTTTTTCACCTGGCTACCGTAACCTACTACTACGATTTCGTTCAAAGTCTTATTGTCCGCAGCTAAAGAAATATTCAAGGTCTTTTGGCCTGAATAAACTACATCTTTGGATATAAAACCAACCGAACTAAAACGTAAAGTTTCATTGTTTTTAACATCGATGGCAAAGTTACCTGAACCATCTGTGGAAGCTCCACGAGTAGTACCAACTATAGTAACGGCAGCACCGATCAAAGGCTCCCCGTCGGAACCACTTACTTTACCTCGTAGATTCTGGGCCTGTGCCATTGCTACCGAGGACAAAAAGAAAATCAGCGCTAGAAGCAAGCCTCCAGTCCGATTTCCCATTCGTAGATCGTAAAATTTGTTTTTCATAGAGAAAAAATTAAAGGTTAAAAATGTGTGATTTAGATTAATTCAGAAGCTGAGTTTTAAAGCAACATGATTAATAACTATCGAAATTTAGAATATAGCAATACCCTAACCGTCCTTATCTATCCTTATGAAAAAAATAAAAAATTTCTAGATTTCATCAGAAAAGTACAATTTCATGTATTTAGTGGTAATTAAAAATGCGCCAAATAGTACTTTAACTGCATTTTCTTTAAAATTTCCGACTCTTTAAATTTTAAGCTTTGTTACCCTGACACAGAATGAAAATCTTAGCATCTTTGTCCTTTATTTTAAAAAAAAGTCATAAAGAACATAATTAGACAAGTAATACATGATGCATCGACGACAATTTCTTCAATCCACGACCCTAGGCTTACTTGTTCCAAGTATATCGAATGCCTCCACAGCTATACCAGAGTCTTCACCCATTATTCCCATTAGTTTAGAAGAAAGAAAACAAAGAATTGAGAAGGCGCAGAGCTTATTGTTAAAGAATAAAATGAGGGCGCTCATTTTAGATGCGGGAACCACTATGGAATATTTCACGGGGGTAAAATGGTATCCTAGTGAAAGATCACTTTTAGCTATCATTCCTGACCAAGGGGAACTGAGTTTTATTTGCCCCACTTTTGAAGAGGATAGATTTAGTGAAATAAATCTCATGAGTAAACGTGTTCAAACCTGGGAGGAACACGAAAATCCATTTACCATGACCATTCAGCTTCTAAAAGACCAAGGGATTCGTTCTGGAAAAATAGCAGTGGAAGAAAGAACCCGCTTTTTTATATTCGATGGTTTAAGAAAAGCAGGGCCAGCTTTCCAATGGGTAAGCGGCGACCCGATTAGCATTCCTTGTCGGATTATTAAATCAAAGGCCGAAATAGCCCTGATGCAAAAAGCGAATGATATTACGGTAGAGGCTATCAAAGTTGGAATTGCCAGTTTAAAGGAAGGCATGACCCCTGCTGATGTTTCAGCTAAGATAGCGCAATACCACCGAAGCCAAGGTGCGCAGCATGATTTCGCTTTGGTCAACATGGGTGTAGCTACTTCTTTTCCACATGGGAGTAATAAAGCTCAAATATTAAAAGAAGGAGATGTGGTTTTATTGGATGTAGGCTGTGTGGTAGGTGGATATAGTTCTGACATCACGCGAACCATCGTATTTGGTAAAGCCAATGACAAACAAAGAAGAATTTGGGATTTAGAGAAAAAATCTCAAGCTGCAGGATTTGCCGCAGCTAAATTAGGTAGACAATGCGAGGAAGTGGATCGTGCTTCGCGAAAAGTATTGGAAGATGCGGGCTTCGGACCTGGATATCGCCTTCCTGGTCTACCGCATCGAACAGGACATGGAATCGGAATGAATGGACATGAATGGGGAAATATGGTAAAGGGGAATAAAGATCCTTTACAAGTAGGAATGTGCTTTAGTATAGAACCGACCATTGCTATTCCGGGAGAATTTGGCATTCGCTTAGAAGATTGCGTTTACATGACTGCCGATGGCCCACGCTGGTTTTCTCAACCTAGCCCATCCATTGAACAAGCATTTCAATAATTAGACAAATTTCTAATAATACTAAATCCGCCCCCCTCCACTCACAAACAACTCCATAGAGATTTGTCAACTTTCCAAAAGTTGACAAATCTAAGGGGAAAAAGCCAAATAAATCCCCAACAACCTGATAATCAACAGGTCATACTCTTTCTTTGTGTGACACAACTAGGTACATCGATTTCATAGTGCGAAACGTAAAGTAAAGTAAAATCATCTGTTTCCGACATAAAGTCTAACAAAGATTTAACATGTTGTATTTGATCTTCATCTAGGCCCTGGCAGGGCTCATCTAAAATTAATAAAGGTGGATTTTTCACCAAAGCCCGAGTTAATAACACCATTCGCTGTTCGCCCGTGGAAATTTGTTGAAAATTCCTCTCAGAAAGATGCGATAAACCCATAATTTCCATCCAGGTCTGAACTCGTCCACTTTGATCTACACTCATTCTTTTGCCTAAACCCATGATATCAAACAATCCCGACGAAATGACTTCTCTAACGGTACCAGGAGCTCTAAAATATAAATGTAATTCGGGACTGACATAGCCCATGCGTTTTTTAATATCCCAAATACTTTCTCCACTACCTCGCTTTCGATCAAACAAAACCAAATTTTGCGCATAGGCTTGGGGATTATCCGCAGAAATCAGACTGAGAATAGTAGATTTACCTGCGCCATTAGGACCATAAATCAACCATTTTTCGCCCTGCTTTACCTCCCAATTGAACCCAGACAAAACCACTTTTCCCCCATATTTAACCTGCACATCTTTCATCTGAATGGCCCATTCAAAATGAGGAAAGCGCTCCTTAGTGGCTATCAAATCCTTTAATTTCTCTTTCCAACCGGGATCTCTTTCCGTAATAAAGTGTGACTTCTTTTGTTCATAGGTCGTTTTATCTCCTTGCCAAACCGCTTTTCCAGCCTCCAATACCATCACATGAGTAATACTTTCCGGTAAAACTACCGCAGAACTAATAAGTATGAATTGAATCCCTAAAGCATGTAATTTGGCCAAGCATTGACTTAAAATAGCTCTACCCTCTACATCTAATCCTAAAAATGGATTATCAAGAATCAACCAATCCGGTTGCTTTAATAAGGCTTTAACTAGCTGTAATCGCTTATTTTCACCATTAGACAATTGAATCAATGGTTTATTTTCCAGGGCCTTTAAATGAAATACTTCTAGCCAAGATTGAATGGCTACTGAATCCTCCTCAGCTAATTCCTCCAATATCGTGTAGGCATCTTCAGAATCTTGTGAATTAAAACGTTGCTGCAAATAAAAATCACTTACATTACTTCGATTCTTAAATCGATGCTGCTGTTCTATCCAATAAACCTTAGAAGTGGTTTCCTCTTCTTGGAAAAAGCTAACTTGCCCTTTCCTAAACAAACGACCCGTCAAGGCTTTAGCTAAGCTAGTTTTTCCTGAGCCCATGGAACCTACAACGGCCCAATTTTGCCCCTCAAGTACTTGAAAGCTAATATCATCCAACACCTGAGTACTCCCATAAGAAGCACTCAAGTGTTGGATATCGGCCAAAATTTTTGCCATATTACAATCGCTCTTCCTTGATTTTATCCACCACCGATGGATCTAACAAAGTGGAGGTATCCCCCAAATTATTGATATCACCCTCGGCTATTTTTCGTAAAATTCGGCGCATAATTTTACCAGAACGAGTCTTAGGTAAACCTGTTACAAATTGAATTTTATCTGGTCTGGCGATAGCTCCAATAATCTGACTAACCGTGGCAGCTATGTCTTTTCGTGCCATCACAGGGTCTTTAGGCGTGGAAGCCATGATCACGTATGCATAGATACCTTGTCCTTTTATATCATGTGGATAACCAACAACGGCCGATTCAATCACATCCGTGAACATATTGATGGCATTCTCTACCTCTGCTGTACCAATTCGGTGCCCTGAAATGTTCATCACATCATCTACCCTACCCGTAATGCGATAATAACCATCCTCATCCCGCATACAGCCATCACCGGTAAAATATAAGTTTTCATAGGTTGCGAAATAATTAGTTCGACAACGCTCGTGATCGCCATAGGTCGTTCTTAAAATACCTGGCCATGGAAACTTGATACATAAATTACCAGAAACACCATTTCCAGTGATCTCCTCTCCTTTTTCATCCACCAACATGGGTTGAACCCCAGGTAATGGAAGAGTAGCAAAACAAGGTTTGGTTTTCGTGATTCCTGCTAAAGGTGATATTAAAATACCACCTGTTTCGGTTTGCCACCATGTGTCAACAATCGGACATTTCCCTTTACCAATATGTTCATTATACCAATTCCAGGCCTCCTCATTAATAGGTTCTCCTACGGAACCCAATACCCTTAAACTGCTTAAATCCTTGTCTTTGACATAATCTAAGCCAAATTGCATCAAGGAACGAATCGCTGTAGGCGCAGTATATAATATATTAACCTGATGTTTGTCTACAATATCCCAAAAACGCCCCGCATCCGGGAAGGTAGGAATTCCCTCAAATATCAAACTAGTGGCTCCTTGAATTAAAGGCCCATAAACTATGTAAGAGTGACCCGTAATCCAGCCAATATCTGCTGTACAGAAATACATTTCACCAGCTTGGTATTGAAATATGTTTTGAAAAGTATAAGCCGTAAAGACCATATAACCTCCACAGGTATGAACCACACCTTTAGGCTTACCTGTTGAACCTGAAGTATATAAAATAAATAAAGGATCCTCGGCATTCATTTCTTCTGCCGGACATTCAGTCAGACCAAGGCTTCTCATACGATCCATTTCTGCGCTCCAGAAAAGATCTCGGCCTTTGATCATGCTAACTGCCGACTTAGACCGCTCAAGCACAATCACTTTTTTGACACATGGACAAGTAATGATAGCCTCATCCATGATATGCTTTAAAAATATTTCTTTATTTCCACGATGTGAACCATCTGCTGTCACAACCATGGAACATTGAGCATCTTGAATTCTGTCGGCAATGGACTGAGCAGAAAAACCACCAAAAACTACCGAATGTATAGCGCCAATACGAGCACAAGCCAATACCGCAATGGCTAATTCAGGTACCATAGGCATGTAAAGACAAATCCTATCCCCTTTCTTTGCTCCATTCTGCTTCAACACATTAGCAAATGTGCAAACCTCCGTATATAATTCTTGATAGGTATAGGTACGATTTTCCTCATGAGGGTCATTGGATTCCCAAACAATGGCCGCTTGATTGGCTTTGTCTGCTAAATGACGATCAAGGCAATTTTCCGTGATATTCAAGGTGGCTCCTTGGTACCAGGCTATCTTAGGGTCTTTGAAGTTCCAATCCAGAACTTTATCCCATTTTTTCTTCCAAACAAAATTTTCAGCCAAATCTCCCCAAAAGCCTTCTGGGTTCTCTACGCTGTATTGGTACGCTTTCTCGTAATCTTCAAAGTTTTCTATCGTAAATTTCATGCGGATTTTGTTTTTAATCTAATACTCTATAAGTCATATTCTTTCTGTAAGGCATACAGGCCAAATACACACATTCCTCCTGTAATGATGGGCGACAAAATAAACGTGTAAATAATCGCAGGCACCAAACTTTCCATATCTCCTTTGGCAAACAAAGGGATGGCTTGTTCAACAATCAAAAAATAGGCTGCTGCCAAACCCAAAATAATCCAAATAGCTCCAGCAATGCGTCTAATGTTATTCATCCTAATCGTTGATCTCCCGATCTTTACCGTTAATGTATAATAATCCAATCACAAAACAGACCCCACCTATGATGATGGGATACCATAAACCCTCTAAATAAGGTTTATCATAAGGAATTGCCTGTCCAGCAGCCATGGCTACTTCATTGGCTGAGTTAGCTTTTGCGGCCAGGTAAGTCGCTACTGCAGGAAGTAAACCTCCAAAAATACCATTACCAATATGGTAAGGTAAAGACATGGATGTATAACGAATTGCCGTAGGAAACATTTCAACTAAAAAGGCCGCAATGGGTCCATACACCATCGTCACATAAATAACTTGTATAAATACCAATAAAATCAACATCCAAAATGCATGTTGCCCCACATGTACCGTTTTTTTCAACACTGCTTTTTCCCTTTGTACAGATGGAATATGTGAAACTTTCTCTGTTTTTTCCTCCAATAATTGAGTACCATCCGTGTAAGAATAAATCGTTCTTGTTACTTTGGATAAATTCACCGAAGCATCAATCATGTGGTAATCCGCCCTTACTTGACGAGAATTAGGTTTTTCTGTTTTTAAATTAACATCTGCTAGTTCATACATAGCCTGATATATCGGGCGATAGGTACAAATAGCCAGCAGCATACCGGCTAACATGATTCCTTTACGACCAATTTTATCCGATAACCACCCAAAAAAGATAAAGAATCCAGTACCCGCTGCCAAAGAAATGGCAATGATATAATTACTTTGTTCAAATTCAATATTAGCCACCTTTTGAAGAAATGAAAGGGCATAAAATTGTCCGGTATACCAAACAACACCCTGCCCCATGGTAGCTCCAAACAGCGCCAAGAGCACAAACTTAAAATTCAATTTCTTCCCAAAGGATTCCTTCAATGGATTCGCCACAATCTTTCCTTCTTCTTTTGCCTGAGCAAACAAAGGAGACTCATCCATATTTTTACGGATGAAATAAGATATTCCTACCATGACGATGGAAATCAAAAAAGGAATTCGCCAGCCCCAATCGTTAAAGGCTTCCAGACTCATCGACTTCTTTGTAGCTAAAATAACCAACAAAGAAATAAATAAACCCAATGAAGCCGTAGTTTGAATCCAAGCTGTTCGTAGGCCCCTCTTATTAGGTTCAGCATGTTCTGCGACATAAGTTGCTGCTCCTCCATATTCACCCCCTAAGGCCAATCCCTGCAACAAGCGTAAGGTTAAAACCAAAATGGGTGCTAGAAAACCAATACTCGAATAGGATGGAATTAAACCTATGGCAAACGTGGAAAAACCCATGATTAATAAAGTAACCAAAAAGGTATACTTCCTTCCCAACAAATCCCCTAAACGACCAAAGAAAAGAGCTCCAAAAGGACGCACCACGAAACCTGCAGCAAAAGTAGCTAAGGTAGATAAAAAGGCGGCTGTAGGGTTTTCTGAAGGGAAAAACTTGGTAGCAATAATGACCGATAAGCTTCCGAAAATATAAAAATCATACCACTCAATCAAAGTGCCTACCGAAGATGCCGCAATAACTTTGCGCAATTTCTTTTCATCAAAGCCTTCGCTTACTTCATTTTGTAACATAGTTGTTTTCATAGGTTGATAAGCATGCCTAATCTCCGCTAACCTTCTCCTCCAGACACGAAAGTCTAAATTACTGATAATTTCATTATTTTTAGAAATCTTTAGACAATAGAATTGCAAAAAACTAGCATATCAACAGTAGACTATGAAAAAAATATCAATTCTCTTTTCCCTAGCATGGATATTATGCCTCAGCTCCTCCCTACTAGCCCAAAACTTAGTAAGAAGCACACCTGAAGCCGAGGGTGTTTCCTCAGCTGCCATTGAGCAATTTGTGGATTCATTTGATGCCAAAAAACATGAACTCCATTCTGTCATGGTACTGCGTCATGGAAAAGTCATTGCAGAAGCTTGGTGGAAACCCTATGCAGCTAATTTAAAACACAGCATGTATTCTGTATCGAAAAGCTGGACATCCACTGCCATCGGATTTGCCGTGGCAGAGAAAAAAATCCAAGTTAGCGATAAAGTCATGAGCTATTTTCCTGAATATCAAGAACTAGCCAATAAACCATTCATACAGGATTTGACCATACAAAACCTATTGACCATGTCGGTTGGTCACGAAGTTGAGCCTCTACGTGGGGTTGTAGCTACCCAAACTGATTGGGTGAAAGGTTTTCTTTCAGCCAATATTAGCTATAAGCCCGGCACAAAATTCTTGTACAATACCCTAGCAACCTACATGCTATCGGCCATCATCCAAAAAGTTACCGGACAAAAAGTGGTAGATTACCTTGGACCGCGTCTCTTTAAACCCTTGGGAATTCAAGGGGTAGACTGGGAAGTTGACCCTAAAGGAATCAACACAGGAGGCTGGGGAATCCGGGTAAAAACAGAGGATATGGCCAAATTAGGTCAATTATACCTCCAACATGGACAATGGAACGGCAAACAAATCTTACCAGCTGCTTGGGTAGATGAGGCTACGTCTAAACACATCGAACAAGATCCCAGTGCCAGTGCAGAGAAAAAAGCCAATTCCGATTGGTTGCAAGGCTATGGCTATCAGTTTTGGCGTTGTAGAAATGGCGCATTTAGAGCCGATGGAGCCTATGGGCAATACATTGTCATGATGCCAGAGCAAGATGCTGTTGTGGTCATCACCTCAGAATCACATGATTTACAAGATGACCTGAACATGGTTTGGAAACATCTTTTACCTGCCTTTGAGAAAAATAAGTTAGCCGCCAATCCTTCAGCCCATAAGCATTTACAAGCTAAACTTAAGCAATTACAATTAGCTGCGCCTGCCCAAGACAAATCCATCCAAGTCCCTTCATGGAAAAATCCAAGCATTCAACTTGGGAAAAATGCGCTAAACCTAGAGCAAATAGGCTTTGAGTGGATAGGAGAAAAATTGAATCTTCAATTAATCGATAACAAACAACAAAAGCACCTAATTCCAGTAGGACATGCAACCTGGGCGATGAGTAGTACTGAAATGCCTGGCCCCTATTTATTAAGAGCCGCCAAGGCTAATCTGGAAGGACAATCTCCTTTTAAGGTAGCTTCCTCGTATCGATGGACAGGTCAAAATTCTTTGGAAATCACCTTACGCTTTTTTGAAAGCCCGCATCATTGGGTATGGAATTGTCAATATGAAAATGGACAATTTACCATGGAGGTGAAAAACTCCTTTGATCGGCTAAATACCATCAAAGTAGGTGGTAATGTAAAACTTTAACCCACATAATCCGCTACTCGTCGCAAATTTGGGTATGCCGTATAAGAATATTGAAAACTTTTTCTAACATTGTACAAAAGCAATTTATTGCCCATTTAGCATACATTTTATTTAAATCATATATCTATGTCAACTCATTTACCAAAAAACTCATCTCGTCGTCAATTTTTACTTTCGGGATCCTTGGCTACCATGGGCCTATTTTTGGCGGGAAAAGCCAATGCTTCTTCTCTTTTATTAGCTGCGAAACCAGATTCAAAATTTGCTGGGGTACAGATCGGAGCTATCACTTATTCATACCGTAGTTTACCAGGAAGCATAGAGCAAATATTGCAATATTGCATCGACAGTAATATTTCTGCTATTGAATTGATGGGTGATGCTGCTGAAGATTTTGCAGGAAAGCCTAAAAACCCAAATCCTAGACCGATGATGGGCCCACCAGCTCCTGGCCAACCTCGTCCACAAATGACGGATGAGCAAAGAGCTAAAATGGCTGCTTACCAAAAAGAAGTAGCAGAATGGAGAGCTTCTGTATCCATGGATAAGTTCAAAGAAGTAAAACAAATGTTTGACAAAGCAGGTATTAGCATTTATGCCTTCAAACCTAACGCACTAGGACCAAATAATACCGATGCGGAGGTTGAATATGCACTAAAAGCAGCTAAAGCCTTAGGCGCTAAGTCGGTGACAATTGAATTACCAACTGACCCAGCTCAATCACAACGCTTAGGTGATTTGGGTGCTAAGCACAAAATGTACATTGGATACCACCTACACACCACGGCTACTGATACAGCTTGGGACGTAGCTTTAGCACAGTCGCCATACAATTCCATGAACTTGGATTGCGGTCACTACATCGCAGCGGGTGGCAATAACACGACAGCAAGCTTATTGAAATTGATTGAATCAAAATCGGATCGTATTACGTCGATGCACATCAAAGACAGAAAGAACAAAGAAAATGGTGGTCAAAATCAAGTTTGGGGCCAAGGAAATACTCCTTTAAAAGAGATTCTTACTTTGATGAAGGAAAAGAAATACAAATTCCCTGCTACGATCGAATTAGAATATGATATCCCTGCAGGTTCTGACCCAGTTTCAGAAGTTAAAAAATGTGTCGCTTATGCGAAAAACATTTTAGTTGGATAATATATCCCAAATCTACTTATACATTACAAAAAGCCCTGAAATTCAGGGTTTTTTGTTTTATACCATCGACAAATTTTTACATATTAATTTGCTTGAGCATTTCCACCAAATCTCCAGCGACTAAACTTGATTTCGAATACGAGCTGGCAAAGAGATCTCCTGCTAACCCATGGTAATAAACACCCAAGCTTGCAGCGAGCCAGCAAGGATAAGACTGAGCCGCTAAGGATGCGATAATTCCTGATAATACATCCCCACTGCCAGCTGTGGCCATGCCATCATTCCCCGTACTGTTCATAAATTTATTTCCATCTGAAGTGAAAATATGGGAGTTTTTACCCTTTACGACTAATTGAACGGGATAATGCTTGACAAACTTTTCAGCTTCCTCCAAAGCGCTATCCGCATCTACTGTTTTTCCTAAAATCCGACTTAGCTCTCCCAAATGAGGCGTTAAGATATGGTTTTCCCGAAGTAAGGCATACCATGACGGATGCTGAGCTAGTATGGTCAATCCATCTGCATCAATCACCAAAGGAACCTGAACATGCTCCAATAAATAATGTAGTAGCTCAGCAGACTCATCACTTACACCAATGCCCGGCCCAAAAACAATGGCAGAGCCACTGGCCTCTATGGACAGTTTTTTAAAGACCCGTGTACCCTCGTTGACTTCATACATGATTTCTGGACTTGCCGACAATAGCGGAATAATTCCCTCAGTAGGAATAATGGCCGTTACCAATCCACAACCAGCACGCAAGGCAGCCCGAGAACATAAAATAGAAGCGCCTAATTTGCCTTCGCTGCCGGCAAAAACCCATACATGACCAAAGGTTTTTTTATGTCCATCTGTGGCTCTATTTTTTCGGTGACTTTCCACCCAATCTTCTTGAATAATCTTGAGCATATTTATTCTATTTTATCTTCAAATAATAAAATTTATAGCCAAATTTGTAATTCTAGTAATCGAGAACTACTATTGTAACAAACTGATACAATAAAGAAATTAATCACATGAAAAGAATCTTACAACTAGCTGCAGGCTGCCTTTTCAGCCTATCCCTGTTGACTATGAATGCACAAGGCCCCAAGAACTCTTATAGTATCGATGTACAAGTTAAAACCAAAAACGGAATCGTCGAAGGCGAACTTGATACTCGATCAAAAATTGTAAGTTTCAAAGGTATTCCTTTTGCTCAAGCTCCCGTAGGAGATTTACGCTGGAAGGCTCCTCAAGAACCCAAATCTTGGAACGGTGTTTTGCAAGCTAAGCAATTTGGTCCAAAAGCGGTACAAACACCCATTTTTGGTGACATGGGTTTCCGAAGTAATGGCATGAGTGAAGATTGTTTATACCTAAATGTATGGACTCCAAAACCTGAATCAGGAGCAAAATTACCCGTATTAGTTTATTTCTATGGAGGAGGTTTTATGGCAGGAGATGGTTCTGAACCACGTTATGACGGAGAATCCATGGCAAAAAAAGGAATAGTTTCGGTAACAATTAATTACCGTTTAAACCTATTCGGTTTCTTTTCTCATCCTGAATTGACCCAAGAATCTCCCAATAAAGCATCAGGAAACTATGGCCACATGGATATGGTAGCTGCTTTAAAATGGGTGAAAGCTAATATCGCTCAATTCGGTGGAGACCCTAACCACGTGACCATTGCAGGAGAGTCAGCAGGTTCCATTGCCGTTTCTGCTCAGATGGCTTCTCCCCTTTCAAAGGGCTTATTCCAAGGAGCCATCGGTGAAAGTGGAGGATGGTTAAGTAATACCTTAGCCCCTATGAGTTTAAAAGATTCCGAAAAATTTGGTGCCGATTGGGCAAAAAAAATTGGCGCTAATTCGCTAAAAGAATTGAGAGCCATGTCAACTTATGAATTATATCAAAAAATGGTTGATTCTAAGACCTTAAGCTTCCCAGGTAATATTGATGGGTATTTTATGCCAAAAACGGTTCGTGAAATATTTGAGGCCGGCGAACAAGCTCAAGTTCCTTTGTTACTTGGCTGGAATTCAGAAGAAATGAATTACCGAGCTATTACCAAAGGAAAAGCTGCTAGCCCAGAGGTTTTCACTGAAGTAGTTAAAGAACTTTACAAAGAAAAGGCAGATCAAGTTTTACAATTATACCCGGCCAAAACAGCTGAGGAAGCAGAACAGTCAGCTACTGACTTATCAGGTGATCGCTTCCTTGGATATTCAACTTGGAAATGGTTTGATTTACATCGTAAGCATAGTCAACAACCCGTATATCGCTATTATTTTGCCCGTCCTAGACCCGATATGGTTCAAAAAGATGTAGAAGCTGCCTTAGCAGGTGGAGTGGTAAAAAGAGACCCTAACGCACCGAAAGCTCCCAAACCAAAAGGAGCGGTTCACTCTGCGGAAATTGAATATGCCTTAGGGAATTTATCCACTAATTTAACCTACGCTTGGACACCTGAGGATTATAAAGTATCTCAGGTCATGCAAGAGTATTTTGCCAATTTCATCAAAACATGGAATCCGAATGGAGCAAATTTAGCTAACTGGCCAGCTGCAAAAAACGAAGCTAAGCCAGAATTGATGTTGTTGGATGTTGAGTCTAAAGTCATTCGTGGTGAAAAAGATGCCCGATATGAATTTTTAGATCAAGATTCAGGTAAAAAATAAATTGCTTATTTTTACCTAGTCTAACGTAAACCTATCTCATGCAATCGAACATATTTCACACGGCCATACTTTCTTACGGAATGTCTGGCCGTGTTTTTCATGCCCCATTCCTAGCTACTCATCCAGGATTTAAATTAGTCGGATGCTGGGAAAGATCTCAAAAAAACATTCAAGTAAGGTATCCCGAAGTAGCCAGCTATGATTCATTGGAAGAAATTTTGGCCAATGATCAAATTGAATTGGTGGTGGTCAACACTCCCATCGCTACTCACTTTGATTATACTTTGGCATGTTTGGAAGCAGGGAAACATGTATTAGTTGAAAAGTGCTTTACTCGCACAGCTGAGGAAGCCATTCAGTTAAAAGCTGCCAAAGAGAAAGCCGGTAAGCATTTATTTGTCTTTCAAAATCGTCGATGGGACTCCGACTTTTTGACCGTAAAAAAAGTAAAAGAATCAGGTGTTTTGGGCGAATTAGTGGAAGCAGAATTTCACTATGACCGCTTTGATGGTAACCTTTCCTATAAAGCCCATAAAGAAACCCCAGGAGTAGGAGTTGGTGTAGTTACCGACCTAGGACCACACATCATAGACCAAGCAATTTCCTTATTTGGCATGCCTGAACGCGTTTTTGCGGATTTACGTAAAACAAGAAAAAACACTCAAGTAGATGATTACTTTGAGATTCTACTGTATTATCCGGATTTAAGAGTGCGCTTAAAGGCGGGTTATTTCGTAAAACTGCCTGTCCCATCCTTCCAACTGCATGGAAAACAAGGCAGTTTCTTAAAAACCCGTTCGGATAGACAAGAGGCTGATTTGCAATTAGCAATTTTACCCAATACTCCTAATTGGGGACAGGATTCGGAAAAGGATTTTGGCCAAATTTGGGTGGATGGAGAAGATAGTCCACGCACCATAACTTCGGAAGCAGGTAACTACATGGCTTTCTTTGAAAATGTGTTTCAAACCCTAGCGGGGAACGAAAAGCCGGCCGTTTCTGTTGAAGATGGAATTCGTAGTATGCGCATTATAGACGCTGCCTATGAGAGTAATCGTCAACAAGCTATCATCTCGCTTTCCTAATAAACCATGGCAACTGCTTCTACCACCCAGCAATTATTTCAACAATTTGAACCTGAATTACTCAAGAAAGTACAACAGGTAGGATTGGTGCGTAAGTTTAAAGCCGAAGATTATTTGATGCAAACGGGCCAACAAATCCGTTCGGCTGTACTGGTATTAAATGGTGTCGTTAAAGTCTTCCGCGAGGATGATGAGGGCAATGAAGTATTTATGTACAATTTACACCCAGGGGAGGCATGTGCCATTTCTATGACTTGTGCGGCTAGACAACTTTCTAGTCAGATTATGGCCAAAGCCTTAGTAGACACGGAGGTTTTGGCTATACCCATTGAATTAATGGACGAATGGGCCCTAAAATACCGTTCCTGGTACCAATTTGTCTTAGAAACGTATCGCTCCCGTTTTGAAGAGCTCTTAGATACGCTCGATCACATTGCCTTCCGCAACTTAGATGAAAGGCTTCTTTGGTATTTAAAACAGCATCAAAAGAGCTTAAAAAGTAATTTCATCAAAACATCTTTTACTGATATCGCCTTGGAGCTCAACTCTTCACGAGAAGTAATCTCTCGTCTCATGAAAAAATTAGCCGAAAAGGGCCTAGTTAAATTGCATAAAAATGAGGTGGAGATATTGAAATTAGAAATATAATTTTAATAATAATATAACTTTTAATTCAAATTTTAAAAGTGATTATTATCACGCCCCTACTGAGTTAATACATCGAAATTTGTTGGCATAAACTAAATATATGCCATACAAATACCTCATTACCATCATCGTATTTTTCAGTTTTTCATGGAAAACGAATGCCTCATATTATTCTGAAGCTACAGATACCACAAGTATTTGGAAAGTACTGAGCTCTGGTAGTATACACACCAATGTTCGCTATTTTTATATGAATACAGACAATTCTGGGGACAATTATGACGCCTTTGCACATGGATTAAATATGGGTATTTCGTACGAAACCAAAGCATGGAAAAATTTTAGTTTTGGAATTAGTAGCCAATGGATGTACAATTTGGGTTCAAGTTCTTTAAGCCCAGATCCTAAATTTCCAATTTCAAATCGCTACGAAATTGGGCTATTTGATGTACTTAATCCGCTGTCTACCAACATACTATCTCGTTTGGAAAAGTTATACTTGAATTATACCTACCAGAAATCGAATATAAAAATTGGCCGACAAATCATCAATAGCCCTTTTGTAAATGCGCAAGATGGGCGTTTAAGGCCAACGATGCTTTCTGGAATTTGGTTAGATTGGAATGAAATATCGAAAACAAAAATTGAATTGGGCTATCTGGGCGCCATTTCTCCCAGAGGTACGACACAATGGTTTAGCATCGGAGAGAGCATGGGTATTTACCCACAAGGGGTTAATCCTGATGGAAATAAATCAAATTATTATGGCAACATAGAATCAAAGGGAATTGTCATGCTAGGAATCACTTTAAAACAACTAAAAACCATCAACTTTCAATTTTGGAATATGTATGTTGACAGGGTAATGAATACTCACATGCTACAAGCAGATGGGAAATGGCCCTCTAATTTAAAAGGCCAGTGGGTAGGTGGAATACAATATTTAGAACAACATGCCCTTGAACAAGGAGGAAATCCAGATCCATCTAAAACATATATGACAGCTGGATCTATGTCAAAATCGTGGGGGGCAAGATTTGGTTGGGAAAATAAACAATGGAAAACATCCATCAATTTTAATCAAATCACCAACGAAGGACGATATTTAATGCCAAGAGAATGGGGCAAAGATCCATTTTATACCTTTTTACCAAGGGAAAGAAACGAAGGTTTTGGAAATGTCCATGCCTTTGTAGCCAAAATGGCCTATCAATGGAAGAAAATTCCTCTAAGAACACAATTAGCACAAGGATATTTTTATTTACCTCCTACACAAGATTTTGTCTTAAATAAATATGCTTTACCTTCTTACGCTCAAACAAATTTGGAATTAAATTTTGAACCCCAAGGTAAGTGGAAAGGAATGACCCTTTCATTAATTTATGTTCTCAAAAATCAAATAGACGAAAGTAAATTGGCTGACAAATTCGAAATTAACAAAGTGAACATGAGTCACATCAATGTTATTTTAAATTATACCTTGTAAATTGTGGACCAATAAGCATAAGGCAACAGCCATGTATAATCCATTGATAATGAATCATATAATGCTGATTTCACCTTCTTCTATCATACCTTAATCAAGCTCCCAATTCAATGGTAAATAATTTTCATTGCTGTGATAAAAATCACGAATAAGGCCAAAATATAGCCTGACATTTGTATCAACAAAAAAGAAAAAATAAGTCATGGAAATAATCGGATACTTTGCCTCATTACTCATTGGAATCTCGTTGGGACTCATTGGAGGAGGTGGATCCATTTTAACAGTACCAGTTTTGGTCTACTTGTTCGGTATTAATCCTGTATTAGCAACGGCCTATTCCCTATTCATTGTAGGAGCAAGTAGCTTAGTAGGAGCTTTTCCTAAATACCAACAAGGTTTAGTGAATCTAAAAACGGCTATTATTTTTGGTATTCCTTCTATTGTTTCGGTTTATGCCACGCGCAAATTCATCGTACCATTAATTCCAACAGATATATTTCAAATAGGGGATTTATTGATTACCAAATCCATTTTAATGATGGTGCTCTTTGCCATTTTAATGGTTGCCGCTTCCATATCCATGATACGTGGCAAATGTGAAAATTGTGGAAAAGAAGGAACAGAGGAACTAGAACTAAAAGAACAAACGTTTAATTATCCAGTGATTATTTTGGAAGGTAGCGTAGTTGGCTTATTAACCGGATTAGTAGGTGCTGGTGGTGGATTCTTGATTATTCCTGCTTTAGTTGTTCTCTCCAAACTACCCATGAAACAGGCCGTAGGAACTTCATTACTTATCATTGCTATGAAATCACTGATTGGTTTCACCGGTGATTTAGGACATCAAGAAATCAATTGGAACCTGCTGTTAACCATCACAGCATTAGCCATAGCAGGCATATTTGTTGGAGATAAATTCAGTAAGAAAGTAGACAGTGATAAACTAAAAAGAGGCTTTGGATGGTTCGTGTTAATTATGGGTGTATATATTCTCATTCAACAATTAGCCTTCCCCTTAAAATAAGTCATTAATTAATTAATTGGAAACATTAGCAAAACAACATACTATTAAAGAAATGAAAGTAGAACAAATTTATACCGGATGTTTAGCACAAGGTGCCTATTACATTGAAAATAACGGCGAAGCAGCCATCATTGATCCTTTACGTGAGGTTGAACCTTATATCCAAAAGGCAGAGCGCAATGGTGCTAAAATCAAATACGTTTTTGAAACTCACTTCCATGCGGATTTTGTTTCTGGCCACATTGACTTATCTGCTAAAACAGGTGCTCCCATTGTTTATGGTCCCAATGCTGCCTGTGCCTTTGATTGTATTTCGGCTACGGACGGACAAGAATTCCCTCTAGGAAATGCTACTATCCGAGTGATACATACACCAGGACATACCATGGAAAGTACTTGCTTTTTATTGATTGATGCGCATGGCAAAGAAACTAGTTTGTTCTCGGGTGATACTTTATTCATTGGTGATGTAGGTCGGCCAGATCTAGCACAAAAAGTAAAGGCAGATTTAACAGAAGATATTTTAGCGGGTCATTTATTCGATTCTTTACGAAATAAAATCATGCCATTAGCCGATGATATCATCGTTTACCCAGCGCATGGCGCGGGTTCAGCATGTGGAAAAAACATGAGTAAGGAAACCACGGATACTTTGGGTAACCAAAAGAAGACAAACTATGCTTTGAATCCTGAATTGACCAAAGAACAATTCAAAAAAGAAGTTTTAACTGGTTTAGTAGCTCCTCCATCCTATTTCCCATTGAACGTATTGATGAATATCCAAGGATATGACAGTATTGATAAGGTATTGGAAAGAGGGCAACATGCTTTATCTCCTGAGGCTTTCGAAGCAGCAGCCAATGAGACTGGCGCTTTAATTTTAGATACACGTGACCCACAGACATTTACTAAAGGATTTGTACCAAATGCCATCAACATCGGAATCGATGGATCCTTTGCTCCTTGGGTAGGTGCTATGATTCCAGACATCAAGCAAGAAATCTTGTTGATTACGGATGAAGGACGTGAAGAAGAGGTTATTACCCGTTTAGCCCGTGTGGGATATGATTTTACCATTGGCTATTTGAAGGGTGGATTTGAGGCTTGGAAAGCAGCAGGAAAAGAAGTGGATAGTATTGAATCCATCACAGCAGAAGAAGTGGCAAAACGTTTTGCAGCTGGTGAAGGTGAGATTTTAGACGTCCGCAAGAACTCAGAATATTTGAGCGAGCATGTCAAAGAAGCGGAAAATGCACCTTTGGACTTCATCAATGAAAGTATGTTGAAGATCGACAAAAACAAAACTTACTTTGTGCACTGCGCAGGGGGATATCGTTCTATGATTTTCAATTCTACCCTAAGAGCTCGTGGATACCACAATTTAGTGGATGTTAATGGAGGCTTTAAAGCCATCAAAGAATCAGAGAAGTTTCATATCACGGACTATGTTTGTCCATCAACCTTATTGTAATCATGAATATTCAAGAATTGATACAAAACCCCAAGACCAATATCATTGACGTACGTGAAATTGGAGAGTTCATGCAAGGGCATTATGAAGGAGCTATCAATATCCCTTTAGGAACGATTCCAAATCAATTGGAAAAATTCAAAAGTATGGATGGTCCTATCATTGTGTATTGTCGAAGCGGAAATCGCTCAGGTTTAGCCCTAACCATGCTCAAGCAAATGGGCTACCAAGACGTATACAATGGAGGTGCCCTACAAGATATGTTGGTTTATTCTAATAACTAAGCCCATGTGGAGCGCACTCAAACAACCGTGGGATTTAATGCGTATAGCTCGCCTGACTATGGGGGGCTATGCGCTATATGAATCCATCCAAACCAGAGAAATCTTTTTAGGATTATTAGCTGGCGTCCTTTTGATACAAGCTGTATTTAATTGGGGCTGTGGTGCTCAAGGATGTAATGTTCCGACATATTCAAAAAAATCAAACGCTAAAAACACCGAAGAAACGGAATATGAAGAAGTTCATTCAAAATAATCGATTAGCCCTTTTAGGTTCCCTATTGGGTGGAATTGCAGGGTATTTCTATTGGCAACAAATTGGATGTAGTACGGGGACTTGCCCTTTAACATCCAAGCCTTTGAACAGTACCTTGTATTTTGCCTTCTTAGGTTATATTTTTAGTGGATTTTTTACCAACAAAAAAACAGCAGAGGAATAGTGGTTAGTGTTTAGGGATTAGGGATTAGTGTTTAGGGATTAGTGGTTAGGGATTAGGGATTAGGGATTAGTGTTTAGGGATTAGTGGTTAGGGATTAGGGATTAGGGATTAGTGGTTAGATGATAAAAATCAAAACACAAAGAAATGTAATTAAACACTGGACATTAAAAAGAACAAATCAGCTAGTGCATTCAGTTCTTTTAAAAAATAGACAGTTTAAACTGATTACTTAGTATTTAATAGTAATAACTAAAC
>NZ_JBPXKC010000001.1:0-62165 GCF_054558355.1 Aquirufa sp. OSTEICH-129A | reverse complement strand
ACTCTAATAACTAAACTCTAATAACTAAACTCTAATAACTAAACTCTAATAACTAAACTCTAATAACTAAACTCTAATAACTAAACTCTAATAACTAAACTCTAATAACTAAACTCTAATAACTAAACTCTAATAACTAAACTCTAATAACTAATAACTAATAACTAATAACTAAACACTCATAACTGAAAAAAAAAGCTTACCAAATAAAATTATGATAGAAACCATTTCTCAACCCTGGCCATGGTACGTGGCGGGGGCCTTAATCGGCTTAATCGTACCGGCTCTATTGCTTCTAGGCAATAAGCATTTTGGCATATCTTCTAATTTGAGGCATATTTGTGCCGCTTGTTTTCCGAGTAATATTTCCTTTTTCAAATACGAATGGAAAAAAGAAACTTGGAATTTATACTTTGTAGGTGGAATTTTGATAGGTGGCTATTTGTCTGCTACTTTATTAGGCTCAAATGAGCCAATCATTATTCACCCTGATTTGGCCAATGAATTAGCTACTTATGGTATAACCGACTTTTCTGGATTAGTACCAGTGCAGTTATTTTCCTTTGAAAATTTATTCACAGCCAAAGGATTAATTATGATGATCGGCGGCGGATTTTTAGTCGGTTTTGGCACTCGATATGCAGGAGGATGTACTTCAGGACATGCCATCATGGGATTAAGTAATCTTCAATGGCCATCCCTAGTGGCGACAATCTGCTTCATGGTAGGTGGATTCATCATGGCCAATTTCATTTTACCTTACATTCTTAGCCTTTAATCACCATGGAAAATAAAAAAGTAGTTCATAGCAACCCAGTCGATTTTGAAGTAAGATCATTAGATGCCATGTGCATCAATGAATCTGAATTAAAGCACCCTTGGTGGTATAATTTTAAGTATTTGGCCGTAGGCTTAGTTTTTGGTATTGTTTTCGTAAAGGCCGAGATTATTTCTTGGTTCAGAATTCAAGAGATGTTTCGTTTGCAAAGCTTCCACATGTATGGCGTGATTGGAACCGCCGTAGTGGTAGGGGCTATTTCTGTATTTTTAATCAAGAAATTCAATGTGAAAACCATTCACGGAGAGGATATTACTTTCACGGATAAAAAGTTTAACAAAGGACAAATCTACGGAGGCTTGATGTTCGGATTTGGTTGGGCTATCACAGGTGCTTGTCCTGGCCCCCTATTTGCTCAATTAGGCACCGGAGTATTATCCATTTCAGTGGTTATTTTAAGTGCCATTGCTGGTACTTGGGTATACGGTAAGTTTAGGGATCAATTACCTCACTAATGATATACTTGGTCTAATAAAAAAGAGGGATTTTGACTTTCATCGAAATCCCTCTTTTTATTTTAATTAAATTTAAATGTCGAAAGTAATTAAAGAAGTTACCTAAGGCTAATGCTTTAGTGTATTTATGCTTCTACCTAAATGTGTAATCCACGCCTGTTACCTGACTTAATAATGATTGTGGCCCATCAAGGATTTTAGCATCATGCCGTAAGGTAGGAGTCACTGGAGAGAATTTAGCCAGATACTCTTTCATCATACTATGCAACGTATAAGCAGTATTTTTGGATTCCTTTACACCTTTCATACGACAAAGCATATCCTCAGGATCACCTTCACGTTCACATGCACACAAAACATATAATTTTTCTAACTCCAAAGGAGCACCACCAATGATGACTTTTTGAACGCGATGTCCTACTCGCTCAAATGCTTTGAATTCCACTTGCATACCTTTAAATCGAATTAACCACCCTCCAAATCGTAAGGAAGCATCCTGTGCAAACACATTTTGTAACTCCTTTTCTAACCAATTTAAGATTTGTTGGCCTGTTGCTTTCGCTGTTCTAATCGTGGAATCCACAGGTAACATATCATACAAATAACCTTCTGTAATGGCTACTTTACCATCTTTTCCCGGAACAAGCGGTGGACAAAATCGAAAACCATTAGACAATACAACATCTGCATTTACCTTCCATTTTAAGGCATCTACAATCAAGGTATCGATCGTATTTTCAACCACAAAATTTCGATATAAGGGTAAAGTACTATAACCTATTACTTTATTAATTTCAGTCTTCCATTGGCCCTCCAACTCATTTACTAAGGTTAAAATCTCCTTTTTTGCTGGATATTTAATGGGATCTACTTCTACTAATTCGTAAGAGGAACCAGTCAATTTTCCGTTTTTAACATGAATATCTAACTTCCCTATGAAAGATCCGAAAGCGCCAGGTTCCACAATCTTTGTATATTCTGCCTGAATCGGCTTACGTACCCGCTCATGTGTATCAGCGCCAAAAATATAATCGACCCCTTCACAATGAGGATTATTCCCTAATGCAATTTGTTGGGAAAGACCTAAATGAGATAAGATAATAACAAAATCGCATTGCTCTTGTTCGCGTAATAGCGTCACATATTCTTTTAAATTTTCTTCAGGTTTGGTATATAAAATACCTTTACTGTACAAAGGTGATTGACGAAGAGGAACTAAGGGATCCGTATAACCTAAGAAACCAATTTTAATCCCCAAACGATGCATGATTTGATACGGTTGAAAAATCAATTCTCCTTTCTTACCATCACCTAAATCATGATACATATTTGCACAAATTTTAGGAGCTAAAAGGCCACCCAATAGTTTTTGCATATTTTTCTTATAATAAACAACTTCCCAGTTTCCGGGTAGATACAAATCATAATTCATAGCATTCAACAAGGGAACAAATGCCTGGCCCGTTGTTTTCACCGATAACATGGATCCCTGAAACATATCTCCAGTATCTAACGTAATGGTATTTTCAGGATTACCTTGTTTTATTTTGTCTAAGGCCGAGGCCATGTGCGCATATCCACCCGCTTTTCGAAAAACGAGCTCTTCATTCTCCCAAAATAACTCATCATGTGCGTGTAATTGACAATGCACATCGGTGGTTTGTAAAATTGTAATTTTACCGGAATCCGGCTTTGCAGGATTGGATTTTGGGGAAGTCAATTTAGCTTCCAAAGGAGCTAGTGGAGACAATGCGGCGACACTACTTAGTAGCCCACCTTGTAAAAATTTTCTTCTAGAGTTCATTGGTTTAGCTTTTCGATTTTTTATGTTTTTTAATCCAATCCTTGATGGGCTTATAGGGACCAAATTTATGTTGAGATTCTGGGAAAGGGTCTACATAAGGACCAAATGGATGATCAAAAGGCTTAGCTGAAATATCTGGCCAATCTGTAGATAAATCCTTTCCAGGCCTTGGCATGGAATTAATGAAGGCCGCCACATCCCAAGCTTCCTCATCCGTCAATTGCGCTTTTTCATAGGTGGTTCCCAAAGGCATGTTGTACTTGACATAGCCTGCTAAATTGGAAATGCGAAACAAGCCCGCTCCTTGATTATAACTGTGCATTCCCCATACTGGCGGATAAGTATAGGATTTTCCTCCAGCTGCTAATACTCCTTCCCCATTTGCCTGATGACAAGATTGACACTTACTATCATACACCATTTTCCCCTTCTCAGGATCCGCGGCGCGTTTCATTGACTTCAACTTAAATATTCCAGCTCCCCTAGGGATTTTTCCTTTTTCAACATCCTGACCTAACCAAGCTATATAAGCCAATATCGACTGCATTTCTTTACTGGAGGAGTCCAACTTAGCCCCGTTTAAACTACGTTCAAAACAATCATTAACCCGTTTAATTTGATTCTCAACAGTACCCGAACGTGCTCGAAACTTGGGATAGGTAGATTCTACAGCAAAATAATTATTCCCCCAAGGCTGAGTGCCCGCCTTCAAATGACAATTTTGGCAATTCATGCCATTTGACATAGCTCTAACCGAACCTTTTGGACCCAAATAATCTGAAGTATGCGCTATCAACTCACGACCATAAAGTACCAATTCCATTTGAGATGCCGATAAATACATCATACGCCAGTCGGAAGGTGCCGTCCAAACATGGGTAAAATTGGTATCAACAGGCACAAATCTGGCCGTGGAATCCGCTCCTGACAGATTTTTCTCTTTTACCTCATCGGGGTCCAAAATCAAATAAATCATTAAGGCAAATAGTACAACAACTAGGCCATATAGGAACCGAATGAGGGTATCGAATGAATTTAAGCGGGATTGATTTGATTTCATTTTAACATGGGTATTTATAACTCAAAATTACTCAGTGCAATTGCCTCGCATAGTGACAAATATCACGATTCACTAAGCTTGAATATCCTAATATTACATATAATTAAAACAAAATCCACATGAGAATTCATCATCAAATCATCATCATTGGTGGCGGTAATGCGGGTATTTCCGTGGCCAGTCAATTATTGCGCCAGGATTCCAACTTAGATATTGCCTTGATTGATGCAGCAGAGAAACATTTTTATCAGCCAGCATGGACTTTAGTAGGTGGTGGAGTATTTGACATTCAAAAAACTGTACGAGATGAAGCCTCCGTGATGCCTAAGAAAGTTACTTGGATAAAAGCCATGGTTAGCGAAGTTCAAGCAGAAAAAAATAAACTAGACTTAAACAATGGGCAATCCATTTATTATGACTACCTCATCGTTTGCCCTGGTATTCAACTCAATTGGTCTGAAATAAAGGGATTGGAAGAAAGCCTAGGAAAAAATGGGGTTTGTTCGAATTATAGTTTTGAAACAGCTCCCTATACCTGGGAATGTGTCCAATCTTTACCCAAAAATGGCAAGGCGGTATTTACCAATCCTCCCACTCCCGTAAAATGTGGAGGAGCACCGCAAAAAGTGATGTATATGTCTTCAGACTATTTCAAAAAACATCATAAAGCTGCTCAAGTATCATTTTGGAGTGGAGGAACACGTATTTTTGGAGTTGAAAAATATGAGAAAACACTTAAAAAAGTCATTCAACGCTACGGTATACAAACCCATTTCTTTGTCAAGTTGGTAGAGATTGATGGATTAGCCAAAAAAGCTAAGTTTGTAGGAATTGGAGATAGTAATAAAGATCAAGAATATTGGGTAGCATATGACATGATCCATGTGACTCCACCGCAATCTGCCCCAGATTTTATTCGAAAAAGCAGCTTGGCAAATGCGGCTGGATGGGTAGAGGTCAACAAACATAGCCTTCAACACCTACGATTCCCCAATGTTTTCTCTTGCGGAGACGTAGCAGGAATCCCAGTTTCCAGAACAGGTGCCGCTATACGTAAACAGGCACCAGTAGTGGTGGCTAATTTACTTTCGCTGATTAAAGGAGAGGATTTGATGGCATTTTACAATGGCTACTCTTCCTGCCCAATTGTCACAGGCTATGGAAAATTAGTCTTGGCCGAATTTGATTACAATAATGTCCCAACGGAGACCTTTCCTTTCGATCAATCCAAAGAAAGGTGGTCGATGTACCAATTAAAAACGAAAATTTTACCTTGGTTATACTGGAATGAGATATTACCTGGAAGAATGTAAAGTAGCTGGAAACCTTGATTGCTTCCAGCTGATAAGAAATGGGAAGAGGATTATGGTTTCAAGTAGGACCAACCTGCTTCTTGCTTTAAAACCACTTCAGCCACGCCAGAAGGCACAAAACCTGATTGAGGAAGTATAGTTGCTTTATCAATTTTATTCATGCGAATGGTATTCTCACAAGCCACAAATGAAACTCCTTTAGCCGCTAATTCTGCAATTTTAGCCTTTTGAGTAGTTTTTGAATCTATTAATAAACCAATACCTGAACCATGAGCAACCACTTCAATGGAAGTATTTGGACCCAAGGCGGTTTGAAGATTACCAATATTACGAACCACACCATGCCAAGCAGTGGTGTCCGAGGTGTTCACCTGAATCACAATTTTGTGAGCAGGCGACTGCGCTAAAGAATGAAAAGTGAATAGTAATGCAAAAACAGAAGTAACAAGGATTTTTTTCATTTTCTAATTTTTTTCGAAAGTAAGCAATCTACACATGAAAACAATATGGAATTCTCGGTATAACTCAAAAGAATACCAATATGGAATTGAACCCAATGATTTTTTAAAAAATCAATTAACCCAATTACCCATAGGCCGCCTACTTGTTCCTGCAGCAGGTGAAGGCCGTGACGCAGTTTTTGCGGCACAATTAGGATGGGAAGTATATGCCTTTGATAGCAGTGATACCGCCCAAGGAAAAGCCATTAGGTTGGCGAGTGAAAAGTCTATTAACCTACATTATGAATGCATTGATGCAAACAATGTTAGATATCCATTAGAGTCATTTGATGCAATCGCCTTGGTTTACTTTCATTTACCGCCTGAAGAGCGTAGAAAATTCCATCAACAATGTATCAAATGGCTAAAACCAGGTGGGAAAATTATCCTAGAAGGGTTTTCTAAAAATCAATTGGGCCTGGATTCTGGCGGACCCAAGGATGTAAACATGTTATTTCACCTAGATGAGTTGAAAGAAGATTTTGCTGGATTAAACATAGAATTTTGCCAAGAAAATGCAAGGGTATTAAACGAAGGTCCATTGCACCAAGGCAAGGCTTTTGTCCTTGATTTTGTTGCCAGCAAATGTTTCGTTTAAGAAAATCCAAAGAGACAATTGTCACGCCAAACAAGTAAAATGGCATGTAGCTTTGTGACATAAATAAACAAACAAAATCATGATCGAATTTCTTAAAAATTTATTGGGTTTAGGCTCCAAAGTAGATGTGGCAGCACTCATTAAATCTGGGGCAAAAATTGTGGATGTTCGAACTGCAGCCGAATACAAGCAAGGGCATGTGAAAGGTTCTATCAATCTACCTTTACAAACCTTGGCCAGCAATTTAAATAAATTAAAAAAAGAAGATGTTATCATCACTTGTTGCGCCTCTGGTATGCGTAGTGGTGCCGCCAAACGCTTATTGAAATCTCATGGGTTCCAAGAAGTTCACAATGGTGGAACTTGGATGTCATTAAGATAGTTTAGTCTATATAAAAGCCATTATTATGAGCAATTTTTCAGAATTACTAAAATCAGAACAGCCAGTGCTGGTCGACTTCTCAGCAGAATGGTGTGGACCATGTAAACAATTAAAGCCTATTTTGGAGCAAGTAAAAGCCAAAATTGGCGATTCCGCAAAAATCATCAAGGTAGATGTGGACAAAAACCGAAAAACTGCGGAAAAATTCCAGATTCGCTCTGTTCCTACCATGATTCTATTCAAAAATGGTAAATCAGTTTGGCGACAATCGGGTGTCATTCCTGCCCATACCTTGGTGGGGATCATTCAACAGTATAGTTAAATCAATGTAGAATGAAGAATATAGAATTATTGCTTATTTTCAGGTCACTTGACTTAAACAAACAACTAACTTTTCTTCATTCTTAATTCTACATTCTTCATTCTTCATTCTTCATTCCATTCTACATTCTACATTCTTCATTCCATTCTACATTCTTAATTCTTCATTCTACATTAATATGAAATCCCTCCTCTTCTCCCTCCTTTTCTCACTTACACTTTTTTCTTGCTCCCAGCCTGCAGGCGAAGGATTACAGGACGTAAGTGCCACCGAATTCCAACAAGCCATCCAAACTGGTGCTTCCAATCAACTGTTGGATGTAAGAACCCCAGAAGAATTTGATGGTGGACACATTGCTGGTGCTATTTCAGCAGATATTAGTTCAGAACTGTTCCAACAAACAGTTGCTACATTAGATAAAAACAAAGCCGTGTATGTCTACTGTTTGTCGGGAGGTCGTTCATCTCAAGCAGCCCAACAATTGATTTCGATGGGCTTCAAGCAGGTATATAATTTAGGTGGAGGTATCTTGGCATGGAATGCTGCTAGTTTGCCTTTATCGACAGAATCTGGTAGCGAAAGCAGGCAAGAAGGGATGAGTTTAGCTGCGTTCGAAACCCAAATTAAAGGCAAGAAAAAGGTAATCATTGATTACAATGCCACTTGGTGCGGCCCATGCAAACAATTAAGCCCCATATTAGAAGCTTATGTTAAGGATCAAAAAGGCGAAGTCGAACTTATTAAAATCGATGTAGATGCCAATCCTGAATTGGCAAAGGCTAAAAATATCGAAGCAATTCCCTACTTGGAGCTATATCTAGATGGAAAATTAACCTGGAAAAACGTTGGATTAATTAGACGTTCTGAATTGGATAAATTATAAAAAAATCCAGGTCGGTTTTGGCGAACTAGCTTAACTGACCAGGATTTTCAAAGACTATTTACTTGGTTCAAAGCTCAAGGAAACTGAATTAACGCAATAGCGTAAACCCGTATCTGTAGGACCATCATCAAATACGTGGCCTAAATGTCCTCCGCATTTTCCACAGGTAATTTCGATACGGCGCATGCCTAAGGAATTGTCAACCGTCTCTTTAATCACGCCTGCTTTGATTTCTTTATCAAAACTAGGCCATCCGCAGTGAGCATCAAATTTGGAATTGGAGGAAAATAAATGAGCCCCACAACCACGGCATGTGTAAATGCCTTTTTCATTGTGCATTAAAAATTTCCCCGTAAATGGTCTTTCTGTCCCTTTTTGACGTAATATATAATATTCATCGGGTGTTAACTTGGCCTTCCATTCGGCCTCTGACTTAGGTAAATCTTTCATAGGTATATTTGCTTGAGCAGCATCCTTGGGTCTTTGACCACAAGCTTGAAAACATAAAAAAACGATGCAAGAAATAAAGAATGATTTCATAAATGCTTTTTTTACAAATAACGAGAAAATAACTCGATTGTTTCAAAGTCTAAGGCAAAATGCTGACAGTTCCATCATGAATGCTAATCAATAAATGATTTGCACGATACGCAAAAGGAGAAATATTAGCCATTAAAAATCACCTCCCCAAAAATCAAAAAAAGGTAGTAATTTGAGAGCGAAATTTACCGCTTATTTTTGATCATTTACCTGCATGTGTTATTATACCGACCAGACTAGTTCTAAAAAAGCCTTAGAAGCAAGGTTCAAAGCGCAGGCAAAATATGATGAATCCCAAGCACCACAAGGGAAAATTTCTGGTTTCACCCGAGCGGCGCTACCTATTATCACCCAAGGAAAACCGGAACTCATACAATTAATTCCTTGGGGCCTAATTCCAGCATGGGCCAACACAGAGCAAGCCCGAGATTTGCCTAAAAACACCCTAAATGCCAAATCAGAAAGTATATTTGAAAAGCCTTCATTTGAGCCTTCCATCTTAAAACAACGCTGTTTAATTCTAATTGATGGCTTTTATGAATGGCAACACCTTGGTAAAGATAAGATTGAATACCACATACATTTGAAAGAAAATGGGTCCTTTGCTTTGGCTGGAGTTTATGCCATTTGGCATAATCCACAAACAAGATCCCTTCAACCCTCCTTTTCCATCATTACCACCCCCGCCAATGAATTGATGGAGGAAATTCACAATACCAAAAAGCGAATGCCTTTAATCCTTGAGGCAGAACAAGAAAGAGATTGGCTAGCAGATTTGTCGAGTGAAGAAATCAAATCCTTTTTCAAACCATTGGATAGTTCTAAAATGCAGGCTCAGCGCGTGAAAAATATTGGAGAACAAACGCTGCTTTTTGGATAAATATCCCTCGTTTCTTTCAAGCGATTTATCCAGAAATAAACCTATTATTCCAATATTAAAAACTATCTTTTGAAAAAATAAAGACTCATGCTCTCCGAAATACATCCCAAATTACCTATGCGAAATAAAGCCCTTACTAGGGATTATTATGTAAACCAACTAGGATTTCAGGAAGTTGGCCAAGCAGACTATGAAGGATATTTGATGTTACAAAAAGATCAAATTCAAATCCATTTTTTTGAATTTAAGGATTTAATTCCCGAGGAAAATTATGGACAGGTTTATATCAGAGCCCGGCAAATAGATGAACTATACCAAAGCTTGGTAAATAATCAAGTAAAAATCCATCCCAATGGTCATCTTCATGTTAAACCTTGGGGACAAAAAGAATTTTCATTACTTGATCCTGATTATAATTTATTGACTTTTGGTGAAACTATCTAAGGCTAGGTATGGCCCATGATTAGCAAGACAATCAAAAATTTGTAAATTAAACATTTGAAAACATATTATTCTAATCCATTTATCTTGTTAACAATGAAAAACTTACTATTTGCTCTGTTTTTAGTACTTTCTTGGACTGCACAAGCCCAACATACACTAGAAAAAGTATGGGAGAGTGATACTACCCTCGCCGTTCCTGAGTCTGTTTTATACCATCAAGGTAGTCTTTATGCAGCATTAATTGATGGACAACCATGGGATGTAGATGGTAAGGGTGAAATTGCCAAACTCGATAAAAATGGCAAAATTTTGAATGCAACATGGGTCACAGGTTTAAATGCGCCCAAAGGTATGGGGATTTGGAAGCAGCAATTATACGTAGCTGATGTATCAGAAGTGGTCGTAATTAATACGAATTCCGGTAAAATAATGACTAAAATTCCTGTTGAAGGAGCTACTGGCTTAAATGATATTACGGTAGACCAGCAAGGTATTGTCTATGTTTCTGACTCTAAATTGGGAAAAGTTCACCGCATAGAAAATGGTAAGGCAGCGCTTTATTTAAGTGACCTTAAGGGAGTTAATGGGCTAAAAGCGGTGGGTGATGCATTGTATATGCTTACTGCCAACGTTATTTTCAAAGCTGGTGCCGATAAGAAACTCGTATCTGTGGCCACTACTGAAGTAGGTGGAGATGGCATAGAGCCTGTAGGAAATGGTGATTTTGTAGTTACTTGCTGGCCTGGTATCATTTATTACCTGGATAAATCTGGTCAATTAACTACCATGCTGGACACGCGCGATAAAAAATACAATTCAGCTGATATTGGCTATAACCCAGATCAGCGCATCGTTTATGTTCCTACGTTTTTCAAAAAATCGGTGGTTGCGTATAAATTGAAATAAAATGAAGAATGAAGAATGTAGAATGTAGAATGGGGAATTTTGGGTTAATATTTACTTTTAACTATTTCATCACTTAAATATCTATGTGAAATTCTACATTCTCCATTCTACATTCTCCATTCTACATTCTCCATTCTACATTCTCCATTCTACATTCTCCATTCTACATTCTCCATTCTACATTCCTAAAACCTCGGGTCGGCTTTCCAGCCTAATTTTTTCATCTGCAAAACCCGTAAAGAGCGATGACAAAATTCTTCCATGACTTGTCCTTGCATCCAATAAACGCCTCCACCCTTGAAGGTATATTTCTTTAAATCTGAGGGGAAATGTACCGTATCAAAAAAGGCACCTTGTGCATCCAAAAAATAGCCAAAATACATCCGCTCACCCTTCTTCGTCCAAGTAGGCTTTAAGGTCACTAAATAACCTAAAATATCGCCTCGGTCTGCTGATAAGCGGGCATCTAAACTCGTCACAGGCCATTCGTCCAATAAATCAAAAGGAGAACAAAGGGGAAAACCGAGTATTTCCCACTCATCAAAAGCATCTTCCAAAGGCTCATGCACCAGCGTAGGTAAAACCCCTATCTCCGTGCTATCCTCAAACATTTCCATAGCTACTACCTCGGATACTTTCCCTTGGAAACGAGCATAAGCCTCCCACATCAAATTCTTTTTCCCTGTTCCCAAGCGTCTAAAAGCCCCCACTCGAATCAGAATAATGGCTTGCTCCAAACCTATACTCACCCTTCGAGCAAAATCTTCCCAAGATAGAAAAGGGCCCTGGGTTCTAGCCTCCAATAGCTCTCGAATCAATCCTTTCTCCAAACCTTTGACATGTACCCAACCCAAATACACAACCCGGCCGTCCAAACGAGTCAAATAATTACTTTCATTGATTTCGGGTGCCTCCACCAGTCCTCCTGCCCTACGAGCCTCATGTACGTAAAACTCCGTTCGATAAAAACCTCCAAAATTATTAATCACCGCCACCATGAACTCCAAAGGAAAATAGGCCTTCAAATACAAGCTTTGATAGCTCTCCACCGCAAAACTGGCCGAATGCGCCTTACTAAAAGAATAACCACTAAAACTCTCCATTTGTCGCCAAACCTCCTTGGCCACCGCCTCCTCATAGCCCTTTTGGGCACAATTAAGAAAAAACTGCTCCCTAATACGTTCAAACTCCCCCCTAGAACGGTATTTACCTGACATCCCCCGACGTAAGACATCGGCCTCCGCCAAGCTCAAACCTGCAAAATAATGTGCCACCTTAATCACATCTTCTTGATACACCATCACTCCATACGTCTCCTGCATCAATTCCCCCATCAAAGGATGAACGGGCTGATAGGAATGAGGAGCATGGTGTCTTTCAATATAGGCCTTCATCATGCCTGAACTTGCCACTCCTGGCCGAATGATGGAGCTAGCCGCCACCAAGGTTAAGTAATCCGAACAATGTAACTTCTTGATTAACTGTTGCATCGCAGGAGATTCAACATAAAAACAGCCCATCGTTTCGTGGCTCTCCAACTGCATTTTGATGCGCTCATCTTGCTTAAAATCAGACACTCGATGTATATCAATGTCAATCCCTCGATTTTGACGAATAATCTCCACCGCCTCTTTGATATGCCCTAAACCTCTTTGCGACAAAATATCAAACTTGGCAAAACCAATTTCCTCGGCAACATACATATCAAATTGGCAGATAGGAAAACCCTTGGGCATAGGCTCTAGGGCAGTATATTCCGACAAAGGTTTATCCGAAATCAATATTCCCCCAGCATGTATACTCAGGTAATTGGGGAAATCAATCAACAAATTACCATACTTGATAATCCATTGATGAATCTGGGAATTCGACTGCCTCAATTCTGCCGTTGGGGCTATCCAGGCATCAATCTCCGCTTTGGGCAAACCAAAAACCTTCGCCAATTCCCGGTAAATAGAACGATCCCGAAAAGTAACATAAGTGGCTAATAGACAGACGTATTGCGCACCATAGCGTTTGAAAATATAATCAATGATTTCATCCCGTTCATCCCAAGAAAAATCAATATCAAAATCAGGCGGACTGGTACGATGAGGATTAATAAAACGTTCAAAATACAAATCCAGCTCAATAGGGTCCACATCCGTAATACCCAAGCAATAAGCCACAATGGAGTTAGCTCCACTTCCTCTACCCACGTGAAAATAGCCCCTAGAACGAGCATAACGAATAATGTCCCAAGTAATGAGAAAATAGGACTCAAAAGCAAGGTCATGAATCACTTGAAGCTCTTTTTTAATCCGCTCTTTGGCCTCTTTAGAACGATGCGGATAACGGTAAAGCATTCCCTCGTAGGCTAGTTTTGCCAATAATGCTTGATCATCCTCAACACTAGCGCTGAATAGCTTTCGGTTTTTCGTTAGCTTAAATTCAAAGTGAAATTCACAACTATCCAAAATCTTAGCCGCCCCTTCTAACAAACTAGGATAATCAGCACAAAAATCGGCTAAAGCTTCTGGACTATACAAACGCTCATCTTCAGCTGCTTGTGCCTCCTGCGGCAGCTTACTCAATAGCACATTATGATCGATAGCCCGCAATAAGCGGTGCATCGAATAAGCTCGCTTATCCAAAAAAGTAAAAGGATGACACCAAACCAGCGAAGAGAAATCCTGCTCCTTCCACAACTTATTTCGGTCGCTCGCTCTCACTCCCCAACGCTCCTGCGGACCTAAGCTTTTCAATTGTTCTCGACGTGCCAAAGGAAAGATGGTCCAGACATCCGGTGAACTAGGGGGCCTGATTGGCCAAGGCTTAGCTGATAATAGATATTGACTCGCAAAAGCATTGATTTGAGCCAATCCTGTAGCATTTTTAGCTAAACAGATGTAATAACAAGCATCTCCCTGCCGAAACTCCATCCCCACGACAGGCTTGATATGGGCTAGCCGACAAGCCTGAAAAAAATCATAAATACCTGATACTCGATGTATGTCAGTTAATGCCAAAGCCTTGATACCCAATGCCGCAGCCGCCTCCACCAAAGCCTCTGGAGATAGCGTTCCATAACGCAAACTATAATATGAATGGCAGTTGAGGTACATTACTGATCTGATTTAGGCAAAATATTACGGCGTTCATGGCGACCCATCAAACCACTCGCTCGTATAATAGAAAACTCGCCAAAGCGATTCTTTAGGCCATCCATGGCATGGTAAAGAGGTGCCAAACGAGCGCCATCATCAAATAGATTCAACTGCTCCTGCCCTTGCAATAACTTCGAGAAACGAACCCCTATCAAACGTATCAGCAAACGGCGATCATAGAGCTTCTCAAACAATTCCACTACTGCGGGAATCAAGCGGTGGTCACTGGCGGTAGCAGGTAAGGTGATTTGTCGCGTATGTGTATCAAAATTGGAATAACGCAACTTCACTGTTACGCAGGAAGTACACTGCCCCAAAGTCCGTAAATCATAGGCCAGCTGCTCTGTCAAGGAAACAAGTATACGATTCAACAAAACCACATCGGTACTATCTTGGTCGAAAGTCATTTCCTTCGACAAAGACTTCTGCTCTGAATATGGCACCACCGGCCGTAGATCGATGCCATTAGCTCGTTCCCAGAGCATAACGCCCGACTTGCCAAAACTACGCTCTAAGACTTTCAAAGGCATTTGACTCAATGTTCCTACGTGAACAATGCCCATATTCCGTAGCGTTTGAGCCGTTACCGACCCAATCATGGGAATTTTACTCACAGGCATGGGGGCCAAAAAAGCCTTTTCTTCCCCAGCCAAGACCTGGTACTGACCCGCAGGTTTCACATGGTTAGTAGCTACTTTAGAGACCGTTTTATTGACAGACAAACCAAAGGAAATCTGCAAGCCTGTTTGTTTTTGAATACGTTCCCGTAAATCAGTAGCAAAACGATAAGATCCAAAAAAGCGCTCCATCCCAGTCATGTCCAAATAAAACTCATCAATGGAAGCTTTCTCTACCAAAGGAGCCCGCTCCATAATCAAGGATGTCACCGCTTCCGAATACTGAGTATAGGCTTCCAAATCACCACGTAATACAATCGCATCCGGACAAAGCCGCGTAGCCATACGCATGGGCATGGCAGAACGAACGCCAAAAGCCCGTGTTTCATAACTGCAAGCCGCCACCACACCACGGTCAGATAAGCCCCCGACAATCACAGGCTTACCCACTAAGCTACTGTCGCGTAGTCTTTCGACAGAGACAAAGAAACTGTCCAAATCCATGTGAACAATGGCGCGGTCTTGCATAAAATTGATAGATATTTGGGTATTCTGAATACCTTTTGTAATTTCGATACAAATGATATCCGAAATTGGATACGAATTTTATTCATTTTACATTAATAAGCAATATACATGAGCACTTTTTTTAGCCAGAATTTACGATTCTTACGCAGCAAAATGACAGAGAAAACTTCTCAAGAAAAACTGGCTGAAATTTTACAAATAAAAAAACCGACTTTGGGCTCTTATGAGTCCGGAAGAGCAGAACCCAAATATGCTGATTTAATCCTTTTAGCTAATTTTTTCGAAGTTGAAGTAGATGAATTACTCAAGGAGGATTTGTCGAAACGCATCCCAGGCATATCCAATAAACCGAAGCTACGTATTTTAGCCACCACGGTAAACGACGATAATGAGGAGAACATCGAAATGGTACCTGTAAAAGCTTTGGCAGGGTATACAACTTCCTATGACGACCTAGAATTCATCAAAGAACTACCAACCTTTCAGGTGCCTTTTTTGAGTAAAGACCGTAAATACCGTGTATTCCCAATCAAAGGAGATTCCATGCTACCCCTACAATCTGGCTCTTTGGTATTTGCTGAATACGTAGAAGACTGGAAAGACATCAAAGATGGTACCATCTGCATTGTGGTGACGCGCGAAGATGGGGTGGTTTTGAAAAAAGTCATCAACCACCTGCAAGAAAAAAATGTATTGATTTTAAAGTCGACCAACAAACTATACGACCCTTACCCGATTCTTGGTACAGAAATCCAAGAAATCTGGAAATTCGCTGGCTATTTCTACAATGAATTCCCTGAAACCAACGAATAAAGTAAGACCCGTTTCCCTTTTCTTTTATGTCCATTCCTTTTCAAAAAATTGCCGCTAGCTTACAGCTGAGCGAAAATGCCGTTCGCAAAACCATTGCCCTCTTGGAAGAAGGCGCCACGATCCCCTTCATTGCTCGTTATCGAAAAGAGATGACAGGAAGTTTGGACGAGGTTCAAATACGCGATATCCGTGACGCCATGGAGCTGTCCATAGAACTAGAAAAACGCCGAGAAGCGATTTTAAAATCTTTGAAAGAACTGGACAAACTAAGTCCCGAGCTGGAAAGGGCTGTTCGTGCAGCAGAAACCTTAGCTAAATTGGAAGACCTATACCTTCCTTATAAACCAAAGCGTAAGACCCGTGCCATGGCCGCTCGAGAAAAGGGATTACAAGAATTAGCCAATGTCCTATTTCAACAAAGGAACCTTTCGCCAGAAGATTTAGCTGAAAAGTTTTTGGATGAAGAAAAAGGAGTACTCTCCGTGGATATCGCTTTAGCCGGTGCGAGGGATATTATGGCAGAAGAAATGATGGAAAAAGCAGAAGCGAGAGAAGATGCGCGTCAGCTTTTTGCACGAAAAACCCAAGTGAAATCGAAAGTCAGCAAAGGCAAGCAAGAAGCTGGCATGAAATACAAAGATTATTTTGATTGGGCTGAGTCATTAGCCCAAGCACCCTCCCACCGGGTTTTAGCCCTATTTAGAGGCGAAAATGAAGGTGTTTTAACGCTGTCCTTAGAAGGCCCCGACGATGACGTATTAGACCGATTGGAACGTCGATTCCTAACAGGTCGAAATGCCTGCGCTGACCAAGTGGAATTGGCGATACAAGATGGTTACAAAAGGCTTTTACAACCAGCCATGGAGACCGAAATGCGGGCAGAGGCGAAAAAACGAGCAGATGAAGAAGCGATTCGAGTATTTGCCGAGAATGTACGCCAACTACTATTGGCAGCTCCTCTTGGACAAAAACGTATTCTTTCACTTGATCCAGGCTTTAGAACCGGATGTAAATTGGTTTACTTGGATGAACAGGGCAACTTGATGGAAAATACGACCATTTACCCACATACTGGGCCGGGTCAAGCACAGGAAGCCGAGCAAATTCTACGTTCTTGGGTAAAGAAATACCAAATTCAGGCCATTGCAATAGGTAATGGCACAGCAGGAAGGGAAAGTGAAAGCTTTGTGAAAAATCTCCATTTGGAAGGCATTAGCATTATAATGGTGAATGAAAGTGGAGCATCCATCTACTCTGCCTCAGAAGTAGCGCGCGAGGAGTTCCCAGATAAAGACATCACCGTTCGTGGTGCGGTTTCCATCGGTCGCCGACTTATGGATCCATTGGCTGAATTAGTGAAGATTGACCCCAAGTCGATTGGCGTAGGTCAATACCAACATGATGTAGACCAAAAGAAATTACAGGCTTCTTTGGATGACACCGTTATTTCTTGCGTAAACTCAGTGGGAGTGGAATTGAACACCGCCTCTAAGCAAATTCTATCCTATATTTCAGGTTTAGGACCTCAATTGGCCCAAAATATCATTGATTATCGACAAAAAAATGGTCCTTTCCTGCGTAGGTCTGACTTAAAGAAAGTACCGCGTTTAGGGGAAAAAGCCTTTGAGCAGGCCGCTGCATTTTTACGTATTCGCAAAGCGAGTAATCCTTTGGATGCCAGTGCGGTTCATCCAGAACGTTATCCTATTGTAGAACAAATGGCTAAAGATTTACAATGCAAGGTAGCCGACCTCCTACAAAATGAAGCCCTTCGAAAACAAATACAGATCAGTCGCTATGTCAGTGCCGAAGTAGGTATTCCAACATTAACGGACATCGTTCAGGAATTAGCTAAACCAGGACGTGACCCAAGAGAGCAATTTGAGGCATTTGAATTTACCGAAGGGGTTAATTCCATCAAAGACTTGCGAGTAGGCATGAAGCTAGCAGGTATTGTGACCAACATCACCAATTTTGGTGCTTTTGTGGATATTGGGGTGCACCAAGATGGTTTAGTGCATGTAAGTCAGCTGGCCGATAAATTCGTCAAAGATCCCAATGAGGTGGTGAAAGTCCAGCAAAAAGTACAAGTGACCGTCACGGAAGTAGATGAAGCTCGCAAACGTATTGCCTTGAGCATGAAGGCCCGTTAACTTTCTTTATCAGGTTATTGGACAACAAAATTGTATTGAAAAACGTTACAACGCTCAACGCTGTCAAGGTTTGGAACCTTGCCAGCGTTAGAAAATAGCGTTGATTTTTTCTTTTTTTGTTCTAATTAATGAGCTGAAGCCGCCGCACCTTTCTTGCAACAAGATGGCAATTTTTCGTAACTCTTGCCATCTGCCACCACCTCATCAGCATCATATCCTACTTCTGCAATGGCCCGCTTTATAGCTGCCACATCAGTCTTTTTAGGATTGTATTCTACTAAAATGGTTTTGTCTTTCAGGTCTAAATCCGACTTAGAAATACCCTTACTCAAGGCCAAATTCTTCTCAATACGCTCTTTGCACATCTCGCAAATAGCCGAAGTCTTAATCTTAATCGTTTGTTTCGGTCCTGCCAAGCTAACAAATGGCAAAGCCAATAAGGCTGCTAAAATTAGTTTTTTCATTAGGCTGATTTTTTAACTGCTTTTAATTCCATGGTACATGCCGGGCATTTACCTTTTTTAGCATATGTCTTATTTCCCTCACATTTCATCGGACATTGATATACTTCTTTTTTATCCGCACCCGCTTTGCTGGTGTCGTGCTTATGCTCTTGCTTTTCTTGTGCCATCAAGCCATATGTTCCCAACATAAGACCTGCCATCATGATTACATTTTTCATTGTTTTTCTATTTATTGAATTTTATAACGCATTCCTGTATAAATCATCCGACCTACGATAGGTCCCCAAACCATGGTTGCATCAAAGCCCCGACTAAACGGGTCTTTAGCAGACATAATTGGATTTGCTTGAGTAAAATTAAAAAGATTTTCTGCACCAAGGTACATTTCCCACTTTTTGAATTGTCGAGTTACCTGGGCATAAACCGTAGAAAATGCCGGTGCTGTTATCAAGGGGCTAGCTCCATCATGCACATGAGATAAGCTTCCATTTGGTATTCTTCGACTTCCATTCCATTGCCAAGTAAGATCATACTTCCACTTTTCATAGGGGGTAGCATAGGCCAAATTGACTAATAATCGCTCCTTATTCAAATAGGCTTTGGGTAAACGACTTAAGGTTCCTTTGGCGGTCCAATAATCCGCTTGAACATCTTGGTAGCGGTATGCCGCCTTCAGTTCAAAACGCTTTACAGGGCTATAATTTATTTCTGCCTGCCAACTATTGGCAAAGGATACTCCTGGATTACTATACATTCTAATCTCCCCTCCATTCTCCATATCCACCATCCACTGCTTTTCAAAATCCGTTCTAAAAGCATCTAAAACCAAACTCCCCTTTCTTGTTCCAATTTGAAAATTCTTAGTCAAGGTGGCCCCAAAATTCCAAGCTTTCTCCATAGGGTTCAAATCTCCCATAAGCACCAATCTGCGTCCATTAGCCAAGAAACCCATATTTTCTGCCAAAGGATTCACTCGGCGCCACCCTTTTCCCGCTGATAAACGGACAATCCAGTCTTCTGCTGCGTCCCATTTTAAATGCCACCTAGGAACCCATTGCGTTCCCAATTGATTATGCCAATCGATTCGATTGCCCACTACCATGGTTACATGATTGGGAATCGTCCAGGTGTATTCAAAAAATGCCCCGGGAACTAATTCAGTCCGAGCAAAAGTAGAATCTATATAGCGCTCTTGATAGGAATCATATAAAAAACTGGCCCCCGCCTTCCAGCTATGGTTGGTATTATCAAAAATTGATTGATAGATCAAATTAGCATACATACTTTGCTCCCTTCCCACATAATTTTTGAAAGCAAAATATGAGTCATTTTGGTGCTGCGCCGTATTTAATATCAATCCTAAGCCTTGGTAAGGTTTATCAGGAAACAAGCGAGCTATTTTAGCAAAGGTTTCAAAACGAGAGGTCTTACTACCAAATCCATAAATTAAATAACGGTTAGATCTATTTTCATCAAAGGTATTTTGACCTGCCAAACGATTCTCCATTAAATACGAGGCGCCCCATTGAAGCATCCAACGGTCCGTAGCATATTTCCAGCGATTTAATACATTCCACAAATCAAATAAGGGTAAGTCCATAAATCCATCTTTATTCCCATCTAAGCGTGCTGTTTGCTTTGAGTAATGGGTAAAAAGCCCCGTAGACAATTTTGAATTAAATCGATGAGCACCTTGCTGGTTAATCTCGAATCGACCTTGGGAATTGGCATAAACATTCAAAAAATATTTTTCAGAAGTATCTGGTTTGGCCAATTCTACGTTGATTCCACCCGTCATGGACTCATATCCGTTGACTACGGAACTCTGTCCTTTGGCTAAATCAATGGACTTAATCCATGTTCCTGGTAAATAATTTAAGCCATATGTGGTTTTCAAGCCCCTTATGGATGGAACATTTTCCACATTGGTCTGTACATAAGTACCCGATAAGCCTAGTAATTGTATCTGCTTAGCTCCCGTAACGGCATCAGCAAAACTCACTGATACCGATGCATTGGTCTCAAAGCTTTCCGACAAATTACAACAAGCTGCTTTAGCCAAAGTCTTCATGGTCAGTATTTCCGTATGCAGCGTAGCCACATTATCCTGATTTCCTGGAGTAGCCGTGACGCGTACTTCGTCCAGCTCTTTGTTGGCCGGCTTTAAATGAACGTGTAAAAATTCATTTTTATCCACAAAAATAGAATCACTGATAAAACCACTGGAACTGAAAAGCATCCATCCCGTTTTACCTTGTACATCCAAAGAAAATGCACCTTTGGCATCCGTTAATGTTCCTTTTTTTGTGGGCCTAAAATAGACAGAAGCTCCTAATAGGTCTTCCATGGTTCCTTGAGCATCCAAGCTCATTACGCGGCCTTGTACGATTTGTCCAAAGCTCTGGGGCATTTCTACCGTGAAGGTAAAAAGCAATCCCAAGCATATAATTCGGTAAATTGACATAAGATTACAATAAGATATGAGAAAAAAATTCAAAGCGAATTTGATTCAAATCATATATTGTAACGCTGCATGAAAGCTAATTGCTCAGGCAATGGCCTGCAATAAGTACATTCGATGATCGGTTGATCTCTTTCTGAAAAAGTATAAGCAACTGATGTAGATGGAGGATAATCCAATAAGGCTAAAGGCTGCGCCTCTAGAACATATTTTAGATTTTTTTTGACCTGCTGATCAAACGTAAATTTTACTTGAACTTGGGCATATTGATAGCAAGCTGCCCGAGAAATACGCGTTTCTTTCGATGTTGAGGAGGATGGTGATGCTGCCGGAGCAGCCCAAGTAAGCTCCTTCTTGCCAGTCACTAAGCAATTTGATATTTGGTAAGCAAAGCCCACATGACCTAATAAAAGCCATGCCGACAAAAACACCAAGAAAAAACGTTGAATCGCGCTTTTCATCAAATTCTATTAGAAACAATCAAATTTACACATTAATTAAATATATTAGCTTAATGACATGCATTAAACCCATTATTTTCCTCATTTTCAGCAGTCTACTGTTCATGGGAAGTCCAATCTCGGCTCAAAATGACAGCTATCGTTACCTCATTTTATTTAAAGATAAAGCCAAGTCTCCCTTCTCACTTTCACAACCCGAGAAGTTTCTGAGTCCACGTGCTATTGAACGAAGAAAAAAACATCAAGTTGCCCTTACAGAACAAGATTTACCAGTAAACCCAGAATACCTCTTACAGGTTCAAAATTCGGGAGCAAAAATAGTATTTCCATTGAAATGGATCAATGGGGCGCTTATTCAACAGAAGCCTAAAGATTTAGCTAAAACCCTAAATCAAACTGGGGTCAAAGGCCTGTATTATACCTATCCAATTGATTCTAGTGCTAGTTTTCAAGTTTTAAATAAAAAAGTAAAACTCCAAGATGTACCTCAGGCCAATATCATCCTGGCTGATAGTCTCAACTACGGAAATTCGAGTGTACAAATCAGTCAACTAGGGGTCAATAACATGCATCTCAAAGGCTTTCGGGGAGAAGGAATATTAATCACGGTATTGGATGAAGGTTTTTTAAATGCCAATAATACCCCTCATCTGGCCAATGCCTTTTCAGAAAAAAGAATCCTCGCAACCTTGGCCACCACCCCAGGATTGAGTGACGTTTACAGTCGGGGTTCACATGGTACCCATGTTTTGAGTACCATAGCCGCTTTTAGCCCAGGTAAACTCATTGGTACAGCCTACCAAGCCCAATTTGCCCTAGCTCAAACAGAAGAAGGAAGCACCGAAAAAATTGTGGAAGAGGTAAATTGGCTAAGAGGAGCTGAGTGGGCAGATAGTTTGGGGACGGACATTATCAATTCTTCATTAGGATATACTGTTTTTGACCTTAAACTCAGTAATCATTCCTATGCAGACATGAATGGTAAAACCGCATTAAGTAGTAAAGCCGCAACTTGGGCAGCGCAAAGAGGCATTATTTGTACCATTTCGGCAGGTAATGAAGGAGCTGCGAGTTGGAAATACATTGCTTCTCCTGCCGATGCAGACTCCATTTTAGCAGTTGGCGCAGTGGACAAATCCTTGCTAAGAGCAAACTTTAGTTCTTGGGGACCAAGTTCAGATGGCCGCATAAAGCCAGATGTGGCTGCTATGGGCCAATCGACCGTCATTGGCACTTATTTAGGCACCTTTACTACCTCCAATGGGACTTCTTTTGCCGCACCTTTATTAGCTGGTTTAGTTGCAGGAACCATTCAAGCCAACCCAAAGAAAACTCCTTGGCAAATAATGAATGCCGTCAGACAATCTGGCCATCAAAGCTCTAATCCCGATAATTCCTTAGGATATGGCGTGCCTAATTTTACCCGCATCGACAAATTATTGAACCCTATTTTAAGTACCTTGGCACCAGAAAATCCTAAGATTGCACTTTACCCCAATGTCGTGCATTTGGGAGAAGCCATCCATATGGAAAAGGAACTTAACTCAGAACTTAAAGTAGAGTTAATAAGTGCCTGGGGAGCCATTATTCATGAATTTTGGTGGACAAATGGAGCACAAGATTTTTTTCCTCCTCCCCTCGTTTCTGGCAAATATTATTTTAGATTTACGGATAAAATCACGCAACATGTGATCCCTTTTTATTTTTCAAACTAAACCTACATGAAAACACGCTTTCTTTCCTTAGACATATTTCGAGGTATAACCCTAGCCATGATGATTTTGGTGAATACCTCTGGAAATGGAGAATACACCTATGCCCCATTAAAGCATGCTAGTTGGCATGGTTTTACCCCAACAGATCTTGTCTTTCCTTCATTCTTATTTATGGTGGGTGTGGCCATGCGATTTGCTTTTAAATCATTCCAATTTCAGTTAAGCCCTGCATTAAGAAACAAGATTATCAAAAGAACCCTTCTTCTGTTTCTGATCAATTATTTGATTTTCTATTTTCCCTTCCTTGATTTTTCATTGGAGAATATGCGCTTCCTAAATGTGCTACCTAGAATCGCCTTGTCCTACTGTGCCGTTTCGTTTATTGTACTCCTCGTAAAAGAGAATTGGCTTACTGGAGTTAACATTGCCATATTATTACTTTATTGGGTATTAATGCTCGTATTTGGCGACCATGGTGCCGACTTTGATTTAGGTACAAACGCCGTTCGGAAACTCGATTTATTCTTGTTTGGTCCTACTCATTTATACCATGGTGACGGTATTCCATTTGACCCAGAAGGACTTTTAAGCACATTGCCAGCCTTTTCTACCTGTCTATTTGGATATCAAGTGAGTCTTTTTTTAGAAAAAAGGAAGCAAGATGGCAAGGAGGTTACCTTTCCTTTGGTGAGTGCAGGAATTGTCCTTATCGTCTTGGCATTAATTTGGCACTTAGCTTTTCCTATCAATAAAAAATTATGGTCTAGCTCATTTGTGTTGCTTTGTGCAGGTATCGACTTTATCTTAATTGCATTAATCTATTGGTGGATTGAAATCAAAGAAAGAAAATTTGCCAATACTTTTTTCTTAGTTTTTGGTACCAATTCCATCCTAGCTTATGGTATATCCGAACTCTTGGCCATACAATTAAACAAATGGCAAATTGCCGAAGGAGATGGGACTACCTCAGCCAGTAATTGGATGTATTGGCATCTGTTTGAACCAGTATTGGGCAAATACAATGGTTCCTTAGCTTATGCAATTAGTTTCGTATTAGTATGCTGGCTAATCTGCTATGTATTTTATCGCAAAAAATGGTTTTTAAAAGTTTAGTATTTCAATAAATTTAAAACAAAAAAGCTCATTAGGTTCGCCTAATGAGCTTTTTTATGAACTAATCTAAGCCTAACTGTATAACATGGCCGCTCCAAACACCCCCGCACTGTCGCCCAATTTAGGTTTAACCACCGGCGTATGCACCTCTCTCGAATTGAAAATATACTTTTTAATCCGCTCATAGCCTTCAGAATACAATAAATCTACATTGCCAACACCTCCACCAATCACAATCACATCGGGATCTAGCACATTGATTAAGGTAGAAATAGCCCTTCCAAAATAATCCACCATGCGTTCAACTGTTGCTTCAGCCGCCGCATCTGATTGATCTTTTGCTGCTAGTAAAATATCTTTCAATTTCATTTTTTTTCCGGAGTGCTTTTCATAGTATTTCTCTAAAGCAGGACCCGAAATAACCGTTTCTACACATCCAGATTTACCACAATAACAAGCATCGCCGTCATCCTCCAAAATATTATGTCCCCATTCACCACCAATTCCATGCAATCCATTGATGATTTTACCATGAACGACTAAGCCTCCACCGACACCCGTACCCATAATAACACCAAAAGCCACTTCAGCATGAGGATTTACATCCTGAACCGCGCCCAACAAGGTTTCAGCTAGAGCAAAACAATTCGCATCGTTTGCCAATTTCACTTCACATCCTAAGGTAGTAGCCAAATCGGTGGCTAGGGCTTGACCATTTAAACATACTGTATTGCAGTTTTTCATGGTATTGGTCAATGGATTCAACACTCCCGGAGTAGCAAATCCAATGGCCTTAGGTTTCTCGCCTATTATTCCTGACACCCGGTCCACTAAGACCTTTATTTGAGCAATGATGTGATCATAGCCTTTGGCCGATTCAGTATCAATTCTTTCCCTAACTACCACCTGGCTTGGATTCAATTTATCCAATACAGCACACTCAATTTTCGTCCCCCCCAGATCAATCCCCCATAATAATTCCTTGTTCATTGTTTTTTAGGTTTAGCGTCTATTATCATTATTTTCAAGCATACTCAAATAACTAAAATACCGAGACTCGGCTATTTCCCCTTCTTCCAAAGCTTCTCGCACAACGCAGCCCGGTTCCGACAAATGCATACAATTATTGAACTTACATTTGCCTAAAAGTTCGCGCATTTCCGGAAAATAATGCGCTAATTCTTCTTTTTCAATTTCTAAAATCCCTAATTCTTTGATTCCCGGACTATCAATTAAATAGGTGTCTTTACCCAATTCCCACATGGTGGCATAGGTTGTAGTATGAACTCCTTTTTGGGCAAAATCAGATACTTCCTTGGTTTTAATATGTAAATCAGGAGCAACCATGTTCATTAAGCTAGATTTACCCACACCCGAATGGCCTGACATGAGCGACACTTTTCCTTGAAACATTTCCTTAAACTCGTCAATCCCTTGATTATTAGGTATGGAGGTAAACAAAATACCGTAACCTAAAGATTGGTACAATCCAGCCCATTCAAAAACCTGATCCTGCTCTTCCTCATTGAGCAAATCCATTTTATTAAAAACGATTTGGACAGGAATACGAAATGCCTCTGCTGTTACTAAAAAACGATCCATAAAACCCAAGGAAGTCTTAGGCATTTTATAGGTCATGATGAAAATCGCTTGATCTATGTTAGCTGCCAGCAATTGGCCTTGACCTGTTTTATGGACAGATTTACGGATTAAATAGTTTTGTCGGGGTAAAATCTCTACAATCAAAACTGTTTGATGAACCTCATCCTCCATTTCATACATCACCCAATCACCTACTGCTATGGGATTGGAGGTTTGCGGACCTTTCAGTTTAAACTTTCCTTTTAAACGCCCAGCATAGACCTTCCCTTCCTCTGAGCGGATCTCATACCATGAGCCAGTGGAACGAACTATCAAACCTTTTTTCTTTGGCTCAGTCATGTTGATGGTTTATTAAAACGTGCATAATGGCATCTGTCGCCCCCCTATTCTTAGCAATAAATGCCTCAGATTGTGTTTTTATTTTAGCTCTTTGGCTAGAATTATTCCATAAGTCCAACCAATATTTTTCTAAATCTTCTGTACTAGATATCGTTTGAGCAATTCCTTCTTCAATTAATGCGCAGGCCTCTCTGAATTTCAGGTAGTTCAAATCACCAAAAGCCATTACAGGACCAAAAACCGCTGCTTCCAGCGTATTATGTAATCCGGCACCATAAGCCCCTCCAATGAAGGCAAAATCTGCACCTTGGTAAATGGAAGATAAGCGTCCCACTTCATTGACGAATAAAACATCGTAAGTAGACCAATCCTCTTCAGTACTTCCATAGGAATAAACGGAAGGTAATTGAATGGCATTTTTCCATTTTTCTAATTCCGCCTCATGTATTTCATGTGGAACAATAATCCATTTAATGGGTAAGGTTCTTTTATTAATCAAGGGGATGATCCTATCCATGTCAGCTTGCCAAACAGAACCCAAAACGGCAAATTTTTGCCCATTCAAAAACTCATCTAGTAAAGGCCAAGCATTTACTTGTTTGGATTGCGCGTAAACTCGGTCAAATCGTGTATCACCAGCTACTTGTACCTGCTGAATACCTATATCCTCTAATAATTTTTTGGATGCTAAATCTTGTACAAATAAATGGCTAAACTGCTTTAGTAGATTTCTGTAAAAACCTCCATACCAGGTAAAAAAGATTTGTTTAGGTCTAAATATGGCTGAAACCAATAATAAAGTTACATGTCGACTAGCTAAGCCTGTTAAATAAAAGTGCCAAAACTCATATTTGACAAAAATGGCAATTTGTGGCTTTACCAAGTCCAAAAATCGAGCACTGGATTGGGCTCCATCGAAGGGTAAATAGGAAACATAATCGACACCTCCAAAATTCTTACGAATCTCATAACCAGAAGGCGAAAAAAAGGTTACTAGTATAAAATGGGATGGAAATTGCTTTTTGTAGGCTTCAATGATGGGCCTGCCTTGTTCAAACTCACCCAATGAAGCCGTATGAAACCAAGCTACAGGCTTATGCTGATGTGTGAACGCCTTTTCTAATCCTTGCCAGACTTCATTTTGACCTTGGTTCCAAAGTTTAGCCTTGGAATGGAACTTTGCCAAAACCCTGAGGGTTTGACGATACAAAAACAAGGCAAAAGAATAAAGCCAAACTCTCAAGTTTTTCTTAAATTTGAAGGTGAATCTTTAAAATTACGAAATAAGCAGAAAACCTGCATCATTCTTATGAACTGGAATACCCTAAACGAAGCTCAACAAATTGATCAAATCTTAGAAGATTCTCAAAAACAAGCCATTGTCATTTTCAAACACAGCACCCGTTGTTCCATCTCGGCTACTTCCTTAAATCGATTAGAAAGAGCCTGGGATCAAGAAAATACACCGGCATATTTATTAGATTTAATTGCTTTTCGCCCTATTTCTAATCAAATTGCTGAAACTTTTCAAGTGGAACATCAATCTCCACAACTTTTGGTGATTGATGGAGGTAAGTGTACTTATCATGCCTCTCATTGGGACATATCCAATGAGGATTTGAAACCATATATTAGCCGTTAACATGAAGCAGGCTTTACCTAAGTATGTATTAGCGCTTTTATTGATGCCCAATCTATTGTGGGCACAACGAAGCGGCAGTGCTAGTTCAACGACTAGTCCCAATTCAACCCCGAGTAAAGCCATAAATTCCAATACAACAGCCAACAAAAATGGGAGCCAAAGTTCTCTGACTGAAAGAGGAACCTGGGCTATTGGATTAACAACTACTACCAATTCCGGCATTTTTGGTGGACTGAATTTGCGAAAATCTTGGAATAGAAATCCGAATCGACAACCTATAATCGGTTTAGATATTGTGAATTTGAAAGATTACCGTGAATTCACCTCCCCTTTTTCCTACAATGGGCGAAACTACATTGAAGGTAAATTAAACAACCTTTTGATTGTAAGACCTGAATTTGGCATGCAATGGATGTTATTTAAAAAATCCAGTGAAGGGGGGGCAGCCCTGAAGGGCATTTTGGCTACCGGACCTAGTCTTGGTATGCAAATCCCATATTATGTGGATGTATCCTTTCTAGATCCCAATACCGGAAGGACCATCATTAAATCCATTCCCTATACTCAGACGCTAAGCAATACTACAGGAAGGTCCGTAATCATTGGCGAAGGAGGCTATTTTGCAGGAAGCAGAGATGCTAAAATGGTCCCAGGTTGGCATTTAAAATCAGGTTTTGATATTGAACTAAATACCATAAAACATAATTATTTAAGTTTGGAAGTAGGCTTTATTGTGGATGTATTTCAAAATCCAGTGGAAATTCTTAACCAAACTAACCAAAGATCAGTTTACACAACTGGTTACTTAACTTTCTTCTTTGGAAGAACATATTGACATAAGATGATTGAATTACCGCAAATAAATCCAGCAGCTAACACAAGAAAACCAGATTGGCTTCGTGTAAAACTTCCAATTGGTGAAAAGTACACCAACGTCAGGAAGATTGTGGATGAATATAAATTACATACGATTTGTCAATCGGGAAATTGCCCTAATATGGGGGAATGTTGGGGTGAGGGTACCGCTACTTTCATGATTTTGGGAAATGTATGTACTCGGTCTTGTACTTTTTGTGCCGTAGCAACTGGTAGACCCCCAGAATATGACGAGGATGAGCCAAGGCGTGTAGCTGAGGCCATTCGATTGATGAAAGTAAAACATGCTGTTATTACCTCGGTCAATCGAGATGAACTGAAAGATAAGGGTGCCGAAATCTGGTATCAAACGGTACGAGCGGTCAAAGAAAGTACCCCACAGACAACGATTGAAACCTTAATACCTGATACCAAAGGAAATTGGGATGCCTTAATTCGTATGATTGAAGCGGGTCAGGAAGTAGTTTCCCACAACATGGAAACCGTTGCTAGCCTTTATCGTTATGTACGTCCTCAGGCTAAATATGAACGAAGCTTGGAACAAATCCGTCGCACCAAAGATTTTGGTAAACGAACAAAATCAGGCATCATGTTGGGATTAGGGGAAAGCAAAGAAGAAGTTTTTAAGGCCATGGATGATTTAGTGGCGCATGGTTTGGATGTTTTAACCCTAGGGCAATATTTACAACCTACTAAAATGCACCATGAGGTGATTGAATGGATACATCCGGATACCTTTGCCATGTATAAAGAAGAAGGACTGAAAAGAGGATTAGCCTATGTAGAATCTGGAGCATTGGTTCGTTCTAGTTATCATGCGGAACGCCATATTTAATGCCTCATGAGTGTTGCTCCACTTTCCAGTAAGTCGTATCGATACATTTTCGCTGGAGGTGGCATGTCTGCCTTATCCTTAGTTTATTACCTAAGCCAAAGCTCCAGAGCCCAGGAGCCAATGCTAATCATTGACCCTTCCTTAAAATTAGTCAACGATAAAACCTGGTGTTATTGGTCCGATCAGTCAGAAGAGTTTGATGGAATAGCCCAAAAAAGTTGGAAAAACTTATGGTTTCATGGTCCAAAAGGAAATAGTATCGCATTGGATATTGCTCCCTTTGAGTACCATAAAATTCGAAGTATAGATTGGTATCGATTTATCAAAAAACGATTAAGTCAATTCCCAAACATTGAATTTTTAGAAGCAGAGGTAACAGAAATCGTTCCAGAAAAAAAGGGTACACGCGTATGTTGTACCCAAGGCGAATTTATCGCCACAGATAAAGTATTTGATTCCATTTCCCCTTATCCTTGTGAAATCAATAATCCCAATCACCTAAAACAGCATTTTTTAGGATGGGAGATAGAATGCCATTTCCCTATTTTTAAACCAGAGGCAATTAATTTATTTGATTTCCGAGTAGCCCAAGGCACTGAATGTGAATTTATGTACGTGCTTCCTACCAGTAAAAAAAATGCCCTATTTGAATACACTTTTTTCTCCTCTCAGGTAAGAGAAGCTGGCTTTTACCAAGATAAAATCAAATCCTATTTACAAGCCTATTATAATTTAAGTGAGGAAGACTATCAAATTAAAGAAGAGGAAAAAGGGATTATTCCAATGTGTTTGGACACAAGAGTAAGTCAAAAAGTAGCCGAACCCATCATCCGAATTGGCACCTCGGGGGGCTTTGTGAAGGCATCCACAGGATATAGCTTTTTACGCACCCAACGAATTAACCAAGCTTTGGTTAAAGAATTGGAAAAAGCTAATTCTAGCCGCCTAGTTTTACCTAACAATCCATTCAAAACCTGGCTAGATAAAATCTTCATACAAGTACTCTTAGAACAATCCGTAGCGGGAAGCGAGGTTTTTGAGGCCTTATTTCAAAAAAACAAAGGAAGTAAAATGCTCCGTTTTTTGGATGAAAAAACTAGTTTTTGGGAGGATATTAGCCTGATGGCAACTGTTCCAACGCTACCTTTTATCCGAGCTGTATACCATTTAATAAGTCACTCAAAATAAGTATTCAAAAGCACAAATTGCATTTGTGGCTTCGTAAGATAAATTGTATTTTTGTCAGAATTTTAACATCAAACATATAAACTGTTTCGCCAATGGCATACTTATTCACGTCGGAATCGGTATCTGAAGGACATCCGGACAAGGTGGCCGATCAAATCTCAGATGCACTCATAGATCATTTCATGGCTTTTGATCCTACTTCCAAAGTAGCTTGTGAAACACTTGTAACAACAGGGCAGGTCATTTTAGCTGGTGAAGTCAAAACAAATACCTACTTAGACGTACAAGCTATTGCGCGTGAGGTGATTCGTAAAATTGGATATACCAAATCAGAATACATGTTTGAAGCTAACTCATGTGGTATTTTATCTGCTATCCATGAACAATCGGCTGACATTAACCAAGGTGTAGAACGTGCTAAGCCTGAAGAGCAAGGTGCTGGAGACCAAGGAATGATGTTTGGTTTTGCTACCAAGGAAACAGATAATTACATGCCTTTGGCATTGGATTTAGCTCATAAAATACTTCAAGAATTATCTTTCATACGAAATAATGAGCCAGGTTTAATTGGCTATTTACGTCCAGACGCTAAATCACAAGTTACCATTGAATATTCAGATGATCATGTACCACAGCGCATAGACACTATCGTTGTTTCAACACAGCATGATGATTTCGCCGCTGAACCAGAAATGTTAGCTAAAATCAAAAAAGATATCGTTGAAATAGTGATACCTCGTGTGAAAGCTAGCTTAAAGCCTGAATTGCAGGCCTTGTTTAACGATGCAATCACCTACCACATTAACCCAACAGGTAAATTTGTAATCGGTGGTCCACACGGAGATACAGGTCTTACAGGCCGCAAGATTATCGTAGATACCTACGGAGGAAAAGGAGCTCACGGTGGTGGCGCATTTTCAGGAAAAGATCCATCTAAAGTAGACCGTTCGGCAGCCTATGCTACGCGTCACATCGCCAAGAACTTAGTGGCAGCTGGTTTATGTGATCAGGTATTAGTTCAAGTCTCTTATGCGATTGGTGTTGCTAAGCCTTGCGGTTTATTCATCGATACCTATGGTACTGCCAAAGTAAACATGACAGATGGTGAAATCGCTAAAAAAGTAGAGGAGATTTTTGATATGCGTCCTTATTTCATCGAACAACGATTGAAATTAAGAAACCCGATGTATTCAGAAACAGCTGCTTATGGCCACATGGGACGTAAAAACGAAGTTGTTAATAAATCCTTCGTGGGTCCTAACGGAGTAACCATCAATAAAGAAGTTGAATTATTTACTTGGGAAAAATTAGATTATGTGGATGCGGTAAAAACGGCCTTCCAGATTTAATTTAACTCATGTTATGCATAAAAAAAGGGGACCATAAGTCCCCTTTTTACATTTCATATTCAGACTATTCTGATATATCAATAGCCGTTTTGGCTGCTTTCACTTGGGTTATTTTTGCCTTAAATCGTTTAATCTGCTCCGCAATGGCATTTAACGCTAAATCCAAGGCTTCTTCAAAAGACCTAGCTTTCTCTTTCACAAACAAGATGGCTCCAGGTACAGCAATTTTAATTTCAAGTAACTTTTCTTTGACTTTCCCCTCCCCTTGTTCTAATTTAAGAAATACCTCTCCGCTGGTTATTCGATCATAAAAGGTTTCTAATTTGTTCAACTTAGCTTGGATACTCTCGACTAATTTACGATCCGCTGTAAAGTGGATGGCATGAACTTGCACTTTCATAAGCTTGAAATTTAAAGGTGAAATAATGCTTTGGGAATCCGACAAAGCCTACAACATAAAGAACGTTCTAGATTCATGTGAAATGTAGAATATTTTCAAAACGATGTCAAGCATTTCATCAATAATTTTACAAATATGCCCTAGACCAAGAAAAAATAGTGCTAAATTCCAAAATCTGGCCATTTTAAACCCATTCCACCCGTATGACTCGGATGGAAATAGCATGCTGACGGAAGAAATCATGCCAAAAATATTGAATAGCCGATAGGTGATCATTGGGAGATTTCACCTCCACCAATGCGTATTCCTCTCCTTTTTGGATAAATAAATCAGGAAAGCCTTTGGCGTGCGTCGCTAAATTCCGCCATAAATAATTCACAACTTCCAGTAAAGCAGGGCGAGGAATCACCCCAACCAAGCGCTGAATTAATTCAAAATCTAAATTTTGCCAATCCACTAAAGGATTCATTTTTCCTTGATTTCGCGCTGCATTTTGCTGTAAAAAGCTTAGCCATTGTTCGGTATCATCCAAAAGTGGCAATAAACTTTGAAATTCCTCCTGTAAATCCAAAGCAAAATTTTCCCGAGCATAATGACTGGGGGCATATTGAAATGGATGATGAAAACCTGTTTTATTTTGATGAAAAATCAAATCCCAAAACCAAAGTCCTATCAAATTTTTCCAAACACGATTCTCGGTAAAAGCGGCATAATAACCTTGATTCCTAAAATAATCGGCAACTCCCTCCTCTACCCGATCTTTCCAATCTATTGAAATCATTAATTTCTCTGCTTCCTTCAAACTAGCTGTCACTTGCTTTACCTGTTTTTTTGATTCTTGCTTCCAAAGAAAATCTTCAAAAAAATGTCTTTCCCTTGGATTAGTAATCAATTCCAAGCCTGTTCTAGCCCACATTTTAGCCTCATCCAAACGTTTTAGTTTGACCAATAAACGCACACGCCTTTCCAAGGATGCGCCAGCTAAACTCTCCTCATATAAGGATAGGGCTAATTCTAATTCCCCTTGTCGCTCCAGCCATCGAGCCACATGAAACAGAGTACGCTCAAAACTGCCTATGCACAATTCCAATAGTTCTGGCACCAAGGGCCACATATTCAACTGCCAACTGGCCATCACTTCTTCGATAGCATGATCCTCCTTTGACTTCTCAAAAAACCATTCACGCCAAATACTGATGCGCCACTTCTGAATAGCTTCCTCTCGATTTGAAAAATAAGGCACTAAATCGGCCTCATCAATCTCGATGAATTGTCGATGCCCTAAATCACGAACCACAAAGTCAGTTAAATCATGATTTCGGCTACCAAAAAACAAAAACTGAATGAAATGAAAAAAGGTAGTCTGTAATGGCCTAATTAGGCTAATTTGCAAGTCTTCAAGGCGTGATAATACATCCTCTTCACTTAAATTGTCAAGGATAAATTGAACCAAATGTGGCTTAGAGACTGATTTAGGCAGAGGACTTTTTTCTCCGGGCACCTGTAACAGTTGAAAACAAATGGTTTTATTTAAATTGCTTAGGCAAGCGTATACCGACTGATCTTCGCTCTGACCTATTCGTTCCAATAAATTCATATGAAACAATGCTGTCATTGCCTCTTCCAAATCAGGAATTTCAGGATAATGGATCAAATCTTCCTGAAACCAAAGGGTTCTTCTAGAAGCCAATCGTAAATACAAACATTGAGCCGAAAAGGAAGAACTCTCAAAAGTCTGAATGAAAGCTTGCTCTCGCTCGTCTAAAAGTAAGGCATAATGATTTGCTACATAGCGTAGTACATATTGAAAATATTCCCAATAATAAGTAGGAGACAAATTGGGTGTGGGACTATTATCCATGTGCTGAGAAACTTCCAAAGGGTAAAAATTGTACTATTCGACTATTAATTTCGAGATTTTCAACAGAAAATTAGATTTTTTCAACAATTAACAAAACTTGGGTATATTTGCCTGCCTTATCTGAGGCATACGTATCCACTTACAATTTGAAACAAAAATAGTATGCAAACAGTCGCCAATTTCAATTTTTCTGGTAAAAAAGCCTTAGTTCGTGTTGATTTTAATGTCCCTTTAAACGAAAGGTACGAAATCACCGACGATACGCGTATAAAAGCCACGATCCCTACCATTCAGAAAATTCTGAAAGATGGAGGGTCGGTAATTTTGATGTCACACTTAGGTAGACCGAAAGATGGTCCAACAGAAAAGTATTCGTTGAAACACTTGGTGACACCTTTGTCTATTGTTTTTGGTATCAAAGTAAAATTTGCTCCGGATTGTATCGGTGAAGAGGCTGCTCAATTAGCCAGTGAACTTCAGGCAGGAGAAATTCTTTTATTAGAAAACCTTCGTTTTTACAAGGAGGAAGAAAAAGGTGATGAGGAATTTGCTAAGAAACTAGCCTCTTTAGGTAATGTTTGGGTAAATGATGCCTTTGGTACGGCCCACCGTGCTCATGCTTCTACGGCTGTCATGGGTAAATTCTTGCAGGACCGAGTTAGTGGATATGTGATGCAAGCCGAAATTGATAACGCTAAAAAAATCTTAGAATTTGCCGATAGACCTTTTACCGCTATCATGGGTGGTTCTAAAATTTCAGATAAAATCTTGATCATTGAACAGTTACTAGATAAAGTTGACAATTTGATCATTGGTGGAGGTATGACCTATACCTTCTCTTTAGCACAAGGAGGAAAAATTGGAAAATCGATTTCTGAACCAGATAAAGTAGATTTGGCCAAAAGTTTATTAGAAAAAGCAAAAGCAAAAGGTGTGAATTTATACATGCCAGTAGATAATGTCGTGGCAGATGATTTTAGTAATTCCGCCAACAGACAGACTGTTAATCGTGGAGAAATTCCTGATGGTTGGGAAGGCTTAGACATTGGACCAAAGTCCATCGAACTATTCCAACAAGTGATTGCTGAATCAAAAACAATCTTATGGAATGGACCTATGGGAGTATTTGAATTCCCTAATTTTGCCAAAGGAACCAATGCCATTGCTGATGCAGTAGTAAAAGCCACTGAAGAAAATGGTGCATTTTCTTTGATTGGCGGTGGGGATTCCGCTTCTGCTATTAATAACGCAGGATATGGCGACCGCGTTAGTTACGTTTCTACAGGTGGAGGAGCCTTATTAGAGTACATGGAAGGTAAAGTTTTACCTGGTGTAGCAGCCTTAGAAGCTTAAGCCTCATATAAAATTTGAAAATAGCTGGAAAGGCGAGGGATGTATTCCTCGCCTTTTTGTATTTTAGCTAATTGTCAATTTGACTTGCATACATGATTCATTTTTCTTCACCTACCCAATTAAAATCAAGCATCTTAAGTCTTGATAGCCGCCAGATATATTTACCCCAACAAACGGCATTTTTTGCCGTCAGAGGAGTGCATCATGATGGACATCAATACATTGAACCTTTATACCATTTAGGTATCCGAGAATTCATTGTTGAACGTGATGCCTGGTCTGGATTATTGGCTGAAAAAGCCAAAAAATGGACACAGGCTGATTTTTGGATAGTCGAAAGTAGTATCAATTGCCTTCAGGAAATTGCCAGTATTCATCGGAAGAGCTTTTCTATTCCGGTTATTGGCATTACGGGTTCCAATGGTAAAACAACTTGCAAAGAATGGTTAGCTACTTTGTTACAAAGTAAATTTTCTGTGGTGAAGAGTCCCAAAAGTTTTAATTCCCAAATTGGCGTTCCATTGTCGGTCTGGGGTTTGAAAGCTCAACACCAGATAGCCATTTTTGAAGCAGGTATTTCCCGAGTGGGAGAAATGGAACGTATAGAAAAAATCATTCAACCTACTTGGGGGATATTCACGCATTTTGGGGAAGCCCATGGGCAAAATTTTGAATCAGAACATCAAAAACTTCAGGAAAAGATTAAGCTTTTTTCAGGGGTTGAAAAATTAGTATACCGATGCAAAAACAAAGAAAATGATGCGATAAAGGCAGAAATGCAATCCATAAATCCTCAGGCAGAGCTCATTGCTTGGAGTACAGAAGATATAGCTAATTGCTTGTTTGTCTATTGGAAAATTGGGGCCAAGGAAACACATATTCGAATAAAAAAACCGGCACAAAGTGAGGCTTTCTTAGACGTAAAAACAGAGTTGACCGATGAAGCATATTTAGAAAACCTGTGCCACTGCCTCATCATGGCACATGTGGCTGGTCTAAGCGCAGAAGAAATCCAAGCTAGAACCAAATGGATTCGCCCTATTTCCATGCGCTTAGAAATCAAAGAAGGACTAAGGAATAATCAAATTATCGACGATTCATATAATAACGATCTGGATGGCTTACAATTAGCCCTCCCGCTGCTCAAAAAATATGAACATAAAAAGCGGGTACTGATCATCAGTGACTTCATCGAAGCTGGAATTCCGGCACAGGAACTATATCCCAAAATTGCTACCTTACTTCAATCTCAAAAAATTGATCAATTAATAGGTGTAGGCGATCAATTGATTAAGTATCAAGAATCATTTCAAGAAATTGAGGTTTTTTATAATACAGAAGACCTAATTACTAGCGGAATTCTGCATCAAATTAGTGATGCTGTCATTCTATTAAAAGGAGCAAGAAAATTCAACTTTGAGCAAATAACCCAATTACTCGAAACTAAAACGCATTGCACGAAACTAGAAGTCAATTTAGATGCTCTACAAAACAACCTGACCTATTTTAAGGAAACCATAGGACCAGATACTAAATTGATGGTCATGGTTAAGGCTTTTGCCTATGGTGCGGGTGCCATTGAAATAGCACAAGTATTGCAGCAACAAGGCATTGATTACTTAGCCGTTGCATATACGGACGAAGGAGTACAACTACGAAAAAATGGAATATACTGCCCTATTATGGTCATGAATCCACAAATCGGTGAACTAGATAGTCTAAGTAATTACGCGCTTGAACCGGAAGTATATTCCATGACCATGTTAGAAGCTATCGATGAATATAGCCATGCCCATAACAAAAGCATAAAAATTCATCTTAAATTAGATACGGGCATGAAACGACTGGGCTTTAGTCCAGATCAATGCAAAGAATTAACGAAAAAAATAGCCAGTATGCCTCAAGTATGGGTAGCTAGTATACTTAGTCATTTAGTGGCATCAGAGTCACAAAAACATCAAAAATTCACTGAAAAACAAGTCGAATTGTTTGATAAAATGACGCAAAAAATCATTCAAACACTGGGCTATACCCCTTTAAGACATATTGCTAATTCTGCGGCCATTAAAAACTACCCTCAGGCTCGCTATGAAATGGTTCGTTTAGGCATCAGTTTGTACGGAATTTCGGAAAATAAAATTGAAAAGAAATCTTTGGAAAATGTATTAACCTTAAAAACCTACATATCACAGATCAAAGAGATTAAGAAAAATGAAACCATTGGTTACGGAAGAAAAGGAAAATTAAAGTCGAATGGCCGCATTGCAACGCTGGCCTTAGGCTATGCAGATGGCTATGCTAGAAGCCTAGGAATGGGCAAAGGATTATTCGAAATCAATGGATATTTATGTCCAACGGTTGGCTCTATTTGCATGGATATGTGCATGGTAGATATTAGCCATTTACCCCTGGTAAAGGAAGGAGATGAAGCCATAGCCTTTGGCGGAAAAATACAATTAACCGATTTGGCACATCAAGCGAAAACGATTCCTTATGAGTTAATGACAAACATCAGTGAACGGGTAAAAAGAGTCTACGTTAAAAATTAAAAAATAAAGAAAGATCCGAAACTTATAGGGTACTAAGCCAAGCTTTGAACACCAATACCTCAGAAAAAATTCTGGGGTATTTTTTTGTTCCAAAGAAGCTCATTAAAGAAAAAAAAATAGCTATGATTTAACAATGCTGCCCAAATGAAAATTGATAAAGATTTCACCAATCAAAAATCAAGCATTGTAGACTCAAAACATTATTTAGCATTAAAACTAATTAATATCATCGATTCTACTAATTAATTAGCAAAACAAGTAAATATAATTATCTATTTCGCTAATTAATTAGTTGGTAAGCTAAACATTCTAGCTACACCTTAATTAGAAGCCTATTTTGGATAATAACTTGGAATGTACTAAATTAGCTAAATAGATAATTTTATGATGCAAGTAGAGGCTATAGCCAAAGCTTTGGGTGATGAATCAAGGCGTAAGATTATAGAGCTTTTAAAAGATGGAGAGCTGCCTGCCAGTACCATTTTTGAACAGTTTAGCTACGCTGCCCCTACTATTTCTAGGCACCTGTCTGTCTTGAAAGAGGCGGGATTAGTGAGCACTCGTCGGAATGGAGTATTCATATATTATTCCTTAGAAAAGGAAGCCTTACAAATGATTCAAAACTGGTTAACCACCCTCCTAGGGACTCCTGTGGAGAAAGTAAAATCAAGCCCTAAGGAGCGGATCCAAAAACCAAAAATTAAAACAGAAAGCAATCCCTTTGAAAAATTTCAAAGCGAATTTTAATCTTAGAATAATACTAATTTAATGAAACGATTTGTCATCATCATTCGGGGGCCAGTAGCCGGAATTTCAGGAGAAAATTCCCTAGCCAAAGAGGAGGAATTGGAGCAAATTAGAACGTGGCTGAAAGGATTAAAATCCACCTATGAAGACATGTTGTATCAGAAATTTTCAGGCCAACAATTGCACTTGTCGGCAAGCGGAACATTGGAATCCAAATGGATCAATCAAATTGACGGCGGAGAAATTTCACAGATAGTGACCTTGATTTTATCCGACTGGGAAGAAGCTCAGCGAATTGCCGCAAGTTTTCCCTTTGTTAATCCTTTTTACAGCATTGAACTACGAGAAATGGCTTAAAGCATAAAAAAAATGCCCCATACTTCGCGTATGGGGCATTTTTCATATAAATCGCTGAGAATCGCGTATTTAAGAGCTAATTACAGATTAATTTCTCCTACCATATTCTCAGGGCGAACCCACTCATCAAACTCCTCAGCACTTAAATAACCTAGGGAAATCGCTGTTTCCTTTAAGGTAGAGCCATTTTTATGGGCCGTTTGGGCAATTTCAGCGGCTTTGTAATAACCAATCTTCGTATTCAATGCAGTAACAAGCATCAAGGAATTATTTACGTGCTTTTGAATGTTCTCTTTCAATGGTTCGATACCCACGGCACACTTATCATTGAAAGCCACACATACATCTCCTATCAATCGAGCCGAGTGCAAGAAATTATAAATCATGACTGGCTTAAATACATTGAGTTCAAAATGACCGGAAGCTCCCCCGATATTAATAGCTACATCATTACCTAAAACTTGTGCGGCCACCATGGTCATTGCCTCACACTGCGTAGGATTTACTTTACCCGGCATGATGGATGAACCTGGTTCATTATCTGGAATATAAATCTCACCAATCCCTGAACGCGGACCAGAGGATAACATACGCACATCGTTACCAATTTTCATTAAACTAACAGCAACGGTCTTTAAGGCTCCGTGAGCTTCTACAATTGCATCATGAGCAGCTAAGGCCTCAAACTTATTTTCAGCCGTTCTAAATGGCAATCCTGTTAGTGTAGCAATGTGTTTGGCAACATTTTCTGAATAACCTGCCGGTGTATTGATACCTGTTCCTACCGCGGTACCACCTAGGGCTAATTCGCTCAGGTGGTCTAAAGTATTTTGAATGGCCTTTAAACCGTGGTTTAATTGGGAAACATAGCCTGAAAACTCCTGACCTAAGGTCAATGGAGTAGCATCCATGAAGTGCGTACGACCAATCTTCACCACATCCTTAAATGCTTTAGCTTTAGCAGCCAAAGTATCACGTAATTTAGTAATGCCTGGAATGGTTGTTTCCATCAAAATTTGATAGGCTGCAATGTGCATGGCCGTCGGGAAGGTATCATTCGATGACTGGGATTTATTCACGTCATCATTGGGATGAACCACCTTCTTCTCATCCATCAAATTTCCACCTTGTAACACATGGGCACGGTAGGCAATAACCTCATTGCAATTCATATTAGATTGCGTACCTGAACCTGTCTGCCATACCACCAATGGGAATTGATCTGCCCATTGACCCGCCAAAATTTCATCACATACTTGGGCAATTAAGTCTTTTTTTGTCCCATCCAAAACACCAGCTTCAAAATTCGTGATGGCTGCTGCTTTTTTCAAGTAGGCAAAGGCACGAATAATCTCTTTAGGCATTTTATTAATGTCTTGAGCAATGGGAAAATTCTCAATGGAACGCTGGGTTTGTGCACCCCAATACACGTGTGCAGGCACTTTCACCTGACCCATAGTATCTTTTTCTATTCTATACTCCATAAGGTAGCTTTGTGTTAAATTTGTAAGGAAAAAACAAAAATACCACCAAATCAAACAAGTCGCACACCTTTTTAAAATAAATAGCTATTATGATCACCATTTACGGAATTCCCGCTTGCAATACCATGAAAAAGGCCTTTGAATATTTAAAAAACCAAGGTGTTCCTTATGAATTTCATGATTACAAAAAGAAAGGAATCAGCCCAGAAACCTTGATGCTCTTTTTAGAAAAACTGGGCCCTGCTACGGTATTGAATAAAAATGGAAGTACCTACAAGCAATTGGATGATACCACCAAAAAAAATCTAGAAAACCCTGATGCCCTTTTTGAATTTCTGCAACAAAAAACCTCTGCCATCAAAAGACCTATTATAGTAGATGGCCAAAAAATCATAGCTGGTTTTGATGAGATAAAACTGGCGGCCTGGTTGAACTTAGAAGCTTAAAAAAGCCTAATAGTCAAAACATTTATTTCCCCTTTTGGGATTGTATAGAAGGTAAAACAGGTAAATGCAAATGCAAGCGAAAGGCTAAAATCCTTACCGTAATGACTACCGATGCGGCCACCATTTCAGTTAAAGGGACCGAAAGCTCGAAGTATTGGCAAGTAAAATAGACCAATCCTCCTGCAACACATGCCAAAGCGTAAATATCTTTACGTAATAAAAGAGGGACTTCGTTTAACAATACATCCCTCAATAAACCTCCCACAGAACCTGTGATGGTTCCCATGACGATACAAACCCAAAATGGCAATTGGGCGTCGATCGACTTACTAATTCCAACGATAGTGACTAAACCTAAACCTATCGCATCAAATAAAAATAGGGTATTCCACCACTTAACCAATTGATCTTTCAATAAAAGCATGGCAATGAAAGCCAGGGCTGTAATCAAGAAATATCGACTATCTAACATCCAAAAGGGCCGAATACCCAACAGTAAATCTCGTACCGTTCCACCTCCAATCGCCGTAACTAAGCCTATGATATAGGCTCCAAACCAATCAATTTGCTTTCCTGATGCCAATCGTATTCCACTGACAGCAAAAGCAAAGGTTCCGATGAAATCAATTAAAATGGTGAAATAGTTTTCCAAGGAATAATAATGGTTTTTGAGCGAAATGTTGGCTCAAATTACGCAGTAATTAGGCATAAATCCACGGAATTGATCAATAAAATGATACCAAGCACCCTTTCAAGCCCTGGTATCATTAAGGCAAATTTGACGAAACTAATCGGCGGTAGCAGGGTCTATGATGGTAAATACTTCACTCACCAAATTGGCAGGAAAACCACCTAGACGCGCATGTTCCATGATCATTTCAGGATTAGGAGCCTTGTATACACAATAAATTTTATCCCCTGTCACATAACTTTGAAGCCATTGGATATCAGGACCTAATTCTTTCAGAACACTGCAGGAGGTTTGCGAAATTGATTTTAATTGATCGTTGGTGAGATTTCCTGCTCCAGGAATTTCTCTTTCAATAAGGTAAGTTGCCATGATTAATTATTATAGAACATATTGCGCCTACTCGAAACGGTTTTCAGCATTCCCGGAAAGCACCTGCAGAAATCAACTAACAAAATAAATAATCTATCTTGCTCAAATACAGGCATTTACAAACAAAAGATAGGATACTTTAAGAAATTTAGCAAGTGTTCTAATACACAAAAGCATATTAAATCATTTTTTCAAGCAAAAATGCTATTCAAATGCATTAATCATTTATTAAAAGGTATGCCGTTGGATAAATATCCAATTCTTGAATAACAAAAAAGAGCTAAGGTATACCAAAGCTCTTTTTAACCACTGAGTCAAATATGTATTAATGAGTTTACTTCGATTTAATTCATTAAGCCTTATAAAACACCCATTTACTGATTTCTTTCCAAGTCATTTTCTTACCATACATCAATATTCCTACCCGATATATTCGAGAAGATAACCAACTGCATGCTAAGAAACCTGCGACCAATAGCACCATAGAAAGCACGATCTCCCATGCGGGTACTCCATAGGGCAAACGAACCATCATATTGATTGGTGAGGTAAATGGTATAATCGAGGCCCAAAATGCCACATTACTATCTGGATCTTGCATAGTAAATTGTGCCAAAATAAAGGCTAAAATAATTGGAATCATCACCGGGAAGGTGAATTGCTGGGCTTCTGATGCGCTTTCTACCGCCGAACCAATAGCTGCAAATAAAGAGCTGTATAACAAATAACCAAACAGAAAATAAAAGAAGAATGAGCCTAAAAGCAGGGGAATATTGGTGCTTTCAATCAACTTATTTACTTCTGCCATTGGCTGGGAACTAGATTCTGCTTTGGCAACACTTTTCTTTAACTCTTCTGAATTTGTGGTATTTGCAACCGTTGCCATTCTTGATGGGGCATTATACAGTTTACTCGTAGCCGTAGACAAGCCTATGGTCAATACAATCCAAAGTAAAAACTGGGTTAATCCCACCAGACCTACACCCAATATCTTACCCAACATGAGTTGATAGGGCTTAATGGATGAAATAATTACTTCAATAATTCTATTACTTTTCTCTTCAATAACGCCATTCATGACTTGAGAGCCATAAAGTAATAAGGTCAAATAGAGCAAAAACCCTAGGAAAGCCGCCAAAATCATCGCACCTCCAGAACTGGAGGTAGTCTCCTCTCCTTGCTTGGAAACAGTTATGGTATCACTGGAAATATCCACTTGGGTTTCTTTGTATTTTACCGTGGAAATACCCGCATTTCGAAGTAAAATCTCCCTTACTTTATTCTGCACCATGCGTTCGATATCATTCTTCAATGACAAGCTTAAATTCTTTTCAGAGTAAATTTTAAGACCTTCTGGATTCTTTAAAATATCTGTCGGAATAGCTGCAAATGCATCAAATCCTTGTTTATCAAAGGATTTCTTAATTTGATTGACTTCCCCTTTTAATAACTTAAAAGCAATCTCTTTATCAGCTAAATCCTTTTGCTCAAATAATCCACTTCCATCCCAAATGGCGACCTGCTTTACTTCTTTATCACGTGTTGCCAACCAGATGGGAACGGCATAAATAGCCGTTAATAACAATGGTGCCACTAGAGATGCTATCCAAAAGGATTTCTTGCTCACTCGAGTCAAATACTCCCTTTTTATTACTAATAATATCTTGTTCATGTTGTTGCGATTAATTGGTTTCTTTAACTACTTGGATAAAAATATCATTGAAGGAAGGAATCAATTCTTGGAATTTTTGAACCTGAACCTGATGGATCAATTGGCCCAAAAGTTGATTAGGACTTGTACCTTCTTGTAACTTAAAAATACCTTTCTTGGAATTTGCATCCCCTGACATTTCTAAACTCACCAGGTCCACACCGGTAAAATCTTGTGTTAAATCTCCCTCAAACAAGACCTCAAACTGATGTGCCTTAAATCTATTCCTAACTTCATTTTTTTCACCTCTTAAAACCACTTTGGAGTGATTAATCAAGGCAATGGAATCGCATAGTTCTTCCACCGATTCCATCCGGTGAGTAGAAAACAAAATACTGGTACCACGTTCTTTTAATGCCAAAATCTCATCCTTCAATAGGTTGGCATTGATGGGGTCAAAACCCGAGAATGGCTCATCTAGAATCAATAATTTGGGTTCATGCACCACCGTAGAAATAAACTGAGTCTTCTGCTGCATTCCTTTTGATAAATCATCTACCTGCTTATCCCACCAATCTTTTATGTCCAAACGAATAAACCAATCCTTCAATCGAGCAATGGACTCTTGTCGGGAAAGTCCTTTTAATTGCGCCAAATAAATCAACTGCTCTCCTACTTTCATCTTCTTGTACAAACCTCGTTCCTCGGGAAGATAACCGATTTGTTCCACATGCTTGGAGGACAACTTTTCTCCATCAAAGAGAATTTGTCCTTCGTCAGGAGCTGTAATTTGCGTGATGATGCGAATCAATGACGTTTTTCCTGCACCGTTGGGTCCTAATAATCCAAAGATTTTGCCTTTGGGTATCTCAAGACTTACCTGGTCTAAGGCCACATGGCTGGAATAACGTTTTACAACGTCTTGAATAGATAATATCATGTTAGGGTATGTTAAATTTCAACTAAAATAAAAAATGCGTTCATCCCATTTTTGAAAAAACGGATGAACGCAAAATTATCGGGATAAATGAGATAGCTTTATTTCGCTACCACAGTTCTTTTCTTTTTAGCTGGAGCAGCAGCTACCTTAGATTTAACTGGTGCTTTTTTGGAAGTACTCGAAACAGGAGCTGCTGTTTCAATACTGATTACTTTATTACCACGAGTCAATAAGGCAATTTGTTTGTCTTTAGCAGCTTTTTTAGCTATTTTCTCTTTCTTTTTTGCCTCCTTTTCAATTTGTTTCTTGGCTTTTTTGGCTTCCTTTTCCTTCAGTACCGCCAAGGCTTTCACCTGTTGGTCCTTCAATTTTTGAAATTTCTTAACAATGATGGCTATAGCCTTATCGGCAGTATTGACCATTTTCTTAGCATTCTTATCATTTAAGCCATTTAATTTAGGCAAAATAGATAAGGCTAGTTGTTCCATTAATGATTTATCAGCTTTGCTCATATATTTTAATTACTAAAGGCCTAAATCTAGAAAAGAATTACAGTAATAAAAATTTATTTGTGTTAAGTTTTTCAACAAAAAGATAAATAAGAATGAATCTTATTTAAACTGTGTTTTTGAGACAAAATCCCAAACCACAATTCCTAGGCTGACGGATACATTCAGGGAATGTTTGGTGCCAAATTGAGGAATCTCTAAACAGATTTCACTAGCAGAAATCCATTCATCCTGCACTCCGAAAACTTCATTTCCAAACACAAAGGCATATTTAGCCCCTTTTTCTGGTACAAATTCTTGAAGAGATTGTGAAGATGCCACCTGCTCCACTGATATAATCTTATACCCTTGGGATTGTAATCTCGAAATACAATCGGAAGCTGTGGCGCAATACTCCCAATCCACCGATTCATCGGCTCCCAAGGCCGTCTTCGTAATCTCCCTATGTGGTGGCTGAGCACTGATACCGCAAAGGTAAATTTTCTCACAACAAAAAGCATCGGCTGTCCTGAAGGCAGAACCTATATTATTCATGCTTCGAATATCATCCATGACAAGCACATAAGGGAATTTTTCCAATGCTTTAAAGGCTGGAACATCGAGCCGATTGAGCTCGTCCATGGATAACTTCTTCGACATATTTTTTTGAATTAATTAAGCAATCCAAGTAAATGGATAAGCTAATTCAGGTATTTTGATGCGGTCAGCTAAGCGCTCTAAACGAGCTGGCAAAGCGGCTACATAATCTCTCGCCTTTTCTGCGGCATCATTTAAGCCTGTGATTTTCTCCACATTCCAATCTTCAATCAGACCTTGCATAATAGTCACATAGTCTTGGGTTGTATAAACACCTATGCGCTGAGCGGCATCTGAAAAATGCTCAAATAATGAACTTTTCTGTCCATTAATCTCCCGTAAAAAATGTGCCGGCATAACGATCTTCTTTTTCATCATGTCTGCAAAAGCCAACATCATTTCTGAAGGATCTAACTTAAAGATTTCCGTTACAAATCGACGATACGCCTTGGCATGACGTAGTTCATCCGCAGCAATTTGAGCACACATACGAGACAATTGAGGATTACCATGCTGCTTGGCTAAAGAGGCTGTTCTACGGTGAGAAATATTGGTTGCCATCTCTTGAAAAGAGGTATAAACGAAATTTCGATAAGGATCAGAGGATGTACCAATATCAAAACCATCTGAAATTAAATACTGGGTAGAAACAGCCATAGCCCGCATGTCTACTTTACCAGAAAGGTATAAATAAGTACTTAATAAATTTCCATGGCGGTTTTCTTCGGCTGTCCAGCTACGAATCCACTGAACCCATCCTTGTCCTTGATCCTCTACCTGATTCACCGAATCCATTGCCATTAACCAAGACTCATACGTAGGCAAAGCTTCCTCGGTAATGGTATCTCCAATCAATACTGCCCAATAATCATAGGGTAACTCCTGTGCCGCTTCCTGAAGTAATTTAACTTCACTCAAAAAGTTTTCTTTCGTAGAATCAGGTAACATATCAGAAGGCTGCCAATTGGATTCAATTGGATTCAAATACTCTTGGACATAAGCGTCCATATTTTTGGCAAGTTCAGACATGACCTCCACACGATTAGCAAATTGAGACATGGGATTTTGTTGGGTTTGAATTGTTAAATTAAACGAAGATACAAAATTAATATGGGCTAATTGTCCTTATTTGACCTCCCAAATTGTAATTTGTTTTAAGTCTAATTTACCATTCTCAGAGAAGATGGCCAGATTTTCCTTACTAGATAGCGGAAATCGAAGGGAGGAAATCGCCACGGTTCCATCTTGTGCCAAAAGCTCTAACATGGAATGATCCACCAAGACTTTCAAGTGTTTAGGCTTGCCCTCCACCAAATTAGCCGCATCTACTTTGAAAAATCCAGGACTCAATATTTTTCCAGAATGGGAACGATCAATACTCCATTGTTTTTTAATTTCATCAAAAACAAGCAAGGTGTATTCCTGTGGATTATCCAAAGATTGCCACCTTAAGCCCCATCGATCTCCCCTACTTTCTTCCACTTCCAAATCAATTAGGTAAGATTTCCCTTGCAAAAGTTTTATTCCACTTAAGATTTTAGGCTTTGAAATAGACAGGTCTTTGGCTTGAAAACTTGGTTCTACTAAATTAAAATCAGGTTGAAATTCCTGTTTTAATCGTAAGCCTTCTTGCGTGTCAATTAAGCTTAATTTCCTAAGCGAGGACATTTGGCCCTTCCAGGGATAAGTGGGTTGTTCTTTGGCATATTGCCAACTTAATGCCCAACCTAACCATAATACATCCTTGGTAGCAGTTTGATAAAAGGGAATAGCTGCATAAAAATCTTTGCCAAAATCTACGTACAATTTAGTCTCCCTTGGATTTTCATTGATGAAGGTCTTACCATTAAATTCTCCCACAAAATATTGCATCCCCACAAAACCCTTTTGTACACCTTGAGAAGAATTAAATAAGACCCATTTGCTTTCTTGTTCTTTACCTACAATGGGTAATTCCACCAAAGATGGGCATTCCCAAATCATGTCCAATTCCCCTTGATTACTGAATTCACTCAACAGTTCCCAATTCAATAAATTCTTGGATCCGTAAAACTGCACTGATCGCTCTAAAGGCTTCGCAACTGACATAACAAATTGCTTGGAAGCTTGATGCCAAATGATATTGGGATCCCGAAAATTCAAGAGTTGTATATCTAAAATGGGATTTTTTGCATATTTCTTCCAAGTTAAACCCTCATCATTGGAATAAGCTAAATGTTGCTCCTGCTTTTTATTGGGGTAATCGGCCGTATAAATGGCCACCAATAGGTCCTTATTAGGGTCTCCTAAGCCAGAAACATGCTCTTTATCCCAAACCACACAACCTGAAAAAATATATTCATCTCCATGGGGAATAGCGATAGGCAGTTCTTCCCAATGTAGCATATCCTTACTTCGGGCATGTCCCCAACTCATATTTCCCCAATCATTCCCTTTCGGGTTATGTTGAAAAAACAGGTGATAGTAACCTTTGAAAAATATCAAACCATTAGGGTCATTTGTCCAATTCATTTTAGGAGAAAAATGAATGGAAGGGCGCCATTGTTCGGTTGGACTTTGACCTAAAATAGTCAAAGAAATGAGCAGCAAAATGCTGGAAAATAAACTACGAAGCTGAATACTTTTGGAAAGAATTTTCATGAGCGTCAATACGTAAAAAGTAAGCATTACATAATGCTGGACTAAACCAATCCCCTAAGTTATAATAAGTAGCATCACTTCCTAGTTCCCAGGCAATCGGATGATGCCGATGGCCAAAAATATACGCGGATGAAACTTGTTGTTGACTTAGGTCTTTTTGATATTGCTCTTGAACATATTGAAGAATATAATCCGTCTCCGGATGAAAGGGCACTTCTCCTTGGCTTATCGCCTGGGTTTTTCGCGTATTTGACCAAGCATGGGCTAAACGAATCCCCAAATCTGGATGCAACCAACGAAATAAAAACTGAGCCAATTTATTCGTGAATACCTGTTTCAATGCCTTATATCCGTAATCTCCCGGCCCCAATCCATCACCATGCCCTATGAATATCGATTTTACTGAAGCGTCGCTAAATGCTAAATGAAAGCGCTCAGGTTGTCGATAAATCTTGGCCGATAGTTCATCTTGCAAATAATCATACATCCACAAATCATGATTACCCACAAAAATATGAAGTTCAATACCCGCATCAGATAAATCGGCGAGTTTACCTAAAAATCGAACAAAGCCTTTGGGAACAGCTTTGCGGTATTCAAACCAAAAATCAAACAAATCACCCAATAAAAACACAGCTTGGGCATCTTGTTTGATTCGATTTAGCCAATCCAATAAATAAGCTTCTCGCGCTCGGCTTTCTTTTTCATTCGGAAAACCCAAATGAAAATCAGAGGCGAAATAGACTTTTTTACCAGCAGCTACTTGAATATGTTTCATAAAAAAAGGGGTGGCCAAGCCACCCCAAAATTAGTTAAACGGCCGATTCGCTGGAAGCGTCATCGGAAGTTGGTATCTCTTCCTTTTTTTCCGCTTTCGCTCTTGGCTTTCTAATCGTTTTCTTAACTTCTGCTGCCTGAGGTGCCGATTCTGCTTTTTCAGCTAAATCTCGTTCATCCTTGGCTTCCTTGCGCTTCTTTTCTGTTTCGCCTTTGATATACTCCTGATAAGAAGTTAATTGCTCAAACGGACGAGGCCCCACCAAAGCTTCTAAATCACTTTGGAATAAGACTTCTTTTTTCAACAATTGTTCCGCTAAAATAATCAGCTTATCCTTTTTTGAACGCAGTAAAGCTAAGGTTCTCTTGTAAGCTTCAGCTATAATCTTACGCACCTCTTCATCGATTTCACGCGCTGTAGTCTCCGAATATGGCTTATTGAATTGGTATTCTGTTCCTTTGGAATCATAATAGGAGATGTTACCCAATTTATCATTCATACCATAGACGGTCACCATGGAATAAGCCAACTTGGTAATACGCTCCAAGTCATTTTGAGCCCCCGTAGAAACCTTTCCAAAAATGATTTCCTCAGCAGCACGTCCCCCTAGGGTAACACACATCTCATCCATCAATTGTTCAGTACGATAAAGGAACTGCTCTTTAGGTAAGTATTGAGCATAACCCAATGCCGCCACTCCACGAGGTACAATGGACACTTTTACCAAGGGATTGGCATGTTCTAAAAACCAACCTGCAATGGCATGACCTGCCTCATGGTGAGCAACAATATTTTTCTCCTCAGGGGAAATCAATTTGTTTTTCTTTTCCAATCCACCAATCACACGGTCCATAGCTTCCTGGAAATCAGTCATTTCCACCGCTACTTTATTTCTTCTAGCAGCAATTAAGGCTGCTTCATTACATACGTTGGCAATTTCCGCTCCGGCAAATCCAGGTGTTTGTGCGGCTAATTCCTTTACATCTACGCCATTCGCCAATTTAAGGGGCTTAATATGCACTTTAAAAATAGCTTCACGACCAATGATATCGGGTTTATCAATGCTAATGGTACGGTCAAAACGACCCGGACGCAATAAGGCAGAATCCAAAACATCTGGACGGTTTGTAGCCGCCATGATGATAATTCCTGAATCCGTGGCAAAACCGTCCATCTCCACCAAAAGAGAGTTTAAAGTGTTTTCACGTTCATCGTTGGCTCCAGGCATAGAACCACGTCCACGTGAACGGCCAACCGCATCAATCTCATCAATAAAGATGATACAAGGCGCTTTTTCTTTGGCCTGCTTGAATAAATCACGCACACGGGCAGCACCTACACCCACAAACATTTCCACAAAATCAGAACCTGAAAGAGAGAAAAATGGAACACCGGCCTCACCCGCCACGGCTTTCGCCAATAAGGTTTTACCTGTACCTGGAGGGCCTACTAACAAAGCACCCTTGGGTATTTTACCACCTAAGTCTGTAAATTTCTTTGGGAATTTTAAAAACTCCACAATCTCCTGTATCTCTTCCTTCGCCTCATCCAAACCAGCTACATCATTGAAGGTAACCCGTACTTTCGACTCCCCTTCGATCAGCGTAGCCTTACTACGACCAATATTGAAGATTTGTCCACCGGCACCACCACCTCCGCCCATGCGGAAGAAAAGGAAATAAAAACTTAGGCCCATTAGAATAAAGAAGCCCCAAGTACCCAACCAATCCAAAGGTCCCGTACGAGTTTCTGGCTTCGCCATGATCTGCTCATTGCGCGGAAAAGCCTTTTGTCTATCTTCTAAAAAACGCTCAAAACCTTCTTTTGAAATAATTTGAAATTCAAAATGTGGGCCTTGTTTCACTGAAATAAGCCCTTGAGGAGAGTTTTTAAAATACTTGGCAACGAAATTGGGCTTTAGATTCACCTCCACCAATTTATCATTCACAATCGTCACACCTTCCACTTCTTTTTGAATCAACATCGACTCAAACTGCTTCTGAGAAATTTCTTGAAGGGTACGCTGTTTGGTAAAAAAGAACATACTTACCACGGCGATCATCAAACCAATGACCATCCAGCTTTGCATGCCTCCAACCGGTTTTTTAGGTAATCGAGGAGGAATTCCTGACCTCTTAGTATTCTTTGAATTGTTTACTTGTTTTGCCATTGGTTATCTATTTGGGCTTGTAACAATGTAGCGGAGTGAATAAGTTTCTTTTCTAGGAAAATTTCTGAATTTTCCAGATTATAATTCTGGAATGATGGTGAATTTAGCATCTCCCCAAAGTTCTTCCAACTTGAAAAAGGAGCGTTTTTCTTTCAAAAATACATGCACAATGACATCGTAATAATCCATCAATATCCACTCACGATTTGCTTTTCCTTCAATGGAATGTGCATGTAATTTACCCGCCTCCCAAATTTCTTTGTCGACCGAATCAGCAATCGCATCAATTTGGGTATCAGAAGTACCAGAACAAATCACAAAGAAATCCGTGAATGCATTTTGTACACCGCGTAAGTCCAATACCATGATTTCCTGTGCCTTCTTTTCTTGCATCCCCTTGACTACCCAATTCACAATTTCTTCCGAGATATCTTCTTTGGGGGACTTAATGGAACTTTTACGCATATATTGTTTTGATCTAAATGTTTATAGAGAACTTTCTTAACGATTAAAGATTTAAATTTGTTCTACCAAGCTTAAAATTACAAATAAATTTGAACAATTACCACGCAACAACCCGGTTCGTAGGCAAATTGGCGAAATACATTCCCAGCTGCCCCTCTACCAATTCCATGGCATTTCAGGAGTCTTTGGAAGGGAACCTTCCCGAAGGTTTTGCTTGGGTAGCCGGACATCAAAGTGCAGGAAGAGGCCAAAGAGGAAATACTTGGCATGCCGAGCCAGATCAAAATTTATTACTATCCTACCTGCTTAAGCCACCACATTCCTTGATGGAAAACCAATTTTACCTGAGTAAAGCGGTGGCCATTGGCATTGTGCATGGCATTCAAACCTGGGCTGTCGAAAATTATGGTGAAAAATTACCCTTAAGCATCAAATGGCCCAACGATATCTATTTGGATGGAAGAAAATTAGGCGGCATTTTGATTGAAAACAATTTCCAATCTGGCCAATGGACCTTTGCCATTGTAGGAATTGGCCTCAACATCAACCAAACTAATTTCGCAGATTTACGAGCGTGCTCCCTAAAATCTTGGATGAAATCGCCCCAATCCTTCGACTTGCACGACATCTACAAGCATATTTCCGCTGGAATTGAACAAGAATATTTACATTTTTTAGCGCAAAAGTTTTATTTGCTAGATGAAAGCTACCACCAAAAACTATTTAGATTCCAAGAGTGGCACCCATACCAAGACAACCAACATGATTTTGTTGGTAAAATTCTAAGAGTCAACGCGCAAGGCCTTTTAATCATGGAAAAACCTGGGGGTGAACAAGCCTATGAAATAAAAGAATTAAGTTTTATTTTTAAGGACTAACCTTAGAAATAAAGCCAATCCATGATTGACCACTACCACAGCAACCTAGAGAATTTTCTTTATTGGGCAGAACATCAGCCTGAAGCCGTTTATCTAAAACAGCCTGTAGGACCCAATTACCTAGATTACACCTATGGAGAAGTGGCTTTACAAATCAGTAAAATTGCCCATTACCTGCAACAAAAATTAGACCCCAATCGTCCGAAGCACATTGGAATATTATCCAAAAACTGTGCTCATTGGATCATGGCAGATTTAGCTATTTCGGCTGCTGGAGGCGTTTCTGTTCCATTTTACCCCACGCTAAGCGCTGAGCAGTTAAACCAAGTTTTGGTGCATTCCGACTGCCAAATTCTTTTTATTGGAAAATTAGATCAATGGGAAAGTATTCGAGCAGGAATACCATCGCACATCACTTTGATATTCACACCAGAACATCAGAGCCCTTTGTCAGAATCACATTGGACCAGTATAGAAGCTCAAACAAAACCCTTGGATGCCATGTATCAGGCTGATGGAGATGAATTGTGCACCATCGTTTATACTTCGGGTACAACAGGCTCTCCCAAAGGTGTCATGCTCAAGCATAAGGGAATCATGCAAGCCATCAATCTTGCCAAGGAAGCGGCCTTTTTGCAAGAACCCAATAATCGATTTATCTCTTACCTACCCTTGTGTCATATCGCCGAGCGGAATTTTGTGGAATTTGCCGCCACGGCCTCTGGAGGTACAATCTATTTTGTGGAAACCCTAGATAGTTTTAAAGAAAACCTAGCGGCTTGTCGGCCGACCCACTTTTTAGCCGTTCCACGCATTTGGGCAAAATTCCGGGAGGGGATTTTACAGAAAATCGGGGGACAAAAACGCTTGGATATATTGTTATCCATACCCATTATTCGACAGCTCATTCAAAAGAAAATCAAATCCGGTTTAGGTTTAGATCAAACCAAAATGAATGTGACTGGGGCGGCTCCCATGCCTACGGAACTATTGATATGGTTTCAAAAGTTAGGAATACGCATCCAGGAAGCCTATGGAATGACCGAAAACATGGGTTTCAATTCCTTAATGCCTCGAGATCAAATTCGATTAGGGACTGTTGGAAAACCATGGCCTACCTGTGAAGTCAAATTAGACCCAGAGACGCATGAGCTACTCATGAAGGCACCCTATAACACCACCGGATATTATAAAGAACCCACCTTAAGCCAAGAACTATTTGATGGCCCTTGGCTAAAAACAGGCGACATGGCCGAATTGGATTCCGAAGGATTTATTTCCATTATTGGTCGAGTGAAAGATAATTTCAAGACGAGTAAGGGGCAATATGTGGCACCAGCACCCATTGAAAATATGATTTTGTCTCATGAATGGATTGAGCAAGCTTGCGTGGTTGGCACCAATTTACCGCAACCCATCGCCTTAATTATTTTAAATTCAGAAGGCAAGAAGGCCGACAAAACGGCGATTGAAATGGCCTTAGATGGTATAAAAACAAGCATAAAACCTCATTTTAAAAATTACGAACATTTATCTAAAATGGTTGTTTTGAAAGAGGATTGGACCATCGAAAACAACTGCATCACCCCTACTTTAAAAATTCGAAGACAAGCCATTGAGAAAAAATTCCAAGATAAAATGGAAGCTTGGAACCAGCATCCGGCAAGCATCCTTTTTGAATAATTCATCCAGGGGTAAAATAATAGCTGTGCTTTTGACTAATTTAGAGGCATGAGACGTTTTTTACCGCCTAATGTTTTCATTTTCAGTGTTTTCATTTTCCTTGGACTAGGTTTGTCGAACCTTGCTTGGGGGCAAATGGTAACGGTTGATAGCATACATTTCAAAGGTAATGAGCGGAGCAAAAGAAGTATACTACGAAGGGAATTAGATTTTAAGGAAGGCGACCAGCTGGATTTAAATGAAATTGACCAAAAATTGGAATTCAGCAGACGAAAACTCATGAATACCAATTTGTTTATTTGGGTTCGTTCTGAGTACCACCTAAGCAGCCAAGGCAAATTAATCATCAATTTTGACATGCTAGAACAGTGGTATTTTCTAGCATATCCCGTTTTCCAATTAGCCGACCGTAATTTAAACGAGTGGTGGGCAAGAGGTCATCCATTTGATAGAGCGGTTTATGGAATACATTTATTGCATACCAATTTTAGGGGAAGGGCAGAAAGATTGATGCTAAAAGCTGAAACTGGCTTTTCGCAACGTGTAGAATTTTCCTACAATAACCCCTACGTGGACCGTAAAAAGACCTTGGGAATTGGCTTTAATTTGGACTATTTAACGAGTAAAAACATCGCTTATAAAACCCAAGCTGACACCTTAGTTTTTTTAGGTTCTGACAATATTTTAAGAGAAAAATGGAGTGGTGGGATAAGCTTTAGAAAGCGTTTTCGGTTCTATGATTTCCAGACATTAGAAATCAAGTATAGCCATAATCTAGTTTCTGACACCATCACCCAATTAAATCCCCGCTATTTTCAAGGTAAATCCAATGAGCAAAATTTCATGCAATTGGGCTATACCTTCTCCTATGATTTCAGGGATTTCGTGGTGTATCCTTTGGTGGGCAAAAAAATTGATATCAGTTTTCAGAAATATGGCGTATTAGCCCAAGATGAAATAAATTTTTGGGAATTTAATGCTGGACTTTCCTATTATTTCGATTTGGGTAAAAAGTTTTATTTCAGTAGTCAATTTAAGGGAAAAATCACGCAAGAAGGAGCGACGGTCCCTTATGCCAACCAAAGAGGCCTGGGGTATCGGAATGAAGTGGTGCGCGGCTTTGAATTAAAGGTAGTGGATGGGACAGATTATTTCTTGTCCAAAAACACCTTGAAATACCAACTGTATAAACAAATTATCCCATTATCCTTTATTCCCTACAAGCAATTCAATCAGATGCCATTGTCCATTTTTCCGACAGCATTCTTTGATTTGGCTTATGTGAATCAAGAGAATCGGGAAGAAACAAAAAGTGTTTATGCCAATAAATGGTTATACGGTTATGGCGTAGGACTCGATATCGTGACCTATTACAACTTCGTTTTGAAGATGGCTTTACCGTTTAATAATGGAGGAAAATATGGCTTTGTGGTGGGATTGGGACGTGAATTCTAAAAAAAAAGCCAGTCAAAGACCGGCTCCTTTTTAAAATACCTAACCACTAATAATCTTAAATATTGTTAGTTTGAAACATCAAACGTAAAAATCGCTGAACAAAAATAACACTATTTTTCTAAAAACAGAATATATCAAATTTGAAATTTTTTAAATTTAGCTATTCGATAACATCACTTTGTTGATTAACAAGCAAATGAACCCTAAAATAAGCCTAATACGAAACATTCTTGCATCTTCCTTCATTATCAGTTTCTTGATAATTACATATGCATGTCAAACTACCAGCGATAAACAGGAAGCCAATCAGGAAAATGTGGACTCCAAAAAACAAGCTAAGCAAAAAGCTTGGGACGCGAGTACTCCCCTACTGCAGCGAATTACCTTGGGATCAGAAGGAATCATTAGAAATGTATCTTGGGGCCAAGATATGTCGACCATTGCAGAAAAAGTGGAATTATCTGAAACCCAACCGAGCCTAGGAAAATCGTATACCCAATTCTTCGATGATACGGATTTAAACTTTGTAGATATCACTTATTTACCCGATGAAAACAACCGAGTAAAAGGCATCATATTAAATATCTTTTTGGAAGAGCAAGATGAGGTCTTGGACTTAACTGCCAATTTCAAAGAATACCTAGGAAGCATTTACGGAAATGGGCGAGGAAATGCCAAAAAGATTGTTTGGAAAAATGAAAATACCCAGGTCATTTTGGAAGATGTTGGTACATCCAAAGACCCGGGTATTCAAGTAGTATTTTCTAAAATAAATTAGACTTTCCAAACCCAATGGCGAGTGTCTGCTACCTCACCTAAACGAATGTGGTTGATTTCATGAAATACTTTAGATGAGAAATCGCTCTCTTTTCTAGCTGGCAATTCATAGTCCTTACCTTCAAAAGCAATCACCTGGATAGGAGCAATCACTGCGGCAGTACCGGCTCCAAAAGCTTCTGTTACGGCACCTGATTGTATTCCTTCGATTAATTCCTTAACCGAAAGCGGTCTTTCTTCCACTTTCATTCCCCAGTCTTTGGCGATTTGTAAGACTGACTTTCTAGTAACGCCATCTAAAATGGTATCCCCCGTAGGAGCGGTTACTAGAGCCCCATTCACCACGAACATCAAATTCATTGTACCCGCTTCTTCTACATATTGATGTGTTGCTGCATCGGTCCAAATAATCTGATCATATCCTGCTTTGTTAGCTTCTTGAGTAGGGAACAAAGAACCTCCATAATTTCCTGCATTCTTGGAGAAACCTACGCCACCTTTAGCCGCACGAATGTATTGTGTTTCCACACGAACGCGCAAAGGCTTGGCATAATAGGAACCCACCGGACAAAGGAAAATGATAAACTTATAGGTATTCGAAGGAGACACGCCTACATATTCATCCGTTGAAAACATGAAAGGACGAATGTATAATGAACAACCTTCCTTGGCTGGAACCCAAGCTTTATCCAATTGTAATAATTGCCTCAAACCACCCATGAAAATCTCTTCTGGGACCTCTGGCATGCACATACGCACAGCCGATTTATTGAAACGTTTGAAATTTTCTTCTGGACGAAAAACCAAGATTTCATCTTGTTTGGAACGATAGGCCTTCATTCCTTCAAAAATGGCTTGTCCATAATGCAAGGACATCATGGCTGGCTGGTAGCTTAGGGGACCATAAGGCTGAATACTTACTTGTTGCCAAGCTCCATCCGCATAATCCGCTACTAACATGTGGTCAGCAAAACTGCGACCAAAAACTAAGTGATCAAAATCAACCTCATTGATTCGAGATTGGGCTATGGGTTTTATTTCTATTTGCATCATATTAAATCGTAAAGGCTACCTGCCAGAGTTCCATGGAATCTCAGGGATTCCCAAGGAATGATGTAGATAGCGGCACATCATGAATAAATAATCCGATAATCTATTTAAATAAGCGATGGATATTTGAAAAGCTTCTTCTTTTTCTTCCGCTTGAACCCATCTAATAAGGCTGCGTTCTGCACGGCGGCAAACAGTGCGGCAAACTTGCGCCAAGGCAATTGTCTCATGACCACCGGGCAGAATAAAGACTCGCATGGGGGTTAATACTTCATCCATTTCATCTATTAATCCTTCCAATGCCACAATATCATGAAGCTCAATGAGTTTCATGTTTCCTAAAAAATCGGATGAATCACTAGCCACATGTGCGCCTAGTACAAACAAACTAGTTTGAATTCCCAAAACTTTGGCATTCAACTTGTCAGAAAGCTTGGTATTCAATAAACCCAAATAGGAGTTCAACTCATCAATATCACCTATGGCATCAATTCTTAAATTTGATTTCGGTATGCCAATGCCATCAGCAAGACGAGTGAAACCCTTATCTCCGTATTTCGTGTAGATTGCCATGGCTATTTTATATAAGGTACAAATCTACTTTTTTCAAGCTTGAATTACAAGAATGAGGTATAATTATCATTTTCCTAATGTAAAGAATACAAAGATTAGGTCAGTTAGATTTTCAGACCTAATTTTGTGGACATTTTAATCAACGTATGTCGATCGATCATTTCTTTTCTCGAGTATGGCGCATTATTTCCATCATTGGATTTGGCGTTTCTCTCCTATTTATTTACCGTGGACTGCCTGACCCTACGGCGGTGCATTTTGGTGAAACGGGTCGTGGAGATGGATTTCTACCCAAAGAAGAAATTTTCTACCTAACGGCAGGAATCATGACCTTGATTAATATGTTAGCCTTATTATTGATTAAGAATATTCAGAAAATACCTGATAATCAATTCACTAGCTTATTTTCAACCTTCAAGAAAAAAGGAGGTAGCAAGATCAAAGAAACCTTGGTTAATTGGCTACACATGCTACCTGCTTTGGTCAATACCTTTATGATTTTGGTATTAAGAGCCTTGTTATTATTGAATGACGAAAGAACATACAATCAAGACTTTTCATATTATCCATTAGCAGGAATCATCATCTTGTTTATTTGGATTGCCTATTTCCCTCTTCGTTTAATGTCATATTCGGATTATTTGGAAGAATAATGAAGCTTGCCATAGCCCCTTTATCCATTCAGGCATTTGATTACCACTTACCTGAAGCACGCATTGCCTTACATCCTAGTCCAGCCAGAGATGCTTCACGTTTATTGGTTTCTAGAAATGGCCAAATCACCCACCATCATTTTTACCAAATTCTAGATTTATTACCGACAAATAGTTTACTTGTTTTTAATAATACACGGGTTATACCAGCTAGAATCCATCTCAAAAAGTCAACGGGAGCCACCATTGAGCTATTTTTATTAAAGCCCTTGGCTTCTCAAGTAGCAACCCAACTAACCATGGAATCCAAGCACCAGGTAGAATGGGAATGCTTGATTGGAAATAAAAAACGTTGGAAAGCAGGTGAAAGCCTAAAACAAAGCATTCAAATAGAGGGAGAAGAAATCCATTTGGCCTTAGAATGGATTGACCGCGATCAAAATTGGGTGAGAATAACGTGGAATAGCGCCCATTTATTTGCAGAAATATTGAATGCTTTAGGTCAAATTCCCCTCCCACCCTATTTAGGAAGAGATTTAGATCAAGAAGATCAGGAAAGATATCAAACCATTTTTTCCAAAGAATTAGGCGCAGTGGCTGCACCCACGGCCAGCCTTCATTTTACGCAGGAATTATTGGATCAAATTCCTAGCAAAGGACATCAAAGTACTTTCATCACCTTACATGTAGGAGCAGGCACCTTTCTTCCTGTCAAAGAGGAAAATGTAGCCAACCATCCCATGCACCGGGAACAGCTGATTTTTTCTATTCCCATGATGGAAGCCATTTTAAAACATAAAGGACCCATTGTTCCCGTAGGAACTACCGCTTTAAGAGCATTAGAGAGCTTGTATTGGTCAGGCGTATATTTAATAGAAGGAGGAAAAATCCCGAAAGAAGGCTTTGTTTTGCCGAAAGAATTTGCCTATCAAGCTAGAGAAAAAACCTACAGCGTTAGCGAGTCTTTGGAAAAAGTAATCCAGTTTTTACAAGAAAATCAGCAGGAACAATGGATAGCAGAAACTGAACTGCTGATTATGCCGGGTTATACCCTACACCTTTGTGATGCCTTAATGACCAATTTTCATCAACCTAAATCGACCCTATTGGTATTGATAGCTGCCTTAATTGGTGAGCATTGGAAAGATGTATATACCAAGGCGCTACAAGAGGGCTATCGCTTTTTAAGTTATGGAGATACGTCTTTGTTATTCAAACAGTAGACGAATTCAAGCAAATATGCTTATTTTTGCGACCATTTTATTTAATACACCCCTAGAAAATGCAAGGTAATTTTATCGAGGAATTGAGATGGAGAGGCATGTTACACGACATGATTCCCGGCTTAGAAGAGCAATTAGCGAAAGAAATGACAACAGCCTACATTGGCTTTGACCCTACGGCACCTAGTTTGCACATAGGGAATTTAGCCGCCATTATGTTGTTAAAACATTTCCAATTAGCTGGCCATAAGCCCATTGCCTTGGTGGGAGGAGCTACGGGTATGATTGGAGACCCTTCAGGCAAGAATGCTGAAAGAGAGTTTTTATCGGAAGATACCTTGCGTGAAAATCAAATTGGGATTCAAAAGCAATTGGAGAAGTTTCTTGATTTTCATGGAGGAGCAAATTCGGCAGAGGTAGTCAATAATTACGATTGGTTCAAAGAATTTAGTTTTTTAGGATTTTTACGGGAAGCGGGTAAGTTTTTAACGGTGAATTACATGATGTCTAAAGATTCGGTGAAAAACCGATTGGAAACGGGCTTATCATTTACAGAATTTTCCTATCAACTCTTACAGGGTTATGACTTCTACCATTTGTACAAAACAAAGAATGTTCGTTTACAAATGGGAGGTTCTGATCAATGGGGTAATATCACCACAGGTACAGAAATCATTCGTCGGAAAGAAGGAAGCGGAGAAGATGAGGCAGATCGTGCTTTTGCCCTTACGACACCTTTGGTAACAAAAGCCGATGGCACCAAGTTTGGCAAATCGGAATCAGGTAATGTATGGTTAGATCCTGCCAAAACGAGTCCTTATGAGTTTTATCAATTTTGGTTGAATACGGCAGATGCGGATGTCCCTAGGTTATTACGGGTATTTACGCTGTTTACCCAATCGGAAATAGAAAATATGGAGGCACAGCATGCGGAGGCGCCTCATTTACGCATTTTACAAAAGGCTTTAGGTCAAGAAGTAACAACACGCGTTCATGGAACAAATATCTGTGAAGAAGTGATCGAGGCTTCGGGTATCTTATTTGCTAAAGATGCCATTGAGCAGTTGGAGGCGGCCTCGGAAAGTGTATTCCAGCAATTACCCATTTATCAAGTAAGTCCTGAGGCATTGGCAGAATGCCAAAATCTAACCGATTTAATCAGTGTGGGATGTAATCATTTAATCTGCAGTTCCAAAGGAGAAGCACGCAAAGCGATCCAGGGAAATGCGATTAGTGTGAATAAAGTAAAAGTGAATAATCCACAAGCAAATATTGATTTTCCGTTATTGCGAAATAAATACTTATTAATCGGAAATGGAAAACAAAAAAATTACATTCTGGCTATCAGGTAGTTGCTAACATATTGGTGAATAAATTAAAAAATTATTAAAAAATTTATTCACCAATAGTTGCACAAAATAAATAAACCGTGCATCTTTGCACTCCCAATCGCTAGCTAAACGAGCAAGCGCAATAAACGAAGCGAGTACATGAACCAAGTTTTGACGAAGTTCAAAATGCAAAGCCAGTTTAAAAGAGTTCTTTGACGTGTTGATAAAAGGAAAAAGTTCATAACTATTTAAAGTGGTTATGAAGAGAAAAATAGCATTCAAGACAAGGATAATGACAATTCTTATTTTAATAGTAAGAGCAAAGTCAA
>NZ_JBPXKC010000016.1:0-470 GCF_054558355.1 Aquirufa sp. OSTEICH-129A | reverse complement strand
GCTTTGGTATAAGTAACACCTGAGATGGTAACTGCACTAGATCCAGAAGTAATGGTACCTGTAAGTGTACCACCTAAAGTACCAGTACCTGTCTTACGAGTAAGAGTAACTGTTCCATCAGCGGTGGCATTGACCGCATTGCCGTTTACGTCGGTTAATGTAACTGTAACAGCAAACCCTGTACCAGCTGTTTGTTGCGAGATAGAAGAAACGACTAATTTATTCGCTGTACCAGCAGTGTAAGTAATGGTAGATTGAGTTTGGGAACCAGTACCACTTTTCACAGGAGCTGCGCCTAATGTGGCCACGAAAACGCCTGAACCAGCCGCAGTAGGAGAAGTGACAGTAGCGGTATATGTACCATTGCTATTATCTGTAACCGAACCAATGGTACCTGAACCAGATGAGTTGGTGATGGTGACAGTAGCACCGCCAGCAGTTAAATTATTTCCATTGGCATCTTTAGCAGT
>NZ_JBPXKC010000015.1:0-476 GCF_054558355.1 Aquirufa sp. OSTEICH-129A | reverse complement strand
AAAGCGGAATCGGCTACTATTTCGGGAACAGATGGAAGCATTTCATCTTCAGGAGCAGATCGTTTATCGGTTACTGTATCACCAGCTAGCTTCGCTAAATTGGCAGTTAGTTTAACAAGTCCACAAATCAATGGAACCGCCTTTACGGGTACGAATACCTTAACGGCCCAAGATGCTTATGGTAATACCGTTCCGACTTTCAATGCTGCGGATAATAATGTAACAGTAAGTACAGCCTTGACAGGAACCATCAGTGGCTTAGGTTCAGGAGGAAATCAGGTATTGAATCAAGCGGGCGACTTCACAAGTGGAGTAGCGAACTTGACCAGCTTAGGCTTGAAATTTACTGGAACATCAGGAGCAGGAACTTTTGTCTTTACTCCAGCAAGCGGAACAGCCGCTACTAGCGCAAGTATTACCATCAATCCAGGAACAGCTACTAAGTTGGTAGTAACGGGAACAGGAACACAAACAGC
>NZ_JBPXKC010000014.1:0-528 GCF_054558355.1 Aquirufa sp. OSTEICH-129A | reverse complement strand
CGGGCTTGTAGCTCAGGTGGTTAGAGCGCTACACTGATAATGTAGAGGTCCGTGGTTCGAGTCCACGCAGGCCCACCAACAAATAAGGTTGGGGCAAGCTAGAGATGAAAGCCAATAACGGGGGATTGGCTCAGCTGGCTAGAGCACCTGCCTTGCACGCAGGGGGTCAACGGAATTACATTCCGTGTTGAATCCGTTATCTCCACTCGAAGAAATTAAGCGTACCGCATTAGACAAACGAGTCTAATGAATGAAGAGATTAACATTAAAACCCAATTAAAATTGGGGGATTAGCTCAGCTGGCTAGAGCACCTGCCTTGCACGCAGGGGGTCAACGAACTAGCCGTTCGCGTTGAATCCGTTATCTCCACTCGAAGAAATTAAGCGTACCGCATTGGACTAACGAGTCTAATGAATGAAGAGATTAACATTAAAACCCAATTAAAATTGGGGGATTAGCTCAGCTGGCTAGAGCACCTGCCTTGCACGCAGGGGGTCAACGGTTCGAATCCGTTATTCTCCACCAAT
>NZ_JBPXKC010000013.1:0-569 GCF_054558355.1 Aquirufa sp. OSTEICH-129A | reverse complement strand
ATCACGGCGAAGGATGCGAATGGCAATACGGTAACAGGATATACAGGCAGCAAGAGCTTAACGTTTAGTGGAGCGAATAGTTCATCGTCTCCAGTGACGGCACCAAAAGTAGGAGGTACAGACTTTGGCACGGCTACGAGTGTGGTCTTCACGGATGGAGTAGCTACGGCTAGTCTGAGCTTGTACAAAGTAGAGTCTGCTTCAATCAATGTGAGTGATGGCAGCTTGACGGCAAGTGGAGCTGGCGAATTATCGGTGAGTGTTTCAGTGGGAAGCTTTGCTAAGTTCAGCTTAGCCTTAGCAGGTCCACAGACCAGTGGAGTAGCCTTTACGGGCACGAATACCTTAACGGCACAAGATGCTTATGGCAACGTAGTGACAGGCTTTAATGCCTCGACGAATAATGTTACAGTAAGCAGTAGCTTGATAGGAAGCATCACGGGCTTATCGGGCACGAATAAATTAAATGGAGCAGGCGACTTTAGTAGTGGAGTGGCGAACTTGACAAGCTTAGGCTTAATGTTTACAGGAACTTCGGGCTCAGGTAGCTTCACGTTTAGTCCAGCAAC
>NZ_JBPXKC010000012.1:0-600 GCF_054558355.1 Aquirufa sp. OSTEICH-129A | reverse complement strand
CCGACAAGCCCGTGATCGCTCCTGTTAAGCTAGTTGTCACTGTCACATTATTGGTACTCGCATCAAAACTACTTACCGTGTTACCATAAGCATCTTGGGCCGTTAAGGTATTTGAACCAGTAAAGGCGGTTCCATTTATTTGTGGCGTCGCTAAGCTTACTGCCAATTTGCTGTAGGCAGCCGCACTGACTGTCACCGATAAACGATCTGCTCCCGCTGAGAAGATAGTTCCATCACTGGCTGATACTGTAGATACCTCCGCTTTGTACAAGACCATCGTGGCACTGGCCACACCATCGGTAAACGTTAAGCTTGTTCCTGTACCAAAGTTCGTACTTGCCACCGTTGGTACAGTCGCTGGACTGCTTGAGGTTCCTGCACCACTGAATATAATATTTTTAGCTCCAGTATAAGTGGTAGCTGTATTTCCATTAGCATCTTTTGCCGTAAGGGTTATCGTTTGATTACCTCCTGCTGTTTGTGTTCCTGTTCCCGTTACTACCAACTTAGTAGCTGTTCCTGGATTGATGGTAATACTTGCGCTAGTAGCGGCTGTTCCGCTTGCTGGAGTAAAGACAAAAGTTCCTGCTCCTGATGTTC
>NZ_JBPXKC010000011.1:0-639 GCF_054558355.1 Aquirufa sp. OSTEICH-129A | reverse complement strand
CGGCCCAAGATGCTTATGGTAACACGGTAAGTAGTTTTGATGCGAGTACCAATAATGTGACAGTGACAACTAGCTTAACAGGAGCGATCACGGGCTTGTCGGGTACGAATAAGTTGAATAATGCAGGTGACTTTGTAAGTGGCGTAGCTAATTTAAGTGCTGCCTTAACGTACACGGGAGCCTCAGGAACAGGAACCTTTACCTTTACTCCAGCTACTGGAACGGGAGTAACTAGCTCAACAATTACGATCAATTCAGGTGCGGCCACTAAGTTGGTTATCACAGGTTCAGCTACTCAAACAGCGGGAGCATCCCAAAATATTACCTTGACGGCAAAAGATGCAAGTGGAAATACAGCCACTGCCTATACAGGTGCGCATAATATTACTTTCTCTGGTACAGCTAGTTCATTAAGTCCTGTTACAGCCCCTACGGTGGCAAGTACCAATTTTGGATCATCGACTAGCATTACCTTTACGAACGGTATAGCCACGGTTTCCATGAGCTTGTATAAAGCGGAATCGGCTACTATTTCGGGAACAGATGGAAGCATTTCATCTTCAGGAGCAGATCGTTTATCGGTTACTGTATCACCAGCTAGCTTCGCTAAATTGGCAGTTAGTTTAACAAGTCCACAAA
>NZ_JBPXKC010000010.1:0-648 GCF_054558355.1 Aquirufa sp. OSTEICH-129A | reverse complement strand
AGTAAGAGCTTAACTTTCAGTGGAGCGAATAGTTCATCATCTCCAGCGACCTCACCAAAAGTAGAGGGTACAGACTTTGGTACAGCGACGAGTGTGAGCTTCACGAATGGGGTAGCTACAGCGAGTCTGAGCTTATTTAAAGTAGAGACAGCCAACTTGGTGGCTATCGAAGGTTCGATAGGTACGAGTGGGTCAGATCGTTTGAGTGTGGTTGTTAGTGCTTCAAGCTTCAGTAAATTAGCCTTAAGCTTGGCTGGTCCACAGATCAATGGAGTAGGGTTTACGGGCACAAATACGTTGACGGCCCTAGATGCCTATGGCAACGTGGTGACCGGCTTTGATGCGAGTGCGAATAACATTACGGTAAGTACGACAGGCTTAACAGGAACGATTAGTGGAATAAGTGGTGGCAATAAATTAACAAGTGCAGGTGATTTTGTGAATGGGGTGGCCAACTTAACAAGCTTAGGCTTGAAGTACACAGGAACAGTTGGTAGTGGCACATTTACGTTCACTCCAGCAACAGGGACAGCTGTAACAAGTGGCAGCATAACGATCAATCCAGGATCGGCCAATAAGTTTGTGATTACAGGATCCGGCACGCAAACGGCTGGAACGAGTCAAACGATTACAATCACGGCGAAGGAT
>NZ_JBPXKC010000009.1:0-770 GCF_054558355.1 Aquirufa sp. OSTEICH-129A | reverse complement strand
GGGGCTCCAGTAAGCTCGAGTGCTATAACGGTAAACCCAGGCTCAGCGACTAAGTTGATTATCACGGGAAGCGGCACGCAAACGGCAGGAGTAGGTCAAACAATCACGATTACCGCGAAAGATGCGAGCGGCAATACGGCGGTAGGTTATACGGGCAGCAAGTCCTTGACTTTCAGTGGAGCTAATAGTTCGACAAGTCCAGTGACTGCAGCGACAGTAGCAGGCACGAATGTAGGTAGCTCGACGAGTGTGAGCTTCACGAATGGAGTAGCTACGGCGAGCATGCTATTATACCATGTAGAATCAGCAGTACTAGCTGCTACAGATGGCAGTATATCGGCATCGGGAGCAGATCGTTTAAGTGTATCGGTAAGTGCTTCAAGCTTTGCTAAATTAACGGTGAGCTTGGCGAGTCCACAGACCAGTGGAGTAGCGTTTACGGGTACAAACACCTTAACGGCACAAGATGCGTATGGTAACGTGGTAACGGGCTTTGATGCGAGTGCGAACAATATTACAGTAAGCAATAGCTTGACAGGAAGTATCACGGGCTTATCGGGTACGAATAAATTAACGAATGCGGGCGACTTTAGTAATGGAGTAGCCAACTTGACAAGCTTAGGTTTAATCTATACAGGAACCTCAGGAGTGGGCACGTTTACCTTCACTCCAGCGACGGGTAGTGCCGTAACGAGTGGCAATGTGACGATTGGAGCAGGTTCAGCTACGAAGTTCATCATCACGGGAAGTGGCACGCAAACAGCGGGAGG